>CACOMZ010000001.1 GCA_902628525.1 uncultured Pelagibacteraceae bacterium
AAATCTTAAATGCAATAGTTTTAATTTTAGAATTAAAAGATACTATATTACAAATAAAAGACGGTAATTTATCTTTTGAAATTAGTATTTTATATATTTTGCATACATCGCTTACCGATATGAAAGGCCTATATTGGTTTCCGTTACCATCAATTATAATTTTTTTTTTTTTTAAAATATTTAAAACAAAAATATTAATAACTAGGTCCAATCTCATTGAATGAGAAAATCCAAATAATGTGGAATTTCTCAAAGAATTAACTTTAAATTTATTATTTTTAAGTTTATATATGAAATTTTCTGCCTTTAAATTAGCTTTAGCATATGTGCTAATTGGGTTTTTTCCTCCACTTTCATAAACTTTATTTTCATTGTAACCATATACAGAGCAGGTTGAATTAAAGATATATCTTTTGACTTTTGCCTTTTTGGCCATTTTTGCAAAATTTATTCTATCATTATAATTTAAACTCCAAGTATGCTTTGGATTTAGTTCAGAGGAAGGATCATTAGAAATTCCATTTAAGTCACATACAATATCTACGTTTTTAAAATCACTTAATTTAACAAATTTTATATTTTTTTTTATAATTTGAAGATTGTGTGAATTTTTAATTTTATTTTTATTTTTTAAAATCCATGGAAAATAAAATTTATCAAAAATTATTACTTTGTTTTTATCTAAAAGTTTTTTAGAAAGTTCAGTACCAAGATATCCAGCTCCACCTGATATTAAGATTGTTTTCATAAACAAATTATTTTTATCAATAATATATTAATAATTATTTCTCCATTGTAAAAAGGCGTAAAATTGATATTTTTTAACCATGTTTTTTAAAAATAAATTACTGATAATAAGCAATTTAATCTTATGTATCCTAGTAATATTCTTTTTCAAAGTAGAATATCAATATTCACCAGATGTAAGGAGAAATATTCAGTTTGCTGAGTTTTTTATTGAAAATAATTTTAATTTAGTTGAATTAGTTAGATATTTAATAGATGCACGTTCAATCGAATTTAATATCATTATTGCTATATTGATTTATTCAATAGGACTGGTTATTGGTAATTTACCAGTAACATTTTTCATATTAAATTTTATTATTACAGCATTCTTGTTTTTTTTAGTAAAAAAAGATTTTGATGAAAAAAAAATTAATATTTTTTATTTTCATGTATTTTCTTATGTTTATTTGTTAAATCCTGATTTAAGATTGTGGCAAAGTTTTCTATTATTTGATTATTTTTGTGCAGTCTTAATTTTTATCTATTTTAGATTTCTAATAAAAGAAAAATTTCTTATATCAATAGTATTTCTTATTTTACTATTATTGTTACGACCAACCTCTGTATTTATATTGCCTATAATTTTGTTATATATTTTTTTTAGATATATTTATAAAACCAAAAATATCGTTCAAATTAATTTTTTAATATTTATAACAATTACAGCTTTTATTTGTTTTTCATTAATATTCATTTATGTTGATGATCTTGGTTTTATTTCCCCTAGGTTAAATTATTATAAAGATTTTAATTTAGAGGGTTTAGTTGTTCATGATAGATGGAGTATAGATTTTGAAATAAATAGTGTTTTTAAATTAATTATATTATTTTTAATCAAATTTTTTGCATTTCATCAGTTTATTAGTTCAGATTTTTCATTAATTCATAATCTCTATAATTTTGCTTATTACACACCATACATTTGGACCTTTTTGTTTATATTTATAAAAATTTACTTAAAAGATGACTTTAGTTTTAATAAATATTATCTATTAAGTTTTTATTTTGTAGTTATTTATAGCTTAAGTCACTCTATCTTTTTAATTGACTATGATTTTAGATACAGAACACCTTTATATATACCTGTAATTATTTCCATTATCTATTTTTTGCATGAAAACAATTTTCATAATTTTTTAAAAAGAAAAATTAAATTTTTATCTAAATAGTTTCTTATTAAAAAAGTGTTTCTTAAATATAATTATGAATTTGGCAATTGGTTGCGGGGGACGGATTTGAACCGCCGACCTTCAGGTTATGAGCCTGACGAGCTACCAGACTGCTCCACCCCGCGATAAATTTAAATTCTATTTTTAAGTTTGTTTAATTTTTTAACTCTTTTGATATTTTCTTGAAGAATTCTTTTTTTCTTTTCAGAGGGTTTTTCATAAGTATTTTTTAATTTTATAACTTTAAAAAAACCATCTCTCTGAAGTTTTCTTTTTAAAACTCTAAGAGCTTGTTCTACATTATTATCTTTAACTTCTATTTTAATAACTACCTCCAAAAAAACGAGTATCTAGCATTTTTATAATTTTATGTCTATGTATTTTGTTAATATATTGATTAAACTTAGCTTATTTCTCTCTCTCTTTTTGTTTTTTTTCTCTTTTTATTCTTCTTTCAGCTTTTTCTAATGCCTCTGTTAGATCTTTCTGTGTAAATAGATTCAGTGCCACAGGATCTTTTGAATTTAAATTATTATAATTCCAATAACTTTTATTTCTAATGGAGGTAACAGAATTTTTAGTAATACCAACTAATTTTGCAATTTGTGAATCTTTTAAAATATTATGTTGTTTAATTAACCACAGAGCCGAGTCAGGTTTATCCTGTCTTTTTGAAAGTGGAATATATTTTTTTATTTTTTTTTCATTATTTGAGATTTCAATGTCATTATTTTTAATATTTAGAGGTCTGGACTCATCTTTAGTGGAAAGCTCAATCTCCTCTCGAGTTAATTGACCTGAAATGATAGGGTTATATGCTTTTATTCCTTTTGCAACCTCTCCATCTGCAATACCTTGTATTTCAACTTCATGTAATTTACAAAAATTTGCAATTTGTTTAAAAGTTAGAGTAGTGTTTTCAACAAGCCAAACAGCAGTTGCCATCGGCATTAAGGGAGCATTAGGCATTTAGTTCTTTTTATCTGATTTAAAGTTTTGAAATCTTTTATTAAATTTACTAATTCGTCCTTTGTCCATTAATTTTTGCTTCCCTCCAGTCCAAGCGGAGTGGGACTTTGGATCAATTTCTAACTTTAGAAGTTCTCCCTCTTTACCGTAAGTAGACTTTGTTTCAAATTGAGTTCCGTCGGTCATTTCAACTTTTATAGTGTGATAATTAGGATGAATATTTTTTTTCATAGCGATCTTATAACAAATGAAATCTCTAAAACAATTAAAAGTTTTAAAAATTTTACCCTTAAATTAGAGATATTTTAAATTTTAAATAGATTTAATATCTTTAAAAATATACTTTTAATATTATCACACTTAATTGTGGTATTTAAGATTATGAGCGATTTCTAATAGAATTCATCATTAATGCGTAAAATATTCCAATAAATCCACCGATTATACCTGCCATTATAAGCATTGGAGTCATTCGATATTTTTCAACATTAGATGGATTAAAAAAAGTAGATTTTACCATTAATTTTGCAGCATAAAAATTTTCTGATTTTATAATTGGTGTAGATCTAAATTCTTGTTGGAGTCTCTCTATATTTCTATTTTTTAATATGTCACTCTTCAAAGTTTCTAAATGAATTTTATACATCTCTTTTTCGCTACTCCTAGCACCAGATAATAAAATATCGATGTCCTCAACTTTATAAATTTTTAATTTTTTTTGTATTAAAATTAATCTATTAAAAGTTTGACTTAGGTATGTTTGAATTTCTCTGTTTGCAGTTTTTTCGATGTAAAAGAGAATTTTTTCCCACTTCTCCCTGTCATTTGTATTAAATACAATATTAAAACTTAATAAATTGTTACTTTCCTCTTTTTCATTAATTTGAATTTCATTCTCTACATTTTTTATTTTAATCGAATTTGATAATTTAATAATTGCGTTTTCATAGGCTTGATTATTTTCATAATTTTCTCTTTTTAGTAAATTATATTCTTTAATAGCTTTTATAAAAATCGAGTTTTCCTTTAATCTATCTACAAACAAATTCAGCAAATAGGCTTTATCAATTTTCTTAAAAGATGAATTATCTGTATTGTTATAAAAATCGATATCTTTAAATACAAAGGCCTTCTGTGTTGTCGATTTTTTCAAATCTTCTACGAATGGATTGAATGAATAAAATACATTTTCATAATCAGTATTTTTTAAATAGCTATTATAACTTTCATACTCAATTTCATCAAATGTTGAAATTGGTTTGATTTCTGTTGTGGCAACATAAGATAGATCGTTTTTAGGTTGGCTAATAATAAATAAAAACATTAATATAATAGGAACCAAGATAAATAAAGAAATCTTCCATTTATATTTTGAAAAAATTAAAAATATTTCTATCAAATCTAACTCGTTATTATATTGATTATTATTTTTAAGGGACATGGAGTAAATTAAGTTGACATCTATTATGTTAATTATATTAAACTTTTTAAGTTATAATATCAAATATTAATCATTCAATTTTTTTTATAAAAAGGATTTAATATATCTTAAAAATTTTCTATACTTTTTAACATTTCTTTATTAATAGCTAAACTTGAGGCCCTAATATTGATATTATTATTATCGAATTGTTTTAATTCATTCACTACTCCACCCGCCTCTTGAACCAGTAATGCTCCAGCAGCAATATCCCATATGTTTATATTATTATGAAAAAAACCATCTAAACGTCCTGATGCAACGTAAGCCATATCTAATGCAGCACAACCACTACATCTCATATTAAGATTACTGAATTTTACACCTTCATGATTACTTGAAAATAAGCAATCCTCAATAGAATTTTTACTTGAAACCCTTAATCGATGACTATTCATAAATGCACCTTTATTTTTTTCAGCAAAAAACATTTCGTCTTTTATTGGATCATAAATTAATCCACTTATTATTTCGCCTTTAGACTCTAAAGCAACACAAATTGCAAAATGAGGGATTCCATGAAGAAAATTTGTTGTTCCATCAATTGGGTCGATTATCCATATATTTTCTCTATCTTTATTTTTGATTAATCCAATTTCTTCTGAAAGGAAGGAATAATTTTTTTTTGTTTTACTCAATTCATCAATTAAAATTCTTTCAACATTTTTGTCAGTTTTAGTAACAAAATCGAAAGGGCCCTTTTTTAATACTTGTAACTTTTCAACTTCTCCAAAATCTCTAACTGCAGATTTAGATGCTTTTTCTACAGCTTTAATCATTAAATTAAGATTAGATGATATTGAAATCATTTATTTAGACTTTTTTAACGTATTCTAAATTTCTAGTATCGATTATTACCTCGTCGCCAGCTTCGATAAAAGGAGGTACTTGAATACTTAAACCATTATCTAGAATAGCTGGTTTATAGGATGAGGATACTGTCTGGCCTTTCAGAGCCACATCTGTTTTATCTATTTTAGATTTTACTTGATTTGGAAGTTCAACAGAAATTGGGCTTTCATTATAAAAGTTTACAGATATTTCAAGATTTTCTGTTAACAATTTTCCTTTATCTCCCACAAGTTCTTTTTTAATTTCTATTTGTTCAAAAGATTTAGGATTCATAAAAAAATAATTATTTTCATCGCTATAAAGAAAATTAAAAGTAGTTTCTTCTAAAGAAGCTTTTTCAACTGTTTCGCTAGATCTAAATCTTTCATTCAATTTTGTGTTTTTATTTACACTTTTCATTTCAACTTGTGCAAATGCACCACCTTTTCCTGGTTTTACATGTTGGGTTTTTAAAACTTGCCATAAGTCACTTTTATATTCGAGAAGCATTCCTACTCTAATCTCACCAGCGTTAATTTTCATTTTATTCTTTCTATTGCTTGTAAAGGTTTGTATTTCTTATTTTTCCAAATGTAACCTGAAATAGCTAAAAAATTGGCATTGTTCAATAATAGATTTGAATAATTATCAGAATTGATGCCGCCAATAGCTACAATTGGTGTTTTAGTAAATTTTTTTACTTTATTTAAAATTTTAGTGGAGGCCACATATTTGGTTTTTTTAGTTTTTGAGGAGTAAAATGTACCAAAAGCAAGATAGCTAGCGTTAGCTCTAACAGCTTTTTTTGCTAAATTCATAGAATTATGACAAGTAATCCCTATAATTTTTTTACCAATTATTTTTTTTGCTTTTTCAATATTCATGTCTTTTTGACCTAAATGACAACCATCAGCATCTAATTTTAAAGCAAGCGAAGGATCATCGTTAATAATAAATTTTACATTATTTTTTTTACATATATTTTGGATTTTTTTTCCAATTATAACTTTTTCTCTATGAGAATAATTTTTTAGTCTTAGTTGAAAAAAACTAACTTTACCAGTTTTTAAAACCAACTTAAGATTTTTGTAAAAATTGACAGTTATTTTGTTAGGAGAAATAAGATAAATAAATTTTTTCTTATTTATTTTCAAGTTCAATCGACCATTTTCCTTGAGCAGCTAAGGTACACATTTTAGCTCTATGATTAAAAATATTTTGAGTTACTTTTGAAACTTTAATATCGTTTGACCAAACCTTTAAAGCGCTTTGTTGAAGAGCTCTGCCATATGAATAGGTCATTATAAAATTTGAATTATTATTTTTATTTATTAAATTTAAATTTTCTGTAGCCTCTATTTCGGATTGTCCGCCTGATAAAAAAGCAATACCAGGTACTTCTTTTGGCACAGAATCTTTAAGACATTCAAGTGTTTTTATTGAAACTTCCTCACTAGAAATTTTGTTTTCTGATAGGTTTCCAGCTAAAATCATATTTGGTTTTAAAATAATTCCCGATAGATCAACCTTGTGTAAAATAAGTTCTTCAAAACATTTTTTAATTACTTCCGACGTTTTTCTCAAACAAACTTCCGCAGAATGGTTTCCATCCATCAATACCTCAGGTTCTACTATTGGAACCATTCCACTCTCTTGAACTAGTGCAGAGTATCTTGCAAGAGCATGAGCATTACAATTAATTGCAAGTTTGCTTGGATATTTTTCACCTATAGAATAGACACCTCTCCATTTTGTAAATCTTGCTCCTAGATCGTAATATATTTTTAATCTATCTCTAAGACCATCTAAGCCTTCTGTAATTTTTTCTTCTGGGGAATTAGGTAAATTTTTTGCTCCTGTATCAACTTTTATTCCAGGTACTGCACCTGAGTCTGATATTAATTTAGGTATTGATTTTCCCGAGCTTGAAGTTTGATTTATGGTTTCATCGTAAAGAATAACACCACCTATGCAATCCTTCATTCCTTCTGATGAAAAAAGTATTTCTCTAAATAAAAGTCTATTTTCTGGAGTTGAGTTTACATTTACAGCTTCAAGTCTTTTAGACATAGTTCCATTACTTTCATCTGCTGCAAGTATTCCTTTACCATTGGAAATTATTTTAAGTGCAATTTTGTTTAGTTCTGTCATTTAAATTCAATGCCTTTATACCAGGGAGGTTTTTACCTTCAAGATATTCTAAAAAAGCTCCACCTGCAGTTGAAACAAAATTAAAATTATTCACAAGATTTAAATTATTTAATAAAGAAACAGTGTCTCCTCCGCCAGCTACAGAAAAAATTTTGTTAACTTTATTATTTTCAATTATTTTTTTTGCTATCTGAATACTCCCATTGGCAAAATTTGGATTTTCAAAGTATCCTGCGGGTCCGTTCCAAAGTATTGTTTTACTATTATCAATAATATTTGCTATCTTTTCAATAGTTTTTGGACCAATATCTAATATCATTTCGTCACATAATACTTCGTTTAATTCTTTTTTTTTAGGAGATCCATTAAAACTTTTAGACACAATAACATCCTCAGGATAAATTATTTTACATTTTTCTTTTTGTGAAAGGACAATGATTTCTTTTACTATTTGATCACAATTTTTTTCTTTAATAGATTTTCCAATATTATTTCCAAAAAATTCTATAAAATTATTAGCCATTCCCCCAACAATTACAATATTGTTAAATTTAGTAATTAAATTTTTAATAACATTTATTTTAGTAGAAATTTTAGATCCTCCAATTATACAAGTAACAGGTCTTGTAATTTTGGAAGTTATTTTAGTAAGCGCATTAAGTTCTAAGTCTAACTGTAAACCAGAAAATGAGGGAAGGAATTTTGGTATCTCACGAATTGAAGCATGAGCTCTATGTGAGCATGAAAAAGCGTCATTTACATATATATCTCCAAGAAACGATAGATGTTCGGCAAACTTATTATCGTTTTCTTCTTCTTCTGAGTAAAATCTGATATTTTCTAAAATTATAATTTCCTCATTATAATTATTAAAGAAATTTTTATTTTTTATTTCTTTGATATTTTCACTGATGAGCTTAACTTTTTTACTTAATTTTTTCTGCAACTCTGCACGGATTGGTTCTAGAGAGAGTTCTTTGACAATTTTACCTTTTGGTCTACCAACATGAGACAAAATTATAATTTTAGCTTTTTCTTTTATCAGAAAATTTAAAGTAGGAAGAATTTTATCGATCCTTGTTGTGTCTATTATCTTATTTTTTTCCAAAGGAACATTTAAATCTAGTCTTAACAATATTTTTTTATTGTTTAGATTTTGTTCATTTATAATACTTCTCATTAAGAGATTTTATGCAAAGTTTCAGCAATATCGCACATTCTATTAGAAAAGCCCCATTCATTATCATACCAGGCTGATATTTTACCCATATTGTTTCCAACTACATTTGTCAAAGAGGTATCTAAAATGGCAGAAGCAGGATGATGATTAAAATCTATAGATACTAATTTTTCATTGGTAACTTCTAAAATATTTTTTAGTTTATTTTTTGATGCTTGTTCAAAAGCGTTATTGATTTTTTTTATATCAATTTTTTTTTTTGTACAAAAGACCAATTCAACAAGAGAAACATTAGGGGTAGGTACTCTCATCGCAATACCTTCTAGTTTTCCTTTGAGGTTTGGTATTATTTCTCCTATTGCTTTCGAAGCTCCTGTTGAAGTAGGAACTATAGATTGACTTGCAGATCTTGCTCTTCTTGGGTCTTTATGTGAATTATCTAAAATTCTCTGATCACTAGTAAACGCATGAATTGTAGTCATAAAACCTTTTTCAATTTCAAAATTTTCATTAAGAACACTGATTACAGGTGCTAGACAATTGGTGGTGCAAGATGCGGCAGATATTATTTTATCTTCTTTAGTGATTTTATTTTCGTTAACACCAAACACTATTGTTTTATCTGCGTTTTTACATGGAGCAGAAACAATCACTTTTTTTGCACCATTTTCTATATGAGCAACAAGTTTTTCTTTTGAATTAAATTTTCCTGTACATTCAAAAACATAATCAACATTATATTTTTTCCAATTAATTTCCTGAATTTTTGTTTCTTGTGAAAATGTAATTTTTTTTTTATTAATTATTAAATGACCTGGATCAAAATTTAGATCAGCATTTAATTTTCCATGTATAGAGTCGTATTTGATTAATTTAGATGTAGATTCTGGGTTTGACCGATTGTTTATATGATTAATTTTTAAATTTTTATTTTTACCTTCGATAATTGATCTCAATACCATACGACCAATCCTTCCCATTCCATTAATTCCGATTTTGATTGTCATTTTATTTTTTTAATAATTTTTTTGTAATATTTTTAATGCTTGTACTCTCTAGTCCAAAATATTTATAAATATCTTTGTAAGGCGCACTTTTACCAAACTCATTTATTCCAAAAGCAATACCGTTACTGTCTACATATTTTTTCCAACAATCACTTGATCCAGCTTCAATCGATATTTTAAATTTTGTTTCTTGTAAAATTTTATTTTTATAAGATTTTGGTTGTAAGTCGAAAAGCTCCATACAAGGCATTGATATTACTTTGGAATATATTTTATCTTTGGCTAATTTATGGCCAACCTCAATTGCCAGATTAACTTCAGATCCACTAGCTAATATTGTTAGATTAATTTTTTTGTTTGTTCTTAAAACCTCGTAAGCGCCTAATGAGCATTTATTTATGTCCGAGTGTTTAATTCTAATTGGATTTAAATTTTGTCTTGTTAAAGATAACACACTAGGTGTTTTTGAACTTTTTAAAGCATGCTCCCAACATTCAATTGTCTCAATTCTATCTGCTGGCCTAAATACATTTAAGTTAGGTATTGCACGTAAACCTGAAAGCTGCTCTATAGGTTGGTGAGTAGGGCCATCTTCTCCAAGCCCAATAGAATCATGAGTCATTACATAAATGACTCTTTTTTTCATTAATGCTGACAATCTAATCGAAGGTTTGCAATAATCAGAAAATATTAAAAAAGTACCTCCATAAGGAATTAGATTACTATGGAGCGCAATACCATTCATAACCCCACTCATTGCGTGTTCTCTCACTCCGTAGTGAATGTAGTCTCCACTAAAATCTCCAGTTTTAATTATTTTATGGTTTTTAGTTTTTGTATTATTTGATCCTGCCAAATCAGCAGAACCACCAATTAAATTATTTTTTAGTTTTGTTAATGCGCTCAATGTCATTTCTGAACATTTTCTAGTAGCTAAACTTTTTGGCTCCTTTATCGCATATTCTTTTTCCTTCTTAAGTGCTTTAGTAAAGTTATTTTTAAAAATTTGATTAAATTTTTTTACTCTTTTTTTTAATATTTTGTTCCATTTTTTTTCTAAAATTTCACCTCTCTGGCCAATTTTTCTCCATTCTTTCAAAATTTCAATTGGAATATCAAAAGGTTTATTTTTCCACTTTAAAGCTTTTCTTACTAGTTTGATTTCATCTACTCCTAAAGGACTCCCGTGGGATGATGCCTTTCCTGATTTATTCGGTGAACCATATCCAATTTTCGTTTTACAAGAAATTACAGTAGGTTTTTTAGCTTTCTGAACTTTTTTTAGTGCTTTAAAAATTTCTTTTTCATTATGACCGTTGATAGAAATATAATTCCAACCATATCCTTCAAATCTTTTTTTAAAATTATCCGAGACTGCTAGATTTGTTGGGCCATCAATTGAAATTGAATTGTTATCAAATAGCATAACTAAATTTTTTAGCTTTAAATGCCCTGCCAAACTCATTGCTTCATGACTTATTCCTTCCATTAAGCATCCATCTCCAGCTAAAACATAAGTTTTGTGATTAATTAAATCTTTTCCTAATTTATTTTTTAAAATTTCTTCCGCTATAGCAAAACCAACGGCATTAGATATACCTTGTCCAAGAGGACCTGTTGTAGTTTCAATACCTGTTTTTGGATGATATTCAGGATGACCGGCACAAATAGAATTTAGTTGTCTAAATTTTTTAATATTATTAATCGATATGCTTTTATATCCTGTCAGGTAAAGCAAGGAATATAGAAGCATAGAACCATGGCCAGCAGACAATACAAATCTATCTCTATTAAACCAATCTGGATTCTTTGGATTAAATCTTAAAAAACTTTTAAATAGCACTGTTGCAACATCTGCCATACCCATAGGCATTCCTGGGTGACCTGAATTTGCCTTTTGAACAGCATCTATTGATAAAAATCTGATGCAATTAGCTAAATCATTGTGTAGTTTGCTCAAAATTATCCTGACTAGACTAAGAAGAATCTATTTAATAATATAAATATATATATATGAATTCTATAAACGAAAAAGAAAAAAAATTAAATATTGCATTAGAAGAATTAAAAAAATTAGATCTAACAAATCCTGAATTACAAAAAAATATTGAAAATTTAAGCACTAAACAAAATCAATTAGAAATTGAAAAGACACAGATTGAGAAAAAATATAAAACTTTGCTTGAGGAACATGAAAACCTTTCAAAAAAACTTGAGGATTTAAAAAATAAAGAAAAGCTAGAAGATAGAAAGCAAATTGAATTTTCTGAAAAAATTGATGAACTTAATCAAGAAACTGAAACTTTATTGGACGAAATAGATAAATGGCAAATGTAAGTATAAAATTTAACAATAAAGAGTTTTTGCTCGCCTGTGAAGATGGGCAAGAGGAGCACTTGGAGGAACTGTTAATTCAGATTAATAAAAAGTTTAATAGCTTAAAAAATGATTTAGGCAATCTGGGTGAAAATAAACTTTTGTTAATTACAGCTGTAAAAATAATGGATGAATATTATGAAACAAAGAAAAAAGTAGACCAAAAAAAAGACGAATTAAACACGCTATCAAATAAATTTAAAGAACTTAAATCTTTAATTTATGATTACAGGGACAGAAAAGAATCTGAAATTGAAAAATTAAATCTTGATCATGAAAATTTAAAACAAGAAATTGAAGATAATCAAAAAAAATACGAAAATTTAATTGATGAAGCTGCTGATCAAATATCAAATTTTGTAAAAAAAGCAAAATTAGAAAACATTTCAAATTAGATCTGTGAGTAAATCCAAGCTAAGAAGTAAAATTTTAAATTTTAGAAAAAAAAATTCACAAAAAAAACTTAGTCTAGATCCTGTTAAAATTTATAGATTTTTAAAAACAAATAAAATTAATTTTAAAAATGTAGGTGGGTATTATCCGTGCAATAATGAGATAGATGACTTAGATATTCTAAAATTTTTAAGAAATAAAAAAACAAATATTTCTTTACCAATAATAAGAGATAAAAACCAGATGGATTTTTTTGAATGGACAAGCAAAGATCCTTTAAAAATTAATAAGTATGGAATAGTAGAGCCAATTTCATCAAAGAAAATTTTTCCAGATGTAATATTTGTTCCTCTAGTAGCTTATGATAATGATTTGAATAGATTAGGCTATGGTGGAGGATTTTATGATCGTTATTTAGAAAAAATATCTAAAATTAAAAAAATTTTTAAAATTGGATTGGGATTTTCCTACCAGGAAATTAAAAAAATACCTATCAATAAATATGATAAGAAACTTGATTTAATAGTTACTGAGAAAAAAATTATACAATGAGAATTTTATTTTTAGGAGATGTTGTCGGAATTTCAGGATGTTCTAAGTTAACAAGCAATTTATCAAAAGAAATTGATAAAAAAAAAATCGATTTTGTAATTGTAAACGGTGAAAATGCTGCAACCCAAGGTGTTGGATTAACTAAAGAAATTTGTAAGGATTTTTTTAATTGTGGAGTTGATGTTATCACAACCGGCAACCATGTTTGGGATCAAAAAGAAATAATGGAATTTATTGATAGAGATGAAAGATTATTAAGACCCAAGAATTTATTTGAGCCTGCACCAGGGAAAGGTTTTCATATATACAACACAAAGAATGATATTAAAATTGGAGTTCTTAATTTGATGGGAAATGTTTTTATGAAAAAGTGCGAAAATGTTTTTGAAGCTTCTGAAAAATTTTTAAAAGAAAATCAATTGAAAAAAGATTTTGATTTACTTGTAGTTGATTTCCATGGTGAAATTACTAGTGAAAAAAATGCTATAGGACATCTATTTGATGGAAAGGCAACTCTAGTGGTTGGAACACACACTCATATCCCAACAAATGATGCTAGAATACTTAATCATGGCACTGGATATCAAACAGATGCAGGTATGTGTGGAGATTACGATTCAGTGATTGGAATGAATAAAGAAAATTCTTTAAATAGATTTTTAAAAAAGAATTCAGTGAAACACTTTCCTGCTTCTGGAGACGCTACTTTATGTGGTGTTATAGTAGATTGTGATATAAAAACAGGTTTAGCAATAGACATCAAAAGCTATGTATATGGAGATCAATTAAAAAATATTTAAATATCATGGCAGGACATTCACATTGGGCAGGAATAAAACATAAAAAAGGCAAGGCTGATAAGCAAAGATCTAAGATATTTTCAAAATTATCTAAAGAGATTACTGTTGCGGCAAAGCTTGGTGACAAAGATCCAGCAATGAATCCTAGACTAAGATCTGCAGTACAGGCTGCAAGATCTGCAAATATGCCTAAAGATAATATTGAAAGAGCAATAGATAAATCCTCTGCAGCTATAGGAGCAAATTTTGAAAATTTAAGATACGAGGGATTTGGACCAGAAAAGATTGCTGTTATAGTTGAAACTTTAACAGACAACAAAAATAGGACCGCATCTAATATTAGAACTATTTTTCAAAAAAGTGGAGGCAGCTTAGGAACTCAAGGCTCTGCCTCTCATAATTTTAAACAATTGGGTATAATCAAAATTGATAAAAATGAGATATCTGATGAAAAAATTTTAGATTTAGCCATAGAGTCTGGAGCTGACGAATGTTTGTCTTATGAGGATTATCACGAGGTCCAGTGTGAAATGAGTAAGATTTATAATGTTAAAAAAAATTTAGAAAATATTATTGTCAATTTTATTTCCACAGAAATTGAATGGATCCCTTTAAATAGTGTTGAAGTCAATAAAGATAATAAAGATGTTGTTGTAGATTTTTTAGAAACTCTTGAGGAAGATGATGATGTTCAGAATGTTTATTCAAATGTTAATTTGGGTGGTATTTAATGATGATTATTGGAATTGATCCAGGTATCTCAGGTTCAATCTGTTTTTTACAGGACGGTATAATAAAAGATGTAATTGAAATGCCAACTATGACTGATGGTAAGAAGAATAAGCGACAAGTAAATGGTGCTCAAATATTTAATGAAATTAGTGAAAGAATAAATAAATTTGAAAAAAAAAATATAAAAGTAGTAATTGAACAAGTTTCTGCGATGCCTGGTCAAGGTGTTACAAGTATGTTTAATTTTGGTCAATCTTTTGGTATTTTAAAAGGGATATGCAGCGCAATGAATTTACCCGTATATTACGTTAGGCCTGCTAAGTGGAAAAAATATTTTAACCTTATTAATTCAGAGAAGGATGCTAGCAGAACAAGAGCTATTGAAATTTTTCCATATTTTTCAGCACAATTGTCAAAAAAGAAAGATAATAACAAGGCGGATGCTATTCTAATAGCTAGTTTTTTCTATGAAACTTATCAAAAAGAGGAATGATCAATTTAAATTAATAGACAAAATCATGACACATTTAAGTGTGATGAGTAATTATGGAAGCAGATATAGCAGCAAAAGCAGTTGAGTTAGGAACAAATACTGATTTCTCATTATTTAGTTTGTTTTTAAGGGCTGATATAGTTGTTAAATCTGTAATGATCATACTAATTCTTTGTTCAGTTTATTCATGGGCAATTATATTTGATAAATTAAAATTGTTTAAAAAAATAAACAAAACCTCTGAAGAATTTGAGCAGAAATTTTGGAACTCTAAGTCAGCAGAAACATTTTATAATAGTTTACCAAATAAACTAGACGACCCAATGTCATTAGTCTTTCAGGATGCGATGGAAGGTTTGTTAAAAAAAAAATCGAGAGTAAACCTAAGCGAAAGAATGAGTGCGTCATTAGAGGCTGGAGTTGAAAGACAAATTACAAAAATTGAAAAAGGATTTACATTTTTAGCAACAGTAGGATCAACAGCTCCATTTATTGGTTTATTTGGTACAGTTTGGGGTATTATGAATTCTTTTCAATCAATTGCAATTTCCAGAAATACGAGTCTTGCAATAGTAGCTCCTGGTATAGCAGAGGCTCTATTTGCTACAGCTTTAGGACTTCTAGCGGCTATACCTGCTGTAGTTGCATATAATAAATTTAATAATGATTCTAAGAAGTATTCTGAAAAATTAGAAAACTTTTCAAAAAGATTCTTAACCATAATTTAAATGGCTTTTAAATTTAATCGATCTTCAAAAGAACCGATGAGTGAAATCAATGTAACTCCTTTTGTTGATGTAATGTTAGTTTTATTAATTATTTTTATGGTTACTGCACCATTATTAACAGTAGGAGTTCAGGTTGATTTACCAGAGAGTTCAGCAGACTCTTTGCCAGAAGAAACTGAGCCTTTGACTTTATCAATTAATGCCAAAGGAGAAATATTTATACAAGAAGCAAAAGTTGATTATGATAATATAATCGCAAAAGTTTTAGCTGTTTCAAAAAATAGAACTGATACCAGAATATATGTAAGAGGAGATAAAACAATTAATTATGGAAGAGTTCTTGAAATCATGGGGCTACTATCTGGATCAGGGTTTACGAAAGTAGCTTTAATTTCTGAACCTCTTAAACAAAGGTAGTTTAAGTGAATATAAGTATAACTATTTCGTTTCTTTTGCACGTTTTGTTAATTTTTATAACAGCGATGAGTCTACCATTTTTAACTAAAAAACCACTGGATATTCCTCCTATAGTATCTGTAGAGCTTATTCAAATTGCAGAGAAGACTAATATACCATACGCTCCAAAAGCTAAAAAAACAATTGAAAAGGCAAAAAAAAAAGAGAAAAAATTAGTTTCTGAACAAGCCCCACCCAAAAAAGTAAAAAAAAATAAAACTAAAACAGTGGTTTCAACTGAAAAAAATAAAAAAATTGAAAATGAAAAACCTAAAGCTGTTCCCCTTCCAGAAAAGACTGTAAAAAAAATAGAAACTAAAGAGGAAAATAAACAAAATCCAGATAAAGTTGATACTAAAGTAAAACAAGTATCCGAATTTGAAAAAAAAGAGTTGGTTGACACAAATACTCTTCAAGGGCTTATTGATAAAGCAAAAGAACAGGAGAGTGCAGAAATTGTTAAAAAAAACAATCAAGTTACTCAAGACCAAGTAAGAAATATTGAAAATACTGGTCTTACATTAAGTGAAGAAGATGCACTAAAAGCACAAATTTTTGGTTGTTGGAGTATTCCTTTAGGCTTACCATATAATGAAAACTTGTTGGTAAGAATTAAGTTGGAATTAAAACCTGATGGATCTATTACAAAAACCGAAATATTAGATCATGCAAGAATGAATAAGCCTGGACAAGGTTTTTATAAAGTTTTAGCAGAGAGTGCACTGAGAGCAGTAAAATTGTGTCAACCTTTAAGAGTTCCAAGCACTGGATATGAAAGATGGAAAGAACTACAATTGAATTTTGATGCAAGAGAAATGCTTGAGGGTTAATATTAAAGTATTTATGACAAAAAAATTTTTTCTTATAATTTTAATTTTATTTCCACTAAACGCTTTCGCCTTAATTGAAGTTGATATAACTAGGGGCAACCTAGATCCATTACCACTAGCAGTTTCACCCTTATCAATAGATGAAAAATCAAGACTTAGTCTCGAAGAAATACTTTTAAAAGAAAATATTGGTTCAGAAATATCCGTTGTTGTTGAAAATAATTTAAAAACCTCAGGTCTATTTAATCCTCTCGATAAAAATGCATTTTTACAAGCACCTGATATTGCGCATTTAAAACCAAGATTTGAAGATTGGAGTTTAATCAAAGCTCAAGCACTAATTACTGGGAAAGTAAATTATGTTGAAGATAAATTAAGAGTTGAGTTTAGATTGTGGGATGTTCTTGCAGCTAAAGAATTGATGGCTCTCGCTTTTACAACGGTACCAACAAATTGGCGAAGGGTAGGTCATATAATTTCTGACAAGATTTATGAGAGATTGACTGGTGAAAAAGGATACTTTGATACAAGAATAATTTATGTAGCTGAGGAAGGCCCTAAAACGCAAAGAATTAAAAAACTAGCAATTATGGATCAAGATGGATTTAATAATAAATTTTTAACTTTAGGAAATGAATTAGTTCTTACACCTAGATTTAATCCAACTAGTCAAATGATTACATATTTGTCTTATTTTAAAAATATGCCAAGAGTTTATTTATTAGATATAGAAACAGGAACCCAAGAAGTTGTTGGAGATTTCCCTGGTATGACTTTTGCACCAAGATTTTCTCCTGATGGTAAAAAAATAATAATGAGTTTTGCAAATGATGGTAAGTCAGATATTTATACAATGGATCTTGAAAATAGATTAGTAGAGAGAATTACTAATCATCCATCAATAGATACCTCTCCTTCCTATTCTCCTGATGGAAAATTTATAACTTTTAATTCTGATCGAAGTGGTTACCAGCAAATTTACATTATGAGAAGTGACGGTAGTGATGTTAAGCGTATTTCTTTTGGTAATGGTATATATGGAACACCTGTATGGTCACCAAGAGGAGATCTAATCGCATTTACAAAAATGCATAAGGGAAAATTTTATATCGGAGTAATGAGAATTGATGGTAGTGGGGAGAGATTATTAACAGAAAATTACTACCAAGAAGCACCATCCTGGTCACCAAATGGAAGGGTATTAATTTTTTATCGGGAAACCAAAACCGACTCTTCTGGAAAAGGTTTCTCTGCTAAATTGTGGTCAATAGATTTAACAGGCTACAATGAAAGACTAATAACAACGCTTACGGATGCATCTGACCCATCCTGGTCATCTTTATTGAGTAATTAATTAAATATTTGATAAACTTACGATTGAATAGTACTAAATTTCTTGATTTTTAGACTTGAAACATCTATTTAGTTGTGAAAAAGTCAATAAATTAAAATAAGCAGCAAGGAGCATTTTAATGACATTAAGCAAAATTTTTAAAAACACACTTTTAGTACTAATGGCTTGCATAGTTTTGACAGCCTGCGCTACTAAGAAAGAAGTTGAAACTCAGACAACAACAACAACTGAAGCCAAAACCGAAACAACTGAAACAAAGGCTGAAACTATTGAGCCTATCGCAGGGCAAATGCAAGGTGATGTTTATACAGGAACTGACTCCGTAGGGTATCTTGCTGAAGGAGTAAAAGATAGAGTATTCTTTGCAACAAATGAGTCAATTTTAACAACTGCTTCAAGAGAAACTTTAAGAGCACAAGCAGCTTGGTTAAGAAAAAATCCAGATGTTACTGTAGTGGTTGAAGGACACGCAGACGAAAGAGGTACTAGGGAATACAACTTGGCGCTTGGTGAAAGAAGAGCTAACGCAGCTAAAGACTATTTAATGACCTATGGTGTTTCTTCCGACAGAATTACAGTGCTAAGTTATGGAAAAGAAAGACCAGTTGACTCTGGATCAACACCATTAGCCTGGTCGAAAAACAGAAGATCAGTAACAGTTAAAGCAAATTAATATAAAATTTAAGACCCTAAGACATATTCCAATCTTAGGGTCTTTTTTTTGCCATTTTTTTAATCATAAACTGCAAAAGTAATGAGAGTTTTTTTTAAATTAATTTTCTTAAATTTTATTTTCTTTTTAAATTTTTTAATTTTAAGTCTGTCACATGCAGATAGTCACAACATATATGATACATTAGAGGTAATTAAACAAGATCTCAAAACTCTTGAAAGAGCAGTTTACTCTGGATCAATTGAAGTAAAAAAAAAAACTACTAGCGACACAAGTGGAAGTTTAGATTTAAATTCTGAGGATGTACTAACTAGGCATTTACTTAAATTATCAGAGATAGAAGATCAATTTCGAGAATTAACAAATAAGTTTGAAGGAATTAGTTTTAAAATAGATAAGTTGTCAAATAGATTAACAAAAATTCAAGCAGATAATCAAGTAAGATTTGAAGAAATTGATACAGAATTGGTATCAATTAATTCTAAAAATAAGCTTAATGGAAATAATCAATTAAGTTTAAAACCAAAGGTTGAGGATAGTAAAATATTACCAGGAAGCTCTCAGCCACAGTTGCTAGGTACAATTACCTACAAAGATACTGAAACGTCAGATGCTTCCCAGAAGATTGAATCAGTTGAAACTACAGCTTCAGTTGTTATGGAAAAATTTGAGACAGAGGAAAAATTATTGCCTCAAGATTTCACAATAGAAAAACAATATGAATTTGCTACAAGTTTCCTGCAAGTTGGAGATTATGCTATGGCTGAAAGAGCCTTTCGAGAATTTGTTACAACCAACCCAGATCATGAATTAGCAGGCAGTGCGCAATTTTGGTATGCAGAAACATTTAGAATAAGACAACTTTATACTGATGCCGCATCAGCCTATCTTGAGGGATATCAAAAATATCCAAAAGGAAAAAAAGCACCAGATAATTTATTAAGATTAGGAGTATCAATGGTACAAATTGGTGAAAAAGATCAGGGATGTAAAATGATAAATGGTGTAAGCTTACAATACCCTAATGCTAAAAAATCAGTATTACTAAAAGCAGAATATGAGTCTAAAAAATTTGAATGCGTCAAACAAGACTCATAAGCTTTTAATTGAGAAGTTAAGAAATAAAAAAATTTTTCAAATTTACAAAAAATTCGAAAAAAATCTTAATTTAAATCAAAACTTTATTGTAGCTGTATCTGGTGGACCAGATAGTTTAGCTTTGTCCTTTTTAGCTAAAGTTTATTCAATAAAAAAATCTCTTAATGCTAGTTATTTTCTGGTAGATCATAAATTAAGAGAAAATTCTTCATCCGAGGCAAAGATTGTAAAAAAAATTTTAAGTAAATTTTCTATAAAATTAGGCATATTAAAATGGAATGGAAAAAAACCGAAGAACAATATTCAATCTATAGCCAGAAATAAAAGATATGCACTTTTAAAAAAACAATCTAATAAATTAAAAATTAATCACATTTTATTAGGCCATCATAAAGATGATTTAATAGAAAATTTTTTTATTAGAATGTTGCGAGGTAGTGGCCTTAATGGGATGATATCTTTTGATGAAAGATCTGAAAATAATAAGATTAATATAATCAGACCTTTATTAAAATTTTCTAAAAAAGACTTATTATTTATCTCAACAAAAGTTTTTGATGAGTATATTGAAGATCCCTCTAATGAAAACAAAATTTTTCAAAGAGTAAAAATTAGAAATTTAATTAAAAAATTACAATCAGAGGGTCTAGATACGCAAAAATTTGATTTAACAATAAATAATTTAAAATTTGCAAATAATTCAATTAAATTTTACACACAAATTAACATAATAAATAATTCTAATGCTGTTAATAATAAAAAAAAGATTTTGTTAAATAAAGAATTTTTTAATCAACCAAAGGAAGTTGTATTTAGATCATTGACAGAAATTATAAAAATTATTGGAAAAAAATATTATCCAGTTAGAGGTAAAAAAATTGATAATGTGCTTGAATTGATCAAAAATAAGTCTTTTCTTAAAACTACATTAGGAAACTGTATTTTAAAGAAGGTAAATAATACTATTATTGTATCAAAAGAGCGTTAAATTACTTATATTAGAAGATATTTTGTCACTTGTTAATTTCACAATAATTCTTATTTTAATAGCATGAATCTTAAAAATTTAGCAATGTGGGGAATAATAGTTTTTTTAACTATTGGTCTATATAACTTATTTAAAAATCCTCAAACCAATATAAGAGGAGGAAATCAAGTCATCTTCTCTGATTTTTTAACTTCAGTAGATAATGGGGAAGTTCTTAAAGTTGAAATTCAAGGAAATAATATCAAAGGCGTTTATTCAAATGGCAATTCTTTTTCGACTTACTCCCCAAATGATCCAAATTTAATTGAGAAGCTTTCAAATAAAGGGGTTAGCATTTCAGCTGCACCATTAGAGGAAAAGATGCCCTCTTTATTCGGTGTACTTCTTTCATGGTTTCCAATGTTGCTATTAATTGCAGTTTGGATTTTCTTTATGAGACAAATGCAAGGAGGAAAAGGTGGAGCTATGGGTTTTGGAAAATCTAAAGCTAAGATGATGAATGAACTTAAAGGAAAAGTAACATTTAATGATGTTGCAGGTGTTGAGGAAGCAAAAGAGGAAGTTGAGGAAATTGTTGAATTTTTAAAAGATCCGAAAAAATTCAGTAGACTAGGTGGAAAGATACCTAGAGGTGCATTACTTGTTGGTCCGCCAGGCACAGGTAAAACTCTTTTAGCAAGAGCTATTGCTGGTGAGGCAGGTGTACCTTTTTTCACAATTTCAGGGTCTGATTTTGTGGAAATGTTTGTTGGTGTAGGTGCCTCAAGAGTAAGAGACATGTTTGAACAAGGAAAGAAAAATTCTCCTTGTATAATCTTTATTGATGAAATTGATGCTGTCGGAAGAAGCAGAGGCGCTGGCTTAGGTGGTGGCAATGACGAGAGAGAGCAAACTTTAAATCAGCTATTAGTTGAAATGGATGGATTTGATACAAATGAAGGGGTAATTATTATTGCAGCAACTAATAGACCTGATGTGCTTGATCCAGCTTTATTAAGACCAGGAAGATTTGATCGACAAGTAGTTGTTTCAAATCCAGATATAATAGGTAGAGAGAAAATTTTAAAAGTACATGCTAAAAAAATTAAAATGGCACCAGATGTAAATTTAAGAACTATAGCAAGAGGAACACCTGGCTTTTCAGGTGCAGATTTAGCAAACTTAGTAAATGAAGCAGCATTACTCGCTGCAAGAAAAAATAAAAGAATTGTGACTTTATTGGAATTTGAGGAAGCGAAAGATAAAGTAATGATGGGAGCCGAGAGACGTTCTATGGTAATGACTGAAGATGAAAAAAAATTAACAGCATATCATGAGGGTGGTCATGCTTTAGTTTCGTTTAATATGCCAAGTTACGATCCAATACATAAAGCAACTATTATACCAAGGGGAAGAGCACTCGGAATGGTGATGAATTTACCCGAAAGAGATAAACATGGGTACTCAATAAAGTATCTTAAAGCAAGATTAGCTGTATGTTTTGGTGGTAGAGTAGCCGAAGAATTAATTTTTGGAAAAGATAATATATCTACAGGAGCAGGTGGTGGAAATGGCTCAGACATAAACCAAGCAACACAATTAGCTAGAGCTATGGTAACAAAATATGGAATGAGCGAGGAAATGGGCCCAGTAGAATATGGAGAAAATCAGGAAGAAGTATTTTTAGGTAGATCAGTAACACAAACTCAGTCTGTTTCTGAGGAAGTAGCTCAAAAAATTGATAAAGAAATAAGAAAGCTTGTTGATGAAGGATATAATCAGGCTAAGAAAATTTTAACAGAAAAAATTGATGATTTACATAAAATCGCTAAAGCTCTAATAACTTATGAAACGTTAACTGGTGAGGAAATAGAAAATATAATAAACAAAAATTTATATCCCAAAGATAAAATACTTGAAAATCCAGAAACCAAAGATGATCAAGACTCAGCTTTAGGTGCTATGGGTCTAAAACCAAAAATTGTTCATTAACAAAAAATGCAAAGATATTACACAAGAGCGTGTAATTTCTATTTTGGTAATCAATCGAGAATTTTAGTAAATAAAAAAAAATCAATTTCTTTACATAATATTAAAGAAATATCTTTTGATCATATTGAAATCATTACTAGAAAATCTAAAAAAAAAATTTCAATAAATCAAATAAAGCAACTTCCGAAAAATTTAAAAAATAAAATTAATTTAGATATAAATAAAATTAAATCAAAAAAATTAAATTTTTCAAATTTAAATTTTAAAAAGATTCCAAATATATTAGGTGTTTTAAATCTTACGCCTGATAGTTTTTCGGATGGAGGAAAATTTAATAAAAAAAGCAAAGGTATAAGTCATGCAATTAAATTGTATGAAAGTGGTGCATCAATCGTAGATGTTGGCGGAGAATCTACAAGACCAGGATCAAAGCCAGTAAATAAAAAACAAGAGTGGAATAGAATAAAAAAAATATTAAAATTAATAGTAAAAAAAATACCAATATCTTTAGACACAAGAAAATCTGAAGTTATGGAAAAGGGTATCGTAATGGGAGTAAAACTGATCAATGACGTTTCAGGATTTGATTATGATCCCAAAACAATAGATATTTTAAAAAAATATAAAATCCCATTTGTGATACAGCATTCTATTGGGACACCAAAAAATATGCAAAAAAACCCAAAATATAAAAATGAATTACTAGATATATATGATTATTTTGAGAATAAAATTAAGTTAATAAGATCTAAAGGCATTAAACATAACAATATAATTTTAGATCCTGGAATTGGATTTGGAAAAAATTTGAAACATAATATGAATCTAATTAGAGGTATTTCTATTTTCCATTCTTTAGGTTTTCCTATATTAGTCGGGAATTCTAGAAAAAGATTTATAAAAGATATATCAAAAAAAAATGATAGTAATAAAAGAATCGGTGGAACAATGGCTTCTTCAATTTATTTAATGATGCAAGGTGTTCAGATTTTAAGAATTCATGATGTAAATGAAGTAATGCAGGGTTTAAAAGTTTTTAATGAAATAATTAAAAATTAATGGCGAAAAAATATTTTGGAACAGATGGAATAAGAGGCGCGGTTAATAGCAAAAATATAAATGGTGAAATGTTCTTTAAATTTGGACTTGCGAGTGGAACATTCTTTAAATCTCAAAAAAAAAGAAAACAAATAGCAATAATTGCCAAAGATACAAGATTATCAGGATATACTCTCGAACCTGCACTTGTTTCAGGTTTAGCTTCAGCTGGTATGCATGTTTATACTTTAGGACCCTTACCAACCAATGGACTAGCTATGCTAACAAAAGAAATGAAAGCTAATATGGGTATAATGATTACTGCTTCTCACAACCCACATTATGATAATGGGTTAAAATTATTTGGTCCAGATGGGATGAAATTATCTGACAAAATAGAAAAAAAAATTGAGGGACTTATAGATAAAAAAATCTCAAAAAACCTTTCAAATTCTGAAAAATTAGGGAGAGTTAAAAGATTAGAAACAGGTACAAAAAAATATATTAAAATATTAAAAAAAAATTTTACAAAAGAGTTCAACTTAAGAGGATTAAGAATTGTAATTGATTGTGCAAATGGTGCAGGTTATAAGGCAGGTCCTGAATTATTAAAATCATTAGGAGCTAAAGTCATAGCAATAGGTGTTAAACCAAATGGTTTAAATATTAATAAAAAATGTGGATCAACTTTTCCAAAAAAAATTAGATCAGCTGTAAACAAATATAAAGCTCACATTGGTATCTCCCTAGATGGAGATGCAGATAGAATTATAATGTGTGATGAAAACAGTAATATTATAGACGGAGATCAAATAATAGCTGCTCTAGCAACAAGATGGAAAAATAAAAAAATGCTAAAAGGTGGAGTAGTTGGAACATTAATGTCAAATTATGGTTTAGAAAAATATTTTAAATCTGAGGGGATAAAATTTATAAGAGCAAATGTTGGAGATAGATACGTGAAAGAAAGAATGCAAAAATATAAATTTAATTTAGGTGGTGAACAATCAGGTCATATTATTTTAGGTAAATTTGCAACCACAGGAGATGGGTTACTTGTGGCACTAGAGGCACTTTTTGCTTTAAGGAAAGGAAAAAAGGCAAGTGAATTTTTTGAGAAATTTAAAAAAACACCTCAACTTTTAAAAAATATCGAGGTAAAAGATAAAAATATTATTAATAAACCAGAAATAAAAAGAACTATAAAAATTGCAGAAAAATTAATTAAAGGTAAGGGAAGAATTTTGGTCAGAAAATCAGGAACAGAATCTAAAATAAGAGTAATGGGTGAGAGTGAAAATAAAACACTTCTTTTTAAATGTGTAAATACTATATCAAAAAAAATTAAATAAATTGAAACCAAATTCAAAAATATTAATTATTGCAGGATCTGACTCGTCTGGTGGTGCAGGTATTCAAGCTGACATAAAAACTGTAACTGCTCTAGGATCATATGCAATGACAGCAATAACTGCTGTTACAACGCAAAATACTACAGGTGTAAAATCAATTGTAGGGATTAATCCAAAAGAAATTTTCAATCAAATTATATTTACCTCTAAAGATATAAAGCCTGATGCAATTAAAATTGGTATGTTGCACTCGACGGAGGTTATTAAGATGGTAATAAAAGCTTTAGATTTGATTAAAATAAAAAAAATTGTTTTAGATCCAGTTATGGTTGCGAAAGGTGGAGCTAAATTGATAGATAGTAAAGCAATCCAATTACTTAAATTAAAATTAATTAAAAAAGTATATTTAATTACTCCAAATATTCCAGAGGCAGAAATTTTAACTAAAACAAAAATTAAAACCAAAGATGATATGATTTATGCAGCTAATCGATTGATTCAATTAGGAGCTAAAAATGTATTAATTAAAGGTGGGCATTTAAAAAATAAAATTGTTAAAGATATTTTTACAAACAATAAAGATATAAAAATCTTTGGCAGCAAGCGTTACGAAACAAAAAATACTCATGGAACAGGTTGTACATTATCTAGTGCTATTACAACTTTTATATCATGTGGAAAACCAGTAAAGAAATCTTGTGAGCTTGGAATTAAGTATGTAAATTCTGCAATAAAATCAAACCCAAAATATGGAAAAAGTCATGGACCAATTAACCATCTTACTTCTCTAAAAATAAACAGAAAATTTAAATAATGAAAAATATTGTTGTTGTCGGATCTCAATGGGGTGACGAAGGAAAAGGTAAGATTGTTGATTGGTTATCTGAGCAAGCTGACGTTGTAATTAGATTTCAAGGAGGTCACAATGCTGGCCATACACTAGTAATTGATGGTGTTACTTATAAATTAAGACTTCTACCGTCCGGTATAGTTAGAAAAGGAAAAATTTCAATAATCGGTAATGGAGTTGTGGTAGATCCTTGGGCTTTGTTAAACGAGATTGAAGAAATAAAATCTAAAGGTGTAGAAGTAAATGTGAATAATTTTATTATCTCAGAGTCTGCAAATTTAATTTTGCCTTTTCACAGGGAAATGGATGAGATAAGAGAAGATGCAGCAGGAAAAAGTAAAATAGGAACTACAAGACGTGGAATTGGACCAGCATATGAAGATAAAGTTGGAAGAAGATCTATAAGAGTTATGGATTTAAGATCTGAAAAAAATTTAGATCAAAGACTAGACTCAGTATTACTTCATCATAATGCAATTAGAAAAGGTCTGGGAAAAAAAATTTTTGAAAAAAATCAGCTTAAATCTGATTTGCTTGAAATAGCACCTAAAATATTAGAATTTTCGCAACCTGTGTGGTTAAAAATAGATCAATTTAAAAAACAAAAAAAGAAAATTTTATTCGAAGGAGCTCAAGGTATTTTACTTGATGTTGATCATGGAACTTATCCTTTTGTAACTTCATCTAATACAGTTGCCTCAAGCGCAGCGACAGGAACTGGTTGCGGCCCTAATTCGATAAATTATGTTCTTGGCATTACAAAAGCTTATACAACAAGAGTTGGAGAGGGCCCTTTTCCTACAGAGTTAACAGATGATATAGGTGAACTTTTAGGAACACGTGGAAAAGAATTTGGGACTGTTACAAGTAGAAAAAGACGATGTGGATGGTTTGATGGTGTTTTGGTGAGGCAAACTATTAAAGTTTCAGGTATTGATGGTATTGCTTTAACGAAATTAGATGTACTTGATGAATTAGATGAAATTAAAATGTGCGTTGCTTATGACCTTGATGGTAAAAGATTGGATTATTTACCTGCAGCTGTAGAGGACCAGATAAAAATAAAACCAATTTATGAAACTTTTACAGGATGGAAAATTTCTACAAGTGGAGTCAAAAATATTGACTCGTTACCAGAAAATGCAAAAAAATATATTTTTGCAGTAGAAGATTTCATTGGTGCAAAAGTATCAAGTATATCAACTAGTCCAGAAAGGGATGATACTATTTTAATTGAAAACCCTTTTGAAGTTTAGTTTGCGGGTAAAAGATTTTTTGATTTAGCTAAAAGAAGCATATGCTTTTGGAGTTTTTCAAATGCTTTATTTTCAATTTGTCTCACTCTTTCTCTGCTAATTTTATATTTTTTACTTAAATCCTCAAGAGTTGATGGATCATCATTTAGTCTTCTTGAGTATAAAATTTCTCTTTCTCTATCGTTAAGAACTTTAATAGAATCTTTTAATAAATCTTTTCTTTGCTCCATCTCTTCGTGATGAGCAAATTTTAAATCATGATCAAGTTCTTTATCAACTAACCAATCCTGCCATTCATCACCATCTTCACCCACTTGAGCATTTAATGAGAATTCTTTTCCTGATAGTCTTCTATTCATTGAAACAACTTCGTCTTTGCTAACATCTAATTTCTTAGCAATATGATCAACATGCTCTTCTCTCATATCACCTTCTGTCTCTGGTGATATTTGATTTTTGATTTTCTTTAGATTGAAAAATAATTTTTTTTGAGCAGTTGTAGTCCCAATTTTTACTAAACTCCAAGATCTCAAAATATATTCTTGTATTGAAGCTTTAATCCACCACATTGCATAAGTTGCTAATCTAAATCCCTTTTCTGGTTCAAATTTTTTAACAGCCTGCATAAGCCCAATATTTCCCTCAGAAATCATTTCATTAACAGGTAAGCCATATCCCTTGTATCCCATTGCAATCTTTGCAACTAATCTTAGGTGACTAGTGACTAATTTTTCTGCAGCTTTAATATTACCAGTCGTTTTCCAATTTTTTGCTAGCATATATTCCTCTTCTGCAGCTAACATAGGAAATTTTTTAATCTGCTCTAAATACGCAGATAGCCCACCTTCATTTGATAAAATTGGTAGATTGTTACTTATTGTTGTGCTCATAGCAGTGCTTATTTAATTAATTATAACTAAATTTCAATAATTTATTCTTCAGTATTTCTAAGCATTTTTAAAATATTATTTAAATCTTTTGGCAAAAGTGACGAAAAAACCATCTCTTTTTTGCTAGATGGATGAATAAAACCTAAAGTTTTTGCATGCAGGAATTGCCTATTCAAATTAGTAATTGAATTTTGGATATCTAAATCAATATTTTTTAATTTTTTATATTTTTTTTTATATTTATCATCTCCAACTAGACTATTACCTTTATAATTCATATGAACTCTAATCTGATGAGTTCTCCCTGTTTCTAATTTACATTCAACCAAACTTAAAGTTGGTGTTTTCTGATTCTCGAAAATTTCAAGTGTTTTATAATTTGTAATAGCCTTCTTACCTTTGGAACTACTAACTTCCATTAGTTGTCTATTTTTTGAACTACGAGTTATATATGTTTCAATTCTACCTGATGATGGTCTTAATTTTCCCCATATTAAAAGTTGGTACTCTCTTATAATTGTGTGATCACTAAATTGTTTTGATAAGTTTTCATGAGTTTCATTATTTTTTGCAATTACAACTAATCCAGATGTGTTTTTATCAATTCTATGAACAATACCTGGTCTCAATTCATCACCTATATTTGATAAAGAGTCTTTATCATAATACATCAATGCATTAACAATTGTCTTATCAAAATTTCCAGCTCCTGGATGCATAATTATTCCTGCAGGTTTATTAATTACTAATAAATCATTATCTTCGTAAATTATTTCTAATTTAAATTTGTAAGGTTTAAGCGATGCTATTTCAGGCTGTGGAATTTGAAGATTTATTATATCACCAATCGAGACTTTTTTTGATGGATTTTTAATAATCTTATTATTTAATTTTAATTTTCTTTTTAAAATCAAATTTTTAATCCTAGTCCTACTAATTAATTCCTCTCTTTTGTTAATTAAAACATCAACCCTTAAATTCTTCTCATCTTCTTTGACTATAAAGTTAATGTTTTTTTCCATAAAATATAATATTAATATTATATGCGCTTGTAGCTCAACTGGATAGAGCGCCTGACTTCGGATCAGGAGGTTCTGGGTTCGACTCCTAGCAGGCGCACCAACTTATTCTCCCATGTTTATTAAAGTTCCTTTTTCCCTTGCTTTGTCGAAAGAGTAGTAAAATACAGATATTGATAAAATTAAATAAAACCCATTAAGATAGATAGCATTTACAATATTTTCATAATTAACCATTCCATTAACTAAAATATTTCTAGTTTCCTCAAAAATATATACCAATGGTAATGCAAAAGCGATTGATTGGAATATTCCTGGTAATGTTTCAACTGGATAATATATACAGCCAAAAGGTGCTAACAAAAACATCGTTGACCATGCAATATTTTCAAAAGATGGCCCAAATCTTAGCAATCCTGCTGATACAAGTAGACCAAGTGTAATTCCAAATAAATATAAACTTAAAAAAAGAAAAGCCAAAGGAAGACCAAGTTTTAATAATGAAATTCCAAACAATGGAGAGGTTAGTAATATTGCAGGGATTAAACCAATTAAAGCTCTTATTAAAGCAGTCAAAACCAGAGAGATAATTATCTCACTAATCTTCATTGGTGCAATAAATAGATTTGTAAAATTTCTACTCCAAATTTCCTCTAAAAATAACATATTAAAACCAATACTAGTTCTGAATAAAAAATCATAAAGTATCGCACATGAAAGAATAACTCCTACTGCACCACTGTAATATGTGCTGTGAGCTGCAAAAAAATTAGAAATAAATCCCCAAAGAGTAATTTGAATTGAAGGCCAATAAATTAAATCTAATATTCTAGGGAATGATCTTGTTATTAAATAAAAGTGTCTTAAAAAAAGACCATAAATTCTAATCAAATTCATTTTTATTTTCTCACAATTTCTAAAAATACTTCCTCTAAATTTTCTCTTCCATATTTTGTTATTAAACCCTCAGGAGTTCCTCTATCCACTATCAAACCATCTTTCATCATTAGAATAGAACCACATAATCTTTTCACTTCTTCCATATTATGTGAGGCAAGTAAAACTGATATTTTTTTTTCCTTTTTATAATCCTCTAAAAAAGATCTTACAAAATCCCCTGTTTCAGGATCTAAAGAAGCAGTAGGTTCATCTAACAAAAGTACTGTGGGGTCATTTATTAAAGCTTTAGCAAGACTTACCCTATTTTTTTGTCCAGAAGAAAGTTCTCCAGTAATTTTATTTAAAAGGTCTTTTAATCTAAGTTTATTTGCAAGGTGGTCTATCCGATCATTTAAATTTTGAATGTTATATAACTTTCCATAAACAACTAAATTTTGTTTAACCTTTAGTTTTTTAGGTAATTCAATATATGGTGAAATAAAATTCATTTTATGAAGAAGTGAAATTTTATTTTTTTCAATGTTCATCCCGTTGATTAAAACCTCTCCACTACTTGGTTTTAATAATCCCAAAATCATCCCAATAGTTGTAGTTTTACCACATCCATTTGGTCCCAATAAACCAACCATCTCATTTTCATTAATTTTAAAATTTATATTAGCTACCGCTTCTTTACCTTTATATTTTTTAGAGAGATTTATTACTTCAATTGAATTAGTCATTAATATTTTGATGCTCTCTTTAATCTATCGTTAATAGTTTTGCCAAGACCTCTTTTTGGAATATTCTCAACTGCAATCTGTTTAAACCCATCATTTTTTATTTTTCTTAAGGTTGAATAAAGGTTCTTTGCAGCCTCTTCTACATCTTTTACTTTGGATAAATAATAATAATTTTTTAAATTTGATTTTCTTTTTTTTATTAATAAATAAGCCTCGTCTTTTTTTGGTTTTTTAACATTGATTCTTAAGGGTATCCCAGGTGAGTAATGCAATGGAAATAAACCAGGTGATAATTTTTTTTTTGAATTTGTATTAATTAGTAATTTTTTTTTTAAGACATTTTCAATTTTTTTTGTATCAAGACCACCATATCTTAAGAGCGAAGGTTTCTCTAAAAGATTTAATATTGTAGACTCAACTCCAATTTTGCTTTTTCCACCATTTAAAATATATTTTATTTTTGAACCAAATTCTTCTTTTACATCAGATGGTTTAACCGAACTTAATCTTGAGGTTATATTTGCGCTAGGCGCAGCTAATGGATAATTTAAATTTTTTAATAAATTTCTGAGTAATTTATGTTTAGGAAAGCGTACGGCAATACTTTTTTTATTATTAGTGACATATTTTGATATTTTGGAGTTATTCTTTAATTTTATAACGTAAGTTATTGGACCTGGAGAGAACTTTTTGTAAAGTTTTACTAAATTATTGTTAAAATCACAGTCCTCTTTAAGTCTTTGAATATTGTAGTAATGGACAATAAGTGGATTGTTTAAAGGTCTTTTTTTAAGTTTAAATATTTTCTTAACAGCGCTATTCGAGTATGCATTTGCAGCTAGCCCATAAACAGTCTCTGTTGGTACTGCAACACAATGATTATTGTCTAAATATTTTTTTGCTTTTTTGATATTTGATTGAATTGATTTCATGTATTAATAATTATTATTATATGAAAGATAAAATATTACCACTTGATTATGACCACTACTCACTTGAGGAGCTTACAGAAAAAGCTAATAAGATTATAGAGTCCCTAGAAAAAGAAAATAATTTAAATAATTCAGTTGAGACTTATCAAGAACTTTTAAAAATTAATAATATTATTGAAAAGAAATTCCATAAAAATTTTAAATCTATTGGTGAAGAAACAAATAAAAAAATTAAAGAAATCACTAAAAAAAATGAAAAAACAGCTTAATAAAATTGCTAAGGATACCAATATATTTCTTAAAAAATATATTAATTTGCAAAAATACTCTCATTTAAAGTCTCCCATGAAGTATGGTTTATTTCCAGGTGGAAAAAAAATTAGATCTAAAATTTTAATTGACTTAGGTTCATTATTTTCAATTGATTATAAAACATTAATAATAATTGGGTCAGCTGTTGAATGTATTCATGCTTATTCTCTTATTCATGATGATCTACCCTGTATGGATGATGATAATATTAGAAGAGGTAAACCTTCAACTCACATTAAATTTGGTGAGTCTACAGCAGTTCTAGCAGGAAATTCATTATTAACTTTAGCATTTGAAATTTTATCTAATCCCAAATTAAAATTAAATGAAAGGATTAAAATAAATTTAATCAAAAAATTATCAGAATGCTCAGGTCATTTAGGAATAGCAGGAGGGCAATACTTAGATTTAAGCTACGAGAGAAAGAAAATATCAAAAAATAAAATATTAGAAATGGAAATAAAGAAAACTGGAATGTTATTTAGTTTTTGTTGTGCGGCACCAGCGATAATTAAGAAAAAATCAATTCGAGAAATTAAATTTTTTGAGAATATTGGATCAAAAATTGGTCTTTTGTTCCAAATAGCTGATGACTTAATTGACCTAAAAAGTAATTCTAAGGAAGCTGGAAAAAAAACAGGAAAAGATCAAAAAAAGGGTAAGGCAACGCTTATAAATTTAATAGGCCATGATGACTCAGTTAAGTATTGTGATAAGATAATAAAAGATATTAATAAGAATTTAAGCAAATACGGTTCAAGATCTAAAAAAATTAATGAAACTTTGAACTATATATTGAATAGAAAAAAATGAAGAAAAATTATAAATTTTTAAACGATATTAACTTTCCATCTGATTTAAGAAAAGTTTCTGAAAATGATTTACAAAAAGTTGCAGATGAATTGAGGGAGGAAATGATAGATGCTGTTTCAGAAACAGGAGGTCATCTAGGCGCTGGTTTGGGAGTAGTTGAATTGACAGTTGCACTTCATTACGTTTTTGATACTCCAAATGATAAGTTAATTTGGGATGTTGGACATCAGTCTTACCCGCATAAAATATTAACTGGTAGAAAGGATAAAATTAGAACTTTGCGACAGGGGGATGGATTATCAGGTTTTACTAAAAGATCTGAAAGTGAGTATGATCCATTTGGAGCAGCTCATAGTTCAACCTCTATTTCATCTGCATTAGGAATTGCTGAGGCGAATAAATTAGAAAATAAATCTTCAAATGTAATAGCTGTTATAGGTGATGGAGCAATTAGTGCAGGCATGGCTTACGAAGCTATGAATAATGCAGGAGCATCCAAGACAAAAATGATTGTTATTTTAAATGATAACGATATGTCAATTGCAAAGCCAGTTGGAGCAATGAGAACCTACTTAGCAAAATTATTTACTGGTAAAATATATTTTAGTCTTAGAGAAACTATAAAGTTAATTACATCTGCGTTTTCAAAAAGGTTTAGTGCTAAAGCAGGTAAGGCAGAGGATTTTTTCCGATCAGCCGTTACAGGAGGTACATTGTTTAGTTCACTAGGTTTTTATTATGCAGGACCTATAGATGGTCATGATTTATCAAGCTTAGTTCCAATTTTAAAAAATGCAAAAGATTCAAGACACCAGGGTCCTATAATGATCCATATTAAAACTCAAAAAGGGAAGGGTTATTCCTATGCAGAAAAAGCAAATGACCATTATCATGGAGTATCAAAATTTAATGTTGAAACAGGAGAGCAGGTAAAGAGCAAATCTAATCTTCCAGCTTATACAAAAGTTTTTGCTAATACTTTGGTGAAACATGCAAAAAAAGATAGCAAAATAGTTGGAATAACAGCAGCAATGCCAGGTGGAACTGGAATGGATATTTTTGGAAAAGAGTTTCCAAATAGAATGTTTGATGTAGGAATCGCAGAACAACATGCTGTAACTTTTGCAGCCGGTCTCGCAACCGAGGGATACAAACCATATGCTGCAATTTATTCTACATTTTTACAGAGAGCATATGATCAAGTTGTTCACGATGTTGCTATTCAAAGTTTACCAGTTAGGTTTGCGATAGATAGAGCAGGATTAGTTGGTGCTGATGGATCGACACACGCTGGTTCATTTGATATAACTTACTTATCAACTTTACCTAACTTTGTAGTAATGGCAGCAAGTGATGAAGCTGAACTAGTTAAAATGATTAATACTTCAATAGATATAAATGACAGACCTTCTGCAATTAGATATCCAAGAGGTACAGGAGTTGGCGTTGATCTTCCATCAATAGATGAAAAAATTGAAATTGGTAAAGGGAGAATTATTCAAAAAGGAACACAGGTTTGTATTTTAAACCTCGGTACTCGACTTGAAGAGTGTAAGTTAGCTACAGAAGAATTAAAAGCAAAAGGAGTTTCAACAACTTTGATAGACGCTAGATTTGCCAAGCCTTTAGACGAAGAACTTATATTAAAATCTGCTAATCAACATGAACTTATGATAACAGTTGAAGAAGGATCAATAGGTGGTTTCGGTTCTCATGTTAAAAATTTATTAGCTGAAAAAGGAGTATTTGATAAAGGTTTAAAATTTAGATCAATGACTTTACCAGATAAATTTATTGAACAAGATGATCCAAAAAAAATGTACGATAAAGCTGGATTAAATAGTTCTCAAATTTCTAAGAAAATTGCTGATATTTTGTTTCAAAAGGAGACAATCAGAGTTGTGAAAAATTAATTTAACCTAACTACATTGGCCTTTATTCATTAAGTAGTGGTCAAGTAAAACACAGTTCATCATAGCTTCCCCTATTGGCACAGCTCTTATTCCTACACAAGGATCATGTCGACCTTTAACAGATATTGATGTATTTTTCCCAAATTTATTTATAGTTTTTCTACTGGTTAAAATTGATGATGTTGGTTTGACAGCAAAAGATGCAACAATTTCTTGACCTGTAGAAATTCCACCAAGAATTCCTCCAGCGTTATTTGAATCGAATTTTAATTTATTTCCTTTTGAAGAAATTTCATCTGAATTTTGTTCTCCACTTAATTGTGCTGAGTTCATTCCTGCACCAATATTTACACCTTTTACTGCATTGATACTCATTAGGCCTGAAGCTATGTCAGTATCCAATTTTGAATAAATTGGAGCACCTAAACCAACTGGGATACCTCTTGCTCTTACTTCAATTACTGCTCCACATGAGGATCCCGATTTTCTTACACCAAGCAAATATTTTTCCCATAATTTAATCATTGATTTATCTGGACAAAAAAATGGATTTTTTGAAATTACTTTATCGTCCCATTGATTTGTATCACATCCAAGAATTCCTAGCTGAGTTACTGCACCAATTACTTTAAATTTTTTACCTAATTTTTTTTGAAGTACAACTTTTGCTATTGCACCAGCCGCAACTCGTGCTGCAGTTTCTCTGGCAGAAGATCTACCACCACCTCTATAGTCTCTAATTCCATATTTTTTAAAATAAGTAAAATCTGCGTGACCTGGTCTGAACTTATCTTTAATATTACTGTAATCTTTGGATCTCATATCTTTGTTGTAGATTATTAGAGAAATAGGTGTTCCTGTAGTTTTACCCTCAAATACTCCTGACAATATTTGAATTTTATCATCCTCCTTTCGTTGAGTTGTAAATTTGGATTGTCCTGGTTTTCTTTTGTCTAATTCTGTTTGAATATCTTGCTCTTTAAGATTTATGTTTGGAGGACAACCATCAACAATACAACCAATTGCAGGCCCATGAGATTCTCCCCAAGTTGTGAAACGAAATAGCTTTCCAAAAGTATTAAATGACATTATTTATATTATATAGATTATTTTGTTTAAATTATGAATCAAAAAAACTCTTTAGGTCTTAATAGTTGCTTTCTTGATATAGATGATCCAATTCAATTATTTCATGAATGGATGGAGGAAGCAAAGAAAACTGAGCCAAATGATCCAAACGCTGTTGCTTTGGCCACATCAAATCAAAATAACATTCCCTCAGTTAGAATGGTTTTACTTAAAGATTTCAATAAAGATGGATTTGTATTTTATACAAATTTAAATAGTCAAAAAGGAAATGAATTAAAAGAAAATCTGTATGCTGCGATGTGTTTCCATTGGAAAAGTCTCTTAAGACAAATAAGAATTAATGGAAAGGTTTCACTAGTTTCCGATCATGTTGCAGATGAATATTATTCGTCTAGAGCGTATGAAAGTCGAATAGGAGCATGGGCTTCTAAACAAAGTGAAGAATTAAATTCGCGAGAACAATTATTAAAGTCCATACAAGATTATAAAAAAAAATATAGTAACAAATTAGATGTACCAAGACCAAGTCACTGGTCTGGATGGATTTTATCTCCAAATAGTATTGAGTTTTGGTTAGATGGTGAGAACAGAATTCACGAGAGATTAAGATACAACAAAGATAATTCTGGAAAGTGGATAAAGTCTTTATTAAGTCCTTAAAAATTTCTTGATAAACTAAATGATGTTAATCTTTTAAGAATATTTTTTTCTTTAGAGTCTTTAAATACACTAAGAGAATTTGAGGCTAAATTTATATAGTGCTGTGCTTTTTGATAGCAATCTTGAATTATTTTATACTTGTTTATGAGAGATATAATTTCATTAAAGTCATCTTTTGTTCTTAACTCTTTGTTAAACTTATTTGATAGAATTTTTTTTTCATTATTTTCTAATTTTTGATAAAGTAAGATTATTGGTAAAGTAATTTTTCCCTCAAAAAAATCTTGACCAATTTTTTTACCAAATAGTTTTAACTCAGCATTATAGTCTAATGTGTCATCTGCTATTTGAAAAGTTAATCCTAAGTTTCTTCCATAAAATTCTAAAGCATCTTTTTCTTTATTTTCTGCATCAGATAAAATTGCACCAACTTTAGTTGCTGCTGCAAATAATTCAGCAGTTTTGGCTGAGATTATTTTTAAATATGTTTCTTCCAGCATATCAACTTCACCTTTGTGTTGAAGTTGCAGAACTTCTCCTTGAGCAATTTTAGATGAAGTGGACGACAATAATTTTAAAACTTCTAGGTTTCCGTCTTCTACCATCATTTCAAAACATCTACTCAATAGATAATCTCCTATTAAAACTGAGGAATGATTATTCCAAACTTTGTTTAAAGTTTCTTTACCTCTTCTAACAATACCTTCATCTATTACATCATCATGCATCAATGTCGCGCTATGGATTAATTCAACACATGCAGCTAGATTTATATCTCTAGAGCCTTTAGAGTAACCACATAATTTTGCACTTCCTAGGGTTAATAAAGCTCTTAGTCTTTTTCCTCCAGTTTCTAAGTGATAATCTGTCATTTTTTGAACCAGCTGTACGTCACTAGATAATTTTGATTTTATTTTTTCTTCGGTTAAAACTAGTTTCTCTTCAACCGAGTCTTTAAGCTGAAAATATGAATCATTTACCTGATTTTTAAGCTGTACAACTGTTCCCATAACATTTTTAAATTAGTATAATTTGGTTATATATATTACTTATCAATTGACGCACCAGTTTCTTCAATTATAAGTAGTCTTTATATTCAATAAATAATTCTATAAGACTTACCTATGTTCTCTTTTTTTAAAAAGAAAAAAATTGTTGCTCACTTAAAATTAAGTGGAGTTATTGGTAATGCTGGAAAATTTAAACAAGGTATCGATTTTGCAGGTCAAGAAGAACTTATAAAAAAGGCTTTTTCTCTCAAAAAAGCTGTATGTGTTGCAATATCAATTAATTCTCCAGGAGGATCACCAGTTCAATCTCATCTAATCTACAGTTTTATTAGACAACAAGCAAAAAAATACAAAAAAAAAGTTATTGTCTTCGCTGAAGACGTAGCAGCTTCCGGAGGTTATTTGATTTCTTGTGCTGGGGACGAAATTTATGCAAATTCAAGTTCAATAATTGGATCTATAGGAGTGATATATTCTTCTTTTGGATTTACTGAGTTGATTAAAAAAATTGGGGTTGAAAGAAGAGTTCATACTGCTGGCAAAAACAAAAGCACACTTGATCCATTTTTAGAAGAAAAAAACGAGGATATTGAAAGATTAAAAAATATTCAATTGGATCTTCATAAAGACTTTATAGATGTTGTTGAAAAAAGCAGAGGATCAAAATTAAACAAATCTGACGTAGAACTTTTTTCTGGTGAGTTTTGGTCAGGTAGTAAAGCAAAAAATTTAGGATTGATTGACGGAATAGGTAACGCACATGAAATATTAAAAGATAAATTTGGTGAAGATGTAATTATTAAAAAATTTGAAAAATCAAAAGGATGGTTAAGTCAAAAACTTTCTTCATCTAGCAATCAAGTGGATCAAATAGCAAGTATTTTAGATGAAAGATCAATTTGGCAAAGGTATGGTTTTTAAAGCAAAAAAAGAAAAAAAAAAAATTCAAACATTCCAAGATACAATTTTAAATCTTCAGAAATTTTGGAGTAAAAAAGGATGCATTATCCTACAGCCTTATGATATGGAGGTTGGAGCAGGAACTTTTCATCCAGCAACAACACTTAGATCACTTGGAAATAAGCCATGGAAAGCAGCTTACGTACAACCATCAAGAAGACCTACAGATGGAAGATATGGAGACAATCCAAACAGGTTGCAACACTATTATCAATTTCAAGTTTTAATTAAACCTTCACCTGAAAATATAAAAAAACTTTATTTAAATAGTTTATCTACTATAGGAATAGATCATAATGATCATGATATAAGGTTTGTTGAAGATGATTGGGAAAGTCCAACATTAGGTGCTGCAGGATTGGGATGGGAAGTATGGTGTGATGGAATGGAAATTACTCAATTCACCTATTTTCAACAAATGGCTGGATTTAATTGTAAACCTGTATCAGTTGAAATCACTTATGGTTTAGAGAGAATTTGTATGTTCACTCAAAAAGAAAAAAACGTTTATGATTTATTGTGGAACGATGAAGGTGTAAAATATCACGAAGTATTTCATCAAGCTGAAAAAGAATTTTCAGCATACAATTTTGAACACGCGAATATTGAAACACTTTTGAAAATGTTTGAAATGCATGAATCCGAGGCAAAAGATTTGGTAGAAAAAAAAGTTTCTTTACCAGCATATGATCAATGCCTAAAAGCCAGTCATGTGTTTAATATTTTAGATGCAAGAGGTGCGATCAGTGTTGCACAAAGAGCAGGTTATATTGCTAGAATAAGAGATATTACAAAATCTGCAGCAGGCGTTTGGTTAGATAGTCAAAAATAATGTCAGAGTTTTTTTTAGAATTATTTAGTGAAGAAATACCCTCAAATCTTCAACAAAATTTAAGGGAAGATTTACTTAAAAGTTTTAATGATTTATTTTTAGAAAAATCAATCTTATTTAAAAAAAGCTCATCATACTCAACACCAAACAGACTAGTGGTATTGTTTGAAGGTGTTCAAAAAAATGTTGTACTTAAATCTGAGGAGATTAAAGGTCCAAATATCAAGTCACCAGAGTTAGCAATAGAGGGGTTTGTTAGGTCAAATAAAATCGTAAAAAAGGATCTCTACCAAAAGAAAACCGACAAAGGAGAATTTTATTTTTTCAAGACAAAATCAAAAAAATTACACACACATGAATTATTAGAGGAATTTATCCCAATATTGTTAAGTAAAATTCAATGGAAAAAATCAATGTGTTGGGGAACTTTTGACTTAAATTGGGGAAGACCGTTAAAATCAATTCTAGCTGTATTTGATAAAAAAAAATTATATTTTAATTTTCATCACCTAACATCTTCTAACACAACTTTTATTGATAAAGAATTTGAAGAAAATAAAAAGTCCTTCTCAGTATTTAAAAATTATAAAAGTTTTTTTAAAAAAATTGACATTATCGTTGATCACAACGAAAGAAAAAAGTTAATAGAAAAAAAATTCAACAATATATTAAAAAATAAAAATATTAAAATTCAACATAATCCTAGATTACTTAATGAGGTTGTAGATTTAACAGATCAGCCAAATATCCTTCTTTGTGAATTTGATAAGAAATTTTTGAACATTCCAAAAGAAATATTAATTATTACCATGCAATACCATCAAAAATATTTCCCTATATTTGATAATAAAGAAAATATTACTAATGAGTTTTTAGTGGTTGCAAATAAAAAAGATAAAAAGGGATTAATTAAATTAGGAAATGAAAGAGTGGTTGAAGCAAGATTAAGTGATGCTGAATTTTTTTGGAAAAAAGATAAATCTCAAAATATGGTCAAAAAAGTTACTGATTTAAAATCAATGAATTATTTTAGAGGATTAGGAAGTTATTTTGATAAAGCTCAAAGAATGAGAAAATTGGGTGGAATGATATCTGATGAACTTTTAATCAGTAAAGAAAAAGTTGAATTATCTGCATCAATTTGTAAAGTTGATTTATTATCAGAGCTAGTGGGTGAATTTCCAGAACTACAAGGTGTGATGGGAGGTTATTTTGCTATTGCACAAGGTTTTGATAAAGATTTGGCTTTAGCCATAAGTGAGCAATATTTACCTACAGGTCCAGGCTCAAGAGTACCAAAAAAACCATTTAGCATAGCCCTTTCTTTAGCTGATAAGATAGATACTTTAGTTGGTTTTTTTGGTCTAAATCAAAAGCCAACAAGTTCTAAAGATCCATATGCTCTAAGAAGATTAGCATTAGGAGTAATAAGAATAATAGTTGAGAATAAAAAAGATTTTAAAGTAAAAGATTTGATTAATTATTCTTTAAGCCTGTATTTAGATCAAGGTTTTGAAATAGATAATCAAATTTTACAAAATGAGTTGTCAGATTTTTTAATGGATAGATTAAAATATCACATGAAGGAAGAAAATATTAGAAATGATATAGTTCAAGCATCAACCAGTTCTTTTAACTTAGATCAATCTGTTATTATTTTTAATAAAGCTAAACATTTAAATAAAATTATTAACAAACCAGATGGTTTAGATATTATTGCAAGCTATAAAAGAGCCTCAAACATTTTAGATGGTGAATTAAAAAATAATAAAATAGAATTATCAAATACAACTGACCCTGGTATTTTTAAAACTGAGTTAGAAAAAAACCTATTTAAAAAAATTAGTGAATTAAGGAAATATTTTTCAGGCATTAATAAAGATGAAAATTATGTTCAAACATTGGACAATTTAGCTAGTATTAAAAGAGATGTTTTTGACTTTTTTGACAATGTAATTGTGATCGAAGATGATCCGGTCATAAAGAAGAATAGGCTGGAACTAATTCAAATGATGTGTAAAACGTTCAACAATTATGTTAATTTTTCCCTAATCGACTCCCATTAATGAAAAAACTTATATTAAACTTTAATTCTAAGGATAGTAAAAAAATTAAAAATCCTAAAAACTTTTTAGGAGGAAAAGGTGCTAACCTTTCTGAAATGGGAAAAATGGGTCTTCCAGTGCCTCCTGGTTTTACAATATCTACAAAAGTTTGTGAAATTTTTTATAAGAATAAAAAAAAATTAAATAAAAATTTAATTTCTCAAATTAAAAAAGAATTAAAATTAATCGAAAAAGATGTTTCTAAGAAATTTGGGGACTTAAAAAATCCACTATTGTTGTCTGTGCGGTCTGGTGCAAGAGTATCAATGCCAGGTATGATGGATACTATTCTAAATCTGGGTCTAAACGATGAAACAGTTAAGGCTTTAGCGGTTAAAACTTCAAATGGAAGATTTGCTAAAGACAGCTATAGAAGATTCATACAAATGTACAGCAATGTAGTTATGGGTGTTGAAAGTTACCATTTTGAGGAATTAATAGAAAATTATAAACTTACAAAGGGTGTTTTATTAGACACGGATCTTGATGAAAGTGATTGGGATGGATTAATTGAAGACTTTAAAAGAACAATAAGAAATAAGGCTAAAAAAGACTTTCCTCAAGACATTTATGAACAATTGTTAGGAGCAATTAGTGCTGTATTTTTATCCTGGGAAAGCAATAGAGCAAAAGTTTATAGAAAACTAAATCAAATCCCAGACGAGTGGGGAACTGCAGTCAATGTTCAATCAATGGTGTTTGGAAATATGGGTGAAGATTGTGCAACAGGAGTTGTATTTACAAGAAATCCTTCAGATGGAATGAATGAAATATATGGTGAGTATTTAATAAATGCACAAGGCGAAGATGTTGTAGCAGGCACAAGGACTCCGCAATATATAACTAAAAAGGCTAGGCAAGATGCTGAAGCAAAAGAATTGTCAATGGAGGAATCTATGCCAAAAGTCTTCAAAGAACTTCAAAAAATTTTGAAAAAATTAGAGAAACACTACAAAGATATGCAAGATGTAGAGTTCACAGTTGAAAATAAAAAATTATGGATGCTTCAAACAAGATCAGGAAAAAGAACAGCAAAATCGGCAGTCAAAATTGCAGTTGATATGGTTAAAGAAAAACTAGTTTCAAAAAAAGAAGCTATCTTAAGAATTGACCCAAACTCTTTAGATACACTTTTACATCCCACATTGGATGAAAAAAGCTCAATTAATGTAATTGCAAATGGATTACCAGCTTCACCGGGTGCTGCCAGTGGTAAAGTGGTATTTACGTCTGAGGAAGCTGAAAGACTTACTGCCATGATGCAAGATACAATCTTAGTTAGAGTAGAAACTTCACCAGAAGATATTCAAGGAATGCACGCTGCTAAAGGAATTTTGACAGCTAGAGGAGGGATGACAAGTCATGCTGCAGTAGTTGCTAGAGGTATGGGTAGACCCTGCGTATCAGGATCAAGTGAAATTGATATAAATTATGAAAATAAATCTTTTAAAACTTCTTCAATGGAAATCAAAGAAGGAGATATAATTACTATAGATGGGTCAACTGGAAGAATTATTGCCGGAAGTATTTCAACTGTGAAACCAGAAATTTCTGGTGATTTTTCTAAGTTAATGTCTTGGGCTGACAGTTTTAGAAAATTAAAAATAAGAACAAATTCTGAGACTCCAAAAGATACTAAAATAGCAAAAGATTTTGGTGCAGAGGGTATTGGACTATGTAGAACAGAACATATGTTTTTTGATGAAGAAAGAATTTTATCTGTGAGAGAAATGATACTATCAAAAACAAAAGAAGACAGAGCAATAGCATTAGAAAAACTTTTACCGTATCAAAGAAAAGATTTTAAAGATATTTTTAAAATTATGAGTCGATTGCCAGTTACAGTAAGATTGTTGGACCCACCATTACATGAATTTTTACCACGCACAGAAAAGGAAATTAATGAGGTAGCTAATATAGTTAATCTTCCAGTTAAAGAGGTTGAAGCAAGAATTGAAGAGCTCTATGAGCAAAATCCAATGCTAGGTCATAGAGGTTGTCGTCTAGGAATATCTTTCCCAGAAATTTATGAAATGCAATGTAGAGCAATATTTGAGGCTTTAGCAGAACTTAAAAAAAATAAAATAAACTCTGCATTTCCTGAAATTATGATACCCTTAGTTTCTACAGAAGCTGAAATAAAAATCATGAAAGATTTAGTAATTAGAACTGCAAGTAAAGTTCAAAAAGAACATAAATTGAAAATAGAATTTTTAGTAGGTACTATGATTGAACTACCAAGAGCAGCAATAAAAGCAAAAGAAATTGCAAAACATGCTGAATTTTTTAGTTTTGGAACAAATGATTTAACACAAACTACTTTTGGAATAAGTAGAGATGATAGTGGAAAATTTTTAAATGATTATTTAGAAAATAAAATATTTTCTGTTGATCCTTTTGTTTCAATAGATGAAGGAGTGGAAGATCTTATTAAACTTGCAGTTGAAAGAGGAAAAAGTGAGAATAAAAAAATAAAACTTGGAATTTGTGGAGAGCATGGAGGAGATCCTAAGAGTATTTCATTTTGCTCAAAAGCTGGTTTGAACTATGTTTCTTGCTCGCCATATAGAGTTCCAATAGCAAGACTCGCAGCGGCTCAAGCTGAAATAATTAAATAAATTAACTAAATCTTTCTTAAAATTAATAATGAAGAAGTGGTCTCTAAAAATAATACTATTAATTCTTTATTCTTTGCAACTACTATGTCTCTTACTCTTTCATTTATTGGAATATAGTTATGTTTAATAATTTTTTTATAATTTTTATCAAATTCAATCAAGTGTAATCCTAAATCTTGATCTTTAATTTCGTTACCCATTGAGCCTATTAAAAAAATATTATCATTTTCACTAATTGACTTAACTTCACTAATCCCAATAGAAGGATCAAAATATTTAATGGGTTCCTCAAAGCCATATTTTTTGTGACTTTTATTTAAAGGAGCTTCTTTCAAAATTCTTTCTGAATAATTCTTATGGTAATGTTCACCATATGAGGAGATTGGCCAACCAAAGTTTTTTATTTTAGCAAATGGATTAAGATTTAAATTTATTTCATCACCACCTTTAGGTCCATGTTCAGTTGATAAAATAAAATCAAATTTTTTACTATAAAATAAACCTTGTGGATTTCTATGTCCACTTGAAACGATTTCACTTTTTTTTGATTTCAGATTAATTTTTATTATTTTACCAAAATCGCTTTTTAAATTTTGTGCAAGAGGTCTGTTTCTAAAATCTCCAGTTGTAAAAAGTATATTTTCATCATCTAACAAAAAAATTCGACCACCAGCACCTTGATGAGCCCAATATCCGTGTGAATTATTTGTATCAATACAATTTGAGGGTTTAAAAAATTCTTTAAAGTTTAAAAATTCGAAATTTAAGTTTGCAGTAATAATTTTTAAATCATAGCAATCTTTTTTTTCCTGATCTATATAAGACACATAAATTATATTGTTATCTATAAAAATATCTTTTATGCCATACTGTAAATTTGAATAAAATTCGCCATAGTCTATGAACTGCTTAAAGTTAGAATTAATTTTCTTAAAATTTTTAATATTATCTAAATCAGAGAATGCAAAAATTCCATCATATGTAGCTAAAATTAAATTTTGATCATTATTAAAAAAATCAATGTAAGCAGTCCCATTAGCATTTATATTTCCACTAAATAAAATATCTGATGTCGTAAACTTAGAAAAGAGATATTTATCAAGATGTTTATCAAGTTTTTTTTCTTTTAATAACCTTTGATCAATAAACTTACTTAATTTTAAATTTTCAAATTTTTTTTTAAATTCTATACTTTTTGGATTAATTATATTGTTAATATTATTCTCATTTATAAGTAAATTTTTTTGAATTTTTGCAATTTGTTGATTTCTAATATTTAACTGCATTGCAAAATTTCCAATTTCATTTTTTTTAGAAAAGGAATTTTTTTTATTAATGAAATATCCCACCAATAACAAAAGGACTAAAAAGAGGAATATACTATAATTGATTATTTTTCTCATCGTCTATTACGTTTAAAGTATCCTTACCTTATTTAAAGAAGAAATTTTTATAATTTTATTTTTGATCATATTTATATTATATTTTATTTTAAATTATTTTTTTGTATGTAAATAAAAATGACACGTACACCTAATTAATAATCATTTTTTGAAGTTTTTTGTGGTGATAGAATACTATATGATACTTAATTTAGCTGAAAATATACCTTATAATAATGAACATTAAAGTTGATAATGCAATTAGCTAATTCTTAATAAAATACAATGTTCAAAGAATATATATATTTAACAGATTTATCACCATCTCAAATTGAGGCAGTAAAAAAATTTAATAATAACTTGGATATTAAATATGAAAAATTGATAACTTGTGAAATTTGTAGCTCTAAAAACTTTAAAGTGTTATTTAACAATGATCGCTATGGAATAAGTCAAAAAACATGTTTATGTAAAAATTGTGGTCTAATGTTTTCCAATCCAAGAATGACTAAAAGATCGAATAAACTTTTTTATAAATCTGACTTATATAGATTAATTTATGAGCCAAGTGTAAAAAATATTGATAAAGAAGAATTATTCAAAAGCACTCTAAAGGAAATGAGAGATTATAAACCATCTATTCCAAAAAAACCCGTTTTTAATAATTACTATTCTAATTTATATTTTGATTTTATTAATAAAGAAATTAAAGATTTTAAAACTGTATTAGATATTGGATGTGGGAAAGGAAAAAAGTTAGTTGATTTTAAATCTATTGGTAAAAAAACATATGGAATTGAACCCTCGGAAGTTTATCATAAGGTTCATAGTGAGCTAGGTTTAAATTCTAAAATAGGTTTTATTGAAGATGTAGAAGATAAGAGCGATTTAGTGTTATTGACACATGTTTTCGAGCATTTAAGTGATTTAAAAAAAAATGCAAATCTGTTGTGTAATATTACTAACAAGTATCTTTTCATCGAAGTACCTGGTCACATAAATAAATTACAAAGTATACAAAATGCTCATAACTACTATTTTAGTTTTAATACTTTAAATTATTTTTTTTTAAATAATAAATTTAAACTAATTAAAATTGATTACGCAAGAGATAATGAATATATTTTTGCGCTTTATAAAAAAACAGATAAAAAATCAGAAATGATGTTTGATAAGGCATCAGAATTAAATAATGTAAGTAGGATAACAAGAAAATATTTTTTTACTTACATTATCACAAAGACATTAAAATTTATTAAAATTGAAAGAGTTTTAAGAAACTTTTATTCTAAAATAAAAAAAAAATTTAATCTAAACTAAATAATAATTGTACTTTATATTCTAATCAATTTAAAATAATTATTAAATCAAACTTATATATTGCTATTAAACAAAAATGTTAAAAAAACTATCCTGTAAAATTTTTAGAATTATCGTTTTTTTAGATAAGATCTTTAAAATTATAACAAAAAGGAGTGTAATATTTTGGTTTAATAATTTTCTTCAAGAGAGGTCATATAAATCTATTAAAATTTTAGATAATGAAATTAAGTTATTTGTACCTAATATAGTAACAAATTTTAGAGTTGATACATATTTTTCTAAAGAGCCCGAAACAATTGAATGGATAAATAGTTTTGAAAAAAAAGAAAATTTAATTTTTTGGGATGTTGGAGCAAATATAGGTTTATATTCGATTTATAATTCTTTAAAAAATCCTAAATCTACAACTATCGCTTTTGAACCTTCAAGTTCAAATTATAGAGTATTAACAAGAAATATATCAATCAATAATTTAGAGAAAAAAATAAAGGTAATTCCAATCTCTCTTACTAATAAAATAAATACTTTTCAACAGATGAATGAAAGTCATTTTATTGAGGGAGGATCATCAAACACATTTGGTGAAAAATATAATTTTGAAGGAAAAGAGTTTGAACCAAACATGAAATATATTTCGCTTGGAACAACTATGAATTATTTTATTGAAAATTCAATTTTAGATATTCCTGATTATATTAAAATTGATGTAGATGGTATTGAACACCTAATACTTGAAGGAGGTAATAAATTTTTAATTGATAAAAAAGTAAAGAGTATATCTATTGAAATAAATGAAAACTTCAAACAACAATATGAAAAAGTTTTAAATTTAATGAAAAAGTACAATTTTAAATTTCTACATAAAAAACATACTGATAATATGTCTATTGATGGTAGATTTAAGAAAGTTTATAATTTTATATTTATAAAGCAATAATTACTTTTTTAATAATTAAACATTGTCTAATAAACCTTTAATTTATTTTTAAATACAATTTTTTATTAGGGGCGTTCTGTTGCCAGGTGCCCCGGACCCCGTTTGCTTAATTAACAATGTTAATTAGGCAGCAAGTGCGTAACTTTCGTTAGCAATTATAAATTAGCCCGTTACGGTGGAACAATCCCGAACGAAAGAATAACTTTTAGTCATCCGTCGAATCTAGTTCACCCCCGCAAGTTGTAATGGTGGAGGTGGTGGGTACTGCCCCCACGTCCGCAATGGTTATTACGAAATTCGTTTATCGTCGTAGTTGGAAATCCAACATTATTAATATAAAAGGAATTACAATAGATTCAATAACATTCATGAAATTAACCAAAGAACAATCAGAAGAGATTAAAAACCAACAATCACAAAGTAATCAAACTAAAAGAGTTACATCTCCTGAGCTTGAAAAAATACTTTATGAAGCACTGCCAGCCTTAGATCATGGCTTTGTAAGAGTTGTTGACTATATGGGTGATGACACGTCGATAGTTCAGTCTGCCAGAGTTTCTTATGGAAAAGGTACTAAACAAGTTTCAACAGATAAAGGTTTAATAAAATATTTAATGAGACATTGGCATAGTACTCCATTTGAGATGTGTGAAATTAAATATCATATAAAGCTTCCCATATTTATTGCTAGACAATGGATTAGACATAGAACAGCAAATGTAAATGAATACTCCGCAAGATATTCAATTTTAGATAAAGAATTTTATTTGCCCTCTGCTGATAATTTAGCAGCACAATCTATTAGTAACAGGCAAGGAAGAGGAGATATTCTCGAAGGGAAGCAAGCAGATGAAGTTTTAAATCTCTTAAAAACTGATGCTGAGAGAACTTATGATAATTATGAAACTATGCTTAATGAAAGATACGATGGATCAACTATTGATGAAAACAAAAAAGGATTAGCAAGAGAACTTGCAAGAATGAATTTAACATTAAATACTTATACCCAATGGTATTGGAAAACTGATTTGTTAAACTTGATGAATTTTTTAAGATTAAGAGCTGATAGTCATGCACAATATGAAATAAGAGTTTACGCAGATATAATGTTAGATACAGTTAAAAAATGGGTACCTATAACCTACGAAGCATTTATGGATTATAGAGTAGGTGGAACGGAAGTTTCTGCAAAAGGAAAAACTATAATACAGAAAATTATTAAAGGAGAAAAAGTTGATGTAGATAGCTCGGGTCTTTCTAAAAGAGAATGGAATGAATTAATGACAGCTTTTGATCTTAAAGATAGATTGATTTAATCTTTATTGCAAAATCTAAATATACTTTTGAAATTTCATGTTCAGGATCAGCTTCAACTATTGGCTTACCTTCATCACTCTTTTTCCCAACTTCAGAATTTATAGGTATTTCTCCTAAAAATTCTTTTTTGAATTCTTCAGCAGTCTTCTTAACTCCACCTTCACCAAATATTTTATATTTTTTTCCATCATCTGCTATAAAAAAGCTCATGTTGTCAACTAAACCAATTATTTTAACTCCAAGTTTATCAAACATTTTAATTCCCCTTTTTACATCTAAAAGAGCAACCTCTTGAGGAGTAGATACTATGATTGCTCCATCCATTTTAATTTCTTGTGAAAATGTTAATTGAGTATCACCTGTGCCTGGCGGCATATCGACAATTATAAAATCTAAATCTTTCCAATTTACCTTTTGGGTGAAGGTTTTAATTGCACTTGTTACCATTGGACCTCGCCAAATCATTGGTGTTTGTTGATCAGTTAAAAAACCAATGGACATACATTGAATTTCATACTTTGTGATTGGATCTAATTTTTGACCATCACTTTTTGGCTTTTCATTTATGTTAAACATTTTTGGAATTGATGGACCGTAAATATCTGCGTCTAGCAAACCAACTTTGCAACCAATTTGTTTTAGAGCTAATGCTAGATTTGTTGCAAAAGTCGATTTTCCCACACCTCCTTTTGCACTTGAAATCGCGATTGTAAATTTGGTTCCTAAGATAGGGTTTTTGGTAAATTTCTTTGGCTTTAGCCTACTTTTCATTGCGTCACTTAGTTCTGGCTTTTTATCAGTCATAAAACCATCATTACTTGTTTTTTACAATAAAGACACTATATACTTCATATGTCAGACGATTTCAGAGGTAGAGGCGGAAGTCCATGGGGATCACCTCCAGGAGGTGGTGGTGGTAATGGTAATGGATCTGGCAGAGGGCCAACCCCACCAGATATTGATGCAATTATCAGAGAATTTCAGGATAAAATTAAAAGATTTTTACCAGGAGGAAAAAGTTCAAGTAGCAGATCTGCAGGATTAATTTTATTAATATTACTGTTTATTTGGTTAGCAAGTGGTTTATATAGAGTGCTACCCGACGAGCAAGGAGTTGTTTTAAGATTTGGAAAGTTTACTAAGACCACTCAGCCAGGACTAAACTATCATATACCTTTTCCAGTAGAAACAGTTCAAACGCCAAAAGTCACTAAGGTAAATAGAATGGACATTGGGTTTAGATCTGAGAGAGACAGTGGTTTCTCCACTGGTGGTGGAGTTGCTGATGTTCCACAAGAAAGTTTGATGTTAACCGGAGATGAAAATATTGTAAACATTGATTTTTCAGTATTTTGGGTAATTAAAGATGCAGGTAATTTTTTATTTAAAATACAAGATCCAGAAGGTACAGTAAAAGCGGCCGCAGAAACGGCTATGAGGGAAGTTATAGCCAAAAGTGATATTCAACCAATTTTAACAGAGGGAAGATCCAAAATTGAGGTTGAGACACAGGAAATTATTCAATCTATTTTAGATGATTATGAAAGTGGTATTCAAATTACACAAGTACAAACTCAAAAAGCTGATCCACCTGATCAAGTAATTGATGCTTTTAGAGATGTCCAAGCTGCAAGAGCAGATATGGAAAGATCAAAAAACGAGGCTGAAGCTTATGCTAACGACGTTATTCCAAGAGCACGAGGAGAAGCTCAAAAAATTCTTCAAGCTGCAGAAGCATATAAAAAAGAGGTAGTAGCTAAGGCAGAAGGTGAAGCAAGTAGATTTTTAGCAATCTATAATGAATACGCAAAAGCAAAACAAGTAACTCAAGAGAGAATGTTTTTAGAAACTATGGAAACCGTTTTAGCTGATATTAATAAAATAATTATAGATAAAGAGTCGGGATCTGGTGTAGTACCTTATTTACCCTTACCTGAACTAAAAAAGAAAGAGAATAATTAAAATGAAAGTTGGAAAAATATTAATAGGTTTGTTGGTTGCACTTGGTGTTGTGGCTTATTTATCAATTATTATTGTAAAAGAAGTTAATCAAGCCATCATTCTTCAATTTGGTGATCCAAAAAGAATAATTATGAAGCCAGGATTAAACTTTAAGATTCCATTTATTCAAAACGTTGTCTATTTAGACAAAAGAATTTTAAATTTAGATGCCCCGCCCGAAGAAGTTATTGCATCAGATCAAAAACGTTTAATTGTTGATGCATTTGCAAGATTCCAAATTGTAGATCCATTAAAATTTTATATATCAGTTGGAAATGAGAGAGTTGCAAGGTCAAGATTGTCTACAATTATAAATTCAAGAATCAGAAATGTATTAGGTCAAGAAGAGTTACAGACTTTATTATCGAAAGATAGATCTAAGCAAATGTCTTTAATTAAAGAAGGAGTAAATAACGAGGCGCAAAACTTTGGAATTAACATTGTTGATGTAAGAATTAAAAGAGCAGATCTTCCACAAGCAAACAGTGATGCAATTTATAGAAGAATGCAAACTGAAAGGGAAAGAGAAGCCAAGGAATTTAGAGCAAAAGGAGCTGAGATGGCAGTAACAATAACCTCAACAGCTGATAAAGAGGTTACAGTAATTTTAGCAGATGCTCAAAAACAATCAGAGATAATGAAAGGTGAGGGTGACGGTGAAAGAAATAAAATTTTTGCTGAAGCATTTGGACAAGACCCTGAATTTTTTGCGTTTTATAGATCAATGCAAGCTTACGGCAAAGCATTTAATGCTGGAGAAACTTCTATGATTTTATCACCTGATAGTGAATTTTTTAAATTTTTTGGAAATATAAATTCTAATAATAAACAATAATTTTAGATGAAAGAGCTAGTTATAGCTTTCGGTCTTTTTTTATTTATTGAAGGAATTTTATATGCCTTATTTCCATCAAAAATGAAAAATATGTTAAAAAAATTGGAATTAATAAATGATAGTCAGTTAAGGTTTGGAGGAATTTTTTTCGCAATACTAGGCTTCGTTATTATTTATTATATTAAAAGTTAATATGCAGAAAATAAAATTAACATTCATATCAATTTTAATAACTCTTAGTTTTTCTTTTAAAGCTATCTCAAAACCAGTCCCAGTGTCTTTTGCAGATCTTGCAGAAAAGTTAATGCCGTCAGTAGTAAATATTTCCACTTCAACAACTGTGGTTACAAATGCTAACCCGTTGCCATTTAATTTTCCTCCAGGATCACCTTTTGAGGACATGTTTAAAGAATTTGGAACGCCTCAAGAGAGAAAGTCTGCTGCTCTAGGTTCTGGTTTCATAATTGATGAAAAAGGAATTATTGTAACAAATAACCATGTAATACAAGATGCAGATGATATCATTGTAAGAGTTAATGGAGATCAGGAATTCAATGCAAAAGTTTTAGGTGCAGACCCACTAATGGATATTGCGGTCTTGCAATTGGAGACAGATGAAAAATTTATCCCAGTAGAGTTTGGAGATTCTGACAAAGCTCGAATTGGAGACTGGGTAATTGCAATTGGAAATCCTTTTGGTTTAGGTGGAACTGTAACTGCTGGAATTATATCAGCAAGAAATAGATCTATAGGATTATCTAGATATGAAGATTTTATACAAACAGATGCCTCTATAAATTCAGGAAATTCTGGAGGTCCTTTGTTTGATATGAATGGGAATGTTATAGGAATAAACACTGCAATTTTGGGCCGAAATGGTTCAATTGGAATTGGATTTTCAATACCTTCAAACAGTGCACAAATAGTTATAAGTCAACTAATTGAATTTGGTGAAACTAAAAGAGGTTGGTTGGGAGTTAGAATTCAAGATGTAACAAAAGAAATTGCTGATGTTGAAAAATTAGATAAACCAAGAGGGGCACTAGTTGCAAGTGTTGCAGAAAATAGTCCTTCAGAAAAAGCAGGAATTCAAGCTGGTGATATTATTTTAGAATTTAATGGAGAAAAAATTAATCAAATGAAAGAACTACCAGCTATTGTTGCAAGAACAGAAGTTGGAAAAGATGTCAAAGTAAAAATATGGAGAGATAAAAAAGAAATTACGAAAAATGTAATACTAGGAAGATTGGAAACATCTGATGATTTTAAAATTAGTAAGAATCAAGAAAATGAAGAACAAAAAATTGAAGAAGTAATAGAAAGTTTAAAAATAGCAGTAAGACCTTTAAACAAAGAAGACATAAAAAATCGTAATTTACCCAATCAAACAAGTGGTTTGGTTATAACAAAAATTGCAGCTAATAGTCCTTTAGCAGATTCAATTCAGCCTAGTAGTATTATTATTGAAGCCCAAAAGAAAAAAATTAGATCAGTTGAGGATTTAAGAGAAATAATTAATGAAGTTAAGAACTCAAATCAAAAAACTGTGTTGCTTGCAATATATAATAATCAAAATCAACGTAGATATATAGGTGTTAATTTAGACTGATAATGGATTTTAAATCCAAGATTGTATTAATTTCTGGACCTACTGCCTCAGGTAAATCTTCTTTCGCTATACAACTTGCAAAAAAAATTAATGGAGAAATAATTAATGCAGACTCTATGCAAATTTATAAACAATTAAGAATTCTTTCCGCTAGACCCGATCCAAAAAAATATCAAAAAATCAAACATCATTTATATGGTTTTCATGACGCTAAAAAAAGTTTTTCAACTGGGGATTGGCTTAAACTTGCTAGTCAAAAAATAAAAAAAATTCAAAAAAAAAATATGATACCAATACTGGTTGGAGGTACAGGATTATATTTTAAAGCACTTACAGATGGGCTTGTAAAGATCCCAAATATTCCTGCGAGACACAGAAACGAGATTAGAAATTTACATCAAAGATTGGGACAAAGAGAGTTCTTTAAAAAACTTTTAAAAATTGACTCCACATATAAAGGAAAAATTAATCCCTCTGACTCACAGAGATCAATAAGAGCTTACGAGGTGAAAAAATTTACAAAAAAATCATTATATGAGTGGTTCGAAAATACCAAATCAGATTTCTCTAAAGATGATTTCGTAAAAATTTATATTAATTACCCTCGTCATGAACTGATAGAGCGCATTAATACTAGAACAGAACAAATGATAAAAAAAGGAGCTATTAAAGAGGTAAAAGACTTTTTAAAATTAAAAATTAAAAAAGATTTGAGCGTTTTAAAAGCAATTGGGATTAGTGAGATTAAAGAATATCTTAGTAAAAAAAAGGAATTGGGTGAAATTAAAGAAAAAATATCAATAAAAACTAGACAATATGCAAAAAGACAAAGCACTTGGGCAAGAGGCAATATGATGACCTGGATAAAGTTAAGGCCACAAGACCTCAGTAAATTTTTAAAAAAAATTTAAAATATTCATTCTTAAACTTGACCAATGAGTACAACTTCAGCTAGATTGCTGAATGCCAAAATTATATACAGGAGCAGAAATTGTTTTTAAGTGCCTTGAAGATCAAAAGGTAGAACATATTTTTGGATATCCTGGTGGCGCGGTTCTACCAATTTATGACGAATTAAAAAATCACTCATCGATTAAACATATTTTAGTTAGACATGAACAGGGAGCAGGACATGCAGCCGAAGGTTATGCGAGATCATCAGGTAAACCAGGTGTTGTTCTCGTTACCTCGGGACCTGGAGCTACAAACGTAGTCACGGCTTTGACGGACGCCTATATGGATTCAGTCCCACTTGTTTGTATATCAGGTCAGGTTCCAACTCATTTAATTGGTACAGACGCTTTTCAAGAATGTGACACCACTGGTATCACTAGGCCTTGTACTAAACATAATTGGTTAGTTAAAGATGTTAATGATTTATCAAATATTATGCATGAAGCTTTTAAAGTAGCTACAACTGGAAGACCAGGACCAGTATTAATTGATATTCCAAAAGACATACAATTTGCAAAGGCAAAATATAATAAACCAAAAATACAAAAAAAATTAAATGGCAAATCACATAATAAATTTTCTCAAAATGATATTAAAGAGTTAATTAAATTATTAGGTAAATCAAAAAAACCTATTATCTATAGTGGTGGAGGCGTTATAAATTCTGGTCCAAAGGCAAGTGAAGCCTTAAGAGAATTTGCTAATTTAACCGGGTTTCCAATAACTTCAACTTTGCAAGGTTTAGGAGCTTTTCCAGGAGACGATAACCAGTTTCTAGGAATGCTTGGAATGCACGGTACCTATGAAGCAAATAATGCAATGCATGACTGTGATTTATTAATAAATATTGGAGCACGATTCGATGACCGAATAACCGGAAAAATTGATGAGTTTTCTCCAAATTCTAAAAAAGTTCATATTGATATTGATCCTTCCTCCATAAATAAAATTATTAAAGTTGATCTTGCAATTGTAGGAGACGTTTCCAGTGTAATTAATAAAATTAATAAAACTATTGTTAAAATTAAAAATGGTAATGGTAAATCGAATAAATCAAATATTGCAAAGTGGTGGGAACAGATAGAAAAATGGAGAAAAAAAGATTCATTAAACTTTATTAATAGTGATGAAACTATTAAGCCACAGTATGCAGTTCAAAGACTTTATGAATTAACAAAAAAGAAAGATACATACGTAACTACCGAAGTAGGCCAACATCAAATGTGGGCAGCTCAACATTATAAGTTTAATAAGCCAAATAGATGGATGACATCTGGTGGTTTGGGTACAATGGGATATGGATTACCTGCTGCAGTCGGTGTCCAAATTGCTCATCCTGAAAAATTAGTAGTTGATATTGCAGGTGAGGCTTCTGTATTAATGACTATGCAAGAAATGTCTACAGCTGTTCAGTATAATTTGCCAATAAAGATTTTTATTTTAAATAATCAATATATGGGAATGGTAAGACAGTGGCAGGAATTATTACATGAAAAAAATTATTCTGAAAGCTATTCCGAAGCTTTGCCAGATTTTATGAAGATGGCAGAAGCATATGGATGTAAAGGTATTAAGGCAGATAATCCTGCAGATCTAGATGAAAAAATCCAAGAAATGGTTGATTATGATGGGCCAGTTATTTTTGATTGTCATGTCGATCCGAATGAGAACTGTTTTCCAATGATACCATCTGGCAAACCACATAATCAAATGATCTTGGGCCCGAATGATCAAGAAGATAATAAAATTAAGGGAAAAGGCAAAGCCTTAGTTTAAAACATGCCAAAATCAAAATCAGCCTATAGTGTACCTACAAAAAAACAAAAATCTGATACATATATATTTGTTGTCTGGGTAGATAATGAGGCCGGTGTTTTGGCTAGAGTTGTGGGGCTATTCTCTGGGAGGGGATATAATATCGAGTCATTGGCTGTTGCAGAAATTGATCCAGTAAAAAATATTTCAAGAATAACAATTGTCACCACCGGGACGCCACAAGTAATTGAGCAAATTAGATTGCAATTAACAAAATTGGTTCCAGTTCATAAAGTTGCTGAGTTTAAAAGGGAAGATAAAAATGTAATTTTTAAAGAAATGGCATTATTTAAATTTGTTGGCAAGAAAAGCAAAATTGATAAATGCTTAAACGTTTGTAAAAAATTTAATCCAATAATATTAGATCAAACTAAATCATCAGCAGTAATACAAATTACAGCTCTTAGACGAGAAATTGATACAATGAATAAAAAATTAAAGCCACTAGGTCTAATAAGTACTTCGAGAACTGGGGCAGTTGCTATGACTAGAGGTGCTAAAATATTTAATTAATTAAAGGAGATATAAGATGAAAATGTTTTATGAAAAAGACGCAGATGTAAATTTAATTAAAAGTAAAAAGGTTGCTATTTTTGGTTATGGTAGTCAAGGACATGCGCATGCGTTAAATTTGAAAGATAGTGGAGTAAAAGATATAGTCGTAGCATTAAGAGATGGCTCTTCAAGTGCTGCAAAAGCAGAATCCAAGGGATTAAAAGTCATGAATTTATCTGATGCAGCGGCTTGGGCAGATGTAGTTATGATTCTTACTCCAGATGAGTTACAAGCTGAAATTTATAAAAATCATATCGAGCAAAGAGTAAAAGAGGGAACAAGCATCGCTTTTGCTCATGGTTTGAATGTTCATTATGATTTAATTAAAGCTAGAAAAGATTTAGATGTGTTTATGGTTGCCCCAAAAGGACCTGGTCATTTAGTAAGAAGTGAATATGAAAAAGGTGGAGGAGTACCGTGCCTGTTTGCTGTACATCAAAATGGTTCTGGAAAAGCAAGAGACTTAGCTTTGTCGTATGCATCTGCTGTAGGCGGTGGTAGATCAGGAATTATTGAAACTACATTTAAAGATGAAGTTGAAACAGATTTATTTGGTGAACAAACTGTACTTTGTGGAGGTTTAGTTGAATTAATTAAAAATGGATATGAAACTTTAGTTGAGGCAGGCTACGAACCTGAGATGGCTTATTTTGAAACAGTCCATGAAGTAAAATTGATCGTAGATTTAATTTACGAAGGTGGAATTGCAAATATGAATTATTCCATTTCAAATACAGCTGAGTATGGAGAATATCAATCAGGCCCTAGAATAATTAACAAAGAAGAAACCAAGAAAAGAATGAAAGAAGTTTTAGACGATATTCAATCTGGAAAATTCACCAAAGAGTGGATGGATGAGTGCAAAAATGGTCAAAAGAATTTTCTTGCAACAAGAGCAAAATTGGCAGAGCACCCAGTAGAAAAAGTTGGCGCAGAACTTAGAGCTATGATGCCTTGGATTAGTAAGAAAAAATTAGTAGATAGCGATAAAAGTTAATTTTTAAGGTGAATTATTACTACTATAATCTTAATATTTCACTTATACTTTTTTAAATAAATTTAAAAACGAGGGTTACAATGAATATTAAAAATATAGTAAAAATATTATTGTCATTTGTTCTAGTTCTTGGATTTTCTTCAGCATCGGCACAAACAATTAAGTGGTCTATGCAAGGAGACAGTTTAACTCTAGATCCACATGCACAAAATGAAGGTCCAACCACTCAAGTTTCTAGACAAGTTTACGAGGCACTTGTTGAGCGAGGCTTAGATATGAAAATTGGACCAGCTTTAGCAACAAAATGGAAGACTACAGATCCAAATACATGGATATTTACTCTAAGACAGGACGTAAAATTTTCCGACGGCTCTGGAATGACTTCTGCAGACGTTGTATTTAGTATCTTAAGAGCTAAACAAAGAACATCAGATTTTAAAGAATATATTTCTACAGTCTCAAACGTAGAAGCAGTAGGAGATTATGCTGTTAAAATAACAACAAGCAAACCAAATCCTATTCTTTTAAACCAATTATCAAACATTTTTATAATGTCTAAATCTTGGTCGGAGAAAAATTTTGCAATGGCTCCTCAAAATTGGGATGCTGGGCAAGAAACATATTCAGCGACAAATGCTTTGGGAACTGGTCCTTTTAGAATAACAAAAAGAGAGCCGAATACTAAAACAGTTTTCAAAAAAAATAAATATTGGTGGGGGGAAATGAAAGATAAAGGTTTATCTTCAATTGAATTACTGCCAATTAAAAATGCTGCAACAAGGGTAGCAGCTTTATTATCTGGTGAAATTGATTTAGTTACAGATGCACCAGTGCAGGATTTAAAGAGAATAGGTTTTTCTTCAGGTCACAAAGTTGAAAGCACAGCTCAGATGAGAACTATTTTTTTAGGTATGGATCAATCAGCAGATAAATTGAGAACTGGAAATACAGGTGATAATCCATTTAAGAAAAAGGAAGTTAGACAAGCTCTTTATCAAGCAATAGATATTGAAGCCATTAAGAAAAAAGTTATGAGAGGTTTGAGTGAGCCTGCAGGTATCATAACGTTTCCTGGAGTAAATGGTTACACTGCTGAACTTGATAAAAGATTACCTTATGATGTAGATGCTGCAAAAAAACTTTTAGCAGATGCAGGTTATCCCAATGGATTCAATGTAGAGTTAAGATGTCCAAATGATAGATATGTGAACGATGAAGCAATTTGCACAGCTGTTGTTGGAATGTTAGGAAAAATTGGTGTTAACGTTAACTTGTTTGCTCAAACAAAAAGCAAGCACTTCAAGGAGCTCAAAGATAATCAAGGAGATTTCTATATGCTAGGATGGGGTGTTCCAACTTTAGATAGTCATTATGTTTTTCATTATTTATATGAAACAGGTGCAAGTTGGAATAAAGTTAACTTCAGTAATGCTGATGTAGATGCTGCTATTAGAGTTATGGAAGGTGAAGTTGATTTAGAAAAAAGAAATGCTGCAATTGCAAAAGCTTGGAAAATTGTAAAAGATGACATTTCTTATTTGCCTTTACATCACCAAGTAATTTCATGGGCATCAAAAAGCAATGTTAGTGTTCCTATAAGACCTAACAATGAACCATTATTTAAAACTGCTGTTTACGGTTCTAAATAAGTAAAAATTATTACAAGCCCTTTATAAAAATAAAGGGCTTGTAAATACAAAATCCTCTTAAATTGATAAAATATTTTTTCAAACGCCTATTTCAGTCAGCTCTGGTAATGCTTGTCGTTGCCTTTGTATCTTTCTCTTTATTTAATTTTGTTGGAGATCCAATTAATAATATGGTTGGTGAAGAAACTTCAGATGAAGAAAGAGCTGAATTAAGAGAAACATTAGGATTAATGGATCCAATTCATGTTCAATTTACTAGATTCGTTGTCAATGCCTCTAAAGGAGAGTTTGGAATATCATATCAATTAAGACGACCAGTTTCTGAATTAATAGTTGAAAGATTACCAGCAACTATTGAGCTAGTAGTTATTTCAGCATTAATAGCTCTAATCACTGGAACTTTATTAGGAGTATACACAGGCATAAATAGAAAGGGATTTTTAAGTGATATTATCCTAGCTGTCTCTTTATTAGGAGTTTCTCTACCCACATTTGTTATTGGTATTTTATTTATTTATTTATTTGCAGTAATTTTAGGAATACTCCCATCTTTTGGAAGAGGTGAGGTAATTGATATCGGTTTTTGGACAACAGGATTTTTAACAATATCAGGATTAAAAGCTATAATTCTTCCATCCGTAACATTAAGCCTTTTTCAAATGACATACATCATAAGACTTGTAAGAGCTGAAATGATGGAAATATTACAAACAGACTATATAAAATTTGCTCGTGCGCGTGGTATAAGTGAAAAAAGTATAAAGTATAAGCATGCGCTAAAAAATGGATTAATTCCTGTGATTACAATTGCAGGAATAAATATTGGAACCTTAATTGCATTTTCAATAATTACTGAAACTGTTTTTCAATGGCCTGGAATGGGTTTTTTATTTATTCAAGCAGTTCAATTTGTTGATATACCAATCATGTCAGCATACTTAGTTTTTATAGCTTTTGTATTCGTAATGATAAACTTTATAGTTGATATTTTATATTATTTTATTGATCCAAGAATTAGGGTTAAAGGAGATGTAGCTAGTGGATAGTAATTTATTAAATACATGGGAAAGAATTAAAGATAGTGATATTTACCATAGCTTTATTAAATCACCAACAGCTATTATATCTTCAGCTATTTTATTAGTAATTTTTTTCTGCTCATTTTTTGTTGAATTTGTAACTCCATATAATCCATTTGATCCATCTTCTCTGTCTTTAATGGATGCATTTACACCTCCATCATGGACAGATGATGGTCTTGCAAAATTTATATTAGGTACAGATGGTCAAGGTAGGGATATGTTATCTACAATTTTATATGGTTCCAGAATTTCATTAATTGTAGGTTTTTCAGCAATCATATTTAGTTTAATACTTGGTGTTGGTTTAGGATTAACGGCTGGTTTTTTTGGTGGGAAATATGAAATGATAGTAATGAGGCTCACAGATGTACAACTTACAGTTCCAAGTATTCTAATGGCACTTCTTGTTGACGGAATTGCAAGAGGACTTATTTCAAGAGAGATGCATGATGAAATGGCCATTTATGTTTTAATATTTGCGATTGGAATTTCAGAGTGGCCACAATTTGCTCGTGTTTCAAGAGCAGCAACCTTAGTTGAAAAAAATAAAGACTATGTTTCTGCATCAACAATTATTGGAGTTTCAAACTTAATAATAATGTTTAAACATATTTTGCCAAATATTTTAAGACCAGTTTTGGTAATTGGAACTATTGGGTTAGCGCTAGCAATAATAGCAGAGTCAACTTTAAGTTTTTTAGGTGTTGGTGTACCCCCAACTACTCCATCACTAGGAACTTTAATAAGATTGGGAAATGATTTCTTATTTTCAGGAGAATGGTGGATAACTTTTTTTCCAGCAATTTTTTTAGTGATTTTAGCTTTTTCAATTAATCTTTTAGGAGATTGGATGAGGGATACATTAAATCCAAAATTAAAAAAATGAGTTTTTTAAAAATTAAAAATTTGAGTGTTGACTATCCAATGAGGAAAGAAACAGTTAATGCTGCTAAAAATGTTAATATTCAAGTAAATAAGGGAGAAATACTGGGTTTGGTTGGCGAGTCTGGGTCTGGAAAAAGCACTGTAGGCAATGCTATCATCAATTTAATTGATGCCCCTGGAAAAGTCTCTAGTGGGTCGGTAATTCTAGGAGATCTAAGTATTCATGAAGATCCAACGAATATAATCAAATACAGGGGAAAAAAAATTGGTCTAATTTTCCAAGACCCACAAACTTCACTTAACCCAATACTTACAATTGGTGAACAATTAATAGAAACTATTCAAACACATTTAAATTTAACAAGAGAGCAAGCTAAAAATAAATCTGTCGATCTATTAAAAGAAGTTGGAATAAAAGATGCTGAAAAAAGATTTAATAACTATCCACATCAGTTTTCAGGTGGAATGAGACAAAGAGTAGTCATTTCATTAGCGTTATGTTGCGAGCCTGAACTTTTGATAGCAGATGAACCAACTACAGCATTAGATGTTTCAATTCAATCTCAAATTTTAGATTTAATAAGAAGACTTACCAAAGAAAGGAATCTTGCCGTGATATTAATCACACATGATATGGGAGTAATTGCAGAGACAACTGATAGAGTTGCAGTTATGAAAAATGGAAATTTAGTGGAAATTGGGAATACAAAAGATGTGTTAACACAACCAAAAAAAACATATACAAAAAGTTTAGTTAGTTCGGTACCACCAACAAATAAAAAAATTTCGAGATTTGTTATAATTGAAAAAGAAAATAAAAATGATTTTCAAAATAATATTAAAATTTTAAATAGATGGAATAAAAGACAAATTACTCATCAAAATTTGATAGAAATTAAAAATTTAAGTAAAAGTTTTGATGATAATTTTTTTACAGAAAATATTAAAAATTCAGTGAAGGCTGTTAATAATGTATCGTTTGAAGTAAAAGAGGGAGAGGCGTTTGGATTGGTCGGTGAAAGTGGTAGTGGAAAATCTACAATTGCAAAATTGATTGTAAATTTATATCAACCATCATCTGGAGATATATTTTTTGATAATATTTGTGTAACGAAAATAAAGAATAAAACTGAAATGATGAAATTTAGAAAACAAATACAAATGATATTCCAAGATCCTTATTCTTCTTTAAATGGTAGATTAAAAGTAAAAGATATTGTAGCTGAACCAATTAGACTTCACAATCCATCAATAACAAATTCGGATTTAAATGATTATATATTTGACTTGCTAGAGTCTGTTGAACTTTCACAAAAATCTGCTGAAAGATATCCTCATGAATTTTCGGGGGGCCAAAGACAAAGAATTTCAATTGCAAGAGCATTAGCAACCCAACCAAGACTATTGGTGTGCGACGAGCCAACCTCTGCATTAGATGTAAGTATTCAAGCTCAAATATTAAATTTATTAAAAGATTTACAAGAACAATTAAACCTAACAATATTATTTATAAGTCACGATTTACCTGTGGTAAGACAAATGTGTGATAGAATTGGAGTTTTAAAAGATGGTAAATTATGTGAGGTCACAACTACAGAAGATCTTTTTATAAAACCACGGCATGAATACACTAAAGAACTTTTAAGGCTAATGCCAAAAATCGAGTCCATTTTCGAGTAATTTTTGATAAGTCTAAAATAGTTAATAAAAAGTTGGAAATTCACTAATTATTTTGCAATCTCTATTATAGATTGTATTATAGATTTTCAAAAAATTAAGGATATGAGCGACAAAGATAAAGTATATATTTTTGATACCACTATGAGAGATGGTGAGCAATCACCAGGTGCATCAATGAGTGTCGAGGAAAAAATTCAAATTTCAAGAGTGTTTGATGATATGGGAATTGACATTATTGAAGCTGGTTTTCCCATAACATCTCCTGGAGATTTTGAGGCCGTATCTGCCATAAGTAAAGGTTTAAAAAATTCAATTCCTTGTGGTTTAGCAAGAGCTAAAAAAAAAGATATTGATGCATGCTACGAGTCTTTAAAATTCGCAAAGAGATTTAGAATTCACACTTTTATTTCAACAAGCCCAGTTCATATGAAGCATAAACTTAATATGTCTGATGACCAGGTTATAGATGCAGTAAAAGAAAGTGTAACTTATGCAAAAAAATTTACAGATGATGTTGAATGGTCTTGTGAGGATGGAACGAGAACAACCTTAGATTTCATGTGTAAAACAATTGAACTTGCAATTAATTGTGGAGCAACAACTATTAATATTCCTGATACTGTAGGATATTCGATTCCAGAGGAATTTGCTAAAACAATTACTCATATTAAGAATAACGTTCCAAACATTGATAAAGCAATAATATCTGCTCATTGTCATAATGATTTAGGATTAGCTGTAGCAAATGCTTTGGCTGGACTATCTGCAGGAGTAAGACAAATTGAATGTACAATCAATGGTATTGGAGAAAGAGCAGGGAATGCAGCTCTTGAAGAAATTGTGATGGCAATTAAAACTAGAAATGACCTAATGCCTTATGATACTGGAATTAAAACTGAGCTAATTAGTAAAGCATCTAAAATGGTTTCAAATGCAACTGGTTTTCCTGTTCAGTTTAATAAAGCTATAGTTGGCAAAAATGCATTTGCGCACGAGTCTGGAATTCATCAAGATGGAATGTTAAAGAATAGAGAAACATATGAGATTATGTCTCCAGAAAGTGTTGGTGTTAAAAAAACTTCATTAGTTATGGGTAAACATTCAGGTCGACATGCATTTAAAGATAAATTAAACGATTTAGGATATACAGATGTGACCGATGACGTTATTCAAGAGGCTTTTGGTAAATTCAAAGTTTTAGCTGATAAGAAAAAACAAATTTACGATGAGGATATAATTGCGTTAGTAGATGATAGTTTAATCGTAGATAATAAAATAAACGCTATAAATTTAAAATCATTAAAAGTTTTTGCTGGTACAGGGGAACCTCAAAGAGCTGAAATGACATTGGATGTTTTTGGGGATATAAAACAAACTACTCAAACTGGAGATGGCCCAGTAGATGCAATTTTTAAATGTATAAAAAAACTATATGAACATGATGTAAAATTATCATTATACCAAGTTCATGCTGTTACCGAAGGTACAGATGCACAAGCAACTGTAAGTGTGAAAATTGAAGAAAACGATAGAACAACTGTAGGTCAATCTGCAGATACAGATACATTGGTTGCTTCTGCAAAAGCATATTTAAATGCATTGAATAAAATGTTGATAAAAAGGGAAAAAAAATCGCTTTCTGAAAATATTCAACATCAAAAAGTAAAAGAGGGAGTTTAAATGGGAGTTTTTGATAGTGTAAAAAAAATATGGAGCCAAGATATGGCTATAGATCTAGGAACAGCAAATACACTTGTCGTCCTAAAAGGACAGGGGGTAGTTTTAAATGAGCCTTCAGTAGTTGCAATCGTTGACCAAGGTGGAAAAAAAAATGTTCTTGCAGTTGGAGATGAAGCAAAGACGATGCTTGGGAGAACTCCTGGAAACATAAGTGCTATCAGACCTTTGAGAGATGGAGTGATAGCTGACTTTATAGTTACAGAGGAAATGATAAAACATTTTATCAAAAAAGTTCATAAAGGAAGTACTTTTGCTAATCCAAGAATTTTAATTTGTGTACCAACAGGTTCTACTCCAGTTGAGAGAAAAGCAATTCAAGATAGTGCGCTAGCAGCAGGCGCTAGAAGAGTTCAACTAATTGAGGAACCAATAGCCGCAGCTATTGGTGCTGGACTTCCAATTTCTGAGGCAACTGGTTCAATGATTGTGGATATTGGTGGAGGTACAAGTGAAATAGCAGTTATGTCATTAGGTGGTTTAGTCTATTCAAAATCTTTAAGAGTGGCAGGTGATGCGATGGACACTGCAATTGTCAATTATATGAGAAAAGAATACAATCTTTTAATAGGTGACACAACTGCAGAAAAAATTAAAAAAGAAATGGGTACTGCAATTCCAACAGGAACAAATACTTATCCAGTAAAAGGTAGAGACCTTAGATCAGGGACTCCAAAAGAAGTCAATATCACTGAGGAAGACACCGCAGAAGCTTTAAATGATATTCTAAAAGAAATGGTTAATGCTATTAAAGATGCTCTTGAAAATACACCTCCAGAACTATCAGCAGACTTAGTTGATATGGGATTAACTCTTACAGGGGGTGGTTCTTTATTAAAAAATATTGATAAAAGATTTTCTAAAGAAACAGGTCTACCAGTTCATGTTGCAGATGATCCGTTATCTTGTGTTGCGGTTGGAACGGGCAAGGCTTTGGATCAAGAAGAAACTTTTTCTACTATGTTATCTGAATATTAAAAGAAATGGCTACTGGCAGAGATGATTTTGTAATTGCCATTAGATCTGCTTTTTTAAAAAAAAAAGATAAACAAAAATTTTCGCTATTAACATTAATTTTTTTATCAATTTTCGTCATTATTTTAAGTAACTTTAATTTTAAGGCAATTAAAATTATCAAATCAAGTATTAATGAAGTAATTTATCGATCTTCATTTTTAATTTCTATTCCTGAAAATTATTTCAAAAATTTAAAACAAAATTTTGATGTTCATATGAATTTATATGAAAATTATAATAAAACTAAAACTGAATTAGAAAGTTTTAAACAAAAAAAATTATCAGAAGACTTTTTGGTGAAAGAAAATGAAAAGTTAAGATCACTAATTGATGAAAATATTAAATCTAATGAAATATTTGCTAAAGTAATAATTGACAAAGAGAGTCCTTATTTAAAATCAATAGTTTTAAACAAAGGTACAAGAGATAAAGTAAAAATTGGCATGGCAATTATTGATGGAGTTTATTTGGTTGGACAGGTTATTGAAGTCAATTACACTAACTCTAGAGCACTTTTATTATCTGACCTAAATAGTAAAATACCCTCAGTTTTGGCGCCAAATAACATTCAAGCTGTAATATCTGGTACCGGTAGTGATTTTGGAATTATCGAACATACTCAATACGAATACGAGAAAAAATCACAAGAAGAAGATGTTATTGCATATACATCAGGTTTAGGAGGATTGTTTAAACCAGGAATTCCAATTGGAAAAATAAAAAAAGAGCAGAGTGGAAAAGTAAAATTTTTTTCAGATTTTACACAGTTAAATTATGTAAAAATAACATCTTATGAAATAGGAAGTAAAAAATAATGTCTTCACTAAATAAAAGTCCATTTTTGCAAATTTTTTTCTCTTATTTACCCTTAATAATATTATTTTTTTCTGTATTTAATGAATTTGATTTTAATTATCTAAAGCTTGATTATTTTTCGTTTAATTTTGTATATTTATTAATCTTTTTTTGGACATTAAGAAATCCAGATCATCTAGGTTATTTAGCAATTTTTTTTGCAGGGATAATAAATGATGTTGTAATCGGAATACCATTAGGAATTAGTAGTTTTTGTTATTTACTTCTTTGTTCAGTTACAGCCTATATTAGAAATATCACCCTTTCTCCTAATTTTATAAAGGATTGGATATCACTTTTATTTACAATCTTATTAATAAATTCAATTCAAGTAATAATACTTGATCTAATTTTTTTAATTCAAGTTGATTATACAAACTACTTAATAAATTCTGGATTTACGTTTTTGTTTTATCCAATATTTTTTGTAATTTTTAATTTTTTAAACATTAGAATTGTGAGTAAAAAAAATGATTAAATCCAATTCAGGAATTAGAAAAACTGATGTCATCAATAGAAGAATGTTTATAATTGGTGCAGCTAAAGTTATAATTTTTGCAGGAATTGTAGCTCGCTTATTTTCATTACAAATAAACGAAAATAAAAAATATCTTACACTATCAGATAAAAATAGAATAAGAGAATGGAAGCTTCCTCCCACAAGAGGAAACATAGTTGATTATTTTGGAAATATAATTGCAGGAAATTTAAAGGTTTATCAATTACATATTATTCCCGAACAAGTGGAAAATTTTAATTACTTATTATTGAGATTAAAAAATCTTTTAGATCTAAGTGAAAAAAAAATTACCAAGATTAAAAAATTAAAATCAGAGTTGAAACCTTGGGATAGTATAATTGTTTCTGAAAATTTAACTTGGAGTCAATTTGTTAAAATAAATAATTATTTATATGACTTGGTTGGAGTGAAACCAGTAATGACAATTTCTAGAAATTATCCTTTCAAAGATGTATATACACATGTTCTTGGATATGTTAGTCAACCAAATGAAGAGGAAATTTTAGCTAACGAAACAGTTCAGGAGAGATTTGTACCTGGAATGAAAATCGGTAAGTTAGGATTAGAAAAAAGACTTGAAAATCATTTAATAGGAACAAATGCAATTCAAAGATATGAAGTTAATGCTTACGGTAAAAGAATTAATCAACTTGAACATCAAAAAGGGAAACAAGGATCAAAAATTCGTTTAACTGTTGATACAGAGGTACAAAAAGCTTGTGGAGAGTTATTAAAAGGAAAAGCTGGTTCTATTAGTGTGATGGATATTTATACAGGAGATATAATTGCTATGTATTCTTCGCCTTCTTATGATCCAAATTTATTTCTTTTTGGTATAAGCCAAGACGAATGGCAATTAATTAGAAATAACCCTTTAAAACCCTTAATAAATAAAACCCTTTCAGGTCTTTATTCTCCAGGCTCAACAATAAAACCAATTGTAGCATTATCTGCCTTAGAAAATAACGTTATAGACACTAAGTTTAAAGTTAAATGCACAGGTAAAATAGAATTATATGGTCAAACATTTCATTGTTGGAAAGAGAAAGGACATGGCTGGGTAAGTTTAAAAAATGCAATGAAGCAATCTTGTGATACTTATTTTTACGAAGTTGCAAGGCTATTGGGAGTTGATAGGTTAAATATTACAGCTGAAAAATTTGGTTTAGGAAAAAAAGTTTTAGGAGAATATTTTGAAAACGAAAAGAAAGGACTATTCCCAAGCACAAAATGGAAAAAAAATAATCTTGATCGTGGTTGGGTTTTAGGAGAAACATTAATTACAGGAATAGGTCAAGGCTATATACAATCTACTCCATTGCAGCTTTGTATGATGACAGCACAAATTGCAAATGGTGGCTATGCAATTAAACCAAAAATAGTAGTAGATAATAATCCAATGACTTTGGAAGAGGCAAAGATATCCATGTTAGGTGGAGAATTGCACGGTTCAGATAAAAAATTATTTAAAAATAAAAAAAATATTAAAATAGTCCAAGAAGCAATTTTTAGTTCAACAAATGAAAGATTTGGAACTTCTTATAGATCTAGAATAGATGATCCTAAATATCAATTTGCAGGTAAAACTGGAACAGCGCAGGTGAAAAGAATTAGTAAAAGGGAACGTGAATTAGACTTAGAACTAGAGCAAATTCCTTACAAAGATAGAGATCATGCTTTGTATGTTGCGTACGGTCCATATATTAATCCAAGGTACGCTCTTAGCATAATTGTAGAGCATGGTGGATCTGGGAGTAAGGCAGCAGCACCTATTGCAAAAAAACTTTTTAAGTTAATTATTGACAGACATGAATTAAGAAAAAAACAATCTAATTTTGAGGAGATCAGTATTTAAATGTATCAAAAGGATAGATTGAATAATGAGATTACAATTTTACAAAAAATTAAAAACTTAGATTATATTCTGATAATATCAGTTGCATTACTATCTATAATTAGTTTATTTGTTATGTACTCGACCGACGGAGGTGAGGTACTTTTTCACACAAAAAACCATTTTATAAAACTTGCTGTTTTTTTTCCTCTTATGATTTTTGTTGCTTTTTTTAATATTAAATTTTGGCATAATTTTTCGTATATAATTTATTTGTTAATTATTCTGCTTTTAGTCTGGGTTTCATTTTTTGGAATTAAGTCCTCTGGTTCACAAAGATGGATGGACGTATATTTATTTGTCCTTCAACCGTCTGAATTAATGAAAGTAGCTATTATTCTGTGTTTAGCAAAATACTATCACAGATTAAAAATTGAAAATGTTAACTCTTTCACTAGTATAATTTTTGTTCTATCATTGATAACAATACCTATTATTTTTGTAATATCTCAACCTGATCTTGGAACATCAATATTAATAGCCTTAAGTGGTTTAATAATTTTATGGCTAGGAGGAGTGAAGTTTAAGTACTTTATGTACTCTTTTATTACTTTTTTAATATCTCTGCCGTTCATAATTTCATTTCTAAAACCCTATCAAAAATTAAGAATATTAACTTTTTTAGACCCAGACAGAGACCCTCTTGGTGCTGGGTATCAAATAATACAATCTAAAATAGCTATAGGATCAGGCGGACTTGATGGAAAAGGTTTTCTAAAAGGAACTCAAAGTTATCTAGATTTTTTACCAGAAAAACATACAGATTTTATATTTACCTTGTTCTCAGAAGAGTTTGGTTTCATAGGTTCTGTTGGTCTTTTAATATTATATTCAATAATCATTTTTAGAATTGTGAGAATAGGGTCAATTTCAAGAAGTAATTTTGCTAGGCTTTTTTGTTTTGGTTACGCTTTTGCAATTTTTATTTACATTGTAGTAAACCTCTCGATGGTTCTTGGCTTATTGCCAATAGTAGGTTCACCATTACCAATATTGTCTTATGGAGGTTCTTCAATGTTGGCAACTATGATAGGTTTTGGTATCGTATTGAGTGCGAAAATCAATCATAAGCAAATTATTGCCTAGTAAAAAATTAAATTTGCATAATTTGTCACTCTGATATTTTAATTTTTTACTTGTATAACAATCACGTGGATAAAATATTTAAAGTAGGAATAGTTGGAGCTGGTATACAGGGTGTATCTAATGCTTTATTTTTACAAAAAAAAGGATTTGATGTAACTATTTTTGATAGAGATAATCCCGGTAGTCAGGCTGCCTCTTATGGTAATGCAGGCCATTTCTCTCCCTATGCTTCTCTTTCCTTAAATAGGACTGATGTTTTAGCAGATGTACCAGCCATGCTTTTAAGTTCCACAGGACCACTTGCTTTAAAATGGAATTATGTGCCTAAAATGATTCCTTGGTTTATAAAATTTATGATGAATACAACTAAGAATAAGATGATGCATACGGCAAAAAATATGCATCAAATTTTAGATTTAGCCCTACCTGCATACGATGAATTATTTGATGAAATCGATTTGGAGGGGTTAGTTGAAAATAAAGGAATTCTTTATATTTGGAATGATAAAGATTTAAAAAGTAGAGAGTTAGAAATTAGAGTAAGAGAAGAATTGGGGGTGAAGCAGCAGTTGGTTAATAAATCTGAAATTCATGATCTTGAACCACATATAAAACCTTTTTACCACGCTGGAGTATATTATTCTTATGCAAGACATGCGCGTAATCCAAAAAAAATTCTTTTAAAATTGTTTGATTTATTTTTAAAAAAAGGTGGAAAATTTAACAAAGTTAATATTACCGATATAGGTTTTGATAATGAAAAACCAATTTTTAAAACTGAAACACAAAATTATTTTTTTGATAAAGCTGTAATTGCTTGTGGAGCTTTTTCTAAAAAGTTAACTGATAACCTTGGTGAAAAAATACCTTTGGATACTGAAAGGGGGTATCACGTTCACTTCAAAAATTGTGACCATTTGTTAAGCAGACCAGTAATATTTTCTAACCGTGGATTTGGAATAACGCCAATGGAACAAGGATTAAGAGTTGTTGGTACAGTAGAATTTGGTGGCTTGGAAAATCCCATGTCTAAATCTAGAGTAAAGAATTTGATAACCAATGCAAAGTACATGCTTGGTGATTTACCTGAACATCAGGACGAATGGTTGGGGTTTAGACCTACTTTGCCTGATTTTTTACCTGTAATGGGACCATCAAAAAATTACAAAAATATTTATTATTGTTTCGGCCATCATCATTTGGGATGGACTTTAGGTCCAATTTCTGGAAAGATTGTGTCAGGAATGATAGCGAACGAAAATACAAATTTAAATTTAAAACCTTATAGCTCGCTTAGATTTAGTTAAGTGACGAAAGACAATAATTTTTTAGCCTATTTATATCTATTTTTAACAGTAACTTTTTGGGCAGGAAACTTTGTGGTTGGTAAGCTTGCTAGTTTTTATGAGGTTCCACCTTTTTCTTTAAACTTTTATCGATGGTTTTTTGCTTGGTTAATTTTAGCACCTTTTACAATCCCCGAAATTTTATATAAGAGAAAGTATATATTAAACAACTATAAGCTTTTCATCATATTAGGAGTTACTAGTATAACAATATTTAACTCCATTGTTTATTATTCTTTAAATTTTACTCAGGTTATAAGCGGTGTATTGATGATATCAACTATACCTGTAATGATCATGTTGTTTTCATCAATTTTAAAAATAGAGAAAACAAATATATTTCAGATTGTAGGAGTTATATTTTCTTTTATAGGAGTAATTACAATTATTACTAAAGCAAATTTAGAAATATTAAAAAATTTAGATTTTAATAAAGGTGACATTACTATGGTAATAGCAATGTTCTCCTGGGCATTATATTCTACATTATTAAAAAGTAAAAAATATGAGTTAACTCAAATTTCATTACTTCAGGTAGTAATAACCTTTGGTTTAATATTTTTAATACCTATTTATTTTATTGAGTATCAAATTGGTTTTAGAATTAATTTAGAGTTACCTTTCATTTTAATTTTATCCTATGTTGTTTTGTTTCCAGGATTGGCATCTTTTCTTTTATGGATAAAAGGAATTTCTATGATTGGTGCGAACCGTTCAGGTGTCTTTTTGCATTTAATGCCAATATTGAGCGCAATAATGGCAATGATTTTTTTTAGTGAAAAATTTATGTTTTATCATATTTTAGGCGCGTGTTTTATTATCTCAGGAATACTACTATCAAATAAAAAGGTTAAAAATGCTTAAAGTTGCTATATTAGATGATTACCAAAATGTTGCTCAACAATTTGTAGATTTAGAAAAGTTATCTGGAAAATATGAGTTTAAGATTTTTAGTGAGCCTTTTACAGATGAAGCAGATGCAATTGAACAGTTAGCTGATTTCGAGGCTCTTTTAATAATGAGAGAAAGAACTCCAATTACAAAAAATTTAATCGAAAACTTAAGTAATTTAAAATTTGTAATCACAAGTGGATTAAGAAATAAATCTATTGATTTAGCTGCAGCAAAGAAAAGAAAAATTATAGTTTGTGGAACAGATATAAATGTTAATCCAACACCTGAACTTACATGGGCTTTAATTCTTGGTTTAGCAAGAAATTTTAAGGAAGAAATTGACAATATGTATCAAGGATACTGGCAAACAACAATTGGCTTTGAATTAAAAGGCAAAATCTTAGGTTTAATTGGTTTGGGTAGGGTAGGTACAGAAGTAGCTAAAATTGGAAAAGCTTTTGGAATGCAAGTTATGGCATGGAGTGAAAATTTAAGTCTTGATAAATGCAAAGAATTAGATGTTCTCCCTTCTAGTAAGGATGATTTAATTACGAATTCTGATGTACTTTCAATTCATGTTCAAGGAGGTGAAAGGTATAAAGATTGTATAACTTTGAAGGAATTAGATAAAATGAAAAAAACTTCCTTTTTAATTAATACCTCAAGAGGTCCTATTGTTAACGAGGATGACTTAATAATTGCATTATCAACAAATGTGATCGCAGGAGCTGGAATTGATGTATATGATAAGGAACCATTGCCAGAAAATAATAAGCTCAGATTTTTACCTAATGCATTGCTTACGCCACATATAGGTTATGTGACAGCTGAAAATTATAGTATTTTTTATAATCAAATGATCGAAGGACTAGAGGCTTGTGTTAATGAAAAGCCAATTAGAGTTTTAGAATAACCATGGATTTACCCGTTGTAAATCACGAGGATTATTTTGCAAAAATTGGAGACGATCATAAATTTCCGATTAAAAAGTTTGGAGAATTAGCAAATTATCTTATCAAAAATAAAATAGTCAAAAAATTTCACAAACCATATGCTTGTTCAATTGAAACATTAAGTTACGCACATTCAAAAAATTATATCTCTGATATAAAAAACAAAACGCTTAGTAAGGAGGGTATAAAAAAAATTGGATTTCCACTTGTAGATAGCGTTGTACAAAGATCTTTGGTTGCAACTGGTGGAACTGTTTTAGCATCTAAACTAGCAATTAATTATGGTATTTCATGTAATACGGCAGGTGGTAGTCATCACGCTAATTATGATGGAGGTGCTGGGTATTGTGTTTTTAATGATGTAGCGGTTGCCGCACATTATTTAATTAATAGAGGTTTAGCTAATAAAATTTTAATTGTTGATTTAGATGTTCACCAAGGAAATGGTAATTCAGAAATTTTCAAAGATAATAGAAGTGTTTTTACATTCAGTATGCACTCCAAAACAAATTATCCAGCCAAAAAATCAAATAGTGATTTGGATGTAGAGCTTGAGGATAATTTAGAAGATCATGCCTACATCAAAACTTTAAAACACTATTTAAGCGAACTAAATAAAGAAAATTTTGATTTTATTTTTTATATAGCAGGAGTTGATATTCATTTTAATGACCGATTAGGTAAATTAAAAATTTCTGATGAGGGCATTAGATTAAGAGATGAATTAGTTGTAGAAAATTTTTCTTCACAAAGAATACCATTTTGTGGAGTTTTAGGCGGTGGTTATAATAAAGATTTTAACAAACTTATAGAATTACATTCAATATTGCACCAATCTTGTGCTAAATATATAGGATCATGACAAAAAAAATAAATTCTAATTTAACTGCAGAACAAAAATTAATTCTTTTTGAAGAAGGAACTGAGCTTGCAGGGTCAAGTGAACTTAATAATGAAAAAAGAGAGGGAAGTTTTCATTGTGCAAATTGTGATGAAAAATTATTTGATTCAAAAACAAAATATGAGAGTGGTTCAGGTTGGCCCTCATTTTATGAATCTTTACCAGATGTCTTTGAGACTAAGACAGATCACCATATAGGATATGCAAGAACTGAGTACCATTGTAAAAAATGTGGTGGTCATCATGGTCATATTTTTGATGATGGTCCAGAGCCAACAGGAAAAAGATACTGTAATAATGGGGCATGTTTAGTTTTTAAACCTAAGACTTGAAATTAATGTTTGAAAATATTGATATCGGATTAATCAAAAAAGAATTAAGAGACCAATCAAAAAATTATAAACAAAATTTTATCAATATTGAACAATTTATAAAAAATGAAATACAAGAAATTTTAAATCTTAAGAAAAATAATAAGCCTATAATTCCAGAGATAAGCTTTAATGATATAATTCAAAAAAAATCTAAATTATTAGAAGATATCAAAAAAAGAGGTTGTGTAATAATTAGAGATGTTTTTCAGGATACATTTATTAGAAATTTAAATAATCAGCTGGAAAAATATATCGATGAAAATAATTATTATGAGGATCAAAGAAAGAAAGCTGATTTAGACAAATATTTTAGTGATTTAAAATCAGGAAAACCACAAATATATGGTTTGTATTGGTCTAAAGCTCAAATAGAAATTAGACATTCTAAGCAGATGGCTAAAGTACAAAGATGGCTTAATAATCTTTGGATTTATGAAAATGAAGAATATAAAGTTTTTGATCCAAATAAAGAGCTGTCTTATGCTGATAGAGTAAGAAGAAGAGAGCCTGGTGACGATACATTGGGATTATCTCCTCATTGTGATGCAGGTTCAGTTGAAAGATGGACAGACAAAAATTATCAAAAAATTTATAAAGAAATATTTTCAGATAATTTTGAAAAATATGATCCTTTTAATGCAAAATTTAGAGATAGAATAATAGAGTTTGAGTCGCCTGCAGTTGCACATGTGTTTAGAACCTTTCAAGGATGGACTGCTTTGACAGAGCAAGGCCCAAAAGATGGAACCTTACAATTAATTCCAATAGCAAAAGGAATAGCATATGTTCTTACAAGAGCATTACAGAATGATGTTCCGGAAAGTGAATTATGTGGTTCTAAACCTGGAAGAGCATTGTCAGTTAACAAAGATTACCATTCTTTACTTTTAAAAGGTTTAATTTCTATTCCTAAAATGAAACCAGGTGACACAATATGGTGGCATCCTGATGTTATCCATGCAGTAGAAGACAAACATTCAGGAAAAAATTTTTCTAATGTTATTTATGTTGGTGCAACCCCTTATTGTAAAAAAAATCTTGATTATACAAGAAAACAGTCAAAAAAATTTTTAGAAGGTAAAAGTCCACCAGATTTCGCAGCTGAAGACTATGAGGTTAATTACAAAGGTAGAGTTAAATTAGAAGATTTAAGTTTATTAGCAAAAAAACAGCTTGCTTTAGAAGATTGGAATTAATTATTTAATAAATCTTGAAGTTTATTTTCTTTTTCTAGAGCCCTAACTTCATCATAGCCACCAATATGTAGCTCATCAAAAAAAATTTGAGGAATTGTTCTTTTACCATTAGCTTTTTTTATCATTTCATCCATAGCTCCATCAACTTTTGAAATATCAATTTCATTATAAGGTGCATTGTTTCTTGTTAATAATCTTTTAGCAGCCTCACAGTAACCACATCTTGGACCTGTATACATGGTAATTTTTTTCATGGACTATAGATAGTCACCTTTTTTAATTTTACTAGTGATTTCTTTTCTAGAGTATTCGAACTTTTTTCGATGTTTTATACTTTTTTGATTTACTCTTTTTCTCCATAATCTGAAAGATGATGGTTTTAAGGATCTTCTCATAATTTTAATTACATCAGATTCTGTCTTTCCTGTTTTTTTTTCAATTTCTTCAAAAGTAATCCTGTCAGCCCAAGCTGCCCAAATGATCCAATCAGGATCGTCCATTTTGGGTTCTGGATTTTTGACTTTAGTTACTGGCCTGTGACCTTTTTTTTTCATAAATCCTTTATATTTGAAAAAAAAAATTAATGCATTTTTTTTACTCTCTGATATTATGTGTTAGATAGTCCTTCTTAGCCATCTTTAGCTCCCGGTTTTTAAGGACTATCTTTTTTTATGCTTCCCCTAGATTTTATTCTTTATCTACAGATCATAATTTTTTTATTTATTACCCCTGGAACTCCTAGGATTGTTATTATCTCATATTCTATGAATTATGGAGTTGGTAAATGTATTTGGTCTGCTTTTGGAGATGTTACAGCAAATTTAATTCAAGCTACTTTAGTAATTTTTGTAATTGGATCTTTCTTTGCTGAAAGCTCTACAATATTAAATATTTTTAAATGGATAGGAATAATTTATTTGTTATATCTTGCTTATGATATTTATAAGTCAAGGCCAAAAGATATTACTGACAAAAGTGAAATAAAAAAAAGTAACTTATCTTTTTATAAAGATGGTTTTTTAGTTGCAGGAACAAGTCCAAAAGCTTGGATGTTTTTTCCTTTTATTTTTCCCCAATTTATTGACTTTAATGAAAATTATTTAGCTCAATTCTTTATTTTAATCACGACTTATATCGTTTTAGACTTCATATCTTTAATTGGTTATGCGCTACTTGCTCAAAAATTAATTAGCTGGATTAAAGCAAATCCTAAAACAATTAATACAATTTCTGCGAGTGTTTTAGTAATTATTGCAGGAATAATCGTTGTTACTCAACAATATTAATTATCTAGAGGTCTTTATTGCCACTTGCATAAAATACTTTTTCTTTATTTAATCAACTATTAATTAATTAATTTAAGAGGAATAAAATGAGGTTAAATAAAATAATTTTAAGTTTTGTTTCTGCATTAGTAATTTTATTTTCAACATCTGTTGCATCTTTTGCAAAAGTTGTTGGTGACAAAATTATTTTAGGTGCTGCAATTTCCTTAACTGGTAAATACTCATCTAATGGTGTTCATACTCAAAACGGTTATAACATGGCCGTTGACAGAATAAATAGCATGGGTGGTGTTAAAGTTGGTGGAAAAACTTATAAGTTTGACATTATTTATTATGATGATGAGTCAAACCCAAAAAGAGCTGCACAGCTTGCAGAAAGATTAATATCACAAGATGGTGTTGAGTTCATGCTTGGCCCATACAGTTCTGGTTTAACAAAAGCGATTGCACCAGTAACTGAAAAATATGGTGTTCCAATGGTTGAAGCAAACGGTGCATCTAGATCTTTGTTTACAAAAGGTTACAAATATCTATTTGCTGTATTAGCTCCAGCTAATTTATATCTTGATGTCGCTATCGAAACAGCGGTTGAGTTAAATGGTGGAAAACCAGTAAAAATTGCACAAGCGTTTGAACAAGATGCATTCTCACAGGACGTTAGATTAGGAATTTTAGATGCTGCTGAAAGAACTGGCTCTAAAATAATAATCGACGATAAATTACCTAAAGAGCTAAATGATATGGCTGCTACTTTGGTTAAAGTAAAACAAATGAAACCAGATGTACTTGTTGTATCAGGTCACACAAAAGGTGCGTTAACTGCGATCAGACAAATCGCTGAAATGAAAGTTGATGTTCCAATGTTGGCAATGACTCACTGTGATGCTGCTAAGCTATCTAAACAGCATGGTAAAAATTCACAGTATGCACTTTGTGCTTCTCAATGGCACAAGTCACTAACTTATAAAGATGATTTCTTTAAAGATGGTATGACTTATGCTGCAGACTTTGAGAAGGAGTTTGGATATGATCCACCTTACCAATCTGCTGAGTCTTCAGCTGCTTTATTGGTTTTCAAAGATGCATTTGAAAGAGCTAACTCTTTCGATCAAAAGAAAGTGAGAGATGCTCTTGCAGCTACTAACATGCAAACATTCTATGGAAATATTAAATTTGCACCTGGTGGTCAAAATGTTGACAAACCAATGGTACTTTTCCAAGTAATGTGTGATGCTTCAGGAAGTTGTGAAAATAAAGTTGTTGCTCCATTAAAATGGGCATCAGCTAAATTAATTCACCCAATTCCTAAGTGGTCAGAAAGATAAAATAAAATAACAAAGCCCCCTAGTCATAGGGGGCTTTTTTTTATATAACCCAAAAAAACTTTTATGGATTTTCTTGTATTTCAATATCCAATGATAACAGTTCAAGCCTGTTTGGATGGAATTCTTTTAGGTGTTCTATTTGCATTAATTGCTTATGGAATGGCACTTCAATGGGGTGTGATGAATATAATTAATATTGCACAAGGAGATCTTGTTATTTTGGGAGGATACATAGCATATTTTATGTATCTCTACGGTATTCATCCAGCATGGGGTGTGATTGTTGCACCAGTAATAATGTATTTTGTTGGTATAGCAATTTACAAACTCGTAATAAATAAAGTAGTAGATAGAGACTTATTTATCTCAATCTTAGCAACATTTGGAATAAGTATTTTGTTCATGCAATTGATGAATTTTGCATTTGGAGCAGACGTTGTGCTTGCAAACTCTGGGTATGGAACAACTATGTTGTTTGATAGCAACGTTGTTTTACCTAATTCAAAAATATTTTCAGCATTCATAAGCATTTTATTTGCTGCTTGTTTAGTAATTTACATGAAAAAATCTAAGCTTGGCCGAGCTATTAGAGCTACAGCTCAAAATGCAAGAGCTGCTAAAATTTTAGGTGTTGATACAGAAAAAGTTTATGCAGCAACATTCGGTATAAATGCTGCTCTTTGTGGTGTTGCTGGAGCATTAATTTCTATAACATTTACAATTCACCCTTATATGGGATTACCTTATACAATTCGATCATTTATGATCGTTATTGTTGCAGGTCTTGGAAATTTACCAGGTGTGGCAATGTCAGGCATGGGGTTAGGTGTATTTGAGGAATTCGCAGACTATATTTTAGGAACAGAATTTAGAATTGGTTCTGTATTTTTACTTTTAGTATTAATTCTTGTTTATAGAAGATTCAAACTTTCAAGAAAAAGAGAGTACCTAAAATGAAAAAAGTTAAAATTACAGATGATACTGGAAACATAATTAAAGTTGATATCAAAAAATTCAAAAAACATTTAGATGAGTATCATTTAAATGGATCAAGCGTACATGAAGAAAATGGACATTATTTTACAGTTGATCAAAAATTTAGAGATAAAATAAACAGCTTATATGAACAAGAATAATTTAGTTTTATACTCTGGTATTTTGATTTTTGGTTTAGCAGCCCCATTCCTCTTTCCAGCTTTTAAAGTTCAGTTATCTATACTTTGTGTATTAATTGTTCTTGCGACTACATGGAATATCCAAGGTGGTGAGATGGGATATAATTCATTTGGAAATATTTTGTTTTATGGTCTCGGAATGTATCTTTGTGCATCTGTTCAGGTTGGAATGTTTTTTCCATTAGCAGAATGGACAGAGAGCGGCGGTGAAAAAACATTTGTACATACACCAACCCAGTTTTTTCAAGGAATGGCTGTTGGTCTGGTCGTTGCCGCTATAGTTCCAACTATTGTTGCTGGTTTAATAGGATATTCTATTCTAGGTCTAAGAGGACATTACTTTGCAATATGCACATTGGGCTTAGGTGTGGCAGCAGGTGAAATATCTGGTGGTATAGAAATTATTGGAGCAGGTCAAGGTTTTACCACACCACCATTTCCAGACGTTGGTAGTTTAGAAGCTAGAGGAGAATTTTTTTATTTCTTAAGTTTCTTTACTTTAATTTTGACATTTATTGCAGTGCGTTCAATTTATTCTACGAGATTCAAATTAATACTTAATGCTATCAGAGATAATGAAGACAAAGCTGAGGCAATGGGTATTGAAACAATGAAATATAAAATTATTGGCTGGATGATCTCAGCTTTCTTTTGTGGATTGGCTGGTGGAATAATGGGTGGCCTAGTTGGTTACATTGACTCTACAGACGTTGCATTTGATGGAAGAGAGATGGGAGTATTCATGGTACTAATGGCAATACTTGGAGGTAAAGGAACTCTTTGGGGCCCAATTATTGGTGCAACTATATTTCACATTTTTAAAGAAGGCTTTTGGACATTCTTTTTGGGTTGGCAGTATGTTGCTCTAGGAGTTTTGATTGTTGTGATTGTGATTTATTTCCCAGAAGGAATTATGGGATGGCTTAGAGAAAAATATCCAGAACGATTTGGTGAAGTAATTGATGAAAAAGATCGTAAAGCACAGGTAGAACTTAAATGAGTATTTTAGAAGTTAGTAACGTTAGTAAATCGTTTGGTGGTGTTAAAGCTAACGTTGATATTTCAATGAATGTAGAAAAGGGTAAGATAGTTGGATTAATTGGGCCAAATGGTTCAGGAAAAACTACATTATTTAATTCGATTGTAGGGACTTACCCAATAGATAATGGATCCATAAAATTTAATGGAAAAGAAGTTTCTGAGTTACCAGTCCCTGTAATTGCTAAGTTAGGTTTATTGAGAACTTTTCAGCAAACAAGAATTTATGGAAAGCTTAATTGTATAGAAAATATGCTTATTAGTCATAAAGGTAGTGACGCAGATTTAATGAAAATATTTTCAAAAATTCCTCAAGAATTAACAGACAAAGCTGAAAATTTATTAAATTTTGTAGGGTTATTTCAAAAAAGAAAGCTTAGAGCAGGAGATCTGTCTTTTGGTCAGCAAAAATTACTAGAGCTTGCTATGGCATTAATGAATGAACCAGAGATGTTATTACTAGATGAGCCCACAGCTGGAATTAATCCGACACTGATAAATGGTATTATTGATAGATTAATTAAAGTTAACCAGGATTTTGGAATTACTCTTTTGGTTATTGAACACAATATGAGAGTGATTATGCAATTAGCAGAAAATATTTTTTGTTTAGCACATGGAAAAATGTTAGCTAATGGTACACCTGAGGAAATTAAGAATGACAAGCGTGTTATCGATGCATATTTGGGGGCACAATAATGGCAAACCAATACGAAGTTTTAGGTAAGGCTCCAACTGCAGACGATTTAAAAAAATTATCTCCTAATGAAATTCATTTAACAATTAAAAATTTAAATGCAGGTTATGGTAAAATGGAAATTCTGCATAATTTTGATTTATTTGTAAATAAAGCACAATCATTATGTTTGATTGGTCCAAATGGTGCTGGAAAGTCCACTATTCTTCACTCAATATATGGTTTTACAAATATTTTTTCTGGTCAAATTGAACTTGAGGGAAAAGAAATAACAAATCTTACACCTGCTGAAAAATTAAAGTCTGTTGGGATAGCTTATATATTGCAGGATAACTCTGTATTTCCAGATATGACAGTAGAAGAAAACTTATTAATGGGAGGATATATAAAAGAAAAAACAGATGAGTCATTTGAAGAGGCTGAGAGAATTTTTGAAAAGTATGAAAGGCTAAGAAATAGAAGAAACCAACCCGCAAAAGTTTTATCTGGTGGGGAGAGAAGACTTTTAGAGATATCAAGAGCCTTAGTAATGAAACCTTCAGTGCTTTTAGTTGATGAGCCTTCAATAGGACTTGAACCCAGATATATTGAAATGGTTTTTGAAATATTAAGAGATCTTCAAGAGAATGAAAAAAAAACAATTATACTTGTAGAGCAAAATGCAAAAAAAGGTTTAGAGTTTGCTGACATTGGATACGTTCTAGTATCAGGTCAAACTGCAATAGCTGGAAAAGGTGATGATTTACTTAAAAACCCTGATGTTGGAAGACTGTTTCTTGGTGGTTAATGGTCAGCAAAAAATATTATTTTAAAGGATACAGGTCTATCCTTACTCATGATAGTCCAGCAATTGCTCTTACCTGTTGTTTCATTGCAATTGGAGCACTTTTTAAAAATCTAGGTTTTAATATTCAAGAAAGTATCTTTTCTACAGTTTTAACATACGCTTTGCCTGGCTCTTTAGTTATGGCTGAGTCTATGTTGATAGGTGCTTCTCTATTAAATATTTTTTTAGCTGTTTGGTTTGTTAATGCTCGACTATACCCTATGGCTGTATCTTTGTTTCCTTTAATGATGCATAAAAGCCAACCTAAGTGGAAATATTACTTCTCTTGTCACTTTATTGCAGTTTCTGCTTGGTTAATAATGAAAAGTAATTATAAAAAAATACCAAAAGAGTACAGGATTGATTATTGGATTGGAATAGGTAGTGCCACTGTAAGCGTATCTGTAATCGGTACATTTATTGGATTTTCTTTTTCTGAATATTTGAACAAAGATATGATGATGGGCTTAGCAATTCTTAATCCAGTTTACTTTCTATGTATGATGGTTGGAGCCGCAAAAACTATTCAAATTACTTTGTCAGTTGTACTAGGTTTAATTTTAGGTCCAATTATTTATTTATTATCGCCTGAATGGTCAATTTTATTAGCAGGCATTATAGGCGGGACCGTCGCTTATTTGTTAGGAGAATATAATGTCAGCTAATATCGTTTATGCAATTTTAGTTACATCTTTAGCAACTTTTTTATCAAGATTCTTAGGCGCTGTTACATCTCAAGGTATAAAAGAAACATCTAAATTATTTAAATGGTTTAATTGTTTAGCTTATGCGACTTTGGCAGCATTAATTGCGAGAACCATAATTTTTCCTGCTGGTATTTTAATGGACGCAAGCTATTCAAGCAGGTTATCAGTGGTTTTATTATCTGTATTTGTATTTTTTATTTCAAAGAAAAATTTTGTCTATCCAACTATTTTCTCAGCTATTTGTATGGCAGTTATAAATAATTACATTTAATTAAAATTGATTTATAGAATAAGGTAAAATAAAATTTAGTATGCAAAATATTAAAGGAATAGAAATAGCTAAACACGATAAGTCAAATAGGATTATCAAAATAAGTTTAGAAAATGAAATTATTGATAAATTAATCTTTCCTTTTAATAAATTCGATTTAACAGCATTAGAGCTAAGACCGTTCACAAGATTTACTATAGCAAAAAGCTTAGATGATTTAACAAATAATAAATTAAGTGAATTGATGAATTCGATTATAAGAGATAGATCGACTGGATGTTTTATGATTGGCCCTAAAAATATAACTTCGAAGATTAATGATACTTTCTTAGTAAAACTTTCAACTGCAATTGCTCATTTAATTGGTGTACCTAATCATGATGCTATGACAGGAAAATATTATGCAAGGTTTCAAGTAAAACATGAGGACAGTAGTGACTCTTATTTAAGAAAGGCTTATAGAAATATGGATCTTCATACAGATGGAACGTATGTAAAAGAAGTTACAGACTGGTTAATTATGACAAAAATTGATGAACAAAATGTGGAAGGGGGAGAAACAGCAATGTTACACCTTGATGACTGGGAACATTGTGATGATTTATATGAAGATCCCGTTGGAAAGCAAAATTTTGTATGGGGATCACCTAAAAGTAAAAATATTGATTATAAAGTTGAGCATCCAGTTTTTTCAAGTGATAAAGAGGGAAGGCCAACAATATCTTACATTGACCAATTCCCTGAGCCACAAAATATGGAGCAAGGAAATTTTTTACAGAGATTATCTGATGGTTTAGAGGAGAGTAAAAACAAAATTGTTACCAAATTACCAGTCGGCTATTCTGTAATCGCTAATAATTATTTTTGGCTTCATGGTAGAAAACCTTTTAAAGAAAATACTGAATTAAGTAGGGAATTACTAAGAATTAGAGGTTCTTTTTTTGTTAATTAATTAAATAATATCAATATAAAGTAACCAAATTTATGAAATTAGGATTTATTGGTACTGGGAAAATAGCATCTTCTGTAATAACTGGAATATGTAAATCTAAAATTAAATTTAATAAGATTTTAGTTTCAGCAAGAAACAAAACAGTAGCTCAAAATCTAAATAAAAAATTTAAAAAAGTAACTATTGCTAAAAATAATCAGCAAATTGTAGATGACTGTAATTGGGTTTTTCTTTCAGTAACCCCAAGTGTTGGAGAAAAAATCATTAAAAATTTAAAATTCAAATCTAAACAAACTATTATTAGTTTTATCTCTACTATAACTTTGGCTCGATTAAAAAAGGATATTAAAGTTAGAGCACAGATCGTTAGAGCTATTCCATTACCTCCAATATCGTTAAAAAAAGGCCCTGTTCCTATTTGTCCACCAAATAGAAAAGTAAAGGAATTTTTCAATCATCTTGGAACAACAGTAGAAATCAAAAACGAAAAATCCTCAATAAATTTTTGGTCTACTTCAGGCATGATGGCTCCTTTTTATGAGTTATTAAGAGTTATGACAGATTGGTTAGTCAAACGTGGAGTAAAAAGAGATAATGCACAAAAATATATAACATCTTTATTTTTGGCTTTATCTGAGGATGCTGTAGTCAATTCAAAATTAAATTTAAAACATTTGGTAAAAGAATCTCAAACACCAAAAGGATTAAATGAACAAGGAGTGAGAGAGCTCACAAAAGCAAAATTTTACAAGTCAATCGAAAAAACATTAAACAGTATCCATAAAAGATTAAGCAAATAATTTAAATGTCAGATAATATTTTAGAAATTAATGAATTATCAAAATATTTTGGAGGGTTAGCTGCAGTTTCAGACTGTTCACTAAAAGTTAAGAGAGGCACCATTACAGGGATTATAGGTCCAAACGGATCTGGAAAAACTACTTTGTTTAATTTAATAGCCGGAAATTTAAAGTCTTCATCAGGAGACGTAATTTTTAATGAAGAAAATATTACGGATATCCCGGCTCATGAATTATTTGGAAAAGGGTTATTAAGAACTTTTCAAATAGCTCACGAATTTTCAAATTTATCAGTATTAGAAAATTTAATGATGGTTCCAGCTAATCAAACTGGTGAAACTTTATTAAATGCTTTTATTAAACCAAGCATAGTTAAAAAAGAAGAAGAGCAGATAAGGGTTAAAGCTTATGAGGTGGTTGAATTTTTAAACCTTAAACATCTAGCTAACGAAAGGGCAGGAAACTTATCTGGAGGACAAAAAAAATTATTAGAACTCGGTAGAACAATGATGGTTGATGCAAAACTTGTGCTCTTAGATGAGGTGGGAGCAGGAGTTAACAGAACATTGCTTAAAGACTTGGGCACAGCTATTTTAAAATTAAATAAAGAAAAGAATTATACTTTTTGTATGATTGAACATGACATGGATTTTATTAGTAGAATGTGTGATCCTGTTATTGTCATGGCAGAAGGATCTGTTTTATTTGAAGGAACTTCAGACGAAGTTAAAAAAAATGAAAAAGTTATAGAAAGTTATTTAGGTAGATCTAATGTTACAGGAGATAAAGCGTAATGGCTTTTTTTGAGGGAACACAAATGACAGCTGGTTATGGAGATGGTCCTGATATTATTAGCTCATGTAGCATAAGCGCAAATAGAGGAGAGATAGTTGCAATTTTAGGTCCTAATGGAGCGGGAAAATCTACCGCAATGAAAGCAATGTTAGGGCTTTTAAATTTAAAGTCTGGAAGTGTAACTCTTGATGGAGAGGATATTTCTAAAATTTCACCACAAGACAGAGTGAAACAAGGTATTTCATTTGTACCTCAAACAAGAAATGTATTTGCAGAACTTACAGTTAGAGAAAACTTAGAAATTGGAGGCTTTTTAAGAGAAGAGGGTTTAGATCAAATGATAGAAAATATATACAATTTATTTCCTATATTAAGTGAAAAAAAATCTCAAATAGTTGGACAATTATCTGGTGGTCAAAGGCAACAAGTAGCTCTTGGTAGAGCATTAATGAGCGAACCTTCTGTTTTAATGTTAGATGAACCAACTGCCGGTGTTTCTCCGATCGTGATGGATGAACTATTTGAGCATATTATTAAAGTTAAAAAGACAAATGTTGCGATAATAATGGTAGAACAAAATGCTAAACAAGCTCTAAGCATATCAGATCGAGGATACGTTTTAGTAACAGGACAAAATAAATTTGAAGGATCGGGTGAAGAATTGCTAAATGATCCAGAGGTAAGACGATCGTTTTTAGGAGGATAATGGATTTTATAAACGCAATAGTTGTTCTAACAAATTTTACAATAATACCGGCCTTAGCTTATGGATCTCAATTAGCATTAGGTGCAATTTTTGTAACTTTAATTTATGCAGTTTTGAGATTTGCAAATTTTGCTACTGGAGACATGATGTCATTTGGAACTATGTTTGCAGTGCTATTAACATATTATTTCCAATCAATTGGTTTAGGTCTTGGTTTTTTACCTACAGCACTTTTGACAATCCCTTTTGCTATCATAATGATGATTTTATATATGCTGTTAATTGATAAATTTGTTTTTAGCTATTACAGGATAAAAAAAAGTCCTCCAGTTCAATTCGCAATGGTAAGTGTAGGTGTAATGTTTGTTACTCAAGCAATTATAAGAATTATTATAGGTCCATCTGATAGAAGATTTTTAGATGGAGAAAAATTTATTTTAAAAGCAACAGAATTTAAGGAAATGACTGGTTTAAATGAAGGTCTAACACTTAAATCAACCCAAGCAATAACAATTGTAGTAACTTTGATTATAGTTTCAATAATGTTTTGGTTTCTTAATAAAACAAAAACTGGGACCAGTATGCGAGCTTATTCAGATAATGAGGATTTAGCTTTACTTTCAGGTATAGATCCAAAAAGAGTTGTGCTTATAACTTGGGTAATTGCTGGAATTTTAGCTACTGTTGGTGGTATTTTATACGGTTTGGACAAAAGTTATCGACCATTTGTATACTTTAATAACATGTTACCTATATTTGCAGCCGCAATAGTTGGAGGAATTGGAAATCCTTTTGGAGCTTTTCTTGGTGGATATGTAATAGCTTTTGCAGAAATACTTATAACATATGCTTATAAAAGATTTATTGCCTACTTGGTGCCTGAAAGCATGGAACCAGACTCCCTTATGCAGTTATTATCTACTGATTATAAATTTGCAGTTTCATTTTCAATTTTAGTAATAGTCTTACTGATACGACCTTCTGGGATATTTAAAGGAAAAACAATATGAGAAAGTATTCAAATATAATAGCCGCTTATTCAATAATGCTAGTATTAATTTTATTAGTTGGGATCTTTCAATCCTGGTCAATTGCCCTAACAATTCTAAATTATTGCTTAATTTCTGCAGTTATGACAATTGGAGCTAACATACAATGGGGTTATGCTGGACTAATAAATTTTGGAATAATGGGTTACACAGCCCTAGGTGGTTTAGCAGTTGTCCTGGTATCCGTAGATCCTGTGCAACAAGCATGGCAAGCTGGTGGATTGAATATTCTTATTTGTTTTTGGATAATTGTAGTGATGGTGGTTTTAATTCGTTACTTATTAAAATATTTTAATAAATCTAAATATAGAACTTACGGCATTGCATTTGTAATAATTGGCGGAATTTTGTTATTAAGATTGACTGCAACTCCAGGAATAGAAGCAATAGAGGCAGTTGATCCTGCTAAAACAGGATTTCTTGGAGGCATGGGATTGCCAGTTTTATTCTCTTGGATAGGTGGAGCTTTTTTAGCTGGTGGTTTAGCTTTTATTGTTGGTAAAATAGCATTAGGGCTTAGAGCTGATTATTTGGCTATTGCTACATTATTAATTGCGGAAATAGTTGTTTCTATAATAAAGCATGAAGAATGGTTGGCAAGAGGTGTTAAAAATGTAATTGGTTTAAAAAGACCAGCACCTTACGAAATAGATCTTCAAACTTCACAATGGTTTATTAATTTAGTTGAGAAATTTCACTCTAAAAAACTAAGTGTGATTAATTCAATTACTGAGAGACAAGACGCTCTTAGTCAATTTGTAATTGATGCCTCTTCAGTTTACGTCAAACTTTGTTTTACAGGATTATTTTTATCTGTCGTAATTGTTTTATTGATTGTGACACAAAAGGCTCTTTATTCACCTTGGGGAAGAAAAATGAGGGCAATAAGAGATAATGAAGAAGCAGCAAGTGCTATGGGTAAAAATATAGTTAAAGAACATTTATTTATTTTTATTTTAGGTTCGGCAATTGTTGGTATTGCTGGAGCTATGATGGTAACAAACGATGGTTTATTTACTCCAGGAAGTTATCGACCAATGAGATATACTTTTGTAATTTGGGTAATGGTAATTGTTGGTGGTACAGGAAATAATTTTGGCGCAATATTAGGTGGTTTTGTAGTTTGGTTCTTATGGGTAGAGGCTGCTCCGATTGCTTTATTTTTAATAAACTTTTTTACATCACACTTACCCGAAACAAACTCAGTTAGAGTTCATTTAATTGAAAGTGCACCATATTTCAGGTTTTTAGTAATCGGTATAGGGTTGTTAACAATTATGAGGTATAGACCAAAAGGTATACTTCCAGAAAAAATAGAAATAAAGTAGCTTTTATGAAATACATTATATTAGGTGCCGCGATAGCTTGGGCCCTGTACATGGCTGACAAGTATTTATTTTTTTAATGAATAAAAATCTTTGGTTATTAATTTTAAGTCAAGTTTTTGGCTTCACTGCAGCTAATGTGACTGTTTTTCTGAGTGGTATTATTGGTAGTCAAATTTCTCCAATTAAATCATTATCAACCTTTCCACCATCAATTTATGTGGTCGGAATTGCATTATCAACAATATTTGCAGCAAAAATAATGTCAATAATTGGAAGAAAACTTGGTTTTGTTTTAGCATCAATAGGTAGCACTCTTGCATGTTTGTTAGCAGCTTTTGCAATTTTAAACAAAAATTTTACAATTTTTTCTTTGTCATGTTTTTTTCTTGGAACAGGAATGGCATTTATTCATCAGTATAGATTTGCTGCTGCTGAAAGTGTTGAAAAACAAAAAGCTCCAAAAGCTGTTTCAATGCTTTTACTAGCAGGTATTGTATCCGCTTTTATAGGTATAAGTTTAGCTAATTATACAAAAAACTTAGTGAATGATCATCTTTATGTCGGGTCTTATCTTGCTCTCGCATGTTTTACGATTATGCCAGCAATATTTTTGAGCTTTTATAAGAACATAAATATTCAAGAGAATAAAAATTCTACAAACAAAGCAGCTAGGAGTTACAAAGAATTTATTTCAGATCCTAAATTTCTACAGGCGATGTTTTCAGCAACATTTGGTTATGTTGTGATGGCTTTTTTAATGACTGCTACACCAATTAGCATGCATTACATACATAATATTAGTGTAGATAAGGTTGGTATTGTAATTCAATTCCATGTTCTTGGAATGTTTTTACCATCATTGATTACTGGTAATTTAATTAACAAATATGGTCCATCAAAAATGATGTATGCAGGAACCTTTTTTTATTTTTTAACAATTATAATGAGTATATTTGAGCCTAATTTTTTTAATTATTTTATATCTCTTATATTACTTGGTATTGGATGGAATTTTCTTTATATTTCGGGGACTAGTTTACTGGTTACAACTTATCAAGAGCATGAAAAGTTTAAAGCGCAGGGATTGAATGATCTTGTTGTTTTTTCTGCTACAGCTCTTGGAAGTCTCTCAGCTGGAATATTGATCTCACTAACAAGTTGGAAAATAATTAATTTTATGTGTATTCCTTTTATAATTTTGATCTTAGCGTCAATTATTAGAGCAGATCGAAAATATAAAAAGTTTGAAAAATTTTAATTTTAATAAAAAAAAACCCCAGTAAAATTACTGGGGTTTTTTAAATTAGATAAAATTATCTTTGTTTTTTAGTCTTAAATTTTCCACCTTTGATTTCTTTCTCTAGGAAAGATCCAAAAGCTTCACCAACATCTGTAAATTCGACAGCAGTTGCGCCTTCATAATTTATTTGCTTACCTTTAGCTAATAAATCAAGACCTTTTTTAAGTTCACCTGGATAGATTTTTGTTCCTGGTGCGTTAGCAACGGCCATTACATTTGCTTGTACAGTTGCTCTGTCTGCTTTACCACCAGCTTGCATCGCTAAAGCAATTAAAGCAGCAGCATCATATGATTCACCAGTATATGGTCCTGAAGAGTCAATTCCTGCAGCTTTTGCAACTTCTGCAAATTTACCTGCACCTTTACCAGTTGATCCTGGAAGAGATCCAAATGATTTATTAAGATCTTTACCAAATCTATCTGTTAAAGAATCACCAATCATACCATCAGATAAAACAAAAGTATCAAATGATCCAGCATCTAATGATCCTTGGATAATCATTCCACCCGCTTGATCTAAGTAACCTAAAACAGCTAAAGCATCACCACCTGCTGCAGCAAGTGTTGCAACTTCAGCACCATAGTCAGCCTTACCTTCTTCGTGAGCTGTTACTGCTGTTACTTTAATTCCATGAGCTTTAACACCTGCAACATAAACATCTGCTAAACCTTTACCATAGTCATTATTTGTATGTGTAACTGCTATAGTTTTTACTTTTCTATCTTTCGTAATATCAGCTAAAACTTGACCACCTCTAGCATCTGATGGAGCTGTTCTAAAGAAATACCCATTATCCGCTAAAGTAGTTAATCCTGGAGAAGTAGCAGATGGTGAAATCATAACAACACCATTTGGCACTGCTGCATTTGTTGCAATTGCACCAGTTACACCAGAGCAGTCTGCTCCCATGATTGCTACAACACCACCAGCAATTAAACCTTCAGCTGCTGTTGTTGCTGCTGCAGAGTCAACACAAGTTGAGTCAGCTCTTTCAGCTTTAATATATTTTCCACCTAGTAATGAACCTGAGTCAGAAGCTTCTTTAAATGCAAGCTCTGCTGAGGCAGCCATTGCTGGAGTAAGAGACTCAATAGGACCTGTAAATCCTAAAATGATTCCCATCTTGATACCATGTCCGTCTGCAAAAGAGTTTGTTGTAAAAGCCGAAACAAACATAAATGCAGCAATAAATAGTTTTCTCATTATCTTCCTCTATATTGTTAACAATTTATAAAAACGTAATTTAAGTATGAATAAATTTAATATTCAACGACAAAATTAGCTCATTTAACTGATAATTTTGAAAATATTATCTAATTGAAAAGGGGTCTAGAGAGGGTTCGTCTGAAGTGTAAAACCAAGTAGTTTTTACTCTAGTATAGTCTTTAATTGAGTCGATCCCAGCTTCTTTGCCGTATCCACTATCCTTTATACCTCCAAATGGAGCAGAAGGTGAAATTAATCTATATGTATTTACAAAAGTTATCCCTGCTCTTATTGCTTTAGATACCCTCATTCCTCTAGATAAATTGCTCGTGTAAACTCCAGAAGATAAACCATATTGATTATCATTCATTTTCGAAATTACTTCTTCTTCAGTTTCAAATTTCATAACTGATAATACAGGTCCAAATAATTCATTTTCTGCTACAGGTAGATTGTGATTATCACATTCTATAATTGTTGGTGGAAAGTAATATCCTTTATTAGAAAATGAATGTCTTTCACCACCACATTTAATTTTTCCACCTTGATCAATTGTATCTTTTATATTTTTTTCAATTACCTCTAATTGTTTAAAATTACTTAAAGGACCCATTTCTGTTTCTGGATCCATTGGTGCTCCAATTTTTATTTTTGATGCACGTTTTGAAAGTTTATCTAAAAATTCATCATAAATTCCTTTTTGTAAATAAAGTCTTGAACCAGCTATACAGCTCTGTCCGCTGGCACCAAAAATTCCAGCTGTAATCCCATTTATTGCATTTTCTTGCTCTGCATCATCAAAGACTGCTACTGGACTTTTTCCACCTAGCTCTAAGCTGACCTCTGATAAATTTTCTGCAGAGTTCCTAATTATATGCCTCGCTGTTTCAGGGCCGCCAGTAAAAGCAACTTTTTCAACCAAGTTGTGAGTAGTTAAACTTTTACCACAAGGATCTCCAAATCCTGTAATTACATTTACCACACCTTTGGGGATACCAGTTTTTTCAATTAATTTTGCGAATTCAAACAAAACAGCTGGGGCAAGTTCTGAAGATTTAATTACAACTGTATTCCCCATAGCGAGTGCTGGTGCTAATTTAGTAGCGGTTAAAAACATTTGAGAATTCCATGGAATAATTGCTGCCACAACTCCAATAGGAATCCTGGTTGTAATTGCTTGAATGTTTGGTTTGTCTATAGGAAGAACAGTTCCCTCAACTTTATCTGCTAAACCCGCATAATAGTCGTAGTATTCTGCTATATACACTGCTTGTTTTTTTGTTTCTCTATAGAGTTTTCCTGTATCTATTGTTTCTATTTCTCCTAGCATTTCTGCATTCTCTCTTAATTGATCTCCAATAGCTCTTAAGTATTTAGCTCTTTCTCTAGGAAGTAATTTGGGCCATTCACCCTCGAATGCTTTTTGAGCAGCCTTGACTGCATTATCAACATCTTTAGCACTTGCTTCTGGAACAACTGCCCACGGCTCATTATGTTCTGGATTTAGAGTTTCAAATTTTCTTTTACTTTCAGAATCAACCCACTCACCATTAATAAACATTTTATATTGTTTAAGTTTACTCATCTGATCTAATAAAATTTTTGATAGTTAAATTTACATCATCAGCACACTCAATACCACAAAGATGTTTTCCATCTTTAATGATCTTTAATTGACTTTTAGAGATTAAAGCATTCAATTCGTGAGACATTTTTACAGTTGAGCCAATATCATATTCACCTGTCATAACTAGTGTATTAGCTTTAATCTTATTAAAATCTTCATCATTTTTATGATTAACAAATAGCTCGTAAACCTTTAGAAAATTATTCATATTATTTGCAGATAAAATTGAACTTATTTTTTTATATATTTCTGGATTATTTTCTAAATATTTATCAGTAAACCATCTCTTTAAAGCTTGCTTTGAAAGTTTTAATACTTGTTTTGCTTGTTCAAACCTTTGATTAACAATTTTTTGTTGTTCCTCAGTTCTTTTATAAATCGAACACAAAAGAGTTAATGTCTGTAAACGCTCATTATGTTTAGTTGCAAAATTTCTGGCTATTAAAGACCCTATAGAGAAACCTACAAGATGTATTTTTTTTATATTAAGATGGTCCATTAACTCAATTAATTGGTCAGAAAAATCATCAAAACTTATTTCCTTATTTTCTAATGAAGATTTTCCATGGCCTAAAATGTCATATGCAAGAGTTGAATGATAATTAAAAAATTCAAGCTGAGGCTGCCATATTTCGTGAGTAAGACCTACACCATGCACAAATACTATTGGCACATCTTGATCCTTTTTATTGTATAAGTAATAAGTTCCTGAAGCAGTAGTTCCCGTCGTCATCAAGAATTATTTTGGCTCAATACCCATTTCTTTCATATCTTGATATCTGTCACCAGTTCTTGCATGTGCTCTACCACTTGATGCCCCACCAATTGCAATAACCACCTCATCATCGAAGGGTGCATCATGAATAGTAAATTCATGAGTTAGGTAATATGGTCTCAATCCAGAATCTGTTTTATGCATCATAGGAATCGCAATCTTTGATCCAGCAGGTCCCCTGGTATTTGTAAAACTTAAATAGGAAGTTCCACCTACCGCATCTCTAAATTTATTTCCAAACCTTAAAGTATGAATAAAAGCTGAAGCATGCTCTATTTCACCGTTCAATCCAACTATACCTGCCTTACCATAAGCTAATATTTTTTCAGGTGATCCTATTTCTTTTATCAATTCTGGAACAAGTAAATCACCTAGCTTTGGCGCAAGATCTAAAATAGTTGGTCTAAGATCTTCAACAAAACCCTGACCATGCCATGGATTTTTAAACACTGCTGCAACTGATACCATTAAAACTGGTTCTTTCGCTTCTTTACCACCTTCAATAAAAGTTTTGTCTACAAATTTGGAAAATTTTCTTAATTCTAATTTCATTTTTTTACTCTATGTTTGAAACTATCTCTTCTAAAACTGTATAATGCTTTTGGATCTACATCAACATCTATCACTGATGGCTTATTTGATTTAATTGCAGCTCGTACAGCTTCATTAATTTCAGAAATTTTTTTTACTTTAAATCCTTTCGCACCGTAGAGTTCTGCAACCTTGTCAAACGATGGACTAGTAATGTCTGCACCTAAATATCTTTTCCCAAAAAAATCTTTTTGATAAGCTTTTTCTGCTCCCCAGCTTTGATTATTCATAACAATAGTTGTTGTATTAATTCCATATTCAACAGCAGTGCTTAATTCTGATATTGTCATTCCAAAACCTCCATCACCCATTAAACTTACAACCGTTTTTTTTGGTTTTGCAACTTTCACTCCAAGACCGCATGCAAATGAAAAACCAACAAGGCCAAAATCTAATGGAGTAAATAAAGAGGGAGGATCGTAATATTCTAGAGCATCAGTTGCTTGCAGGCATAATGTTCCAGCATCTAATGTAATTGCAGAGTTTTTTGGAAGCACTCTTCTTAATTGTTTAAATAGACCTTTGGGCTGTATAGGAAAATTTAAACCTAAATTTTCTTTATCTCTTTTTTGTAAATACTCTTTTCTTTCTTTTAAATACAAGTTTGTCCAATTTCTTATATTTAATTTAATCTTATTTTTCTTAATTTGATCATAAATTTGATTTGTTGCTGTGGCAGCATCAGCATGAATTTTAATGGTTGTGGGAAAATATTTTCCTAACATTGTTTTCTCTAACTCAATTTGAATTATTTTTGCATGTTTATTTATATTTTCGTATGAGTAAAAAGTTGAATTAAATCCTAAACGTGTCCCAATTGCTAAAATAACGTCTGCATTCTTAACTAATCTTGATGCAACAGGATTTCCTCTAGGACCCATTTGTCCAGCATTTAACTTATGTCCAAATGGAATTGCATCTCCATGACCTGCTGCTGTAACAACAGGCATGTTGCAAAGTTCAGCTAATTTAATTACGTCTCTATATTTAGAATTGTATTTAATCCCTGCACCAACAATAATTACTGAACATTTTGAAGCTTCAATTAATTTCGCAGCCTTTTTGATACTATCTTGATTACCTTTTTGTTTATTCTCATTTGTGAATGATGGTTTTTTAGTATTTATATTATAAGAGTTTGACTCAGCTAATATATTTCTTGGTAAATTTATACAAACAGGTCCTCTCCTAGGTTTCATAGACAAATTAAATGCATCACTCATGAGATTTGGAATATTTTTTGAATTTTTTATAGTCCACGTTTTTTTTGTAATTGGTGAAAATAAAGACTGTTGATCTAATCCCTGAAATGCGTCCTCCATTTTATCTTTTGTTGAATAGGAGCCTGCAATTGCAACCACTGGCGAAAAAGCTGCATTTGCTTGAGCAACTCCTGTAACTAAATTTGTAGCACCTGGTCCGTTCTGACCTGCAATAATTACACCATGTTTATTTGAAGCTCTTGCGTATCCGTCAGCCATATGAGTGCCTGTTCGTTCATCTCTTACTCCAATAAATTTTATACTCTTTTCGTGATAAAGAGCGTCAAACATTTCCATTGTTGCTGAACCAATGAGTCCAAAAACATGTCTTACTCTCTCTTTTTTTAATGATTGAACAGCGGCCTGACCACCGCTAATTCTTTTTCGTTTTGTTTTCACGAAACTTTTTTTACTTCAGTATCAAAATCATCCTTAAAGTGAGGCATAACTTTTTCAGTGAAAAGTTTAATACTTTTCATACAATCTTTATGTTTCACACCTGGAAAATTAGACCAAACTTGTAAATTTTGTAAATTAAGTTCAGTTTTTAATTCATGAATTTTATCAATCACATATTCTGGAGTTCCAAATAGCATATTTCTTTTATGTAAAAATTCATAATTCAATAAATCTAATTTACCTTTTGTTTCAGGTAATTCCTCACCTGGATCCATATGATTTCCTAAACCTCTCCAATGACATACCCATCTCATGTAATTAACCATATGTTCTCCAGCTTTTTCTTTAGCTTCTTCCATCGTGTCTGCAACAAACATGTCTCTCACAAGGGAAACACCCTCACCAAGAGGAACATTTTTTTTTGTAACTTCTGATCTTTTATTTTTATAAGCTTCAAATCTTACTTTTAAAGCCTTTACGGTTGGTATCCACATTATAACATTTATATTTTGTTCAGCAGCCCATTCTATTGATCTTATTCCATCTACAACTTGATGAATTGGTGGGTGAGGATCTTGATATGGCTTAGGTAATACACTTATTTTTTTCATTGTACTATCTTCCATATTCATAAATTCTTCACTTGGAGGACTCATATCATGTTGCCAAACATAATTTGGCGAAGGGTAAGTATAGAACTCTCCCTCATGTTTAAAGAATTTTTCTGTCCAAGATTTTTTTAAAACTTCTAACGTTTCAGCAAATAATCTAAAGTTCTTTGCCTGATCTTTTAGATCTGCCTCTTTATTTAAATTTATTGCTTCTCTCCCATAAACTCCTCGTGCAACACCTACTTCAACTCTTCCTTTTGAAAGCTGATCTAATGTTGCAATATCTTCCGCAAGTCTTATAGGATTATGAAAAGTTATTACATTTGCTGCTTGACCAATTCGAATATTTTTTGTTCTTGCAGCTGCATCAGCACCCATCATTAAAGGGTTAGTACAAGACTCCATTCCCTCATGATTAAAGTGATGTTCTGTAAACCATATTGAATTCCATTTATTTTGATCACAATATTCTGTGATTTCCTTAGTTTCGTCTAGTAATTGATGATAAGGTTTTTGTTTCCAGTTTGTAGTATTACAGAAATAACCAAATTTCATAAAGCCTCCTTTAAATGTTAATTTAAAGACGACCGATCCCACTTTCGTAAATCTATGAATTTAACGACGAGTTATGTATCGCTTTATATCTAAACTTTATAATTACTAACGTTGATATTCAATAAATTTCTTCAGTGATTTGTTGAGAAATTTCTCATAAATTTCACCATTATTTTTAAATTTACTTCCATTTAAAAATGATTTGTTCATTTTGAAATCGTAGGAAGGCTCAAAGAAAAAAGGAACAGAGAGTCTCTTGCTTTTATTCCACAAAACTCTGTGATTAGTTGCTTTAAATTTGCCTTTGCTTAAAAATTCTAGAGCTCTACCAGTATTTACGACCAAAGCTTTTTTGTTAAATGGTACATCATACCATTTTTTGTTTTTTCTATTTTGAACTTGTAATCCACCTTTTTTATCTTGATAGAGAACTGTAAATACTCCGCTGTCTACATGAGTTTCACATCCAAGAGCAACCCCATCTTGTTTTGATACTTCTACTGGCTTAGTTTGATTAGGGTAATAGTTAAATCTCAATGTACTTAATGTTTTTAATCTTGAAAAAGCTTTCTTTGAAATATTTGGATTCTTTCTATTAAGTTTGATTATACTTTTAAATAAAGTTTCACTTATATCGTAAATATTATCAAAATATTTATTTAAAATCTTAATTGATTTTTTATTAAAACATTTATCTAAATTAAGATACTCTATATATTGATTGTTTAGATTTGAAGAATATTTTTTTGTTACCTTTAAATCACCTATGTCTAAACCTTCTTTTCCATTAACATCGTTAGGAAAATAACCCCTGTAGAAATTTTTATTATTTTTATTCCATTTTTTTGGTGATAATTTTCTTTTATTATTATCTGATAAATTAAAAAATTTATTTCCAACCTGACAGATTTTGTAAATTTCCTTCAAATTGACTCCATGCCCTGTAATTTGAAAAAATCCAATATTAACACAAGCTTTTTCAATTTCTTTAATGGTTTTTAATGCACTTTGGGTTTCAAAATTATTTTCAATTAACGAGGATATATCAATTGTTGGTATATAGCTTTTTTTCATCTTCTCACAGGTGTTTCTGTTGCAATGTATTGATCTCTAGCTTTTTCTCTAAAGTAAATATAAATTCCAGCAGCTATTATACACGCAACTCCAAAAAATGTTCTACCTGATGGAATTTCATTAAATAAAAAATATCCAGGTATCATTGACATAATAATTAATGAATATTCAAACAGAGAAACTACAGAAGGTGAAGCCACAATGTAAGCTGAAAATATGCAGAGAAAAGCTATAGAGGCAACAAAACCAAAAAATAAGATAAATTTCCAGGTATATTCAATGTTTGAGAACCACTCTCTAAAAATAAACTGTGTAGTTGGATCAAAGTCTGGGTTATTCAATTGTCCATTTCCCATAAATAAATATATAAGACCACATAAAATTAGGGCTATTAAATAAAAATAAAATAGTTGAGTATTTACATCGTCTTTATCAGATGTGTATTTTGTTATTGTCATTGATGCGGCATAAAAAAATGCACATAACACTGGAAGCAAACTTTTATATTCAAAGTCAGAAAAGTTTGGATCAAGCACAATAAAAACTCCCGCAAAACCAAATACAATTGCTGACCATCTTCTTATCCCAATAAACTCTTTCAAAAAAAATTTAGCAAAAATAGATACAAAAAAAGGACAAGAGAAAAATAGGGCATTTGCCGTTGCTAAGGGCATATAAGTAAGAGAAATAAAGAAAGCTGAAAATGCTAAAAAGTGAAGAACTACTCTAACAATTGTTAAAATAGGATAATGAGTTTTTAATGAAACTTTTTGTTTTCTAAATTTTATGTAACTAAAAAGCAAAACAGCTGCAACAAAATATCTTCCAAAAAAAATCTCATAAAGAGATGATTTTTCAAAAATATATTTAATTAAAGAGTCTTGCATGGCAAACAAAGTCATTGCAATGATAATTAAAAATATACCTTTAGAATTATTGTCCTTTGTCATTTATCTTAGAGGTTTTTCTGTAGCAATTGATTGATTTTGTGCTTTTTCACGCATAAAAATATAAATACCACTTGATACAATAATTAAAATTCCAATCACTGTATTTAATGAAGGTATTTCATCAAAATATAACCACCCAACCAGAGGTGACCAAAATAATATTGAATATTCGAAAGGCGAAACAACAGAAGGAGAAGCTATGCTGTAAGCTGTAAATAAAAAAAAGAAAGCAATAGTAGCTGTAACACCAGTTGCAGTCATTAATAGGATATTGGAATTAAAATTAACAAACCATTCTCTAAATATAAATTGAGAAGCTGGATGATTTAAAGTATTGTATTGACCGTCACCAATAACAAAATAGAAAATTATACTTAGAACAATTGCACCAATATAAAATGTAAAAGTTTGGGTATAAACACTATCCTTATCAGATGTTTTTTTTATAATGATCATAGATAATGAATAACAAAACGCACATAAAATAGGTAATAAACTTAAATAATTAAAATTACTGAAATCAGGATTTAATGTCACATAAACACCAATAAATCCCACAACCACAGCAGACCATCTTCTCAATCCTATTTCTTCTTTTAAAAAAAAATGAGCAAATATTGTAATTAAAAATGGAGTAACAAAAAATAAAGCTGTAGCAGTCCCAAGCGGTAACACAGTCAGAGAAACATAAAAAGAACTAAAACCAAAGAAAAAAAGTATTACACGGGTAAAAGTTAAAAGAGGATATTGGCTTTTAAATACTATTGGTTTTTTTGTAATTATTAAAAATAGTAAAATAAGCACAAAACTTACTACTGTCCTCACTAAGTAAACTTCATAAAGTGAAACAAAATTATAAATATGCTTCATAATTCCGTCCTGTACAGAAAAAACCATCATGGCAATTAATATGTAAGCTATTCCTTTTGGATTATTATTTGGAGTACTCATTGATGACCTATATCAAAAAAGAATATGTTTTTAAATTTATTAAATTTATGACATATTCATCATATGAGTTCAGATGAAGATAAGATAATGATGGAAACTCTGTATTGGTGGGGTATTCCAACTTTATTTAGATGTAAAAATGATCCAGAACCAAAGAACTGCGATATAGCTCTAGTTGGAGTTCCACACAGCACTGGAAACGGTACTACAGAAAGAGATCAACATTTGGGACCAAGAGCAGTTAGAAATATTTCAGCAATGCTAAAACGCTCTCACTTTGACTATAAAATTGATCCTTGGAAAGAAAATAGAATTCATGATTTGGGGGATGTTCCTTTTCCAGAAGCAAATAACAATGAAAAATGTATTGAAAGGATTTCAGCTTTTTATAATCAAATTGAGGAAGCAGAAAAACCAGTTGTATCAATAGGAGGAGATCATTCTATAACAGGTGGAATTGTTCAAAGCTTAGCAAAAAAAAATTCAAAACTCACAAAAGGTAAAAAAATAACTTTCGTTCATTTTGATGCTCATACTGATTGTTTTGAAAAATTAGATCATTTTCTTGGAGCAAAAAAATCTGCTGCTCATTGGGCTTCTTACTTAGTTAAACAGGGAAACGTTGATCCACATACAAGTACTCAAATAGGTATAAGAGGAAATCCAAGAACATTAGATTGGCTTCAAGCTAGTTATGATATTGGTTATCAAGTAATAACTATGGATGAGTATAGAAAATGGGGCCATGAAAAATGTTCAAAAATGATTTTGGACAGGTTAGGGGACAATCCAATTTATATAACTTTTGATTTAGATTGTTTAGATCCATCGGTTGCACCAGGTGTTGCTAATATTGAACCAGCATATAAAGGATTTAATATGGATGAGGTCAGAAAACTTCTTCAGTCCTTAAAAGGAAAAAATATTATTGGTGGTGATGTAGTGTGTTTAATGCCAACTAAAGATAGTTCAAATCAAATAACAGCTATGGTAGCAGCCTCAATAATGTTTGAAATTATTTGTTTGATTTCTATAAATCGTAATAAATAAATTAATTTAAAATAAAGTTCGACGCTCTTTCAGCAATCATTAATGTTGGAGCATTTAAGTTTCCACTTGTAATTTCAGGCATTACAGAGGCATCAACAACTCTAAGATTTTCTAAACCATGTACTTTTAGTTTATCATCAACAACTGCTTGTTCATCAGTTCCCATCTTTAAAGTACAAGATGGATGATAAGCAGTTTCAGCTTTAGATCGAATATACTCCTCAAATACTTCATTAGTGTCAGCATGTTCTCCGGGTCCAATTTCTTTTCCCGCAAATGGTTTTAAAGAATTTTGTCCTAAAATTTTTCTTGCAACATGAATGCACTCAATAGTTTGTTTTAAATCATCCTCATGCTCCAAGTAATTAAATTGAATTTTAGGATAGTCATATGGATTTGAGCTATTTAAGGTAACATGACCTCTGCTCTTAGGATGGTTTGGACTTGCATGTAATTGATATCCATGTCTATCTGGATCTACAAGTCCGTGGTCAATTACAAATGCAGGAAAAAAATGAAATTGAATGTTAGGATATTCTCTTTCAGGTGAGGATTTACAAAATCCACCAGCCTCTAAAAATGACGTTGAGCATGGACCTGTTTTTGATAAAAACCACTGGATACCGATCCTTAACATATTTAATTTATTAATATAAGAATACAGAGTGTCAGATGTTTTACACTCTTGTTGAACGTAGGTTTCTAAATGATCCTGCAAATTTTTACCAACACCTTCAAGATGATGCACAACATCAATTCCTTTGTCTTTCAAATGTTGACTAGGTCCAACTCCTGAAAGCATTAACAACTGAGGTGAATTAATTGCACCACCACTCAGTATAACTTCTTTATTTGCATAAATTTTTTCAACTTTATTTTTTATTTTTACTTCAATACCTATTGCTTTTTTTCCATCAAAAATAATTTTTTCAACAAATGAGTCGGTAAAAATATTTAAATTTTTTCTTTTTTTTGCAGGATTTAAATAATATTTTGAAACACTCGCTCTTTCTCCATTATGAATAGTTACGTCATACATACCAAAGCCTTCTTGCTCCTTACCATTCATATCATTATTTATTTTATAACCAGCCTCTCCAGCTGAATCGATAAATGCTTTAAATAAAGGATTTTTATTTTTAGATTGATTAACTGGCAATATACCGTTACCACCTCTGTATTCATTCTCTCCTCCAGACCAAGTCTCAATTTTTTTAAAATAAGGTAATACCTTTTCATATGACCAATCTGTTAATCCAAAAGATGCCCATCTTTGATAATCGTTTGGATTTCCTCTTACAAAAACCATTCCATTGTGAGCAGAGCATCCCCCAATCATTTTTCCTCTTGGGCAAAATAATTTTCTGTTATTTAAATAAGGTTCTGGCTCTGAATAATATTTGTAATTATATTTGGGATCATGCATCGTGTACAAAATTGCTAGTGGCATATTAACTTTCCAAATATCACTAGGTTTACCGGCTTCGAATATTGCTACAGTATTTTTACCACTTTCAGTTAATCTATTTGCTAGCACACAACCCGCTGAACCAGCGCCAATAACTAAATAGTCATATTTCATATAAGACTTGATGTTAGTAATTTTTTATATTGATGAATAGATTTCATCTCAATATCTGTTTTTTTTGCCGCTTCATCAAATTTTCTTACAAGAATTGATGATTTAAAATATTTCTTTCTCTCAAATTCTTTACATTCATCATCATTCAAAACACCACCCTGGAGATTTAAGCTTATTTTAGATGCTTCAGAAAGCTTATTAAAATATTTTTTATCCCTTGCTAAATAACGTTTAGCGAGAACATGGTATTTAATTGGTTCTACAATCTCCTCTTTAAAAAAACTTTTTAAATATTCATAACCTATATTTTCATGTTCGCCATCCAAATTTGACTCAACTAATTCATCTGGATTTTCAATAATGAAATGTCCATAATCATGCAACAGACATGAGCATATGACCTCTTTTTTACATTTAGCTTTTTCTGCTAACATTGCGGCCTGTATCATGTGTTGAGACATCGTTACATTTTCACCAATATAAAGTGATTGGTTGTTTGTAAAATTTGATATTATTTTTTCAACTACTTGCATTATAATTATTGAGGTCTGTCTCCTTCAATTGCAATTCTATCCATAATTCTCTCATATCCCAAACCTCTACCAGGAAAAAAGTCAGCTATTGCATAATGAATAACACTTCTATTATCCCAGATTGCAACAGTATTTTCTGTCCAGCTAAATCTACATGTTAGATCCAATCTTGCTTGATGCTCAAATATTTCCTTTAATATTTTATCACTTTCCTTTTTTTCTAATCCAATAATTTTTTTGGTATAAGTCCAATTAACAAATAAAATTTTTTTACCCGTTTCTGGATGCGTTCTTACAATTGGATGTTCGTTTGAATAAGAGTCATAATTTCTTTTTTCATTTCCTTCCATATATTTATAGTTATCTATGAAAAATTCTGCACCAAGTGAGCTATGAATTGCTTTTTTATCTTTTATTTTCTCTTTAATTTTATCATCTAGTGTTTCCCAAGCTAATTCCATATTTGAAAAACAAGTATCACCACCAACAGGAGGGATTTTTAAAGATTTTAATATTACCGCTTTTGTTGGTTTTGCGTTGTAACTAACGTCACTATGCCAATTCTCACCCCATTGGTTTTTTTCTTCTTTACCTTTTATTATTCTGACAATTTCAGGATATTTTTCTAATCCTTTTACATAAGCATGTGTTTCCAAGGGACCGAACTTTTCCGCAAGGGCTATTTGTTGATCTTTTGTTATTGGCTGATCTCTAAAAAAAATTACTTTGTGTTCCAACAATAATTCATTAATCTTTTTAAAATTTTCGTCTGAAACATCTTTTAAATCTATACCTTTAATTTCTGCTCCTAAAGCTCCAGATAATAATTTAATTTCCATCATTTTTTTAACTTACCTTTTATTAAAAGATCATTTTCATTAAAATTTATTTTGTTAGAATTTATAAAATCATCCATAATTTTTATTTTATCTTCCTCGAATTCTGATACTTTTCTTAAATTAAGGTTAATATATAAAGATAACATTTCAATTGTGGCTGAAAGTTTTTTTGAAGATTTTTCGATCATTTCCAATTTAAAATGTAATCTTTTTTTATCATGATCAAAAAAGGTTAAATTTATTTCTACTTCTTCCCCTTCTTTAACTTCATTGTTATAAGTAGTGTGAGTTTCCACTACCATAGTGCTTCTTTTTGAAGTTTTAGCTGAATTTTCACCCATTTTAAATTTATCAAGAACATTTTCCCAAACCCTGTCAAATACCAACACATAATAAGCCATGTTCATATGGTTATTGTAATCTGTCCACTCTTTTTTAATTATTTGATTTGCGATATGCACTGACATTTTTTTATTCCCTCAACCTTTTTATTATAATATAAATTTAATCCTAAATGAGCAATAAGGTATTTATATCGTGTGCGGTTACAGGTTCAGGTGATACAGCTAGTAAGCATCCAGATTTGCCTAAAACTCCTGAACAAATCGCCAAAGCATCAATAGAGGCAGCAAAAGCAGGTGCTGCAATTGCTCACATTCATGTTAGAGAGGATGATGGAACTCCTAGTAGGCGCTTAGAATTATATAAAGAAGTTATAGATAGAATTAGATCAAGTGACACTGATGTGATTTTAAATTTAACAACTGGTATGGGAGGGGATTTAGATATTGGCCAAGGTAAAAATCCTTTGGAATTTGGTCCAATGACTGATATGGCCAATGTAATGGAAAGGATTGCAAATGCAGAACAATTTCTTCCTGAAATCTGCACACTTGATGCTGGAACATTAAACTTTGGGGATAGTTCTGTTATTACGGTAAATACTCCAAACGATTTAAGAAAAGCTGCAAAAAAACTTCAAGAAATTAAAGTTAAACCAGAGGTAGAGGCTTTTGATTTGGGTAATATGTGGTTTGGTTCTCAATTATATAAAGAGGGATTATTAAGTGATCCACCGTTGTTTCAAATGTGTTTAGGAATACCATGGGGCGCACCCGCAACAACTTTAGCAATGCAAGCAATGAAAGATATAATGCCAAAAGAGGGCGTATGGTCAGGCTTTGCAATCTCAAGAAATGAAATGCCATTTGTTGCACAGACTGTTTTAATGGGAGGTAACCCAAGAGTTGGTTTAGAAGATAATTTATATTTATCTAAAGGAAAATTAGCTACAAATGCCCAGCTAGTTGAAAAAGCTATAAGAATAGTAGATGAAATTGGTTACGCACCAATGTCACCAGCTGAAACAAGAGAAAAATTAAAACTTGTTAAACACAAGTAATGTCACAATTTAAAAAAGTTGCAGTTATTGGAACTGGGGTTATTGGCACAGGTTGGATCATTCGTTTTCTTGCTCATAATAAAACTGTTTATGCATTTGATAAAGATATTAAATTAAAAAAAAATGTACTTAAAGAAATCAAAAGAACTTGGCCATCAGTAAAAAAATTATTTAATAAAAAAAAATTAAATTTAAATAATTTTTATTTTTTCACATCATTAGAACAAACTCTGAAAAATGCCGATTTTGTTCAAGAATGTGCTAGTGAAAATTATGCTTTAAAAACTAAGTTAATGAACTTAATTGGAAAATATGCTAAATCAAATGCAATAATTTCCTCTAGTTCATCAGGTTTATTGCCAACAAAAATTTATTCAAAATGTAAAAATCCAGAGAGAGGAATTATAGGACATCCATTTAATCCTGTTTATTTATTACCAGCAGTTGAAATTGTTCCTGGAAAAAAAACTTCAAAAAAAAACATCAATTTAGCAAAAAATTTTTACAAATCTATTTCTATGAATCCAATTATGGTAAAAAACGAATTACCCGGATATTTATCCGACAGATTACAAGAAGCTTTATGGAGAGAAGGGCTTCATATTATTAACGAAGGGTACGCAACTACTGAGGAATTAGACAGAGCGATTGAGGATGGTCCAGGACTAAGATGGTCCTTAATGGGTACATTTTTAACTTTTCATCTAGCAGGTGGAAAAACTGGGATGAAACATATGCTTGAACAATTTGGACCTGCTTTAAAATTACCTTGGACAAAATTAAAAGCTCCAAAATTATCAAAAAAACTATCATCTAAACTTATTTCAGGGACAGCAAAACAAACCAAAGGTAAATCGGTTGCAATGATATCAAATATAAGAGATCAGTATTTAGTTGATCTTCAAAAGTTAAGAAAAAAATACGAAAGTAAAATTAGAAGATAATGAAGAGAACTTTGATAGCGAGTTGTTTGTGTAGAGGAGTTAAGTTTAAAACTAGCGGTGAACATAGAAACGTTTCAAATTGTCATTGTATTCAGTGTAGAAAAACTCATGGATCATATGGTGCTTATTCTAATGTCAAAGATAAGGATATTAAATATATAAACAAAAAAACACTAAAATGGTTTAAATCATCAAACAATGCAAAAAGAGGATTTTGTAATAAATGTGGAGCTAGTATTTTTTTTAAATTTAAAAACTCAGATAATATTTCGATAGCAGCAGGCATGTTTAACGGAAAAACAGGCCTTAAAACAATGCGAAATATATTTGTCAGTTCTAAGTCAGATTTTTATAAAATAACTGATAAACTTCCAAAGTATAAAAGATTTTCAAATTAATCGTTTCTCTCTGTATGCCCATCTACAGAAATTACTTGTCCCGAAACTTTACTTGAGTCATCTGATATTAGAAAAGCACACATTTTTCCAATATCTTCCTCGAGAATCCACTTTTTCATAGAACTCATTGAAATAAATTCTTTTTCAACTGTTTTCGAGGAAACTTTTGTAAATTTTGCTTTATCTCTTATTACTCTTTTCATTCTCTTTCCTTTAATTGAACCAGGACATACTGCATTTACTCGTATATTGAATTTTCCAAGTTCCATTGCTAATGTTTTAGTAACTCCAATTATAGCCCATTTACTTGCTGCATAAGGTGATCTTAACGGAAAACCAAGTATACCAGCTGTTGATGAAATATTAATTATTGATCCGTTTCTTGATTTTTTAATTAAAGGTATAGCTCTTTTGGTAAAATAAAAATGACTATTAACATCTACTTGAATAGTTTTTTCCCAATCTTTAGAATTTAATTTTTCAAGTGATCCGGTTGGTCCAGCAATTCCAACATTATTTATTAAAGCATCAATTTTTTTTGTTTTCTTAACTATTTTCTTAAATAAATCTGATACTTGACTTTCATCTGATGCATCACAGTTAAATGTAAAAAGTCTCTTATTTTTAAGAGAATGTTTGTTTAATTTATTTAAAGACTTATTATCAACATCACAAAGATACACATATGCTCCACGTGAAAGACAAACTTTTGCTGTTGCTAATCCAATGCCAGATGCACCAGCAGATATTATAATTTTTTTATTCTTTAATGATTTATTAATCATTAATTATGATTTTGTTAATGATGTCTGTAATTCTTTATTAGATATATATCCTTTAATATTTCCACTTTTGTCAACCACTTCACAATTAGAATTTGAGCATACAATTTGTGGTAAAAATTCTTCAATAAATTGATCTTCATTTACTTTAATTAAATTTGTTTTATCAATATCATCTGACTCGTTAGTGCTTTTCATAATTATTTTAGCTTTAATTACTTTTGCTCTATTCACGTCTTTAACAAATGCCTTCACATAATCATCTGCTGGGTTCATGATTATGTCTACAGGGGTTCCAACTTGAACCAATTTTCCTGCATTTAAAATCCCAATATGATCTCCTAATCTAAGAGATTCATCTAGATCATGCGTTATAAATACAATTGTTTTTTTCAATTCAGATTGAAGGTCTAATAATTGTTTTTGCATGTCACTTCTAATCAAAGGATCTAATGCACTAAAAGCTTCATCCATTAACATTATGTCACTATCCGTCGCTAAGGCTCTCGCAAGACCTACACGTTGTTGCATACCACCAGATAATTGATTTGGAAATTGATTTTCAAAGCCACTTAAACCTACTGCTTCAATTTTTTCCATGGCAATTTTATTTAATTCTTCAATTGGTTTACCTTGCATCTCTAAACCATAGCCAACATTTTGAATTACTGTTTTATGTGGAAACAAACCAAATCTTTGAAAAACCATACTCATTTTATGTCTTCTAAATTCTATTAATTGTTCTTTGTTAAAAGACATAACATTTGTTCCTTCAACAATAATTTCTCCATCTGTAGGGTCGATTAGTCTATTTAAATGTCTAATTAAAGTTGATTTTCCGGACCCTGATAAACCCATGCAAACAAATGTTTCACCTTCTTCTATTTTTAAAGAGACATTATCTAGACCAACTGTATGACCTGTTTGCTCTAATACTTCCTCTTTGTTTGCCCCTTCTTTTACCATTGGCATAACTGATTGAGGATTGTTACCAAAAATTTTGTAAACATTATTGATCTCAATTTTTGACATTATTTACCTTTCTTTGTATTTGGTGCTGTTCTCTCTTGAAGTGTTTCTCCATAAGATTGAGTAATTCTATCAAGAACTATTGCTAGGAGGACAATTGCAATACCTGCTTCAGCTGCTCTTCCTACATTTAATTGTTGAAGACCAAGTAAAACTTCGTCTCCTAAACCTCTAGTACCTATCATGGATGCAATGACAACCATAGCTAATGCCATCATTGTACACTGGTTAATACCTTGCATTATATTTGGTAAAGCTAAAGGCATTTGCACCCCCCATAGCTTTTGTTTTTTACTTGCACCAAATGCATCTGCAGCTTCGATAACCTCAGTATCAACAAGCCTTATTCCTAAATCTGTAAGTCTTACTAAAGGAGGAACTGCATAAATAAATGTTGCTATAATTGCTGGAACTGCACCTAGGCCAAACAACATTATACCCGGAATTAAGTAACAGAAACTAGGAATAGTTTGCATTAAATCTAAAACAGGTAAAATTACATTTCTGGTTCTTGCGCTTCGTGCCATAGCTATTCCCAATGGAATGCCTGCAACAACACAAAGAAATATTCCAATTAACATTATTGCAGTTGTTTCAATTGCTTTTTGCCAAAATATTGGGTGGAGAAAACCTATAAAAAAAGTACAAAATCCTACAAATACTGTTGTTCCAACTTTTCTACTACTTGCAAAATAAGTTAGAACTATCACACCAAGTATAACTAATGGCCATGGAGCTTGAATTAAAAAGTTTTTTACAAGCATTAACATATATAAAAGAACATTATTAATAGCTTCAAATATGTACCCATATTTTTCGTTAAGAGTTTTGAAACCAGAATTAATCCAATTCATTAATGGTAAATCTAACCATTTTGGCCATTTACCTCCTAACCAAGAAAAATCATTTAATAATTCTCCAATATTGTCAGGTTTTCTTTTTGATTGAGAATAGCTAGTTATTAATAACCATACAAAAATAACCAACAAACCAATATTAAAAAATATTTTTTTATTTTTCTTTAGTGCTTCCATATTTGTTTTTTACTTAAAGAAAGAGCCCCGAAGGGCTCTATCTTATAAATTTAATTTAGTGATTATAATGCTGCTGAAACTTTTTTAGCAACATCAGCTGGTACCCAGTCTTTCCACATAGTTTCTGTTTTCAAGAACTCTATTGCAGTAGCTTCCATATCACCACCTGACTCATCTTCATAGAATGCTAACATTTTGTTAACAGTAGCTGTTGGAATCGTATATTTTCCAATGAACTCATTTTCTTTTGGATGAGCTTTTGCCCAAGTAGCAAGAACGGATTTAGTTAAAGCCATATCTCTGTACTCACTAGCGCAAGAAGGTTTATAAGCATCTGGACCATTTGCTTTAATGTCTTCTACAACTGCTGACATTGCATCCCAGCATGCTTGATCAAATTTAGGCTCAGATAATCTTACAAGATCAACTTTACCCATTAAACCAGTTGGTGCCCAGTAGTATGTAAAGATTGGTTTTTTCTTAGCAAACGCACCTGCTATTGCAGCATCTAATGCACCTCCTGAACCTGGATCAAAGTTTGTATAGTATTTATCTAAACCATACTCTTTTTGTTTAACCAAGTTAACAGTGTAGCAAGTCCAACCAGATATACAGCTAGTCATTCTACCTTTTGAAGGATCCTCTGGATCTTTAAATAGCGCAGCTATTTTTGGATCTTTCATATCTTCAACAGATTTTAAATTGTATTTGTCAGCAGTAGCTTTATCTACATAGAATGCTTGCTGAGAGTCTGGAGTGTTTGTTCCCATATGGATAATTGTACCCGCTTCTTCGTGAGGCTTGTAATTACCAATAATGTTGTCATACCAAACTTCTGTAATTACGTCTAATTGACCGTCGTAATGAGCAGCCATAATTGGAGTTGTACTACCTTTTGTTACAGACACTTCACAGCCATATCCTTTTTCAAGAATAAATGTTGTGATAGCTGTATGTATGTTTGCACTACTCCAGTCAAAATCTCCCAATCTCGCCTTACAATCACCTGCGTTTGCGCTAGACACAGCCATAGATGATAAAAGGAAAATTGAGATACCTAATCTTTTTAAAAACTTCATTAAATTATCTCCTTAAGGTTAAGTTTTAATATGAAGATTTAATAATGAATAAAGATAAAAAACAAGCTTTGAATTTAAATACAACCATTAATTGAGTTGATTTGATTCCCCATTTATATAAATATTAATATTGATTATGATTTCTAAATTAGAAAAAAATTCAACATTTTTAAAAGTTATCTGGAAGGATGGTGAAGAAAGTAAATTCAATTATCTTTGGCTAAGGGATAATTGTCCCACCGCACATGATAAAGACTCAAGACATAGAATGTTTAATATTCTTGAAGTATCTCAAGGCATTAATCCGAAAAATTATTCAATAGGTTCAGATGGAAAATTAGAAATTGAATGGAGTGAGGGAGATCATACAAGTTATTATGACCCCAAATGGTTAAGAGAAAATTGTTATACTTTAAAACATAAACAAAAATATGTTTCACCATATAAACTGTGGGATAGCTCATTAGAAAAAAATTTAAAATCAATTCAAATTGATCATGATGAAATCATAAATACCGATGATGGATTAATTAAATGGTTAGAACTCTTGCACCACACTGGAATTGCAATTGTTAAAAATTCACCAGTCGAAAAAAATTCTGCATTAAAAGTTTTAAACCGTATAAGTCACACTCGAGAAACTTTTTTTAAAACCCCTTTTGAGGTGATTAATATTCCAAAACCAAATAATTCAGCATATACCGCGCATGCCTTAAGAAATCATATGGATTTACCTTGGTTTGAAAATCCACCTGGTTATCAATTTTTACATTGTTTAATTAATTCAGCAAAGGGAGGGAACTCCTCTGCTGTAGATGCTTTCGCTGTTGCAGATTTTTTAAGAAATAATGAGAAGGATACTTTTGATATCTTAGTTAATACGCCATTAAAATTCAGAGATAAAGACTACACACAAGAAGCGGTCAGAAGTGTTCATGGTACAGCAATATCACTAACTAAAGATGGAGATTATAATGACATTCGTTATAGTATCGCCACACTAGATGCACTTGATTGTCATCCAGATATAATGGATTCTGTTTATAAAGCTCATCATCGATTTGGAAATTTATTACATGACCCAAAATTCCAAATTAATTTCAGACTTGAGCCCGGCGATATTTTTTCTTTTAATAATAGAAGATTACTTCATGGAAGAACGGAATTTGATCCTAATTCAGGTCACAGACACCTACAAGGTTATTATATGGATAGAGACGAAATTATTGGAAGATTAAATTATCTTAAACAGATTTCATAAGTTTTCAAATATAAGATTATTTTTCATTTTATATTTGTTAAACTCTGATTTTTTTTTAATTGTATAAAAATATTTTTGAATTTTGATGGTTTGAATTTTTTTATTTGTTAAATAAAATTTATCAAGAATTAAACAATTAATATTTTTAATTTTTGACTTCATAATTATTGATTTTACACTTGCTGGAGGTGAAAAAGATAAACCAACTTTTATTTTCTTATTTATTTTAAGAAGATTTAAAATATTTTGATGCTTAAATGAAATAAAAACACATTTTGAATATTTTGATGTTTCTTTAACTAATTTTCTAAGAAGTTCTGGCGAAAAATTTGGCTTTATCTCAATAAACAAAAAGTGTTGATTTTTTGAGGCTTTTAATAACTCATTAAGAAGGGGAATAGGTTTTTTATTTCCATGACTTATTTCTTTTAATTTTTGATACGTTAGGTTTTTGATACTTTGTTTTTTTTTAAAAATTCTATTTAAAGTAAAGTCATGATAACACACAAATTTATGATCTTTGGTTGAATGTATATCTGTTTCAACACCATATCCTTTTTTAAATGCTAGCTTAAAAGATTTTAAAAGATTTTCTTGATATTTTTTATTTACAATACCCCGATGAATAAGGTGCATAAATGTAATTTATTTCCAACCAGTTACGGTTTTAACCTCCAAATACTCTTCTAATCCCCAAACTCCACCTTCTCTTCCATTTCCCGATTGTCTGTAACCTCCAAAAGGAGTTCCTGCGTCAGCAGCCTTACCATTAATATAAACACATCCAGAACGTAATTTTTTTGCAACTCTATGTGCTTTATCTTTATCTTCGGTTTGTAAATAATTCCCAAGACCGTAAGAAGTATCATTTACAATATTGATCGCTTCATTTTCAGTTTCAAACGGAATAATAGATAAAACAGGCCCAAAAATTTCTTCTTTAGCAATTCTCATTTCGTTAGTTACGTCAGTAAAAATTGTTGGTTTAATAAAATATCCCTTATTCAAACCATTTGGTAACTCAGGTCCACCTGCTGCAAGAGTTGCACCTTCTGAAATTCCACTTTCAATAAGATTTATTATTTTATCATATTGAATTTTGGATATTACAGGACCTATGTGATCACCTTTTTTAGAAGCTTGATCTACTTTAATTTTATTTGCTTCATCAATTGCTTCATCAACAGCTCTCTCATAAATTGATTTTTCCACAAGCATTCTTGTTGGTGCATCACAAGATTGACCAGAATTACTCATTACATTTCGTATACCATCTCTAACAGCATCTTTATAACTATCTGCAAAAACTATATTTCCACCTTTTCCACCCAACTCTAGACAAACTCTTTTAATTGTTTCTGCAGCATTCTTAGAAATTAATTTTCCTGCTCTTGTTGAGCCCGTAAAGGAGACCATATCAATATCAGGATGACCTGAGATATGTGTTCCTACTCCTGCACCATCTCCATTTATTAAATTAAATACCCCTTTTGGAAAACCTACCTCATCAATCATCTCTGCAAATAGCATTCCAGAGATTGGAGCAATTTCAGATGGTTTTAATATCATTGTACACCCAGTTGCAAATGCAGGAATTACTTTCAAGGCAATTTGATTAATTGGCCAATTCCATGGAGTGATTAACCCACAAACTCCAATTGGTTCATAATAGATATGATTATTAGATTTTTCATCAAAATGTTCGTCAAATTTAAAATCTTTTAATCTTAAAATAAAATCTTCTAAATGATCTCTGCCAGACGCAGTTTGTACTTCTGTTGCCCAATCCATAGGTGCGCCCATCTCTAAAGAAATAGCCTTAGCCATTTCACTAAATCTTTTTTTATAAACTGATAATAGTTTACTTAATAAACCCAGCCTTTCTTCCTTGCTTGTTTCTTTCCATGTTTCAAAAGCATTTTTTGCAGATTTTACTGCTAAATCAGTATCTTCTTTTGACCCTAAAGAAATAACTGCAAAAGGATCTTCATTACATGGATTTATTACATTAAAATCATTTTTTTTAAGTGGATCAACCCACTGACCATTTATGTAAAATTTTCTTTTATCTAACATTTTCTATATTAACACATTAATTAAATTTCATATCCTTTTTCCTCTGGCTCAGTATCAACTAGCTCATCAGGAAACCCATTAGCTCTAAAATTAATATTATTTAAATCTTCCATCCTTTTTACAATCATTGATGACCAAGCTCTGGACCCATATTTTTTTTGACCATCTTCAAAAATTTTAACTATTTGTGGTGAAATTTCTAAAGGAGCATTAAGTTTTTTTGCAAGATTATCAAACAAACCAGTATCTTTTAAAACTAAATCTATTGTAAAATTTATATTATAAGATCCATTTAATATTACCTGGCTTTCGGTTTCATGTACAAATGAGTTACCTGAGGAAATAGCAATTCCTTTAAAAGTTTTTGCTAGGTCTAAATTAGATTTTTTTGCAACAGTCCAAGCTTCACCTAATGCAACTAAATGAACAGAAGCTAAGTAATTTGTAATTACTTTTAATACACTTGCAGACCCTAGCTCACCTGTGTGTAGCACTTTTCTACCCATAATAGTTAAGACAGGTAAAATTTTTTCAAATGCTTTTCTGTCTCCACCAACAAAAATAGCAATATTACCTGTTGCTGCTCTATGGCACCCACCACTTACAGGCCCATCCATTGGTATAGCTTTTTTTTCAATTACTTTTTTTCCGAGTCTTTTAATTTCATTTTCGTCAGTTGTACTCATTTCTAGCCAAATTTTATTTTCTGATAAACCATTTATAATTCCATCTTCTGATTCCATGACTTCAGCAGATACCTCAGGGGAAGGAAGAGAAGTAATTATTAAATCAGTTTGTTCTGTTAAATCTTTTGGTGATTTTGCAACTTTAGCCCCTAAGTCTTTTAAAGAATTTGTTATACTTTCATCTAAATCTCTTACTGTAAGATCAAAGTTATTTCTTAATAAGCTACCTGCAAGTTTGCCTCCGACATTACCTAAACCGATAAAACCTATTTTCATTTTATTACCTCGCCTTTTTTGTTTTTTGTAAATACAATTAAAATCACACCAACTATTATTATTGCACCACCAATAAATAATTCTGGCGTTGGTTCTTCACCTAAAAGAAAAATAGCAGCCAGTAATCCTGTTGGGGGTATACCCATAGTAACAATGGGAAGCACTTTATAAAGTGGGTTATTTTTTAAAACATAATAGAAACAACCATAAGTAATTGGTTGCATGATGAAACCTATATAAATTGCAATGATCCAATGATCAACTTTGGCGTTTGTAAAATAATTAATTGTATTTCCATCAATTATTGACGACAGCACTATTAAAATTGGTCCAGAGAATAAAGCTAACCAAGCAACTAAAGCTATAGGATTTATTTCTTTACTTAAAGGTTTAACCATAACTTGTCCAAGGGCCCATACAGCTGATCCTAAAATTGTAAGTCCAATGCCTATAAATTTTCCATCAAGATTTGGTGATCCAGTTAAAATATAAACACCAACAAATGCAATGGATATACCTAACAAAGCCCTAACAGTTGGTTTCTCCTTAAGCATAAAGTATGCAAAAATAACTCCAAATGGAACTTCCATTTGAACTAAAAGAACAGCTGCAGATGCATCAATTAAGTCTAACCCGGAATATGTAATACTATATTGCAAAGTATTAGCTATTAATGAGGCAACAAATATTCTTTTCAAATATCCTTTTGGAATTGGAAACCACCAAATTAATAATGATGCTGCGAAGGTAAATCTTATACCCATTAAAAGAATTGGTGGAAAAGACTCAAATGCTGGTTTAGCTATCACAAAACCAAAGCCTAAAAAAATAGGTACTAAGGAAGCAATAAAAGTATCTTTTAAATTCATATCAATGTTTTTAATAATAATGATTAATAAAGAACTTATGATATATTCACTTTTTAAAATATGAATTCAACAAAAATAGATCCTAAATATATCACTAAATCAAATCCAAGAATTGGACTTATTGCGCTAGCTAGTGATTTTATGATTGAAAGAGATTTTATCAACGTAATTAAAGATAAAGAGGTTGATTTTTTTGTAAATCGTATTGAATGTTTTAATCCATTAACAAAAGAAAATTTGATCAAAATGTCAAATAAAGTTACAGAGGTCACAAAAGATATATTACCTGATCAAGATATTGACTGTGTTGTGTATGGTTGTACTTCTGGAACAATAGCTGCAGGCTATGAATCCATTGAGAAAAAAGTAAAAGCTGCAAAGCCTATGGCAGAAGTTACAACACCAAGCACTGCTGCAATTAAAGCCTTAAAGAAATTAAATATAAATAAAATAAGTTTATTTACACCTTATAGTAAAAAACTTAATGATGAAGTTTTAGACTACTTTAAACAAGAAGGTTTTGAAATCACATCAAATTCTTACTTTGATATAGAGGCTGATTACGATATCGGAAAAGTCGATCAGAATTATTTGTATAACGTTCTATCCGAAATTGATTTAAATGGGGCTGAAGCACTTTTTGTTTCTTGTACTGCCTTACCTGTTTTGCCAATAATTGACAAATTAGAGAAAAAATTAAATACAACAGTTTTATCTAGCAATCAGGCTTTAATTTGGGATACCCTTGTAAAAATAAATAAAAATAATTCAATTGTGGGATTTGGAAAATTATTTAAAGAAAATTAAAATTAATGTTGTTCACAAAAGAAGAATATAAGCAAAGATTAAAAAAAGTTAAAAATATGATGCAAGAAAAAGGCATCGATCTATTGATCTCACATGATACTAATAACATGAATTATTTAACTGGTTATGATGCTTGGTCTTTTTATTATGCACAATGTGCAATTGTTCATATAGATGCTGATGAACCTTTATGTTTTGTTAGAGCTCAAGATGCAGGTGGTGCATATATTAAAACTTATTTAAAAAATGAAAATATTTTAGTTTATGATGAAAATTATATTCATACCTGGCCTAAACATCCATATGATAACTTAGTAGATATTTTAAAAGAGAGAAAATGGGACAAGTTAAGCATTGGTTTAGAAATGGATGCACATTATTTCACTGCATTTTGTTACGAAAAAATAAAGCAGGGATTACCTAATGCAAAGATTAAAGATAGCGATCGTCTAGTTAATTGGGCAAGATTGGTAAAATCAGACGCCGAAATAGGATTTATGAAATCTGCTGCTAAAATTTCTGAAAAAGGCATGAAAACTGCAATGGAGGTTATTAAACCAGGTGTTAGGCAGTGCGATGCAGTTGGTGAAATTCAAAAAACTTTATTTTACGGAACAGAGGAATTTGGAGGAGAATATTCCAGTATTGCAACTTTACTTCCAACAGGAAAAGGTACTTCAGCATCACATTTAACAGCTACTCAGGATAAATTTGTCGAGGGCGAGGCTACAATTATTGAATTATCAGGAGTTTATAAGAGATATCATGCTCCAATGGCGAGAACAGTTTTGCTAGGAAAGCCCAACCAATTAAAGATTGATACAATGAATAAGACAATCGAAGCATTAAATGCAGGTATAAGTCAAATTAAACCTGGGAATAAAGCAGATGATGTTGCACAAGCTTTTTGGAAAATATTAGATAAATACGGAATAGAAAAAAAATCTAGAACAGGTTACTCCATCGGAATTGGTTATCCTCCTGATTGGGGAGAACATACTCTTAATATATACAAAGGAGATATGACAGTTCTTGAACCTAATGTTTGTTTTCACATGATAGCCGTAATGCAGTTTGGCGATTGGGGCGTTGAAGCTTCTGAGGCTATAAGAGTTACTGAGAAAGGATCAGAATTATTCTGTAATTTTCCAAAAGAGCTTCATATAAAGAGTTAATTAACTATTGAATTATATCTATACAAATGTTTTATATTTAATCATATGGGTAAAAATCCGGAATTTGTAAAGTTTGATAAAGTAGACAAAAGTTATGATGGCAAAGTTCTTGTTGTCAAAGATTTACAACTAGATATTGCAGAAGGTGAATTTATTACAATGCTTGGTCCGTCTGGCTCAGGTAAAACAACCTGCTTAATGATGTTAGCAGGATTTGAAACCCCAACTCATGGAGAAATATTATTAGATGGGAATATAATCTCTAATATTCCACCACATAAAAGAGGAATTGGAATGGTATTTCAAAATTATGCATTGTTTCCACATATGACAGTTTATGAAAATTTAGCTTTTCCGCTAAGAGTAAGGAAAATAGAAAAAGATGAAATTGATAAAAAAGTTGATAAAGCATTGTCAATGGTCTCACTAAACGGATTTGAAACTAGAATGCCTGCTCAACTTTCAGGAGGTCAACAACAAAGGGTAGCTGTTGCAAGAGCTTTAGTTTTTGACCCAGCTGTAGTTTTAATGGATGAGCCTTTAGGTGCATTAGATAAAAATTTAAGAGAAAGTATGCAATACGAAATTAAACACATCCATGAAAGTATTGGAGTAACAGTTGTTTACGTAACACATGATCAAAGCGAAGCTTTAACCATGTCTAATAGAATTGCCGTTTTTAATGATGGAAAAGTTCAGCAACTTTCAAATCCTGCAGAACTTTATGAGAAGCCAGTAAATTCTTTTGTAGCTGAGTTTATTGGTGAAAATAATACTTTTAATGGAGAAGTTATCGATATTGATAAAAATAAATGTAGGGTAAAATTAGCAAATTCAGAAATATTAGCTAATCCAATTTCGGTCAAAAACAAAGGTGAAAAAACCACTGTCTCATTGAGGCCAGAAAGAGCATTAATTAATCCAACTGATAAAATGGATAATATGTTCACTGGAAAAATTGAAGAGGTAATTTATCACGGTGATCACACAAGAGTAAGATTAAATCTTTTAGGAAGTTCAGAATTTATTTTGAAAGTTCCTAATAGCACTTCAAATTTAGAATTAAAAGTCTCTCAAGATATAAATATTGGATGGAATAGTGCTGATGCTAGAGCATTAGACCCAAAATAATTTCTTTAATAATTTTTATACATATTCAATGACAAAATAGGCTGTTGACTTCAGCGAGTCTATTTGTTGTACTTTAATTATATAAATTATTTATATTAACGTTTAAACGGAGGAATAATGAAAAAACTAAGTAAGTTATTACTAGCTCTTTCTTTTGCTTTTTCTATAACTTCATCAGCATTTGCAGTAACTATTGCATCTTGGGGTGGAGCTTATACAGAGTCTCAAAAGTTAGGGTATGGTGACCCAACTGCTAAAGCACTTGGAGTAGATATCAATTGGGTAGACTACTCAGGTGGTTTATCTGAAATTAAAGCACAAAAAGAGGCAGGTGCTATAACTTGGGATATTATCGACCTATTTGCATTTGATACAATTAATGGATGTGATGAAGGTTTATTTGTTAAATTTGATTTTGACAAAGATTTCCCACCTGCGCCAGACGGAACTCCTGCTAGTGAAGATTTCTTCACAGGAATGCCGAGTGAATGTGCTGTAGGTAATATTTTATACTCATGGAACTACGCTTATGACACAAGAAAATTTAGTGGTTCAAAAGCTCCTACAAAAATAAAGGACTTTTTTAATACTAAAAAATTCCCAGGAAAAAGAGCAATCTATACTAGTGCATTAACTAATTTAGAAATTGCTTTAGCTGCGGATGGTGTGAAACTAGGTGATGGTGGAACTAGAGTTTATAGAAAACTTTTAGAAGATGGTGGAATCGAAAGAGCAATGAATAAAATCAAAGCTCTATGTACAGATCCAAATGGTGGATGTGTTTTCTGGTCTGCAGGTGCTCAACCACCTGAATTATTAGTTGCTGGTGAAGTTGTAATGGCAACTGGTTGGAACGGAAGATTCTTTAACGCTGAAGTTGGTGAAAATGCACCAATTAAACAAGTATGGGATGGTCAAGGACTTGACTATGAATATTTTGCACTTGTTAAAGGTGGACCAGATGAAGCAAATGCAAAAAAAGCTTTAGCTATGATGACTAACACTGAAATGTTAGCTGGTAGTGCGAAGTACATTGCATATGCTCCATGGAGAAAATCATCTCTTGATGTAATTACTGCTGGTGAGCCATGGTACAAAGATGGTAAAACTAACATGATGCCACAAATGCCAACTGCTCCTGCGAACACTAAGAACTATTTCTTAGTAGACCCATTCTTCTGGGCTGATAACAATACTGAAATCAGTGAGATGTGGGAAGCAATGAAAGCAGGTCTATAATTTCAGTTTTAAACACTGAATTTATATAATATATTTAGGGCGGTTATTTATAACCGCCCTATTTTTTTATGAGCTCTGAAACAAAACAAATTTTAACAACAGATGGAATACCTCTAGAGGTAAGTTTAAAGAAAGCTGAAAAAAAGAATAAAATAAAGGCATTTCTTCTTGTGGCGCCATTGCTATTGTTTCTTGTAATTACCTATATATTTCCAATTGGCGATATGTTTATGAGGAGTGTTGATGACCGAATGGTCACAAATATGCTTCCTAAAACTTTTAAAGCAATGGAAAATTGGGAAAATTTAGACGAATTACCTCCTGAAGAAGTATATAGGGGGTTCTATGAGGATTATAAATTACTAGCTGAAAATCAACAGCATGGAAAATTGGGACAAAGATTAAACAAAGAAAAAAATGGTTTTAATACAATTACTAAAAAACTTTTTAGGCAAATAAAAAGAAACAAAATTGACGAAAGCGTCAGCATAAAAGAGCAAATTAACAAAATTCATAAAAGATGGAGAAATGTAGAATATTGGCAAGCAATTAAAAGAACAGCTCCACCTTACACTGCTGCTAAATATTTAAAGGGAATGGATATGTATTTTGCTGCAGATGGAAGTATTGCCCAAGTAAATGAGGATAGAAGAATTCATAGAATTTTGTGGCTTAGAACATTAGAAATAGCATTTTTTGTTACACTATTTTGTTTTATCATGGGTTACCCAATTGCTCACTTGTTAGCAACATTACCTATGAAATATAGCAACTTACTAATGATATGTGTTTTACTGCCATTTTGGACATCGTTATTAGTCAGAACGGCTAGTTGGATGATTTTGTTACAACAGCAAGGAATAGTAAATGATTTCTTTGTGATGATTGGTTTAGTAACAGACGATAACCGACCTGAAATGATGTATAATAAAGTTGGAACTTATGTTGCAATGACTCAAATATTATTGCCATTTATGGTTCTGCCTTTGTACAGCGTGATGAAAACAATATCACCAAGCTTAATGAGAGCCGGAAAGTCTTTAGGTGGAACACCTTTTGTTGCATTTCTCAAAGTTTATTTTCCCCTGACAATACCTGGAATTGGTGCGGGATGTCTTTTAGTTTTCATATTAGCAATAGGATACTACATAACTCCAGCGCTAGTCGGTGGGGCCTCAGGAACATTAATAAGTAATCAGATCGCATTTCATATGAAAACAACTCTTGATTGGAGTTTTGCATCAGCAATGGGATTAATGTTACTGTCTGGAGTTTTAATTATCTATTGGATTTATAATAAATTAGTTGGAGTTGATAATATTAAATTAGGATAAGATGGCATTACCAAGTTATACAGAGACAAGATATAGAATTTGGCACTATGTTTATATTGCTATTTGCACATTTGTATTTTTCTTTTTAATCGCTCCTTTGTTTGTAATCTTTCCATTGTCATTTAATGCTGAAGAATTTTTAGTTTTTTCTGAGGGAATGAAAAATCTTGATCCAGATGCGTTTTCATTAAGATGGTATAAGGATATGATTTATGGAACTAAAAATCCATGGGGTCTAGCTGCGAAAAATAGTTTTATAATTGCAATATTTGCAACTATTGGATCAATAATATTAGGTACATTAGCAGCTTTAGGATTAAGCAGTAGACATATGCCCTATAAAGGCTTGATCATGGCAACTCTAATCTCACCGATGATTGTTCCATTAATTATATCTGGTGTTGCAATTTTCTTTTTTATGGCAAAAGCAGGTTTAGCTGCAACACACACAGGAATAGTGTTGGCACATATTATATTAGGCACTCCATTTGTTGTAATTACTGTTACTGCAACACTTTCAGGATTTGATCACAGTGTAACAAGAGCAGCTGCAAGTCTAGGAAGTAACCCATTAAATACATTTATGAAAATTACTCTTCCATTAATATTACCTGGAGTAATATCTGGAGGATTGTTTGCTTTTGTAACCTCTTTTGATGAGGTTGTGGTGGTACTGTTTTTAGCAGGCCTAGAAAATACAACTATCCCAATTCAAATGTGGACAGGTTTAAGAGAGCAATTAAGTCCAACAATTCTTGCTGTTGCAACATGTCTTATAATCCTATCTACTCTTATTTTACTCAGCGCAGAATTATTGAGAAGAAGATCTGAGAGATTAAGAGGAATTAATAGATAAAGAAATTATACAGACTCAATAATAGTAGCAATACCCATTCCCAATCCAATGCATTGAGTTGAAAGTGCGTATTTTTTATCTTCTCTTTTAAGTAAATCTGCTGCTTTACCAGTGATTCTAGCACCTGTAGCTCCTAAAGGATGGCCTAATGCAATTGCTCCGCCATCAATATTTATCTTTTGTTTTTCAAAACCTAAATCTTTAATGCAAGCTAAAGATTGTGAGGCAAAAGCTTCGTTTAACTCAATAATGTCTATATCTTTAATTGTAAGATTTGCTCTTTTAAGAGCCTTTTTAGTCGCTGATATTGGTCCTAAACCCATAAAATTCGGGTCACAACCCTCTACCGCTGTAGATTTAATTCTACCAAGAATTTCTAAATTATTTTCTTTAGCAAAATTTTCCTCACATATTAATGTTACAGCCGCACCGTCCGTAAGAGGTGATGAAGTAGCTGCAGTTACAGTGCCATTTTCATCAAAAGCCAATTTTAGACTATCTAATTTTTCCATTGTACTATTTGGTCTTATATTGCCATCAACTTCACAATTAGCAATTTTTGTAATTTCATTTTTAAAATTTCCATTTACTTGTGCCTTATTTGCTTTGGAGTGACTTTCAAGAGCAAATTCTTGTTGTTCGTTTCTTGAAATTTTGTATTTTTTTGCAACATTCTCTGCAGTAAGTCCCATTGAAAGATATAGGTGTGGGTTTTGTTTGTCAGAGTCAGAATAAGGGTATGGTATAGGTTCAAAACCAGTTCTAACTCTTGTCATACTTTCAACTCCGCCGCATAAAAAAACTTTACCAGATCCCATTGAAATTTTTCCTGCCGCAATATGAATTGCTTCCATCGAAGAACCGCACCATCTATCAACAGTCATGCCTGAAGTTTTTATTTTTAAGTCAGATAAAAAAGTTACTAATCTACCAATATTAAAACATTGTTCACCTACCTGAAAAGCACAACCAACTATCACATCTTCTATAGTTTCAGGATTTATTTTTGATTTCGATACAAGATTTTTAATAACATCTGCCAATAAATTTACTGGTTTTACATCAATTAGCTCTCCTTTATTTGCCATCGTAAATGGAGATCTTGAATATCCAGCAATTACAGAATTATACATTTTTAACTTTAAAATTTTCTTTATATATATACTTTATTAAAATTAATTAAGCAGGAAATTTGTCTTATTTCAAGTTTTTGATTAATGAACTAAAAAGTTAGAATATTTATGGACATAAAAAAAGTAGTTGTAATAGGCTCTGGAACCATGGGTAGTGGTATAGCAGCTCATTTATGCAATGCAGGCATACCGGTTACTTTACTAGATCTAACCACAGAAATAAGTGAAAAAGCTAGAGAAAGAATTCATAAATCGAGACCTCCACTGTTAATAGATAAAACCAAAATCAACAATATCAATGTTGGAAACATTAATGAAAATTTTGATGTTGTAAAAGATGCAGATTGGGTTGTAGAGGCAGTAGTAGAAAGAATAGATATAAAACATAATATTTATGAAAAAATATTTAAGAACAGAAAAAAAGGGGCAATAGTTTCGTCAAACACCTCATCAATTCCAATAAAAGTTTTATCTGAAAAATTATCAAATGAAGAAAAAAAAGATTTTTGCATAACCCACTTCTTCAATCCTGTAAGATATATGGGATTATTAGAAATTGTTAAAAATGAAAATAATGATTTAAATAAAATTAATTCTCTAAAGAAATTTTGTGAAGTTGAACTTGGAAAAGGAGCTATAGTTTGTAACGATACTCCAGGTTTTTTAGGCAATAGGATTGGTGTTTATGCGATGCAGGTTGCAATGACAGAAGCTTTTAAAATGAAACTTACTATAGAGGAAGCGGACGCAGTTTTCGGTAGACCAATGGGTATACCCAAAACGGGAGTGTTTGGATTATATGATCTAATAGGGATTGATTTGATGGCTGATGTATTGAAAAGCTTTATGAAAGAACTATCAGATCAAGACGAATTTAAAATTGTTGCAAAAGAAATTCCACTAGTAAAAAAATTAATTGATACAGGCTATACAGGCCGTAAAGGAAAAGGTGGATTTTATAGAATGAATAAAAATGGAGATCAAAAAATTTTAGAAGCTATAAATCTAGAAACAGGAGATTACTCACCATCGAAAAAAATAGAGTTAGGAATTGATACAGTTGACATAAATAGTTTAATAAACCGAAAAGATAAGTTTGGAGAATATGCTTGGATAGTAACTTCTAAAATAATTAAATATGCATCCTCACTTGTTCCTGGAATCACAGATAAGTTCAATGATATTGATGAAGCTATGAGATTGGGTTTCAACTGGGCGATGGGTCCATTTGAAATGTTGAGATCAATAGGAGTAAAGAATTTTTTTGATAGAATTGATAATTTTGAAAATAATAAATTTTTAGAAAATTTATCAAAAACAAAAGATGAAAATTTTTATGGGGAAAGACAACTTTATACAAGTATTCAAACTTTAGGAAAAATAAGACCATCGGCAATTAAACTAGATAAAAACAATTCTGCAGAAATTCATCGATTTAAAGATTTTAATATTGTTGAGTTTACGACAAAAGCTTGTGCATTAGATTATGACTCTATGGATGCTTTAAAAAATGCAACCGATAAACCTTTAATTGTTATGAATGAAAGTATGCAATTTTCAGCTGGTGTAAACTTAAGTTATACTATGAATTTTGCCGATAAAGGTGATTTTAAATCAATTGAAAAATTTATTAAATATTTTCAAGATACTTGTAAAACTTTAAAATATTCTAAATTTCCTGTTGTGTCAGCTCCATCTGGACTCACTTTAGGAGGAGGTTTTGAAGTTTTAGTGCAAAGTAACTTCGTTGCTTCACATACAAATTTAGTAATTGGTTTAGTTGAAACTATTGTTGGATTAGTTCCAGCGGGTGGAGGATGTAAAGAAATGTTATGGAGATGGTCTCAAACTGAAGAGGCAAAATCAGATCCTGACTACGCTCCATTAAAAGTTTTTGATATAATTGGATATGCTAAAACTGCTACATCACCAATAGAGGCTGAACCTTTAAAGTATTTAAAACAAGAAGATAGAAAAATAATGAATAGAAATAGTCTTTTCGAAGAAGCAAAAAAACTAATCGATGAAAATACTAAATTTATTCCTCCAGAGGAATGCAGGTTTAACCTTTCTGGAAAACCTTTGAAAAATAAAATGGTTAAGATTTTAGAAAAATTATATAACGAAAAAGTAATTCTAGATCATGGGATGTATGTTGGAACTGAACTTGCCAACGTTTTAAGTGGTGGAGATACAACTATTGAAAAAGTTCTAACAGAAGACGATCTATACAAATTAGAATTAGAATCTTTTATGAGGTTGATAGAAACAAAACAAACTCAAGAAAGAATTAAACACACATTATTAACTGGAAAACCTTTAGTTAATTAGAATTTAACATTCTAAAGGTTTTTATATAATCAGGTCTTAAAACATAAATTGCTTTATTGCCTGTTTTAATTTTTGTTAAAATATCCACTCCATGAATTACTTTGCCAATTGGTGTATATTCGCCTTGATAGATTGGAATTTCTTTCAAAGTAATAAAGAATTCACTATCCTCAGTATCAAATTCTGATGCTCTAGCAAAACCTACGCTTCCTTTTTTAAATAAAAAATCATCACTTAGTTCAGACTTTAATAAACCTAATCCAGATTCACCGCTGCCAATTTTGGAATAATCTAAATTATTAATATTTCCATATTCAATATCTCCAGCTTGTACAAAAGTATTTTCAGCAACTTTATAAAAGGCAGAACCATCATACATTTTTTCTTCAATTAAAATTTTAAATCTTTCAACTGATTTAGGAGAAATATCTGGATAAAGCTCAATAATTACATTTCCACATTCAACATTCATTACAGCAATATTATTTGGTTTATCAAATTTTAGTTTGCTTAAATTATTTTTATCAACAAATAGACATTTATTTTTTAACAAAAAAAAAGATATAAATGCAAAAATTGAAATACTTATTAATAATAAAAATAAAATTTTTTCCGACTTTGAAGCTTTTATTTTTTTAATCATAATATATTTTTATCTATTTTAGCTAAATTTAGTTTTATAAAGTTCACTTTGTTATAAAGGACCTTGTCATTATTAATTTTTTCTTCAATTATTTCTTTATCAGTTATTAAAAATGAAAAAATTTCTGCCATATCCTCAGATGGAATAGATTTTGAATATTCTGTTAAAAAACCATTAGTATTTTCATATAGATCTAAATTTAATCTATCTGAACAAGTTGAACAATCAGCGTAATTAAAAGATGTTTGATTAAAAGAAGAAAATTTTTCTTCATTAAAATATTTAATGTGGCTATTTTGAATCATATGAAAAACTTCATGGTGTATCATTCTTTCAAAATATTTTTCGTTAAAATTAATATCTAAAATTAATGTTCTATTTTTATTATCAGGTATTCCCCCTGTATTTATCTCAGAGATGAATAAATTTTCACAAAATACAACATACTTTAGTTTTATTTTATTTAGAAAATTTGAATTATATCGATTAAAATTTTTCTCAATTATTTGAAATTTTGTATTTAAATTTTTTTTATTAGTCTTGTTACAAGTAATATTTTTATTTATACCAATGTTAAAATTACCTTTAGCATTCAAATAACGAATATTATTATCATTTTTTAATTTATAAATTTCTAAATTTGGAATTTTTATCAGATTATAAATTTCATCAGCTTTTACATATGAAATTTGAAATATAAGAATAAATAAAAGTAATATTTTCATTAAATTATTATAGACGAATTAGATAAGATAATATTATCTTAGATTATTAAAAAATGAAAAAAGAAAGAAATAAAAATCCAATTCAACCAGTAAGTGGAACCAAAGTCCCAAGATTTGCTGGACCAAATACTTTTGCAAGACTTCCTGAACTTAGAGATGTAGAAAGTTGTGATGTGGCAATCGTTGGAATTCCTTTTGATGCTGGCACAAGTTACAGACCAGGAGCACGATTTGGTCCACAAAGCATTAGGCAGGCTTCAAGACATTTAAGAACAAATTATCATCCTAATTATGATGTTGAGCCATTTAAGATCCAGCAAGTTGCTGATGCCGGTGATATTGCTTGCAACCCTTTTAGCATAGACGAAGCAATTAAACAGATTGAGGTGGGGGCAACAGATTTATTGAATAAAGTTGGAGGAATTATAAGTTTGGGAGGTGATCATACTATTGCTGTGCCTTTGTTGAGAGCGATCAATAAAAAAAACAAAGGACCTGTATCATTGGTTCATTTTGATGCTCATCTAGACACTTGGGATACTTATTTTGGAGCACCTTATACTCACGGAACTCCATTTAGAAGAGCTAGAGAGGAAGGTTTATTTTTAGATGATGCATCAATGCATGTAGGAATTAGAGGACCACTCTATAGTAGAGATGATATTAAAAATGATGAAAGTTTTGGATTTAAAATAATTCATTGTGATGAATTTCAAACCGAAGGAACTGATAAGATTGCTGAAAGAATTAGAAAGAGAGTAGGAGACAACCCTCTTTACTTATCTATAGATATTGACGTATTGGATCCAGCATTTGCTCCTGGTACAGGTACACCAGAAATTGCAGGTATGACAACTAGAGAAATTGTAAATGTATTAAGAGGATTGTCAGGTCTTAATTTAGTTTCAGCAGATGTAGTCGAAGTTTCTCCAGCGTATGATCATGCAGAAGTAACATCACTCGCAGCTGCAACTATTGTATACGAATTGACTAATTTATTTGCAAAATCATAGAGAAAGGATAACTTAAAATTATGTTAGATAAAAAAAATTTTTATATTAATGGACAGTGGGTTAAACCAAATAGCTCAGATGAAATTAAAGTAATTGATCCTGCAACAGAGGATAATTGTGCAGTCATAACTTTAGGAAATAAAGCTGACGTTGATATGGCTGTTAAAGCAGCTAAAAATGCATACGAAAGTTGGGCGTTCTCCTCTAAAGATGAAAGAATTGGATTATTAGAAAAATTGTATGAAAATTATAAGAAAAGATGGCCAGATATTGCAGAGGCAATAACCCTTGAAATGGGTGCCCCAAAAGATTTTGCATCAAAATTACAAACAGGTACAGGTGCAAGTCATATTAAATCTTTTATTAGATATTTAAAAAATTTTGAATTTGAAAAACCATTAGGTGAGCATGCTCCAAATCAAAGGTTGATTTATGAACCAAAAGGTGTTTGCGCTTTAATAACTCCATGGAATTGGCCAATGAATCAAGTATGTTTAAAAGTAATGCCAGCAATTGCTTCTGGATGTACTATGGTTTTAAAACCTTCAGAATTAGCACCATTATCTTCGATGATACTCGCAGAAATAATTCATGAGGTTAAATTTCCTAAAGGAGTGTTTAATTTGATCAATGGGGATGGAGCTACAACAGGTGATGCGCTAACAAGTCATCCAGATATTAACATGATTTCCTTCACTGGATCTACTAGAGCAGGAGCTCTAATTTCTCAAAATGCTGCTAAAGATTTTAAAAGAGTAAGTTTAGAGCTTGGTGGTAAAGGAGCGAATATAATTTTTAAAGATGCTGATGCTGAAGCAATTGAAAGAGGTGCTTTTAGATGTTTTAGAAATTCAGGACAATCTTGTAACGCACCAACTAGGATGCTTGTAGAAAAATCTATGTATAACGAGGCAATTGAGAGATTAAAAAAATATACTGAAAATTTTGAGGTTGCTGATCCTAAAAAAGAAGGTGAACATATAGGTCCTGTTATTTCAGAAACTCAATACAATAAGATTCAAACTCTAATTCAAAAAGGTATAGATGAAGGTGCACAATTGATTGCAGGAGGAACAGGTAAGCCAGAAGGATTAGATAAAGGTTATTTTGTTAAACCAACAGTATTTGCTGATGTTAATAATGACATGGAAGTAGCAAGAACAGAAATTTTCGGACCTGTTTTATCTGTAATTCCATTTGAAACAGAAGAAGATGCAATTAAAATTGCAAACGATACTTCTTACGGATTAACTAATTATATTCAAACACAAGATCCTGAAAAAGTGAAGAGAGTTGCAAGAAAATTAAGATCTGGAATGGTAGATGTAAATGGGGCAGGTATTGCTGTTGATGCACCTTTTGGAGGTTTTAAACATTCTGGTATTGGTCGTGAGGCAGGCGAGCATGGACTTGAGGAATTTTTGGAAGTAAAAGCCGTAGGTGGTTGGAGTTAATTTAAAATAGATTTTTGTTTAATTCCCTCAAGGAGTTTTAAACATTTTTTTAGTTCATCTAAAATTATAAATTCATCAATTTTATGCGCTTGTTCAATTGAACCAGGTCCACAAACAACTGTACTAATACCTATTTCTTGAAATAAACCTGCCTCAGTTCCAAATGAAACAACTTGTCTTGAGTTATCACCAGTTAAGCTAGATATTAATTCACAAGCTTCTGATTTTTCTTGTCTATCAAAACCAACTATCTCACCTATTATTTGTTTTTCAATAGAAGCATCGGGAAAAATTTTTTTCATTTCAGGTAATAAAATTTCATTTGCATATTTGTCTAATTCTTTATTTAAAAAAATGGCATCATCTTTAATTACTGGTCTTGTTTCCCAATTAACATGGCATTTATCTGCAATAACATTATGAGCTATACCACCAAATATTCCTCCAATAGATAGAGTGGAATATGGAGGATCAAATATAGAGTCCTTCGGTGATCTTTCTTTAAGTTTCTCTCTCAGTTCAATTAACTTATTTACATATCTTGAAGCATATTCAACTGCACTTACGCCTTTGTGAGGTGTTGAGCTATGTCCTGCTAAACCTCTAAAATTAGTTGTGTATTCATAACAACCTTTGTGAGCATCAATAATTTTCATATTTGTTGGTTCACCAACAATACAAATTCCATTTTTAATATCTCTTTTTTTAAGTTCCTTAATTAGTATAGGAGCTCCTTGGCATGCTGTCTCTTCATCGAAAGTGAAAGAAAAATGAATATCCCTATCAAGATTAGAATTAGAATAGATTGGCGCAAACGCAAGGACGCATGCTATAAAACCTTTCATGTCACATGATCCTCTTCCATAAAGTTTATTATCTTTAATAGTTGCTTTAAAAGGATCTGTCGTCCATCCTTTTGAAACAGGAACAACATCAGTGTGTCCAGATAAAATTATAGGTTTCTTATCACTTAAATTTTTTGCTTTTATAGTTGCAAACAGGTTAACTCTTTTTTTATCATCATCAAAAGTTCTGAAAGAGCTTGCACCAAGTTTTTTTAAAATATTGTCACAATAGTCAATAAGTGAGTTATTATCTTCACCTGATATTGTTTTAAAACTTATTAGGTCAGTTAATATTTTAACTGAGTTTTTGAATAGATAATCGGAATTATTTTCTGTACTCATATTTTACATCTATTATATAGTAATAAAATGAAAGAACAAATTACCTACGAAATATTTGATAAAGTAGATATCAGAGTTGGAACAGTCATTTCAGTAAAAAAAAACGAAAAAGCTAGAAAACCTTCTTTAGTTGTTGAGGTAGACTTTGGAAAAGAAATAGGCATAAGACAATCTTCTGCCCAAATTACACACTATTATAACGAAGAAAATCTTAAAGGAAAACAAGTAATAGGTGTTTGTAATTTTCCAGAGAAAAACATTGCTGGTGTAGTATCCCAAGTGCTTATTCTTGGTTCAATAGATAAGGAGGGTAAAGTAATTTTGGTTCACCCATCACAAAAATCTGAAAATGGTTTGCCAATAGCTTAGTAATGCATCCAGAAATTTTATCGATTACATTGTTTGGAATTGTGTTTGCTTTTACGCCTGGACCAAATAATTTTGTTGCTTTTTATTCTGGTTTTAACTTTGGAATTACGCGAACTCTTCCGCATATTATTGGAGTTACTTTTGGTTTCCCTTTTCTATTGTTATGTTTTGCGTTAGGTTTAATCAATATATTTAAACTTTATCCAATAATTCAGGAAATTTTAAGATATCTCGGAACAATTTTTTTAATTTATTTGGCGTATAAGATATCTTTCTCAGGATCTCAAAATCAAGAAAATAAAAATCAAAATCCAGTCAAATTTATAGAAACTTTTATTTTTCAATTTTTAAATCCAAAAGCTGTAATTGCATCAATTATTATTGTTTCAACATACATAAATGTTGGAGAAAATTTTATAAGTTATACGACTCAAATAATTATTTTATCGTTACTTGTTTCGGTAACTAGTATTACTTTATGGACATTTTTAGGTAAATTTTTCAGGAAATTCGCGACAAATCAGAAATTTATTAATTATTTTAATTATGCTATGTCAGTGCTTCTTTTGTTAAGCATAGTAACTTTTTATTTATAACATGACACCAGGAAATAAAGACTCTTATAAGTCATTAAAAAAAATTTCAATAAACGGTAAAGACTATAAATTTTATTCACTACAAGAAGCTCAAAACAACGGCTTAAATGGTGTTGATAAACTTCCTAAATCTTTAAAGGTCTTGCTTGAAAATTTGTTAAGGTATGAAGATGATCTTAGTGTTACAAAATCACAAATAGAAGCTGTAAAAAATTGGCTCAAATTAAAAAAATCAAAAACGGAGATTGCATATAGACCAGCAAGAGTTTTACTTCAAGATTATACAGGTATACCTGCGGTTGCAGATTTGGCAGCTATGAGGGAAGCAGTTAAAGAAAAAAATAAAGACCCAAATACTGTTAATCCTTTATCTGCTGTTGATTTGGTAATAGATCATTCTGTACAAGTTGATCAATCAGCAAAAGCAGATTCTTTTGAAAAAAATGTTGATATAGAATTTGAGAGAAACAGTGAAAGATATTCTTTTTTAAAATGGGGGCAACAAGCATTTGATAATTTTAGAATAGTGCCACCAGGCACAGGTATATGTCATCAAGTAAACCTAGAATACTTATCAAAAGTTGTTTGGTCAGAGAAATTTAAGGGAGAACAATATCTTTTTCCAGATACTCTAGTAGGAACAGATAGTCATACAACGATGGTAAATGGTTTATCGGTTTTAGGATGGGGAGTTGGTGGAATTGAAGCTGAAGCAGGGATGTTAGGTCAACCAATTTCAATGCTAATTCCAGAGGTAATTGGGTTTGAGGTCAAAAATAAAATGCCTGAGGGCACTACAGCAACAGATTTAGTCCTTACGGTTGTTAAAATGCTGAGAGATAAAGGTGTAGTTGGAAAATTTGTAGAATTTTTTGGAGAGGGTTTAAAAAATCTAACTTTAGCTGATAGAGCCACTATAGCAAATATGGCACCAGAATATGGGGCTACATGTGGTTTCTTTCCAATTGATGACGAAACTTTAAAATACTTAAAATTATCAGGAAGAGATCAACATACCGTCGATATAGTTGAAAAATATGCCAAGGAACAAGGTCTGTGGGTTAGTGATGAAATTGAATTTACTGACGTTATATCTCTAGACATGTCTACAGTTGTGCCAGCAATATCAGGACCTAAGAGGCCTCAAGATAAAGTTCTCTTAACAGATGCACCAACTTCTTTTAAAAAAGCGATGATAGAAGTTACAAGTAAAAAAGAAAAATCTGTTTCAAAAGTAAATGGAACAGATTATGAAATTAATGATGGATCAATATTAATTGCTGCAATAACATCGTGTACCAATACATCTAATCCAAATGTTCTAATAGGAGCTGGTCTTTTAGCAAAAAAAGCAGTCGAAATAGGATTAAAAGTTAAACCTTGGGTAAAAACTTCTTTAGCTCCAGGATCTCAAGTAGTTACAGATTATTTAGAAAAAGCTGGATTAAATACTTATTTAGATAAATTAGGTTTTCATTTAGTTGGTTATGGTTGCACAACATGCATTGGTAATTCAGGACCATTACCTGAAAATATAGTCGAAGCCATACAAAAAGAAAACATCTACGCAGTATCTGTTTTATCAGGTAACAGAAATTTTGAAGGCAGAATTTCACCACATATTAAAGCAAATTATTTAGCTTCTCCGCCACTTGTTGTTGCATATGCAATAGCTGGTCATATGGAGGTAGACCTATATAAAGACCCATTGGGTAAAGATAAGCATGGCAAAGATATATTCTTAAAAGATATTTGGCCTTCAAATAAGGAAATAGAAGAAACTTTGAAAGTCTCTTTAAATGCAGAAATGTTTATTCAAAGATATTCTAATGTTTCAGAAGGCCCAACTCAGTGGCAAAAAATTAAAACTGATAAAAGTAGTATTTATAATTGGGACGAAGGTTCCACTTACGTGAAAAAACCACCTTTCTTTGAATCTTTACCAGACGAACCAGAAGGGTTTAAGGAAATAAAAGATGCTAGACCCTTACTAATTTTGGGCGATATGGTTACTACCGATCACATATCACCTGCCGGAAGTATTCAGAAAGATAGTCCAACTGGAGAGTACTTTATGGAACATCAAATATTGCCTAAAGATTACAATTCTTATGGTTCAAGAAGAGGAAATCATGAAGTAATGATGAGAGGTACATTTGCAAATATTAGAATAAGAAATGAAATGGCACCGGGCACAGAGGGTGGATATACGAAATTATATCCTGAGGAAAAAGTTCTGCCGATTTATGATGCAGTTGTTGAATATAAAAAAAGAGGAACAGATCTTGTTGTTATAGGAGGAAAAGAATATGGGACTGGTTCATCAAGAGATTGGGCAGCGAAAGGAACAAAATTGTTAGGAATAAAAGCTGTAATTGCAGAAAGTTTTGAAAGAATTCATAGATCAAATTTAATTGGGATGGGAATATTGCCATTACAATTTATAAAAGATGTAAATAGAAAAAATTTAAATTTAAAAGGATCTGAATTAATAAGTATTATTGATATAGAAAAGGGAATTAATCCATCAGAGGAAGTGGCAGTAGAAATAAAGTATGCCTCTGGTGAGATGAAGAAAATTAAAACTTTGTGCAGAATTGATACAAAAAATGAACTAGAGTATTATAAAAATGGAGGAATACTTCAATATGTATTGAGGAATATGATTTAATTATGGAAGACTTATCAACATTAAACACCAATAGCAAACAAGACAAAATAAAAAATTTTTTTGCAAATCATAAAAATAAAGTAATATCTGGAACAGTTATTTTTATATTAATAGTTATTGGTGTCTACAGTTATGACAAATATCAAATTAATAAAAAAAAAGAAATTTCATATAATTTTAATTCGCTAACTATAGATTTTAAAGAGAGCAATAAAGAGTCTACTGCAAATAAATTAATAGATATAATAAATAAAAAAGATCCAACTTACTCTCCATTATCACTTTATTTTATAATAGATAATGATCTTGTAACTGATAAAGAATTAATTAATTCATTATTTGATATTTTGATTGATAAAACATCTTTAGATACTGAAATTAAAAATTTAATTACATATAAAAAAGCTTTGTTTAATGCAGATCAGTATAATGAAGGAGATCTTTTAAATATATTAAATCCACTAATTAATTCAGATAGTGTTTGGAAGTCTCATGCTCTTTATTTGATGGCTGAATTTTTTTATACAAAAGATCAGAAACAAAAAGCAAAAGAGTTCTTTAATCAAATTATTAGTTTAGAAAACCCTAACTTAGATTTAAAACTACAAGCAGAAAAAAGATTGAACAGAGATCTTGGTGAATAAGTTAATATCTATATTGATAGCTTTAATTTTTTTGAACAATTGTTCATTTAATGAAGATTCAAAAATTTGGAAAAATAAAGAGAAAAATTTTTCACAAAAAGAGAATAATAAAAAAATATTTGCTGATGAGAAGTATGATGTTGCTGAATTTAATAAAGGTTTAAAATTAAATTTATCAAATATAAAAACAAACAATAAAATTTATGACAATAAGAATAATCTAAGTTCACAAACTTATGATGGTAATTTAAATAAAATTGGAAATTATAAGTTTTCAAAGTTCGATGAGGTTGATAATTTAAATTTTGAACCAATTTTTTTATTAGATGGAGTAATTTTTTTTGATAAAAAAGGAACAATTATTAAGTACGATAGTAATAATAAGGTTTTTTGGAAAAAAAATTATTATTCAAAACCAGAAAAAAAATTAAAACCCAAATTAAATTTTGTTTTAAAGGATGAGACAATAATTGTCTCAGATAATATTGCAAAGTATTATTCAATAAATCTTGAAAATGGTGAATTGAATTGGCTAAAAAATAATATTTACCCTTTCAATTCCAACATAAAAACTTATAAAAATAAATTTTTTTTAGTGGATTATAAAAATACTTTAAGATGTTTTAATATTGAAGATGGATCAGAATGTTGGAATTTACAAACAGAGGACTCCTTCACAATTTCTAATTCAAAACATTCTTTAGTAATTATTGATGAATTAGTTGTTTTTAGTAATTCGGTTGGTGATATAACAGCCGTTGATATTGTATCAGGGTTAATTACATGGCAATTACCAACGCAAAGTAGCAATATAATAAACGAAACATACAATTTCAAAAACTCCAAATTGGTATCTGATGGGAATGCAATTTTTTTCTCAAATAATAAAAATGAAATGTATTCTGTAGATGCTAAAACGGGAGTGGTAAATTGGATTAACAATCTTAATTCAAATATCAGACCAGTTATTGTGGGAAACTTAATTTTTACTGTTTCTAATGAAGGTTATTTTTATGTAATAGAAAAAAAAAATGGAAATGTTATTCGAGTTACAGACCTTTTCATAAATTATAAAATTAAAAAAAGAAAAGATATTCAACCAATAGGTTTTGCAATTAATGATAAAAATTTATATTTAACAAATTCTGATGGTAAAATGATTGTGTCCGATTTAAGCGATGGTAGTGTTATAAAAATTCAAAAGGTTGCAAATGGTCTGGTTTCTGAACCTTACATTTATGATAATAATTTATTTATAGTAAGGAATGGCTCCATTATAAAATATAATTAAACATGATCTTAAAATTTTTAGAAAAGATCGGAAGAAAAAAAGTTGTATTAGATAGAGGTCCATCTCATCCTAAATTTCATGAGGCAAAACCTTGGATGAATCGTTACTATGTTCTAATGAGACACCGTCCTAAATGGTTTCCATTCAATATTTTAATCCACGAAATGTTAGCAAACGATCATGGTGAAGGTGTTCATAATCACACATTTCCTTATATAACTATTATTTTAAGAGACGGTTATTGGGAAACATTAAGTTCAGGGAGATTTTGGAGACCGCCAGGATATATAGGATTTAGGTCAGCAAATAACTTACATCGAGTAGATCTCAAGCCTGGAACTAAGCCACTTACTATTTTTATTACTGGACCATTTGGTTTACGAAAAGGTCCAAGATCGGAATATGGTATAGATTTTAAAAAAAAGAAATGAATTTAAATAATCATTTTATAAACTTTTGTAAAAATAATAATTTAGAAATTAATTCAGATCAAATAGATATCATTAAAAAACTCAATAATTTTTATAATATAAATTTTAATAAATCTTTTCTAAAAAAATTTTTTTCAAAAAAAAAACCAAAATTATCTTTTTATTTACATGGAAGTGTAGGTGTAGGAAAAACCATGTTATTAAATTTTTTTTTCGATCATATAAACCAAAAAAAATTGAGACAACATTTTAATGAGTTTATGATAAGTTTTCATGATTTTGCACACAATAAAAAAGAAAAAAAACAAAAAAATATAATTGAACAATTTGTCAAAAATTTAAAGTCTAAAATTGACATAATATATTTTGATGAATTTCAAGTAACAAATATTGTTGATGCAATGATTTTAGGAAAATTATTTGAGCAAATCTTTAAAGAAGATATTAAAATTATTGTTACATCAAATATAAAAATAGCTGAGCTTTATAAAAATGGTCTCCAAAGAGATCAATTTATACCTTTTATAAATATAATGAAGGAACAATCAATTGAATGTGAACTCAAAAATGAGGATGATTATAGAAAATCAAATATTAATGATAAGCAAAGGTATTTCTATCCACTTAATCAAGAAACAAATTTTAAAATAAATAAATTTTTTAGAATTATAACTAAAGAAAAAAAACACATTTCAAAAATAGTAAATATTAAAGGAAGAGATTTTAAATTAGAAAATTTTTATGAAGGAATTGCTAGATTTAATTTTAATGATTTGTGCGATAAAAATCTAGGTGCGGAGGATTATTTAGAGATAATTAAAAATTGTGATTTTATAATAATAGATAGTATTCCTCAATTTGGTGATACAAATTCAAATCAACAGCAAAGACTTATAACTTTAATAGATATTATATATGATAAAAATATTCCACTTGCAGTAACGGCAGATCAAAATATTGATAAATTTACCTCATCAAGATTACTTGAAAATACATTTAAACGAACTGTTAGTCGTTTATATGAATTAACATCAAAAGAAATAAATTTATGAAACAGGAATTCTATAATTTTGAAATAATTACGAATGGTCAAAAATTGTATGAATTTACTGATGAGACTATTGAGTGGATCAAAAAAAATAATTTTAAAAAAGGAATTATTAATTTAAGTATTCTACACACGAGTGCATCACTAATCGTTCAAGAAAATGCTGATCCAGACGTACAGACTGATCTAATTAATTATTTTAATAAATTAGCACCCATGAATAATAAATTGTATGTCCATACGACTGAAGGCAAAGATGATATGCCCGCTCATATAAAATCTGCTTTAACAAATAATCAAATTTCACTTAGTATTAAAAATAATGACTTATTGCTCGGTACTTGGCAGGGTTTGTATCTGTTTGAACATAGATTAGAGCAGCAAAAGAGAACAATTATTCACCATTTTATTGGAGAATAAATTATTTATTTTTTAGTGATTGAAACGCTTCTAGAGCAGAAGCCCTTGCTTTCTCATGTATAACAATAGGATTGGGGTAATCTTTACCAATAATGGTTTGAATTGCCTCTTGATATTTTATTTCCATTTCCCATGGTTTATGAATAAATTTATTAGGTACTTTTTTTAATTCAGGAACCCATCTCTTCACATATAGACCTTCTTTATCAAATTTTTCTCCCTGTAAAATTGGATTAAATATTCTAAAATAAGGAGCAGCATCTGCTCCACATCCAGCGACCCATTGCCATTGAGCTACATTATTTGCTTTATTAAAATCTAATAAACAATTTCTGAAATGTTTTTCACCTTCAGTCCAATTAATCCTTAAATGTTTGACTAGAAAGGAGCCAACAACCATTCGTATTCTATTATGCATCCACCCAGTTTCATATAATTCTCTCATTCCAGCATCGACGATAGGATAACCTGTTTTACCAAACTTCCACGCTCTTAAGAATTTTTCATTTTTTACCCAAGGAAATTTATCAAACTCTTTTCTATAATTTCCTTTTAAAAATTCAGGAAAATAATTAATAAGGCTGTGTGAAAACTCACGCCAACCTAACTCATTTATATATTTTCTATATCCAATACCTTTAGATTTAATTTCATTACATTTTTCCCAAATAGTGCTTACATGAATTTGACCATGTTTAATGTAAGGTGATAATTTTGAGGTACCCTCTATTGAAGGATAGTCTCTTGCAGTTCCATAGTCTTTTATTTTATTATTAATTAAATCATTAAGTATTTTTTTTGATGTTATTTCAGAAACTTCCCAATATTTCTCAAATTTTTTATACCAATCATTTTTGGGTAGAATATTTTTTGGTTCTATGCAATTTTTAAAAAAAGAAGTGATTTTTGTTTTTTTTTTAATAATATATTTTTTTCGCGGAGGTAAATCTAAATATTTCTGTTCAGCATTTCTCCAGAAAGGGCTAAATACTTTAAAAGGTGTACCATCATTTTTAGTTATATCTTGAAACTCATTTAGAATATTTCCTTTAAAATATTTGAATTCAACTTCATTCTTTAAAAAAGTGTCTCTTATCTTTTTACCTTTATCAATTACATCTGGTTCGTAAATTTTGTTCCAATAAATTGATACATCATCTTTTTTTTTTAATTTTGACAAAACATCCAGCTCATCACCCTCTAGTACTTGAAGATTGATTTTATATTTCGATAATTCTATTTTAAAAGATTCTAAGGATTTATATAGCCACCATTTTTGTGCCTCTCGTTTTTTATCAAAGTCTGCTTTATTATAAATAAAAAGAGCAATAACATTCTCATGATTTTGACTCGCAAAAGATAGTGCTGGGTTATTTTCAGTTCTAAAATCTTCTCTAATCCAGAATATTGCTTTTTTTGTCATCTAAATTTTATTTTCTTCCTTTAGATAGCAGTTGATTATAAAGTTTTACATCTGCATTACCTTCGCATCCAATTATTAATACGTTTGATTTTTCGTTAAGGTCAATTATTTTTCTTGCTTTGGAGTTGTTACAGACACCAATTAGGCTAATAATACCAGGAGTTGAACATTCACCTCCAATAATTGATTTTTTACTAAATTTTTTGTCTTTGAGCATAGCCAAAGTTTTCGCAACATTCTTATCGCTCACAGAAACACAGCAGCTGCTTGCTTTTCTTAATATCTGCCAAGGAATATATGACATTTCGTTACAAGACATTCCACCCATGATACTTTCTTTTTTAATTTTAATTTTTTTTAGTTTACGAGTTTTAATACTTTGGAGCACACAATCAGCTCTATCTGGTTCAACAATTATAATTTTAGGAATTCTTTTAAAATACTTTGCCACTCCAGCAACTACACCAGCTGCCATCCCACCTACACCAGCTTGAAGGAAAATATGAGTTATGTATTGATTTGTTTGTTTAGATATTTCTTTAATCATTATCGAATAACCAGCCATTGTAAGAAGCGGAACCAATTTGTATTTTTTTGTTGAAACATCTTGAACGATTTTCCATTTGTTTTTTTTTGATAATTTTATACATTCGTTTAAAGAACTCTCATAATCTCCTTTAACTCTTGTTACCTCAGCTCCATATTTTTCAATTTCATGAACTCTAGAGTTACTAACATATTGACTGACAAAAATTTTACATTTTAAACCTAATCTTTTAGCGCCCCAAGCAACTGACCTTCCATGATTTCCGGCTGTAGCTGATGAAATGGTAATATTTTTTTTACCTTTAGATATTTTTTCTACAGCATAAGCACCTCCTAAAGCTTTGAAAGATTTTAAATGAAATCTTTTTGACTCATCTTTATAAAAAATATTATTTAGCTTTAAATCTTTCTCTAATTTAGAAAGTGACAATAGGGGTGTAGACTTGTAATTTTTCCAACCTGAAACTGTTTTGTAAGCATTTAAAAGTAGTGATGAAGATACAAATTTTAGTATATAATCTCTTTCAAAACTAAAATTATCATTTTTTAGAAACTTACTAATCTTCCATTTATTAATACTTTTTAAACTTTTCACTTTAACAGTCTAAAGTATTATCTTTTTCCCACTGAGTTACAGGTCTTTTTTTATCGAATATATTTCGATTTCTAAAACTTTTTATTTCAGAATTTTTTAGTTTAATATAGCTTTTTATTACATCTGAACCGAAAGCTTCAGATAGTGATTTACTTTTTTCTAATATTTCTATTGCCTCAAAAATATCATTAGGTAATTTTTTTAAATTTGGATATTTTTTAAAGTCTTCATACATGTTGCAATGAAGAGGTTTGCCTGGATTTAATTTTTTATTAATTCCTTCAAGCCCAGCAGCAATTATGCCAGCTTGTAGCAAATAAGGGTTTGCTGAACCATCCATTAATCTGAGTTCAAATCTTCCTTTGTCGGGAATTCTTATCATATGTGTTCTGTTATTACCCGTGTAAGAGATGCTGCTTGGTGACCAGGTAGCTCCAGATTTTGTTGGTGGAGCATTAATTCTTCTATAACTATTTATTGTTGGATTAAAAAATGCTGAAAGTGCTTGAGTGTTATTCATAATTCCACCTAGGAAGTTATAAGCTAACCTACTTAGACCTAATTCATCTTTATTATCTAAAAACTTGTTTTTGTTGCCGTCCCAAACTGAGACGTGAGCATGACATCCATTGCCCGTTAAATTGCTGAATGGTTTAGGCATAAATGTAGCCCTTAAACCATGCTTTTCAGCCAGACTTTTAACCATAAATTTAAAAAAAACATGTCTATCTGCAGTCACTAGTGAGTCTGAGAAATCCCAGTTCATTTCAAACTGGCCATTAGCATCTTCATGATCATTTTGATAAGGTTTCCAACCCATTTCTAACATGCAGTCACATATTTCTTTTATTAAATCATATCTTCTCATTAAGGCTGATTGGTCATAACAAGGCTTAGATTGAATGTCTCTTTTATCTGCTATTGTTGAACCATCTTCAGAAATTAAAAAATATTCACATTCTACACCAGATTTCACTTGAAGTTTTTTTTGCGACATTTTTTTTATTTGTTCTTTAAGCATAATTCTTGGCGAAGCTTTAACTGGTTTACCATCCATGTATAAATCAGATGCCAACCATCCAATTTCCTTATTCCATGGTAGTTGAATTAAGCTATTAGGATCTGGCACTCCAAACATATCACTATCTGCTGGTGTCATATCCAACCAAGTTGCAAATCCTGCAAAGCCTGCACCATCTCGTTGCATCTCGTTGATAGCCTGCGCAGGTACTAGTTTTGATCTTAATACTCCAAATAAGTCAACAAAACTTATCAGAAAATATTTTATTTTTTTTTGTTTAGCAATTTTTGATAAATTTTTTGGCATAATTGATCTTATGAATATAAAGGAATTCTATCAATCATTTTTTTTCTTTTATTCCCGGTATCCAATCACTTCCAGCTAGAGGAACTCTAGCCATTGCTGCAGCTTCAACAGTGAGTGCGCATAAATCTTCAGGCTCTAGATTATGCAAACTATTTTTTCCACAAGCTCTTGCAAGTGTTTGAGCCTCTAGAGTCATAACCTTAAGATAGTTTGTTAATTTTTTACCAGCTTTTACTGGGTCTAATCTTTTCATCAAAGCTGGGTTTTGGGTCGATATTCCTGACGGATCATTGCCTTCGTGCCAATCGTCATATGCCCCAGCGGTAGTACCTAACTTATTATATTCTTTTTCCCATTTAGGATCATTATCCCCTATAGCTATCATAGCGGCACTTCCAATCGACACGGCATCCGCACCTAGAGCTAAAGCTTTAGCAACATCTGCACCATTTCTAATTCCACCTGATATTATTAACTGTACTTCTCTATGAGCATTTAAATCTTGAAGAGCATCAACAGCTGGCCTTATGCAAGCTAAAGTGGGTTGACCGACATTTTCAATAAAGACTTCTTGTGTAGCTGCTGTTCCTCCTTGCATTCCATCAAGTACTACTACATCAGCTCCAGCTTTAACTGCTAAAGCTGTATCATAATATGGTCTTGCACCTGCAATTTTTATAAAGATAGGAACTTTCCATTTTGTAATTTCACGTAGCTCTAAAATTTTAATTTTCAAATCATCAGGTCCAGTCCAATCAGGATGTCTACAAGCTGATCTTTGATCAACACCTTTTGGCAATGTTCTCATTTTTGCAACTCTATCATTGATTTTTTGACCTAATAACATTCCTCCACCACCAGGTTTTGCACCTTGGCCAATGACAACTTCAATTGCGTCTGCTTTTCTCAAATCATCTGGGTTCATCCCATACCTAGACGGTAATAATTGGTAAACTAAATATTTTGATTGTCCTCTTTCTTCAGGTGTCATACCTCCGTCACCTGTAGTAGTAGACGTACCAGCTGCGCTTGCACCTCTTCCTAAAGCTTCTTTTGCTGGACCTGACAAAGCACCAAAACTCATACCTGCGATTGTAATAGGTATGTCTAATTCTAGTGGTTTTTTTGCAAATTTAGTTCCAAGAGTGACATTAGTTGTGCATTTTTCTCGATAGCCTTCTAAAGGATATCTAGACATAGAGGCACCTAAAAACAATAAATCATCAAAATGTGGAAGTTTTCTTTTAGATCCTCCACCTCTAATATCATAAATTCCTGTAGCTGCAGCTCTCCTAATTTCCGAATTGGTGTATTCATCAAAAGTCCAGGATTGACGAGGATGAGTTCTATTATTTTTTTTCATAACTAATAATTAGAAATATTATCTATTTTAAAATTATACAATTTCCTTGCTGAACCATATCTCTTAAAACTTTCAGCTTTTTGATTGTTTATATCTGCCTCTTTTAAAAGTAGTCTAAGTTTTTTAATATGCTTTTTATCCATTTTTTTTTCAACACAATCTGCACCAAGTGATTTAACCTTGCCTTTTATATATATGTTTGTTTCATATAAACTATCACCTAATGCCTCACCAGCATCACCACAAACTACTAAATTTCCTGATTGGGACATGAAACCTGACATGTGGCCAACTGATCCTTTAACAACTATGTCAACACCCTTCATTGAAATACCACATCTTGAACTTGCGTCACCATCAATAATTAAAAGTCCACCGTGAGCTGTTGCTCCTGCAGATTGTGATGCATTACCTTTTACATGCACTTTACCTGACATCATGTTTTCAGCTACACCAGTTCCTACGTTTCCATCTACTGTAATATTCGCTTTTTGATTCATGCCTGCACAATAATAGCCAACATGGCCTTTAATATTTATATTTAATTCTTCAGTAAGCCCAGCACATACAGCGTGATTTCCCTCAGGATTAATTATTGTAAAACTTCTATCATTTATTTTTCTATCTATATTTTGTAATTGTTCGTTTACTTTTCTTAACTTTAATTTTTTTAAATCTAATTTCATTAATTTCCCCAAGAATATACAATACCAGGTTCTGGCTCAAAAATTTTTGCATTATTAACATCTGGAAGATGTGCCATTGCCTGAAATTCAGATGCTATTGCAACATAATTTTTTGTTTCAGCTATAACTGCAGGCTTGCATGCAATTTCATCTCTTACTACCGCAAATCCTTTTCTGGTTCCTGCTATAAATGTATAAAAACCATCCAGGTCTTTTAGACCTGAAACAAGTGTGTTTTTTAATGAATTATTATTTGAGAGACTATTAGAAACATAGCCAGCGGCAACTTCAGTATCGTTTTCAGAAGTAAAAGTGTTTCCTTTTTTTCTTAGCTCTCTTCTTAAGTTATTATGATTAGATAAGGATCCGTTATGAACTAAACATTCATCTTCTCCAGTTGAATAAGGATGGGAACCATCAGTGGTTATTGCACTCTCGGTTGCCATTCTAGTGTGCCCAATTCCATGTGTACCACTAAAACTTTCTAAATTAAATTTTTTAACCACCTCTTTTGGATTACCTACTTGTTTAAAAATCTCAATTGAGTGTCCATATCCAACAATAGAAACTTCAGGGAATTCTTTAGTCATAAAATTAATAAATTTTTTTGGTGTTTCAGTTGTTTTTATAATTACGTGATCTGAATATTGATTTAGTTTTAATTTTTTAATTTTTTTTGAAATATCTTTTTTAAATTTTTTAAAATCTAGATTATTAATGCATAAAGAATATTTATATTCACTTTTGTCTGAATTCTTATATATAGCAAATCCTGCACTATCTGGTCCTCTAGACTCCATGTTGTTAAGCATACCTGATAACATTTTACCTAATTTATTTTCAAATTTTTTTGTCTTGAGGTATATACCAACAATTCCACACATAGATTTTAGAGTTTTAATTAATTAACGATAAAAAAAATTCTTTATAATAGATAAGGTTTACAACTACAATGATGATAATAGCCGCTATTACTCCATACTTAGCTTTTGGAAAAGCTACACCTCTCATTTTACTAGGTCTTAGTTCTTCGTTATCTTTATCTGTCATATTTTTTGTTAAAAAAAAAGGGCGCCACAATAAAGTAGCGCCCAAATTTTAATTTAGATTACCAATCGGTAATATTGCTTTTATGGTCATTAGCACCATGTCTTTTTCTAGCTAGTCTATCAAGTTCTTCACTTTCAGATCTAGCTGTTAAAACATGCCAACCAACCCATAAAATAATAGCAATGATTACTAGTATTCCTTCACTAGATCCAGCACCAGGATAAACAGCACCAGCAACCTCTTCAGCTGGTTTGTTAAGGTGATCTATCCAGTTTGTAACTGTAGCCATATATTACTCTCCTTTACCTGGTTGAGGACGCAACTGCTTTTTCGTCTTCTTTAGCAGTCTCCATTATTTCATAGTCTAGTCCAGCTATTTCAACTTCACGAGGGATTCTTAATTTACCCATACCATGAAGCACCTTAGCTATGACATAGCCCGGTATTAGCCCAAGAACAACGAACATTATTAATGCACCGATGAATTGACCTAATGGGTTTATTGAAGCGTAGGTAGTTCCGTCCCACATAGCACCAACACTGTAACCAGAAGCTGGGTAACCATTTAAGACAAATCCACATATCACTAGACCTATAAAGCCAGCATAACCGTGTACTGCAACGGCACCAACTGCATCATCAATTTTGAACTTACGTTCAACCCAATAATGTAGTTTGTATGAAATCACAACACCAATCATACCAATGATCATTGCTTGAATTGGATGATATAAATCATTTCCAGCTGAAGCACATATTATACCTGCTAGTCCACTTGAATAAGTCCAGAAAGGATCACCTTTAGCAATCCAATATCCGGCCAATAACCCTCCTGACAATGACATCAAGAAGTTAAAGGTAATACCACTCAGTGTAGTAGGGGTTACATAAATGTTTGTTGCTGTCCAATAAGATATGCCTTCCATACCGTATTCAGGTCCCAGATCAAAAATTGGTATATTACAAGCTGCATAAAATCCCCAGAAACCAGTATAAATTAAAAATAATCCAATTGTTACTAGCCAAGGATTTCTTGGTCCAATGTTTCTTGGTTCACCACTCGATGAAAATTTTCCAATTCGTGGTCCCAAAACCATTAGAACACCTAATGCAAATCCACCTGCAATTGCGTGAATTACACCTGATGCATAAGCATCATGATATCCTAAAAGTTTTAACATCCAGCCATCAAAGTGCCATCCCCAGGCTGCATCTATTACCCAGAACACAGATCCAATTGCAATTGCTAAAATTCCAAATGCAAAAGTTGTTATTCTTTCAATAATTGCTCCTGACACGATAGAAGCAGCAGTCCATGAGAATAATAAGAATGCAGCCCAGAAGACACCAGAAATATGGTCTCCTAGATTTACAGCCATTAAATCACTTGTTGCCGTATACCATGTTGCACTAAATGCGGACTCGTCTGTAATGAGAGCGGTGCTTTCATTCATTATTGATGGTGCTAATCCCGGTCCTGTAGGAAAAGCCCAATAAATCCACCAACCAAATAAAAACCACGTCACTGTTACCAATGGTATCAGCATAGTATTTTTCATAAGAGTGTGTTGATGGTGTTTGTATCGAGAAGCTCCAACTTCATACATACAGAAACCGACGTGAATTAAAAACATCAGTACTACAGTTACCCAGTAGTAAAATTCTGTAAATATGGTAGTAAGAGCAGCCAACTGATCAGTCATATTCTCTCTCCATATTAGTTTATAGAATCCTATTAAATTTTGTGATTCGTTACAAATATAAAAATGGATTAAAAACCTATTATGAACAATAGGTTTTTAAAAATTATCAACTGTTGATTGTAAAATTAAAATTTTAAGTAAGCTTTTTTCAAATCAACTAGAGGATGCTTTGGAGACATTTGAAACTTAACTAAAAGTTCTCTTGCAATCATATCTCTATCTTGTTGATTGTTTGGAAGTTTAATTGATTTCGGAATAGTAACCCAACCATTTGCATTTCTGCAAAATACTGCCGGTCTATCTTCCTCATATCCCATATGAACATCTTCTAACCAGTTTAAATCATCCCATCCCATTGCTTCTATATATTTTTTTAGAAATGGTGTAATTTTACTGTAATCAGGTAAAAGATTAACATCATATCGGTAACCAATTGATTGACCGATCATTTTTTCTCTTGCTGTTTCTGCTTTTTTACCTAGTTGACCTTTGATTTCTTTATTTTTTGCTTTAACTATCTTTTTACCCTTTTTTTTTGCCATAGTTATTACCCTTATATTTTGTGATAGTTATCAACTCCAACAGTATAATTTGTTCCTGCTAATGGAACTTTTGCTAAAGCTGAAGCCTCCGATGTCAAAGCAGCTAAGTCTTCAGGCTCTAGTGAATGAATATTTGTTTTACCACATGCTCTTGCTAAAAGTTGAGCTTCTAAAGTCATAGAGTGTAAATAATTATAGACCCTAAGAGCGGCATCATCAGGATTTAGTCTTGCTCTTAATTTTGGATCTTGAGTGGCAACACCTACTGGACATCTTCCAGTATGGCAGTGATAACACTCACCAGCTTTTACTCCCATTTCTTTTTCAAAGTTTGCTTCTGGAATATCTTTATTACAATTAAGTGCAATCATTGAACCAGTACCAATCGCAATTGCATCAGCACCAAGAGCTAAAGCTTTAGCCATGTCAGCACCATCTCTTACACCACCTGCATAAATTAATGTTACTTTTCCAGTTTTACCAACATCATCAATCGCTCTTCTTGCTTCTCGAATGGCAGCAATACCAGGAATACCAGTATTTGCAGCAGCAATGTGCGGACCTGCACCAGTCGATCCTTCCATACCATCTAGATAAATAGAGTCAGGATCACATTTAGCAGCCATACGTACATCATCATAGACCTTTGAAGCACCAAGTTTTAACTGAATTGGAACTTTATTTTTTGTTAATTGTCTTAACTCCTCGACTTTAAGAGCCAAATCATCTGGACCTAACCAGTCAGGGTGCCTTGCAGGAGATCTTTGATCAATACCCGATGGTAAAGATCTCATCTCAGCAACTTGGTCAGTAACTTTTTGGCCCATTAAGTGACCACCCATTCCTACTTTTTGTCCTTGCCCGATAAAAACTTCAATACCATCAGCCAATTGTGCGTGATGAGGGTTAAAACCATATCTCGATTGGATACATTGATAGTACCATTTTTCAGAATACCTTCTTTCATCTGGTATCATTCCACCTTCCCCAGAGCATGTTGCGCTTCCAGCCATTGTAGCTCCACGCGCTAAAGCTGTTTTTGCTTCATAAGACAGTGCACCAAAACTCATTCCTGTTATATAAACAGGTATTTCGAGTTCGATTGGATTTTCACATCTTGGTCCAATTACAGTTTTAGTCTCACATTTTTCTCTGTAACCCTCGATGACAAATCTCGTTAGTGTTCCTGGTAAGAATACCAAATCATCAAAAGTTGGAATTTTTTTCATTAGCGCCATACCACGCATTCTGTATCTGCCTAATTGAGATTTAATGTGGATGTCGTCTATTACTTCTGGTGTAAAAATAGCATTGTGTCCTAATAAGCTTTTATTTCTCTTTCCCTCCTCGTGGACATGAACATCAGCTTTACCTCCAACACCTTTTCCATTTTTTTTAATTTTTTTATTTTTTTTCTTAGGCATTAAATTGCTCCCTTCTTCTCTGTAGGTTCCAAATTGTCATAATTCCAAAGTTTTTTACCCGCTACAATTTTTTTCATTTTACTTACATCAAAATTTTCACCAATTTCTGCAACTTTTAACTTTCTTTTTAACCAATCTTGATCACTAAGTGTTAATTCTGAATCTACCGCATCACTACCATAAGATCCAATTTCTCCACCTACGAAAATTGTCCCATCATACATTGAGTCGCCCAGGTTAATTCCAACATCTCCAAGTATGATTATTCTTCCTCTTTGCATCATAAAACCTGTAAAAGCACCGGCATCACCACCTATTATTATAGTTCCACCTTTCATATCAATACCTGTTCTAGCTCCAACACTACCTTTGCATATTAAATCTCCACCTCTAATAGCCGCCCCAAAACAAGATCCAGCATTTTTTTCGATTACTACTTTTCCAGCCATTAAGTTTTCTGCACAGGACCATCCAACTCTACCATTAATTCTCACAATAGGTCCATCACACGAACCCATTCCAAAATAACCTAAGCTTCCTTCAAATATTAAATTCAATTTATTTAAGATACCAACCCCAAGGCTGTGTTTACCTTGTGGATTTTTTATCACAATAGTTCCATAACCCTGGCTCATGAGATTATCTATTTCCTTATTTGCTTCAGGAGCTGTCATATCTTTTACATCAAGGTCAGTTCTTTTATTGAAATCAACATCATAAGTACCAAAATAATAAAAGTTTTCGGCCTCATCAGGATTAAAAAACTTTTGTTGAGTTCTACCTGTTAAAACTTCAGTATGCATACCCATAGCTTGGGCTTTGGTTTTTTTAGATACAGTTTTTAAATTCGCCATACTTTAACCTCCCCATCAAATGGATCGTATGTATCAATTTCTTGAGGCAATACGGATCTTATTGCAATTTCTTCTGATCCCATTGCTACTAATTCGTCACTTTCATACAAAACTAGAGGTTTTGCGGCCATTGTATCTTTCGCCATTCCCAAAGAGTCTTTTGTTGCAACAAAATAAGTAAATACACCATCAAGACCAGTTAAAGAATCCTTCATTCCTTCTTCAAGAGTTGCTCCCTCTCTCATTTTCTGTGCTATATAAACTGCTATTAATTCAGAGTCACATTCAGACATAAATCTCATACCTTTATTTTCTAATGCTCTTCTGTTGTTCCAGTAATTTGTAAGCTGTCCATTGTGGACTACTGAAACATCGCTAAATGGATAGCCCCAAAAAGGGTGAGCTGATTTAATATCAACACCTGACTCAGTAGCCATTCTAGCATGGCCAATTGCATGAGTTCCCACTAATTTATCTAGAGAATATCTGTCACAAACTGCTTTTGCATTTCCAAGATCTTTAATTACCTCTAAAGATTTACCCATTGATAATATTTCAACACCAGGTATGCTTTCAATAGTCTGTGAGAAGTTTAGTAAGTCTTTTACATTATAGTCAATTTCATATCTTAATGAATAAGGAAGAGTACGTTCTTCTTTAATTACTTTCGCTCCAAGTTCAGCAAGGGTTTCGTCTACAACTTTTTTTCTTTCATCATAAACAGAAACATCCTCCATAACTGAAGAAGACCCCTCTCCAACATTTTCTCCAACCTTAAAACGCATAATGAAATTTTTACCATCTGTGTCACCGTATAAAGCATAACCAGTTGAGTCTTCTCCTCTATGTTTTAATGCTTGAAGCATTCCTTGTAGTTCAGACCCAACGTTAGAGGACTTCCCTCTATGAATTAACCCAGCTATTCCACACATAAATTTATACCCTTTCTATTTAACGACCTACGGTAGACAATCAAGATAAGTATCAAGATCCCATTGTGTAGTTGCACCAAGGAATCTTTCCCACTCATCATTTTTGTACCAATGGAATACTTTATACATTTCGTCTGGCATCGCAGATTTGATTACCTCATCCTCTGCAAGTCTATCTAGAGCTTCACCAAGACTTAATGGAAGTTTTTTAACATCTTTACCAGCTTTCTGAGCTTCATAAATATTTCTTGACTCTGGAGCGGCTGGTTTCATTTTTTTGCTAATACCTTCGTCACATGCTTTTAGTAATGCTGCACCTAGTAAGTAAGGATTATGCATAGAGTCAACCGATCTGTACTCAAATCTTCCTGGTGCTGAAACTCTTAAACCACAAGTTCTATTTTGGTATCCCCAGTCAGCATATACAGGAGCCCAAAATCCTTGATCCCATAATCTTCTATAAGAATTTACTGTAGAAGATCCTAGTGCAGTTAATGCTGGTAAGTGTTTCATGATACCAGCTATAGATTGTAATCCAATTTTTCCAGGAAGTTGTGGATCTTTAGTGTCAGGCATGAAGGTATTTGTTCCACCTTCTACATAACTAAATACTTCGTCTACACCTGGCAAAGACTTATGTCCAAGTTTATTTAATTTTACTTTTCCACCTTTCCATAAAGACATATTTGTATGACAACCACTAGCAGAAACACCCATAAATGGTTTAGTCATAAAGCATGCAATTAAATTGTGTTCCCTCGCAACTTGTGCACAAATTTGTCTATAAGTAGATAATCTGTCTGCATTTCTCATAACATTGTCGAAAGTCCAATTAAGTTCTAATTGACCAGGAGCATCCTCGTGATCACCCTGAATCATATCAAGACCCATAGCGTTTGAATATTCAATAACCTTCATAAAAACTGGCCTTAACGACTCGAATTGATCAATGTGATAACAAAATGGTTTTGAGAAACCTTTACCAGTCGGTGTACCATCATCATTTTTAGTTAACCACATCATTTCAGGTTCAGTTCCGACTCTTAATTCTAGACCATGTTTCTTTTTAAACTCATCCATGAAAATTCTTAAGTTTCCTCTGCAATCTGAAGTAAGATGACCACCTGGGTTTACTCTTTCCTCTCTATTTCTAAAACATGTACAAAATACTCTTCCAACTCTTTTATCCCATGGCAATTGAACAAAAGTTTCAGGGTCAGGTATACCAACAAGCTCCATTGCTTCTGGCCCATATCCTATATAATTATTATGACGATCTAAAAATAAGTTTGCTGTTGAACCGTAAACTAGTTGAAAACCTTTCTCAGCCGTTCGTTCCCAATGATCAGCAGGAATACCTTTTCCAACAACTCTTCCAGTAACTGAAATGAATTGAAAATAAATATATGTGATACCTAATTCTTTGATTTTTTCTCTTACTTTTTTTACCAGTTTAGCTCTTCCTGGTTGATTTACATGTTTTTCTAAATCAGTCATATTCCCCCTTTTGAATTTCTAGATCAAAAAGGTAACTGAAAAAAAAACGTTTGTCTACTTAGATAAATTAACTCCAAGGAAATGGACTGTTCGATGTGGGGTGTAATTCACCCTTAGCATAACGAGCATATCTAAACGGTTTTAATAACTCACTTTCTTGACCTAAAATCTCTTGAGCAACTAGATGACCAACACCAATCATTTTATAACCATGATTAGCATCAGCAATCATATATACGTTTTCAAAAAATCTATCAAATATTGGAAAAGAGTCAGGCGTTAAACAACCTAATCCTCCGGATGGACCTTTTCTATATAAATTAGATTTTCCCTCAAATCTTTTTTGAATGTGTGCTAGCGCTGATGTCCACATATCCGCAAATTTGTCTGTGGTTTGAAACTCTGGTGATTCTACTCCATAAGGATCAACATTTACTTGATCAAAATGTTTTTGAACAATGTAAGGTGAGGTTCCTCCTTGAACTCCCAATCCATCTATATCTGGTTTATAATAAATTCCCCAAAGTTCATCAGTAATTAATTTTTTGTCTTTATCAGAATATAAAGGAGCATCAGTATCCACATGAATTACAGGTGGTTGTTTACCTTCATTAGTCTTTAAATAGTCAGCATCAACACCTAAGACGCCTTCTTGTAAAAACCAATATTTCCACATTTCAACTTCGTGCATTTTTCCATCTTTGCCTTTGATCTCAGTTGATTTTGGTAATTCAAGCATGTTCCAAAAGTCTCTAACCCATGGTCCAGCTCCTACGACCACTTGATCACATTCTATAGTTCCTAAATTTGTAACTACGCCCGTTATTGCATTACTATTACTACCTCTTTTAAAACCTGTAACTTTTACACCTTTGTGCACTTCTACACCATTTGAGTTGGCTTTGTTCTCTAAAGCTTTTATTGAATCTTTATTGAAAGCATATCCACCTTTTTTTTCATGAAGAACAGATGTTATGCCTTTAGCTTGCCAATCATCGAAAATACCTTTCATATAATTCGTACAATCTTTTTCACCTTCTATGAAAACTGACTCATACCCAATTGCTTTTTGCTGTTCATAAATGCTAGCTACATCCTCATGCATTACCTCTGGTGATATTTGCATGTAACCAACTGGATTATACTTAAATGCTTTAGGATCACTTTCCCAAACAGAAACCGAATGAGCCATGAGTTCTCTCATAGCTGGCTGGAAATAATTGTTTCTAACAACTCCACAAGCAATTCCACTTGCACCAGCTGCAGTATCTTTTTTTTCTAGTACAATTACATCTCCAGGATTTTTGTATGTTTCTGAAAGTTTCCAAGCGGTACTCAATCCGTGTATACCACCACCAATTATAACTACTTTAGCTTTTGTTGGTAAAGTGGACATATTAAAACTTTATTTTTTGAAAATACATATTTATATAATTTTTTATAGAACTAAAATTTATATATAAAAATTAGATATTTTGCTTTCTAATAAAATTATCTGCTAATAACTTATGTTTTTTAGAGTAACTAAATATTTATTAAACTCATCAATAAAAGATTCACTTGGCATTATATTTTTAATTCTTTGGTCGGTTGAAGTTTTTTCTAATCTAAAGAATCCTTTTTCACAGGCTTCTGTAATTATTAATGCTGATTTAGGTCTTGAAGTTTTAAAAAGTTTTGTCTTAAGTTCTTCTACAGATAATTTATTTCCCTCTTTGTAGGCAGACATAACTAATAACATCATATGATAATGCGACGGAGATTTTCTAAAAAAATAATTACTAGATGTATGTGACTGTCGCATTTGATCTTCCCAAAAATCTAGAAGTGTTTTCTTGTCTTTTACCATAAGTTTACGCTCTTACTCTAGACTTTGTTGGATCATAAAAAGGAAAACCAACTACTTTTGCACTAATTCTTTTTTGATGTCCATCAATTTTACCAATTTCCACTTCAGTTCCAATTTCTGAGTACTGAACATCAATCCTGCAAAGTGCAATATTTTTATTTAAAGTGGAGGATAAACATCCACTTGTAACAATACCAATTTGAGATCTTCCAATATGAACACAATCCCCATGTCCAGCTATTTCTTTTCCAGCAAGTTCTAGACCTACTAATTTTTTTTGTGGATTAGCTTTTCTTTTAATCAATTCATCTTTACCAATAAAATCTTCCTCCTTTGTTTTCAATGGCACAGCAAAACCTATACCAGCCTCAAAGGGATCTTGCTCACCATCAAACTCAGCACCAAATAAAATTAAACCAGCTTCAATTCTAAGTTTATCCAATGCCGCAAAACCAGCTGGTATTAATCCATCATCTTTACCTGCCTCCATTAATTTATCCCAAACTTCTGGAGCATGTTTTGGATGGCACCAAACTTCATAACCCAATTCTCCAGTATATCCTGTTCTTGACACAATTAGTGGAATCCCTTGAAGCTCTTCAATTCTACAAATTGTAAATCTAAACCAACCTAGTTCGTCTATTGAGGGCTGAGTTGGTGGTGTAAAAATTATTTTTTTTAATATTTCTCTACTTTTAGGTCCCTGTAAGGACACATTGCTGATTTGGTCTGTAGAGTTTTTAATAAACGCATTAAAATTTTTCTTTTTTGCAATTTCTTTAAGCCATTCTCCACCGTATTCATCTCCACATATCCATCTAAAACCTGTTTCACTTAATCTTAAAAGCGTTCCATCATCAAACATCATACCATTTTCGTAACACATGGCTGAATAAACAACTTGTCCAACAGAAAGTTTTTTTATATTTCGAGTGAGAGTATAATTTAATAGCTCCTCTGCATCTGGACCAATAATTTCAAATTTCCTCAATGAAGAAAGGTCAATTAGTACAGCATCATTCCTGCATGCATTATATTCATTGACTAAACCGTGTTTGGTGTAATCGTTTGGAAGCCAAAAACCTCTAGCATCAACAAAGTTTCTAGTTAATTGAGAAGTTCTATCGTAAAAACCTGAATTTCTTGTAAGTTTTTTTTCTGAGTCTGTTTTCATTCTAAATGCAAATGATTTACTAAATTCTTTTTTTTTGTCGTATGTTCTAACAAAAATATCTGTTGGATTCCATGAATTACAAGGATCAATATCACTTGGGCATGCGGTCGTTCCAATTGTTAAATCTTTTAGAGCTCTAAACATTACGTAATCACCTGGACGTGAATAAGACTCATCTGAAATAACGGAATTTAAACCAGCTGCAGAAGTGTTAAAAAATAAATTAATCGCGTGCCAACCTTTCTGTTTTTTTACTCCAAATTTAGACATACTTTCAGTTAAATTATCTGAGCAATTTGGATGTCCAAAGTAACCTGAATCTTCATAATATTTAGAAGTACAAGCAAGATTGAAAGTATCATGTTTGCCAACTGTATCTCTTACAACCTCTACTAGTGGTTCATGATCAGTATCATAAAATTTTGAAAATAGACCAGGTCCAGGAAAAGTATTGCCCATAAAAGTTCTAGTGGTTTGCCAATCTAATCCTTTTTCAATTCCTTTTTCTAATTTTCTTGTATCGAATGCAACAAAATCTGAGCATTGTCTACCTGTAGGACTTATAATTTGTATATAGTCACCTTCTTTAACCTCATAAGATGTACAAGTTTGCCTTAAGATATTTTCTTCATGTGCTGGCTCATAAACAGGGTCAGGAATTACATTTAACTCTTTATCATTTATAATTTTTGACCTTTTTATAAATATTGTTAATTCACCAGGAGGATTTTGATTTGTAACATCCATATCATCTCCAGGAGAAGCAAATATTGCATAACAATTATCTTTTGATTTTAATTTTATAGTTTCCCCTACAGCTGTATCAGTATCGAAAATTACAGAGGACTTTGAATTTGAAATATTTAAATTTCTTTTTTTTAATTGATAGTTTGTTGCAAGAATTGCCTCATCTTTTCCTCGCAAAATATTTTTAATATAATTTTTTTTACTATTTTCTCTTAGATTTAAGATTCCAAGTTCAGAATCTCCATCTTTATTAAAACATATAATTTCACAAATTTGATTTCCCTCACTATTTATTATCTCTATTTCGTCATCTGGAAAAATTTGAAATCCAGTAAGACCACCACCATTAACAATATGCCGTTCAACTCCAGGTGGTAAAACATTTAAACCAGGATATTTGATATCTTTACTAGTACCTAACATTTTTAAATTTTCTGTGACCATAATATAATCAAAACGAGTTGACTATAACTTTAAATAAGCACATACTTAATCATTAATATATTAATAATAGAGAGGGTATAAAATGAAAAAAATAATATCATTACTATCTGCTCTAGTTATTTCTGTAGTAAGTTTTGCAGGAATTTCTAATGCTGATAGCAAAAAACCCATCGTAATTCCAACTCATAACTGGTCAAGTCAAATTGTAATGGCTTACGTTATTGGTGGTATTTTCGAAAGTATGGGTAATAACGTAAAATATGTTAACGCTGACTCACAAGCGGTATACGAGTCTATTAGAATTGGAGATGTTACTATATCTCACGAGGTATGGGAGTCTGCTTTTGGAAAATCTTTTACAACAGCACTTGATAAAGGCGGTCTATTAGATTTTGGAGATCATGAAGCAAGAACTCTTGAAGACATGGGATATCCAAACTGGGTTGCTGAAAAAGGATTGTGCCCAGGTCTACCAGACTGGACAGCTCTTAAAAATCCAGATTGTGCAAAAAACTTTACAACACCGGACTCTCCAGATGGAAAAGGCAGAATGTTGGAAGGACCACAAACTTGGCATGGTGACTTAATTCCACAAAGAGTTGACGCTTTAGGTTTAGGTGATCTTTGGTGGGTTAAGTTTGCTGGAAGTGCAGATGCGCTTTGGGCGGAATTAGCAGCAGCTGAAAAAGAAGGTAGAGGAACAATTATATTTAACTGGACACCTAACTTTACAGATGGTGCTGGTTTTACATTTATTGATTTTCCACCATATACAGCTGGTTGTAGACCAGAAGATGGCGGAGATGGTAAATGTGGTTCTCCTGATGGATACTTGAAAAAAGCAGTTCATGAGGATTTTCCAAAAACTCATCCTGACGCAGCAGCTATGTTTAAAAAATTGTCATTCTCTACAAGTCAAATTGGTGCAATGGCAGCTTTAGTTGATGTTGACAAAATGACTCACGAAGATGCAGCTAAAAAATGGTTAGCTGATAACGAGTCGGTTTGGAAAGCATTTACTAAATAAGGATTATAGTTAAAAATTTAAAATCTCCCCCAACTTGTTGGGGGGGATTTTTTTTTATATGATCTTTAATAAAATAAATTCATGAAAAAGACACTACTTTTAGTATTTGTAAGTTTTTTGGTATGCTCAACAGTATTTGCTCGAAGCACTGGCTGTAAAGAAGGTAATTGCGATAATGGTTATGGCAAGTGGGTTTATACTGACAAAACCACTTATGAGGGTGAGTGGGTTTCAACAAAAAAACAAGGACAAGGTGTAGAGACATGGCCTAACGGATATATTTATAAAGGGGAGTTTAAAAACAGTGAGTGGAGTGGGCAAGGAATTTTAACTTTTCCTGATGGATCTACTTATGATGGTGAATGGTCAAAAGGTTTTATGAATGGCAAAGGAACATTCACTTGGGCTGATGGAAGACAGAAAACAGGTATTTGGATAAACGGTAAGTTGCAAGAATAATGTTAAAAGAAAATTATATTAGCAAAATTAAGAATTTTCCTGAATCTCTAAGACAATTTATTGGTCTAATAATTATTACAGTAATAGTAATAATTTCTTTCAGTATTCTAAATGGAATTTTTGGACAGGGTGACGATTTAGTTGAAAGAATGAAGTTAGAGGAGGAAAGAATTGCTGAAGAAAAAAAATTAAGTGCATTAATATCTAAATTACCCTCAGGTATATTGGTTTCATTTGATGGTACAGATCATTATAAATTAACAGATGAGGTATATGAACAAGTATGTAAAGCAACAAAATTAATCCCTCAAAGAGCTATTATGGGAGCCAATTTTTTAAATTTCAGAGCTCATGAGCTTTATACAATTAATGGAAATAAAATTGATGAAACTTTTGTTAAATGGGATGAAGAAAAAAGAAAATGTTTTGCTGGTTTCACAGTTAGTGGGAATAATGTTGGGGTAGATGAAAGTGTTACAATAAGTGGAGAGGCTCTTAGTTTTTTAAGCACCGGCATTGATACGAGGGTTTATTTTATTAAAAATTTTTAACGAGGAAAGGAAGCAATTATTAACATTTTAATTTTATTAATTTTAATATAACTTTAAAAAAATTTATGTCTGAAACTGTTATCAAATGTGAATCGGTTTATAAAATTTTTGGACAAAACGCCAAAAAGATGCTTGAAGAAGCTAATGGCAATGTAGACGCAAAAACTTTTCAGGAAAAAGGTTGTATAGTTGGAGTTAATAATGCTTCTTTTGAAGTTTCGAAGGGAGAAATGTTGGTAGTGATGGGTTTATCTGGTTCAGGTAAATCAACATTGCTCAGATGTATTTCAAGATTAACAGATGCAACAGGTGGTAAAATTTTTATTGAAGGTCAAGATTTATTAGAACTAAACAATAAGGAACTTATTGAACTTAGAAGAAGTAAAATGGGAATGGTTTTTCAAAGTTTTGCTTTACTGCCTCACAAAACTGTTGTTGAAAATATTGCATTTCCATTACAGATCAAGGGTACTAATACTGAGGACAGTATAAACAGAGCAATGGAGATGGTGAAATTAGTTGGTCTAGATGGGAGAGAAAACTATTTTCCAAGAGAACTTTCAGGTGGTCAACAACAAAGAGTGGGAATAGCTAGATCTTTGGCTGTGGAACCTGATATCTGGTTTTTAGACGAGCCTTTTTCTGCACTAGATCCATTAATAAGAAAAGAAATGCAAGATGAGTTTTTGAGACTTCAAGAAAAATTACAAAAAACCATTATGTTTATTACACATGATTTTGATGAGGCGTTAAAGTTAGCTGACAGAATAGCAATTATGAAAGACGGCATCATTGAACAATTAGATACACCAGCAAATATTGTTTTAAATCCAGCCACCGAGTATGTGAGAAAATTTACTGAAGAGGTTCCTAGAGAAAAAGTTTTGATAATTGAAGATGTAATGGATACCTCTATAAAAGATAATTTAGGTGATTTAAAAGTCTCAAAAGACGATATTATTGAGAATGTAGCGGAAAAAATTCTTACACAAGAAAAAATAGTAGGGGTAGTTGACTCAAATAATAATATTGTAGGCTCTATCAAACCTTCAAAAATAATAGATACAGTTTTTGGAGGAAGAAAGAATGGCAGTTAAAATATGGAATATCTAAAAAAATATCCAAAATTATTCCAATGGTTATTTTTGTTGGTTGTATTTTTTGCTCTGTGTTTTGCAATTGATGTTCCTGAAACCTATAAATTCATAAGAGGCCAGGCAGAATTTGTTAAAGATCCTAATCAAAGTGTTTATTTTTTCCTAGGTAAAGAAGTTAGATATTACGCTTTTGATGTATTTTGGAGATTACCTCCTCTTCTTGGGTGGTTGCCTATTTGGATAAATGACTCACTATTCTTTTTGATGAACGAGTGGATGCCAATGGAGTTTTGGAACGAAGATACTCAGGAGTTCAAAACACGTCCATTATTACTTCAAATAAGCAGAAATTTAACAGCATTCATGACTTTTTTGATTGAATTAATTAGAGAGATATTATTAGGCGGATTAGAAACTATTGTTGCATTCACTAGCTGGGATTTTATAGATGCATATCCTTGGTTAGAATTACCAGGTTTACCGTGGACTATTGTTGCAGCTGGAGCAGCAATACTTTCTTACAAGTTAAGTGGTAAAGGATTGGCGTTGTTTGCAGGCTTAACAATGATTTATATTTCTTTATTTGGTCAATGGAAGCCTTCAATGCAAACACTATCTTTTATACTTGTTGCTGCACCCCTCTCATTTATTTTTGGTTTAGGTTTGGGAATTGCTGCTTACAAAAGTAAACGTGTTGAAAAAGCTTTATATCCAATACTTTTGGTGATGCAAACTATGCCACAATACGCTGTGTTAGTCCCTGCATTAGTTCTTTTTGGTGTTGGTGATCATGCTGCTGTAATTATTACTATGGTAGTTGCAGTCCCACCAATGATATTATTGACAATTTTAGGTTTGAGGGCAATTCCTCCAGAGGTTATTGAAGCTGGAAGAATGAGTGGCTGCACTAATTGGCAATTAATGTTAAAAGTTTTAATTCCTACAGCAAGAAGAGATATTTTAATTGGAGTTAACCAAGTAATTATGGTTTGTTTTTCAATGGCAGTTATATCTGCATTCATTGGTGCTAAAGGTTTAGGGTTTAATTTATTATTAGCTTTAAATCAACTTAACATTGGATTGGCTTTAGAGGCTGGATTATGCATCAGTTTAATTGCCATACTACTTGATAAGATGTCTTTAGCTTGGGCAAACAAACAAACAGATTATTTTGGAAATCTGACATTTTTCCAAAGAAATAAAAATACAATATTTTTTGTAGCCTCTGTAGTAATTGGAATTATTCTTGCTTATGTTGGAACTTTTGTTTTCAAAGGAAGCTTTAATTATTTATTTGAGGTTCCACATAACAAAGGAATATCTACAGCAGATTTTTGGAACAAAGGAGTAGATTGGATATTTGATACTTTCTTTGTTTACATTAAAGCATTCAATACATGGTTAATTGTAGACGTACTGCAACCAATGAGAGCTTTATATTTAAGAATGCCTGCAGTAGCTACATTAGTATTAGCTGTTGGGGCAGGGTATTTAATTGGGGGAATTCGTTCTGCATTAGTTGTTGCAGCTTTAACTTTATTTATTGCTCTAAGTCCGTGGTGGGATAGAGCACTTGTAACACTATACATGGCTACTTTTGGTGTGATTGTTTCTTGTTTAATAGGTTTCACAGTTGGTACATTGTGCTTTCAGAATAAAAAATCAGCCGCTTTCATGCTGGGTGTCTGTGATATATTTCAAACTTTCCCATCTTTTGTATATTTAATTCCAGTAATGATGCTTTTTGGAATTACAGATACATCAGTTTTAATAGCTGTAATTGTTTATGCAACAATACCTGCTACAAGATATACGATAGAAGGCTTAAGAAGTGTTCCTGTTGGCCTACATGAAGCTGCAACAATGTCTGGTGTTAATAAATTTCAGAGATTAACTAAGATTGAATTCCCATTAGCTTTTCCTCACATGATGCTTGGTTTAAATCAGACAATAGTTTTTGCACTATTTATGGTAATAATTGGAGCATTTATTGGAACCGAAGATTTGGGTCAATATATTTTAAAAGCACTTTCAGATAAAAATGGAGCTGGTATTGGTTTAACGCTCGGTATCTGTGTTGCATTTATAGGCTTAATTTTTGATAACTTAATAAGAACTTGGGTTGGAAAAAGAAAAAAGCATCTTGGTATAGATTAGTATTTTGAAAAAATTTATTATCTCAATAGACCAGGGGACAACCTCTTCTAGGGTCGTACTTTTTGATACTAAAGGTAATGTTAATTTCATTTCACAATATGAATTTAAACAATACTTTCCTAAAAATGGCTGGGTTGAGCATGATCCAAATGAAATTTGGTCAACAACCCTGAAAGCTTTAAAAGAAGTAATTAAAAAAGCCTCAAAAATGAGAGGGCATATACTTACAATTGGAATTACAAATCAAAGGGAAACTACAATTTTATGGAATAAAAAAACTGGCAAACCTGTTTATAATGCAATCGTTTGGCAGGACAGAAGAACTCAGGAGTATTGTAAATCTTTAAAAAATAAAAATTATGAAAATAATATTAGAAAAAAAACTGGTTTATTTATTGATCCTTATTTTTCTGCCACTAAAATTAAATGGATCATAGAAAATATAAAAGTTTCTAAAAAATTACTTAAATCTAATAATTTATTATTTGGCACGGTAGATACTTTTTTGATCTGGAAACTCACTAAAGGTAAGCAGCATTTAACAGAAGCCACTAATGCAAGTAGGACTATGTTATTTAATATTAATTTTAATAAATGGGATAAAGATATTTTACGAAAACTAAACATACCAAAGAATATTTTGCCAGAAGTAAAAAATTCTGCAGATAATTTTGGAAAAACAGATAAGAGAGTTACAGGAAAAGAGATATCAATTTCTGCTGTTTTAGGAGATCAACAAGCAGCAGCTGTAGGACAGGCTTGTTTTGAAAAAGGGTCTATAAAGAGCACATATGGCACTGGTGCATTTATAATAATGAATACAGGATCAAAAAAAATTATCTCAAAAAATAAGTTACTAACTACAATTTGTTATCGATTAAAAAATAAGACCACATATGCCCTTGAAGGATCTATTTTTATAGCAGGTGCGGGTGTGCAATGGTTAAGAGACAAAATTAAACTTATTAACAATGCTTATGAAACAGAAAAAATAGCTAAATCAACAAAAAGTAACAATGAGGTTTATATAGTGCCAGCTTTTAGTGGCATAGGAGCTCCTTATTGGAGACCTGATGCAAGAGGTTTAATAACAGGACTTACAAGAGATAGTGATTGGAAGACTTTAGTTAGAGCAACAGTAGAGTCGGTAGCTTATCAAAGTTATGACTTATTTAATTCAATGAATAAAGATGGATTAAAGCCTAGAATAGTAAAAATTGATGGTGGAATGGTAGCTAATAATTGGTTTTCACAATTCTTAGCGGATGTAATTAATTTGAGAGTAATAAGACCGAAAGTTTTAGAAACCACTGCTCTTGGAGCAGCACTGCTTGCAGGATATCAAGTAGGAGAATTCAAATCATTAAATCAGATTAAAAATACATGGAAAAAAGACAAAGCTTTTATGCCAAAAATTAATAAAAAGCTTAGAAATCATTTATTGCATGGATGGAAGCAAGCAATTAAAAAAACCTTAGCATAAAGATAATAAAAGATAAAAATGAAAAATATATTAATTATTGGTGCTGGAGCTATGGGGGCTGCTTTTTCAATACCTTTGATAGACAATGGTCATTCAGTTGTACTTGCAGAGCCACACAATTTTAAACTAATTAAAAAAATAAACTCAAAAAAAAAATTTCATCCATCATTAAACATAAATTTACCTAAAAAAATAAACGTCAAAAAATTTTCAAGTGAAATTTTAAATTATAAATGGGATCTAATCGTGATAGCAGTGAGTTCTATAGGAATAGACTTGATTGGAAAAAATCTATCAAAAATTAAAAAAAAATTACCTATTTTAGTTCTTACAAAAGGTCTTAAATACGATTGTGGAAATTTAATTTCAATGTCTAGTCTATTAAGAAAATATAATAAAAGTTTAAATATTTCAGTTTTGAAAGGTCCTTGTTTGGCAAAAGAATTAGCTAGAAAAGTAAAAAGTTTCACAGTTGTTGCTAACAAAAATATAGATACAGCTAAAAAGATTGCAAAACTAATTTCAACAAATTATTATCAAATAGAATTTAGTAGAGATGTCAATGGAGTTGAATTTTTATCTGCTATAAAAAATATTTATTCAATGATTATTGGAGCTGGGCAATCGCACAATACATCATCAGCATTATTTAGAAAATCAATAGATGAAATGAAGTATCTTACAAATTATTTTAAAGGTAAAAAAGAAACTGTTTATGGTTTAGCAGGATTAGGTGATTTATATGTGAGTGCAATGGGTGGAAGAAATAGTAAAATGGGAGAATATCTTGGAAAAGGCTATACTTTTACTAAAGCAAAAAAAGGTTTTATGAAAAATGACACAGTAGAAGGTGCTGATCTAGCAATAGAAATTGCTCCTTTTATATTTAAAAATTTTGATAAAAAAAAAATTCCTTTAATGATCTCTTTATTAGATGCAGTTGTTAAAAATAAAAAACTTAAAATTAATTACTAATTTTTTATTTGTTTAAAAATGTTTCCATAGAGTCATCCATTGCCTTTTCCCAAGGCGTGTGATGCACTGGCGCAACTGATCCAGTTACTGGAGAAGAAAATGATTTATTTCTATAAGTTAGAATATCCTCAACTTTATGGTGCTCCCATTCTTTAAAATGCTTTCTTATTAACTCAAAGTCAATTTTTGGATAATCAGACATTTCATGAAGCTCTTTGGTATACTCTGTTTGAAAATCAATCATTTGATCCGGATTTTCTAATTTTTCCTCCATAGAAACCCAATTTTTAATATCTTTATCTATTTCATTTGCGCTTGGCATTTTAATTTTGCCCATAATTACGTCTCTTGCAAACCAAGCTTGGCAGTCAAACATATTAAAAGTATGAAATTGATCTTGCATGCCTAAGTAAAGAAGTTTGTGATTATCTTGTAAGACAACACCTTTATAAAGTTTAGGTGGATATAATCGGTTATGCGTTTTTAATTTTAAACTTTCCTCTAAAAATGGAAAATGATGCAAGTAACCAGTACAAAGTATTATTGCATCAGCATTTTGTTCAGTTCCATCTTTAAATATAGCTTTTTTACCCTCTAATCTATCAAGATAATGTACCTCTTTCATACCTTTTGGCCATTTGAAACCCATTGGGTTATGTCTATACCCAATTGTTACACTCTTAGCACCATACTTATTGCATTGAAGAGCAACATCCTCAGCCGAATAACTGCTTCCTAAAACAATTACATCCTTTCCTCTAAACTCTTCAGCATCTCTAAAATCATGCGAATGCATTATTCTACCTGGGAAAGAGTGCATACCCTCATACTCAGGAATAAAGGGTACAGAAAAATGACCCGTAGAAACAACTACATAATCAAAAGTGTCATTTAAAATTTTATTATTAACTTTATCTTGGTAGCTTATTTCAAACTTATCATTTTTATAAATAGTACTTGTAACTCTAGTATTAAATTTAATTTTACTTTTAATATTTCCTTTACTCACTCTTCCTAAAATATAGTTTTGCAAAACCTCTCTAGGTGGAAAAGAGGGAATAGCTTTTCCAAAATGTTCATCAAAAGAATAATCAGCAAATTCTAAACACTCTTTAGGTCCATTGGACCATAAATATCTGTACATACTATTAGGAACTGGGTCTCCATATTGATCAGAACCAGTTCTCCAGCTGTAGTTCCACAGACCACCCCAACTTTCTTGCTTTTCAAAGCAAACTATCTCAGGTATTTTTTCTCCTTTTTTTTCTAAATGTTCAAACGCTCTTAAAATTGAAAGTCCACAAGGTCCCGCACCAATGATTGCTACTTTTGACATAGAATTTTTCCTATCATTAATAAATTTATAATTATATCTTACTAACAATTTTTAAAAAAATAAAATTATATTTTATTATGGGTATCAATTGGAATTATCCTACGACTATGTGGATAGGAGAAAACAGAATTGAAGATTTATCTTTGGCTTGTAAAGAGCTCAAAATTTCCAATCCATTATTTGTGACTGATAAAGATTTAATTAATCTAGATTTTATAAAAAATATAATACTTAATTTAAAAAAAAGTTTTAAAAACTTGTCCATCTTTTCTAATTTTACGGGAAATCCAATTGGTCAAAATGTAGAGGAAGGTGTTAACACTTATAATACCTTCGGATGTGATGGTGTAATAGCATTAGGAGGTGGTAGTGGTTTAGATGTTGGAAAAGCTATAGCATTTATGTGCAATCAATCTAGGCCTTTATGGGATTTTGAGGATATCGGTGATTATTGGAAAAGAGCAGATAGATCGAAAATTTCAAAAATCATTGCAGTTCCAACAACTGCTGGTACTGGATCTGAAACTGGAAGGGCATCTGTTATAATTAATAAAGAAACTGGTGCAAAAAAAATTATTTTTCACCCTATGATGTTGCCATCAATTGTAATCTTAGACCCTTTACTCACTTTAGATTTATCCCCAAGATTAACTGCTGCTACAGGAATGGATGCTTTGGCGCATAATTTAGAAGCCTTTTGTGCACCAGTATATCATCCAATGGCTGATGGTATGGCAATAGAAGGAATTAAATTAATTAAAAATTCCTTATTAAAGGCTTACAATAACGGTAAAGATATTAATGCTAGAATGGATTTACTTTCTGCAGCCTCAATGGGCTCAACCGCATTTCAAAAAGGACTTGGGGCAATTCACTCATTGAGCCATCCTGTAAATGGTAAATTTAATGTTCACCATGGTTTATCAAATGCAATATTTATGCCATATGTCTTAACATTTAATAAAAGTTCAATTGAAAACAAGATAATTTCAATATGTGATTATCTAAAATTGAATAAAAATTTTAAAAGTTTTTTAGATTGGATTTTAGAATTAAGAAATAATCTAAATATTCCACACAAACTATCTGAAGTTATGGATTGTAATAATATAGATCTAGACGAACTTTCCTTAATGGCTTACGAAGATCCATCAACTGGTGGTAATCCAAAAAAAATAAATAAAGAAGATTTAAAAGAAATGTATAAAAAAAGTATTTCCGGAGAATTATTTTGATGAAAAAAATACTTATAGTTGAAGGTAATCCAATTGAAGAAAATAAACAATTCACTATTGCAGGTATTCAAACTCATACAGAGAGTTTAAAACATAGTCTTAGTTATTTTACTGATAAATTATTAATTGATGTTGCTAATCCATCTTCAGATAAAAATATCGAAGATATAGTTAAAAATCTTGAAAGTTATGAGGGGCTCATATGGGGTGGAAGTAGTTTAAATATTTACAACGCTACTCCTGAAATAAAAAAACAAATAGAATTTATGAGGGAATGCCAAAAAAAAATTAAAAAAATTTTGGCAATTTGTTGGGGTATGCAGGTAGCTGTAACAGCAGCAGGGGGTGTAGTTAAAAAATGTGACAAAGGTTCTCACAAAGGAATTGCAATGAATATCGAAATTAATGAGAATGGTTTGAAACATCCTCTTTATAAAAATAAAAAAAGAAAATTTAATACACCAGCTTTTAACTTTGATGAGGTAGTAAAAATGCCAGATAATTGCACCTTGTTAGCTTCTAACTCGATTAATAAAGTTCAAAGTTTAAACTTCAAAGTAGGAGAATGTGATGTTTGGGGACTTCAGTATCACCCAGAAATAACTTATCAAAAAATGATAAATTTAATTATTTTTAGAAGAGATAGACTTTTAAAAAAAGAGGCATTTAGCGATGAAAATGAGATAGATAATCATATAAGATTAATAGAGATGGAAAATAAAAAATTAGATAAAAATTCTCGTATGACTGAACTAAAAAATTGGTTAGACTATTTAGAATTAAAATAGTCCTTCAATTTCTCCTTTGTCATTTAACCTTATAGAGTCAGCCGCAGGAATTCTTGGAAGACCTGGCATTGTCATAATAGCTCCACAAACGACAACTATAAATTCTGCACCAGATGAAAGTCTAATCTCTCTAATAGGAAGTGCATGACCAGTAGGTGCGCCCTTTAGGTTTGGATCTGTTGAAAAACTATATTGTGTTTTCGCAACACAAATTGGTAACTCACCATAACCAGCCTCTTCAAAATTTTTTAGCTGTTCTTTTATTTTTGCATCTGCTATCACTTCATCAGCTCTATAGATTTCTTTTGCAATAGTTTCTATTTTTTTAAATAAAGGTATTTTACTTTCGTATAAAAAATTGAATTTAGCGTCACTTTTTTCACATAGATCAACCACATGTTCTGCAAGTTCTTTTGTACCTTCACCTCCATTTGACCAGTGAGTACATAGACTAGCCTTCACTCCTAAACTTTCACAAAAATCTATTAATGCTTTAACTTCATTTTCTGTATCTTTTATGAAGTGATTAACAGCCACAGCCACTGGTAACCCAAATTTTTTTACATTTTCCACGTGTCTTTCTAGGTTGACTAACCCTTTTTTGAGAGCATCTACATTTTCATTTTTTAAATCATCTTTAGCAACACCCCCGTGCATCTTTAAAGCCCTAATAGTTGCAACTATTACTACACAGCTTGGTTTCAAATTAGATTTTCTACATTTAATATCTAAGAATTTTTCAGCTCCTAAATCAGCACCAAAACCTGCTTCGGTTACGACATAGTCAGCAAGTTTTAAACCTGTCTTAGTTGCAATTACAGAATTACATCCATGTGCAATATTTGCAAATGGTCCGCCATGAATAATGGCAGGATTATTTTCTAGTGTTTGGGTAACATTAGGTCTTATTGCATCTTTAAGTAAAACTGTCATGGGTCCTTGAGCCTTTAAGTCTTTTGCATAAATAGGTTTTTTTGATCTATTGTAAGCGATTGTAATATTGCCTATTCTTTTTTCTAAATCTTCCAAATCATTTGATAAGCAGAAAATAGCCATTATTTCAGAGGCAACAGTTATATCAAAACCATCCTCTCTAGGAAAACCATTGGCTACACCACCTAAATTAATATTTATTGATCTTAACGATCGATCATTCATATCCATCACTCTTTTCCAAACTACTCTTCGAACATCAATGTCTAACTTATTCCCCCAATAAATGTGGTTATCAATCAAAGCTGATAATAAATTATGAGCAGAGGTAATAGCATGAAAGTCACCTGTAAAATGAAGATTAATTTGTTCCATTGGCACCACCTGAGCATATCCTCCTCCTGCAGCTCCACCCTTCATTCCAAAAGAGGGACCAAGGCTTGGTTCTCTCAAACATACAATTGATTTTTTTCCAATTTTATTTAAACCATCATGAAGTCCTACAGATGTGGTAGTTTTTCCTTCACCCGCAGGTGTTGGTGTTATAGCAGTTACTAATATTAATTTACCATCAGGTTTGTCTTTAAGTGTATCTAGATATTCCAAATTTATTTTTGCAATGTGTCGCCCCATAGGACTAAAAGCTGCACTTTCGTCAGGCACATTTATTTTTGCCAAAACATCATTAATTGGCTGCATTTTAGCTTCTCTAGCTATTTGAATATCTGATTTTACATCACTCATTTGAAATCCTTTAAATTAAAAACATTTACTTGATGACTTCATATCCTTTTTTGAGATCTTTGGAAACTTCTAAAAAATATATATAAAAAAAATAAGAACTATTTATATTCTTTGTTATAAAATTAATGCATGCAAAAATATTCAATATTTAATCTAGTTAAAAATGCATTTTCAAATCATCAAAATTGGGATTTGGCATGGAAGGACCCATCACCTAAAGAAGAATATGATGTAGTCATAATTGGTGGAGGAGGGCACGGTCTTGCAACAGCGTATTACTTAGCAAAAGAGCATAATATAACAAAAGTTGCAATTATCGAAAAAGGATGGATTGGTGGCGGAAACGTGGGACGTAACACAACAATCATTAGATCGAATTACATGCACGATGAAAATGGACTATTCAGTGAATTTGGAATGGATCTTTGGAGAAAAATGAGTCAGGACTTAAATTACAATGTAATGTTTTCTCCAAGAGGAATTATTAATCTTGCTCACTCTGATGCACAAATGAATGCTTATGCAAGAAGAGGAAATTCTATGAGGTTAAATGGAATAGACGCAGTTCTTTTAAATAGAGAACAAGTTAAAGAAATAATTCCTATGGCTGATTTTTCTGAAAACGTAAGATTTCCAATTTTTGGTGGTCTGATGCAACCAAGCGCAGGAACCGCAAGACATGACGCTGTTGCTTGGGGTTATGCACGTCAAGCAGATTCTATGGGTGTAGATATTATCCAAAATTGTGAAGTAATTGGATTTGATATTTCTGCAGGAAAAATAAACGGCATTAGAACATCGCGTGGAAATATAAAAGCTAAAAAAGTTGGTTTATGCGTAGCGGGCAGTACAAATATTTTAGCTGAAAAATTAAACATGACGCTACCATTAGAGACACACCTTCTTCAAGCTTGCGTTTCAGAACCTGTAAAACCAGTTTTAGATAGCGTTGTCACTTTTGGTGCAGGACATTTTTATATAAGTCAATCAGATAAAGGTGAAATGGTAATGGGTGGAGATTTAGATGGATACAACAGTTATGCCCAAAGAGGAAATTTGCCAACTCTACAACACGTATTGACAGAAGGAATTGCTATGATGCCTTTTTTAAGCAAGTTGAAGATGCTTAGAACTTGGGGTGGAATAATGGATATGTCGATGGATGGTTCACCGATAATCGATAAAACACATATAGATGGTTTATATTTAAATTGCGGCTGGTGTTATGGAGGTTTTAAAGCAACTCCAGCATCTGGTTGGACGTTCGCACATACTATTGCACAAGATAGAGTACATGAATTAAATGCTGGATATAGTTTAAATAGATTTAATACAGGTCATTTAATTGACGAAAAAGGACTAGGAACTAAAACCTGGATATCTTAAATGCTATATATAAAATGCCCACATTGTGGAATGAGACCACAAATAGAATTTTCTTATGGTGGAGACGCAACTGTAAAAAGACCTGAACTTAACAAAGAAATATCTGATCAAGAATGGGATGATTTTGTTTATAACAGAAAGAGTTTAAGAGGAAAGCATTTAGAGCTTTGGCAACATTTATCTGGTTGTAGACAATGGATAAAAGTAGAGAGGGATACTGCAACTCATGAAATATTCAAAACTTTTAAAGCTAATGAGGAAGTTGCTTAATGTCCCAAGACTTCAGATTAGAAAATGTTGGATCAATTAATAGAGATAAAAAATTATCTTTTAAATTTAATGGAAAAAAATATTTTGGGTACGAAGGTGATACTCTTGCGTCTGCTTTGCTTGCAAATGGTGTTCATTTAGTAGGTAGAAGTTTTAAATATCACAGGCCACGAGGTTTTTTTGGAGCAGGGGTAGATGAACCTTATGCAATAGTGCAGCTTTATAGAAACAATGAAACAGAGCCAAATATCAAAGCAACTGAACAAGAACTTTTCGATGGTTTGGAAGCAAAAAGTGTAAATTGCTGGCCAAGTGTTAATTTTGATATTGGTGCAATAAATAATTTTTTAAAGATTTTTTTACCAGCTGGTTTTTATTACAAAACATTTATGTGGCCAAAAAGTTTTTGGTATAAAGTCTATGAGCCATTTATCAGAAAAGCTGCTGGCCTAGGTGTTGCTTCTACAAAGCATGACAAAGAAAGATACGAACATAAATATGAATATTGTGACTTACTGATTGCGGGATCGGGTCCTTCAGGTTTATCTAGTGCTTATGCTGCAGCTAAAAACGGAGCAAAAGTAATTTTAGCTGAGGATAAACCAAGATTTGGAGGATCTTTATTAACAAGTGACGTAAATATTGGAAATCAATCTGGAAAAGATTGGGCTGAAGGAATTGTGGCAGAGCTTAAGACGATGCCAAATGTTGTTGTCAAAAATAGATCTCAAATATTTGGCTACTATGATCATAACATGCTTGTGATGTCAGAAAAAGTAAGTGATCATTTGCCAAAGACTAAAAAATATCACCCTAATAAAAGACTTTGGTATATCCGAGCAAAAGAAGTTTTAATTTCTTCAGGATCAATTGAAAGACCAATTGTTTTTGGAAATAATGATACACCGGGCGTAATGCTTTCTTCTGCTGCAAAAGAATACTTAAAAGTTTATGGTGTTTTAGTTGGTCGAAATCCTCTCGTATTCACAAATAATGATAGTGGGTATGAAACAGCAATAGAATTTAAAAAACATGGCGTTGATCCAATAATCTTAGACTCAAGAAAAAACCCTACTTCAGAGATTATTGATGAAGCAAAAGAATTAGGTATAAAAATTAAAAATTCTTATGTTGTTGTTGCAGCTAAAGGTTATAAAAAAGTAAAATCAGCAGATATAGCAAGTATTTCAGAGGATAAAAAAAAGCTTGGTAAAATAGAAAATATTAAATGTGATTGTATATGTGTCTCGGGCTTTTGGACACCTTCTATTCATTTAGCATCTCAATCAGGAAACAAAACAAAGTTTAAGGAAGAAATTGATGCATTTGTTCCTGGAACTTCAAAGCAAAATGAAACAACATTGGGTGCAGCTAATGGAATATTTTCACTAGAGGAAACTTTAAAAACCTCATTTGAGGCAGGCAGTGAACTATCAAAAAAAATAACTGAGAAGAATAATCAAGTATCTGTTCCAAATGTAGTTGAAAAAAAATCTTCAGTTCATGATAAGTTCTGGTGTGTCCCTTTACCTGCTGGAAAAAATTATAAGAGATTTTTAGATTTTCAAAATGATGTAGCAGTATCTGATATAGAAATAGCCCTTAAAGAAGGTTACCGGTCAATTGAGCATGTTAAAAGGTATACAACACTTGGTATGGCGACCGACCAGGGAAAAACTAGTAATTTAAATGGTTTGCAATTGGTATCTGAAATTGAAAATAAAGTTGTTCCTGCAGTTGGTCATACAACTTTTAGACCACCATATACTCCAATTTCTATTGGTGCAATTGTTGGAAGGGAAGTTGGTAAACACTCTAAGCCAACAAGAAAATCTCCAATGCACGCCTGGCATGAGAAAAATAACGCAGTATTTGTTGATGCAGGTGTTTGGTTGAGACCAAGATATTATAAAAAAGGAAACGAAAATTTATTTGAGGGTTCGAAAAGAGAAGCTAAAAATGTAAGATCAAATGTAGGTGTTTGTGATGTAACTACCCTAGGTAAAATAGACATTAAAGGACCAGATGCAGCTGAGTTGCTAAATAGAGTTTACACTAATGCTTGGTTGAAGCTACCAGTTGGTAAAGCAAGGTATGGTGTAATGTTAAGAGAAGACGGTATAGTGATGGACGATGGAACAACAACAAGAATTTCTGAAAATCATTACCATATGACAACAACAACAGCTCAAGCAGCTAATGTTCTTTCACATTTAGAATATTATTTACAACTAGTGTGGCCAGAATTGAATGTAAATGTAGTTTCTACTACAGAACAGTGGGCAGGAGCAGCAATTGCAGGACCTAAATCTAGAGATTTACTACAAAAATTATTTCCAAATTTAGATGTTTCGAATGATGGCTTGCCTTTTATGGGATATATGGAAGGCGATTTATTTGGAGTAAAAGCTAGAATATTTAGAATTTCTTTTTCTGGAGAGCTTGCATATGAGGTTAATGTTGAGTCAGATAATGGAAATTTCATGTGGGAAAAAATTATTGAAATTGGTGAGGAGTTTAAAATTCAGCCTTATGGTACAGAGGCATTGTCAACTTTGAGAATTGAAATGGGACATGTTGCTGGATCAGAGCTTGATGGTAGAACAATTCCTTACGATAATGCTCTGGAGGGTCTTGTAAGTAAAAAGAAAGATTTTATTGGAAAAAGATCTTTACAAAGGTCTGCATTTACTGCCGAAAATAGACAAAGAATAGTTGGGGTAGTTCCGATAGATAAAAAGACAAGTATACCCGAAGGTTCTCATTTAGTTAAAGATGCTAATGCGCCGTTACCAAATCCAAAACTTGGTCACATTTCAGCATCATGCTGGAGCGTCGAATATGATAATCCCTTTTCGTTAGCAATTTTAAAAGATGGAAAAAATATGATCGGTGAAAAGCTGTTTGTCATGTCACCACTTAAAAACAAAGTAATTCCAGTTGAAATTGTTTCTTCACATTATGTAGACCCTAAGGGAGAAAGAGTTAGATCATGAGTCAAATTTCAGCATTAGCAAATGTTCATACAACGGGTCAATTCGGAGATTATGGAGGTAAAAATGAAAATGATCTTTTGAAAATTTCAGAAAATAAAAATTTATTAATAGTTCAAATAGTCCAATATAAAGATTCAAAAACCTTATTTGAAAATATTAATATTGATGGTTTAAAACTCAAAAATGAGGCTTTAAGCGTAGTTTGTAATAATGATACAAGAATTTTGTGGAACGCTCCAAACAATTGGCTTCTAGTATCAAAAAAATTAAGTTTAATGAAAAATATTTTAGATGAATTCAAAGATACAGACTTTGCAGTTACAGATTTATCACATTCTAGAGCTATAATAGAAATAGAAGGCAAGGATGTAAAAGAAGTTTTAAAGAAAGGATGCCCTTTTAATTTTGATATTCTAGAAAAAAATAATTCAGTAAATTCCACTTATAATGGTATAGCGTTTACTGTAGACATGTTAGATGATAATCCAAATAAAGTAAGACTCTTTTCACTAAGAAGTTTTGGAGAGTCTTTGTATCACTCAATTACTGACGCCTCTTTGGAGTTCGGTTTTAAATCAATATAATTTATTATTCTCTAGTAGCAATATAAACACCGATTGAGGTTACAAGAAATCCGATTAAATCCAAATTAGTTAAATTTTCATTTAAAAAAAGCCAAGCCATAAAAGCAGATGTTGCTGGTATTAAAAAAAATATTGAAACAGTTTTGCTTGCTGAATTATTTTTAATTAAATACATTAATATTGTGAAAGCACCAAATGATACTAAAAAAATTTGGTGACTCAATGCCAAAATAAATGACAGTGAAAAATTTATATAGGGTTCAACAAAAAAAATTACAATTAGTAAATGAAATATACACCCACCTAAAGCTTGATTCATATTACTCACAGAAAGAGGTAAATTATTACTCAGTTTTTTTTGCCATAAAGTAGAAAAAGTGATTGCTAATAATGCAATGATTGTTGAAATTAATCCAATAGTTGGTATTTCAGATCCAATGTCAAAACCTAAAACAAGTGCAGCTCCAAAAAAACCTAACAAGATACCAAGCCATTGTTTTAAAGAAACCTTTTCTTTTAAGATTGGGCCACTGAGAGCATTAGTAAGAACTGGTTGAAGTGTAACTATTAATGCGGCAATTCCTGTTGGCATTCCTATTGAAACTGAATAAAAAACTCCTCCAAGATAAAAACCATGAAAAAGTACACCACTTAAAAAGGACTCTAAAAAGTTTTTTTTATTAACTAAAATTTTTTCTTTTGAATAAATTGAAAATAAAAAAAAACCAAAAGCAACTAATGCAAACCTAAAAGCTAATGCAGAAAATGGATCACTGTCATCTATTATCGGCTTTGTTGTAATAAATGCAGATGACCAAAGAAAAATAAAAATGAATGGAAAAATTTTTACCATTCTTTTTATAACTTTAGTTTAATTAGTCTATTTTGCTTTGTTTCTTTACACCACATCTCATAACTTTCACATACTCTCCAAAGATGATCGAAGGCTCTTTGAGATATTTCTAAAGGAAAATGGCTTTTTGTGTAATAGAGTTTTGGTATTTTAATCAAAAATTTAACCATAGAGTTTTTTTGAAGCTCTAGTAATCTTAAGGTTTCAGTATTAATTTTTTTACCAGTTACTTTATCAATAAAGTTGTTATTTTTTAGATCTACAAACCATTTATCATGAAACTCTCCAGAACTAACAATATCATAATCTTTTGTAGTCATAAAAATTTCGAAAGCTTGTATATTGTTTATTTCAGGATTTTGTTTTTTAATTTCAACCATTTTTAAGTATATAAACTCAGCTACTCTTAATACATATGGCTTTTCAGTTTTTGAGGGCATAAATTACTTTTTATATTTAGCCATTGCTGATTGAGCTAATATTAAGTTTGGATCTAAGAAAATTTTTGATGATTTGATATTATTAAATGATTTAAACGCAAATATCGCAATAGGAAGTTCAGTGCATCCCAGAATTATTTTTGAACATTTAAATTTAATTAGAGAATTTATAGCTGGTTTAATTGCTTTTGCTGCAGCTTTAACATTTCCCATTTTTACAAATTTAATTGCTTTATTTACTGAATTGTTTTGGATTTTTTGGGATGGTATAATTAATTGATAATTTTTATCAAAAAATTTGTTGTAAACTCCAGTTTTTAATGTTCCTTCAGTAGCAAGTAAGCCAACTTTTGAATTCTTTTTACAGTTTTTTTGGGTAAACTTAAAAACTTCATCGGGCATATTAATTATAGGAATTTTTATTTTCTTTTGAAGATCATCATACCAATAATGTGCAGTATTGCATGGTATAACAATAAATTTGCAATTATTTTTTTCAAGTAACTTACAGCCTTTTAGCAAACTATCTAAAACTTTTTTATATTTCAATTTGCTTTTTTTATTATAAGCTTTATTGGATAAATTCTTAGTTTGTAAACCAATAGACTCTGGTCTGCCTGGAATATTTGATTTGTTATAAAGAACAAACAATGGATATTCTTGATCAATTTTACCTCGATTTAATATTGCAAGTTTGTTACAAAAATCAAGGCCTGCTTGAGTTCCCATTCCTCCTAAAATTCCAATCATAAATTTTTATTAGTTGAATTATTTATTATTGTTTTAAACGAATATTTAAAAAATGTGTTTAAACAATGTTTTGTTATTTTCTGGTATTGGCTGAATAAAAAATTACAAAATAAGTTTAATATTTTCCTTCAGCCAATAGGAAGTGTGAAATTATGCAGTTTTCAAGTTAACTGCTGAAGGACCTTTGGGACCATCTTCAACATCGAAAGTCAAAGCTTGACCCTCATCTAAACCGTTCATACCAGCATCTCTTACTGCTGAAACATGTACAAACACATCTTTTTCTTTATCTTCTCTTTCAATAAAACCATAACCTTTGGTTGGATTGAACCATTTTACTTTACCTTGTAGACTCATATTTATCTTCTTATTTTTATTATTAATTTATTACTTATAATTAAGCAATCTTCGCTTTCTTTAGATTTTAAAAGGTTTTGTCAACAAAATAGATAAGTTTTTATTATAAACTTAAATTTTTTTGGTTAAATAAACGGAATTAATGTCTACCTCATAGTGCGCAAAAGGTTCGCACTCGCTAAATCCCGTTCTTTTGAAAAGTTTTCTAGCTGGTATAAAAAAGTCACCTGCACCTGTCTCTATACTTATTCTTTTTATATTAAGTTTTTTAGCTTCGTTTATTAAATGATTGATTACATTAATTCCTTGACCCTGTCTCCTAAAACTATCGTGAATTCTTATAGATTTAAACTCACCATGTTCTTTATCTAAAAATTTTAAAGCACCACAACCAATTAATTTTTCTCCGTACCATAAACTCCAAAATTTAATTGACGGCACTTTTAAACCAGGAATATCTAAAACGTGAGCGCTTCCTTCAGGTGAAGCAGCCCTAAGTTCTACAAAATGTTTTGTAAGAAGTTCGTTAACTTCTAAATTATCAAAATTACCCTCTATTGATTTTAACATTTATAATAAAGTTGTGACATGCCCCATTTTTCTTTTTTCTTTTATCTCCTTTTTTAAATAATCAAAGAAAAACTCGTTATGATTAAATTTTTGTACATTTCTAAAATGTATAATTTGATCTCCAAGAAGATTTACCATTTTAGCATTAGATATTTTTTTTAATGGAATTTGCTCTAAACCACACACAGCTCTAATGTGATTTTCAAATTGACTTACGTTAAAAGCATTTATTGTTAAATGTCCTGAGTTATGCACTCTAGGTGCGATCTCATTTACGTATAGGTTATCGTTTCTATCAATAAAAAATTCTACACACAAAGTTCCCACATATTTTAGTTCTTCAGCAATCAGCATAGCCCAATCTTTAGATTGATTAAAAATTTTATCGTTAATTTCAGCTGGAATTTTAGAATATTTTAATATTTGGTCCTCATGAGTATTTTCAATAGGTTCATATATCTCGTATTTATTATTTTTAAATCTTGTAATGATAATTGAAATTTCTTTTTTAAGTTTAACAAGTTTTTCAAGAATATATCCTTTTGAAAAATCTAAATTTAATGAAGAAAGTTCTTCACTTGAATTTATTGGAAATTGACCCTTACCATCATATCCTAAAGTTGTTGTTTTCAGAATACCTGGCAAGAAGTCTTCCAATGCATCTAGTTCTGATTTTTTTTCGATTGAAACATACCTTGTTGTGCGAATGTTTAGTTTATTAATGAAATCTTTTTCAGCCAATCGATGTTGAATTAATCTATTAATTGAAGGTTTTGGTAAAACTGGTTTTAACTTGTTAATTTCGTTTAATGTATCAAAAGGTATATTTTCAAATTCATAAGTGACTAAATCAACCTGATTTAAAAATTCTGATATTTTTTCTTTATCATCATAGCTTCCAGCAATAAATATATTACAAAAATTTTGTGCTGGAGCGTCTGCATCATCACAAAAAACAACAGTTTTAACATTTAATTTTTTGGCTGCTATTGCAAGCATACTACCAAGCTGGCCACCTCCAATGATACCAAGAATAATTTCAGACATTTTATTTTGGAGTTTTCTTTACGGATTTAGTTTGAGAAATTCTATAATTTTTAAGTTTTTTTCGAACATTAAGATCGTTATTAGCAATTATTGCTGCAGCAAATAATGCTGCATTAATAGCGCCGTCTTCTCCTATAGCAAGAGTGCCCACAGGTATTCCCTTAGGCATTTGAGCAATTGATAATAAACTATCTAGACCTTTAAGTTTTTTACTTTCAACAGGAACACCAAGAACAGGCACATGAGTAAGTGCTGAAATCATCCCCGGAAGATGTGCAGATCCACCAGCACCTGCAATTATGACACCTACATGATTTTGCTCCACTTTTTTAGTATAATCATACATTCTTTGTGGTGTTCTGTGAGCAGATATAATTTTTGTTTCAAATAAAACTCCAATTTTTTTGAGGGTTTTTTCTGCTAGTTTCATTATTTTGTAGTCAGATTGACTTCCCATAACAATTGAAACTTTTAATTTTTCATTTTTTTTCATGAAATTTGGTCAATGTGTTTATTTCAAAATTAACTTAAAATTTCAATAAAATTAATAGTATTTAAAATGCATATTGATTAGAGTTAAGCATACTATGAATTATAAAATCGATAATCTTCAATATTGCAATTGGTCGAGAAAAATCTTTGAGATTAACAGATCCGCTGGCTTAGATGCTGTCCACGTTACAATTGTATACCATGAAGATTTTGATGAATTACAGCTTGAAATCAAAAAATGGCAAAAATTATTTCATGAAAACCCTGATTTAATTTTTCTTGGTAAGAATTTTCAAGATATTGATAAAGCTAATAAAGAAAATAAAACTGCAATATTCTTTGGTTTTCAAAATTGTTCGCCAATTGAAGATGATATAAAGTTAGTTGAAAAGGTTTATGAATTAGGATGTAGATTCATGCAACTTACTTACAATAATCAATCTTTGCTAGCAACGGGCTGTTATGAAAAAGTAGATAGTGGAGTTACAAATTTTGGACGTGAGGTCATACGAGAAATGAATAGAGTTGGCCTTGTGATTGACATGTCACATTCTGCAGAAAAAAGTACTCTAGATGCAATTGATTTAAGCGAAAAACCAATTGCAATCACACATGCTAATCCATCTTTTTGGCATCCTGCTAAAAGAAACAAATCTTCAGAATTATTAAAAATTTTGAGTGATAGTGGCGGCATGTTGGGTTTATCATTATACCCTCATCATTTAAAAGATAATACAAATTGTACTCTAGATAGTTTTTGCGAAATGGTGGCAAAAACAGCTGAAATAATGGATGTAAAAAAAATAGGAATAGGATCAGATCTTTGTTTAGATCATCCTGATACTGTTGTCGAATGGATGAGAAATGGTTCTTGGTCTAAAAGTAAAAATTTTGGTGAAGGTTCGAAAAATAAACCAGGTTTTCCAAAACAACCTGATTGGTTTCTTGATGCAAGAGGCTTTTCAAATATTGAAAAAGGTCTAAAAAAGGTGGGTTTTTCAGATACCGAGACACATGGAATACTTGGAAATAACTGGTACAAATTTTATAAATCTATTTAATTATGAAAGTTGAATTAAGAGACCCAAACAAAATAATGAAATTATCAAGGTTAGGATCTTTTCATCAATCAAAATTATCTTTTTTAAGAAGTTTTCTTAATGAATTTAAAGAGTGGGAATACAAAAGAGATTTATTTAATTTAAATGAAAACGGTTTTGGTGAAGCTGTTTATTCATTTAAAAAAGATAAAAGGGTTTATTCTTTGGTTTGCTTTGCAAATGAAATCAAAGATGAAGAAAGATCAGATAGAGTTATTGCTACAAAATGGGATGCAGCGTTTACACTACATGATGGCGTTCCCACAAAAAAAGATATTGAAAGATTAAAAAATGAAGTTCCAAAACAAGAAGTTGGTAGACTTTCTTATAAAGAATTAACTTTATCAAGAGCAAACAAATCAGTAAGAATTTATAATCACGTAGTTGAAAGTTTAAGCAAAGGTCAGCAACCAGATTTAAACTTATTATCAAAAGTAGGCTATTTATATAGGACTACTGCAGTATATGGCTCAGGTAAATTTGGTCTTGCAGATCGATTTAGAATTAAAAATCGTGAAGAAATTAATGGTCCATTCAGATTAGAAATGATGTTGGTTTATTTGGTAAGACAATTTACTTTTGATCAGGTTAATCATGTTGCTTATCACAAAAACCCAAAATCAGCTGTTAAACTAGATCATAACATTTGTAAAAACTTAGGAATTGGAAATTCTACAGGCTTAGGCATGGCTCCTTTTATAGTTAATCACCCAACACTACTAAACAATTGGATTTTAAGTAGAGAAAGAGCACTTAAAAAAATTAGAGAAATAAAAGATGTAAAATATCAAGATAGCGACTTGTTTATAGATTGTGTAAAAAAATCATTAAGAAACATAACAAGCTGGAATACTGATAGTGAATATCAAAAAAAAAAAATTTCTTTATTATTAAAGGATGTTGAAAAATTCTTAAATTTCTTAGACAAAGATTTTAATTTTGAAACCGAATATCCTTTTAACAAAATATATCAATGGTTAGAGGACAATACTTGTGAGGAATGTATTGAATACATAGTTTCAATAATGATGGAACCCTATAATGATATTGTAAATCCTTTGGTAAAAGAAATGAGCTCGGAAGAAGAAAAATATTTTAATATACCAACGTATAGAAAAGTTGAAGAATTACGAAATATTATTGAAGAAAAGTATACAAATATTTTAGATATTAATTTTGAAGAAAAAGAAAATAATAAAAACTTTTGGTTTATTTCGAAAAATAAAGAAGAGCCCAGATTAGCAAATCGTTTTGAAGAGCATGGATCAGAATTAGAACAACCTTTAGCAATTGCAAGAGATATAAAAAAACTTTATGAAAAATTATTAGTCTCAAAAAATAGTTTAACTATTGCTGATTTTTTAACATCAAATTCTGAGTTAAGACATGTTGTCAGAAGAGCTTTCATTGTAGAAAAATTTCCTTATTCAGAAATTCAAGATAATACAATTGGTAAAGATTTAATGCCAATTGATATGCTAAGATTAAAATTATCTTTTTTTGGAGCATTAAAATTTGATCCACGATCTGACAAATGGTTAAGAATTTGCATGTTCCAAGGAGCTCCACTTCCAAATGAGCTTAAAAGTTATGACGAGCATTGGGTATATAAAACCAATATTTAAAAATGAAATCACTGAGTGAAATTGAAACTACCGTAAAAAGAGCTTCAAAAGCGGCAGGATATTCTTGGGGAGTTTCTGAAGAAACAGGAAAAAGTATAAGGTTGTTAGAGTTATTTAGTTTACCGGGTGTTAAGCATCTTAATGAATATTTTAATGAAAAAAATAAAAGTAAATTTGAAAATTTAAATTTAATTAGTAAAAATAACCCTTTATCAAAAAATCCCTACTGTCCAATTGCTTTAGGTGTTAGTTTTTTAGATCAAATAAATGTTTTAGAAAATTTACAAAAAATTGAATTTAAAAATGTTGCTTATCCAATAATTTTTATTTCCTTCATAAGTCGTTCATCAGAAATTGTTGGAAAAAAAATTTATGTAAAAATAGATAAAAAAAAAATTTTACTAAATTTAAATGTGAATATAAATTCAAATTTTATTGATCAAGAATTTCCAAAAATAGCAAATACAATTGAGGTCATTCTGCTTGAAAATGAAGATAATTTTACAGATGATGAATGGAATAATTTATATAAATTATCTGAAGAAACTTTTGTCGAAGAAAGTGACAGTTTAAAAGAGGGTGCTGCAGGTGCTGGTTTGACTGATAATGATTGACAAAATTGATGAAAAAAATCTTAAGGTAGATACTGAAGAATTAAATAATATTTGTGACGAATGCAAAGAGGAGGACGAAAGTGTTACTCAAAATTTAATTCTTACTGGATTTAAATTGTGTAAATCTTGTAGAGTATCTAAGACTATTTTTCCACTTTAACTAATTTGACTAACTGGAAGCATATTCATTCTGCTCATCACAAATGAGATAGATAAAAATGCTATAATTAAAAAAGATAAAAGTACAATCCCAAAAGATTTAAAATTAGATTTTAAACTCAATATTTGTTTAGTTGATATTATTAAAGCTGCAAAAATCCAAAACTGGGTAAGGAAAATTATTGGGATCATTAAATCTGGTGTGACAGCAAAAAATCTTAATAAACCAGGTGCATGTGCAAAACCAACTGCTGTTAAAACTTTTTTGAACGAAACTTTGGTTTGCTTATCGGGAAATAATTTAACTCCAATTACAAAAATAAAAATTGCCCAGATTAACCAAGTAACTATTGCGGTAAGACCAGACATTGCAACAGCAGTTTTAATGATTGTATTTGCAGCTACTGCCCCTGCAATACCATCTAGAATCATTATAATCCCAGCAAAGTATATTGATGCTTCTCCAAAATTTTTATTATCTGAATAGAGAGTTTTGTCTAACTTGATTGACTTAAAAATTATATTTAAAAATTCAGCAAACATTAATTTTTTTTATTTTTATTTTTTTGAGCCTTATAAGATACAATTAATGGAAATATTATTAAAGCAATAGCAATGATAATGCAAACTGCTATTAAAAAGCTTTTTGTCATTAGAATTGAAAAGGGGAGCTGAAATTAGCTCCCCCTATAAATTTTAGCCTTTCACAACTTCTCTTGTATTTGCGTTGAAAGACTCTTTGAATGGAATATCCACAACTACAGCATCTACAGGTGTTCCTGGAGTGTCTGAGTATTTTTCTGGAAGATGAACCTTAAATTTAGTTCCTACTTTTCCTTTAGGAAATCCATTAGGGTTTAAAGTTCCATCAAAAGGGACATAACCCATCGCTATATTAGTTTTCTTTTCCGGGTGCCACCATGGTGAAGTTAAAAATCCCACAGGATCTCCTCCGTTCTCAGGCGATACAAGCCAAAAGTCAGGTGCGTAATCTTCAATAGGTTTTCCACCCAACTCCATTCCAACTAATTGAAGTTTGTAGGGTTTTTGACCAGCTGCAATTTCTGCTTTCATTTTTTCAAGAGCAGCTTTACCAACATAATCAGATTTTTTATTCCACTCACCTTTTCCAGATAAAGAAACTTGATATCCTAAATTACATTGAAAAGGGTTGTGTTGTTGATCCATATCTTGTCCCCAAGAGAGAATACCAGCTTGAATTCTTCTATGGTGTGCGGGTGCAATTACCATTAAGCTGTGTTTTTTTCCAGCATCTAGTACTGCATTCCACATATCTTCCGCGTATTGTGTTGCATTTCTAAGATATATTTCATAACCAGCTTCTCCAGAAAAACCAGATTGAGAAATTACACAACTTCTTCCACCAATATTTGCTTCAGCTAGTCCATAAAAAGGCATATTATCAAAATCAACCTGATCTCCACAAAGGTCTTTCATCAAAGCTTTTGATTTTGGACCCTGAATTTGAACTGGGCAAGCATCAATTTCTTCAATTGTGCAATTAAATCTGCCGTCTGCGTTAACTCCTTGCAAATACATACCAATATCAGAATCAGATAACGAAAACCAAAATTCGTCTTCAGAAATTCTTAAAAGAATTGGATCATTTAAAACTCCACCGTATGCATTACATAAAATTACGTATCTTGCTCTCATTGGAGAAATCTTTGTGGCATCCCTTGTAATAACATAATCTGTGAATTTTTCTGCGTCTGGACCTTTAACTCTAATTTGTCTCTCTACTGCAACGTTCCACATTGTTACATGATTTACAATAGCATCATATTCAACCATTGCCCCACCATCTTCGGGTTTAACATAGCCTCTTGGATGATAAATTCGATTGTATACCGTTGCTCTCCAACATCCTGCTTGCATTGATAAATGCCAATAAGGTGATTTTCTTACCCTTGTTGAAATTAATAATTCAACTTTTGTTGGCCCACTTTGTCTTAAGTTATATGGTACTTCTCTGTCTGATTGATCAACAGATGTAACATGTTTTAGTTTTGTATAGTCAAATTCATTAGACATAACTATTCTCCCTCAACCACTTGTTTGTTTCCTTCAAGCCGCCGAATGTATAAATGTGGAAGTTATCAGTATGCGATTTAACTTTCCCAATTAAATCATTAGGGTCTTTAGGTTTCAATAAATCTAATGCCTTAGTAAAATTAGATTTAAGAAAGTTTAAGGAATTTTTTGCCCCAACAATATTAGCAAATTTTATTAAGCTAGATATTTTTAATGGCCCAGTGATTCCCACATGCACTGGTACGCTTTGCTTAGAAATAAAATCTATGATAGGCTGAGGATCTAGTAACCACTGGGTTACAATATAATCAGCGTAAGGCTTTTTATCTATCATAGCTTTTTCTAAATCTGAGTCGGATATATCAGGACTCCCCTCTGGATGTCCAGCAATTCCTATTTTCATTTTTTCAAAGTAACCTGTTTCTAAAAGTTGAAAAGAACTATCAAATTTTCCTGTAGGCTCTCTACCACCTCCTATAATCAAAGCTTGTTTTACTCCACCATCTTTGCATCTTGAAACATAATCTTTAAGTTCGTTTTCATCCTGCATTGATCTTGCTGGAAAGTGAGGAACAGGGTTAAATCCTTTTTTTACTAGTTCAATGGCTTTTTCAGCTGTCTCTTTATAGTCTCCGCCAGGCAGCATTGTAATGTAAACGTCATTCACAGCAGGGACTGTTTCGATGTCGGTTTTAGGGCCTATTTCCAAAGAAAAATTCATTTTTTCTGGATCTTTATTTATTTTAAAATACGAGTCTAGAAAATTCGATGCCTCAAAGTATCAACTACTTTATTTGACCTCTATGCTTTTGGATCCTTCTCCCATACTCTTGAGTTACCCTATCAAAAACAATTGCAAGAGCCACTATTGCTAATCCGTTCATCATACCAAGTGCCAAATATTGGTTAGAAACAGCTCTCAATATCGGGACACCAAGACCTTTAACACCTATCATAGAGGCGATAACTACCATGGCCAGAGCCATCATAATCGTCTGATTTACGCCAGCAAAAACAGTAGGTAAAGCAAGTGGAATTTGAACAGATTTTAATTTTTGAGTTGTGGTTGCTCCAAAAGCCTCACTAGCCTCTAAAGTTTCTTTGTCCACTTCTCTTATGCCCAGATTAGTTAATCTGATAATTGGAGGAACTGCATAAACACAAACAGCAATTAATCCTGGAACTTTTCCAATTCCTAACAACATCAAAATTGGTATTAAATAAACAAAACTAGGAATTGTTTGCATCATATCTAAAATAGGAAGTATTGTTTTTTCTGCTCTAGTAGATCTTGACATGATAATTCCTATTGGAATTCCAACAACAATGCAGATAATTGTACAAACTGTAATAATAGCAACTGTTGCCATACAATCTTCCCACATTCCAAAATAGCCAATTAATAAGAAAGCAATTGCACTACCTGTAACTAATTTCCAACTTTTTGAACCCAACCAGGCCAATCCACAAATTATTGCAATAATCATTATCCATGGTGTAGATAAAAGTAATTTTTCCAATGATACTAAAAAAAATAATAATGGATCAAAAAATGCTTCTATATTATCACCATATTCTCTTGAAAAATTTCTAAAGGCTAAGTCTATACCTTTTCTTAACTCCATTTGGGATTTTCTTCCCATTTCTGGAAATTCAGTAAAAAATTCCATAAATATAATTTTTTACGAGCCTATATTAAATAGGCTCGTAATTAAAAGTTAATTATAAACTTTTTTTGATTTTTTTTGCAGCATCAGAAGACACCCACTTAGTCCAAATATCTTCATGCTTAATTAAAAACTCAACTGCAGCATCTGAACCTTTTGCTTGATTGTCTGCCATATAAACTAGCATTCCATTCATTACTGTACCTGGATAAGTTCTCTTTTCAACATAACCAAGAACATCTTTTCCACCAGTTTTAGCAAAGTTAGCACTTACAATCGAGTTTACCTCTGATTTTGTCCATGCAGTTGGTTTTGGATTTGCACAATCTTGCTCAGCAAGAGTAATACAATTATCCCAATTATCTCTTCCTGCAAAAGGGACACCAAAGTCAACTGGTTGTAAATTATATTTTCCAACCATTGATGTAGGGTTCCAATAATAACCAAACCAAGGTTCACCAGAATCTGACGCTTTTGCAATAGAACCATCTAAACCTGCGGCTGAACCTGGATCAATAAGTTTCCATCCTTTTTTTTCCATCTCAAACGCTCTGTATAGATTTGCGTTTGCTAATTGACATCCCCAACCAGCAGGGCAACCCATAAATGCACCTTTTGATGGATCCTCTTTATCAGGAAATAAATCAGGTCTTTCCAAAATTTGCATAGCTGTCATACCTTTAAGCTCTGGGTGTTTTTTTAAAGCTGCTGGATTTAACCACCAACCTTCTCCAAGCCCAGTTATTGGTGCTTTGTTTGCAATAATTAATCTTTTCTCACTTACTGCTGCTTTTAAAGGAGTGTAAACTGCATTTGCCCATTGTTCTGGGTTCATGTCAGGAGTTCCTTTATCATTCATAGATGTAAATGTTGGCATAGTAGCACCAGGTACTAACTCGACCTCACATCCGTATCCCTCTTCTAGGATAATTTTATCAACGTTTGCCATTAACTCGGCAGAAGCCCAGTTTTGTTCGGCAATAACTAATTTTCCGCAAGCATTAGCAACATTGCTAACAGCCGTCATTCCAAAAGCAATAACTGCAGAAAGTAGTATTGTATTTAGTTTTTTCATTATTTCTCCGTCAGTTTAATTTCTAATACATAACTAGAACATATCATCTTATAGATTGCAAATTACTTTCAACTTCAAGTTGAAGTCAAATTGTCTTTAAAACTTAATTTTTTAGAGTTACAGTTTTAAAATGAAGTTTTATTCAAATTTCTTTTTTAAAGAATTTGTTTATTTGCTTAATTGTAAAACTGTTTTTCAACAAGTCATAATTAAAGAATCATAAAAACTAACTTTTCTTAATTAATCTCGAGATTGATTGAAAGGAGGTTTGATGGAGATTGAAACTAGAAAGTTATCTCAAATAATTGATTTAAATAAGATCAGAGTTGTTAATAGACCTATTGAACAAGCTCATGGCCTTCCAAATGAGTGCTATACCAATAAAGATTATTTGTTTTTTGAAAGAAAAAAAATTTTTGAAAATAAATGGGTGGTAGTAGGAGTTGGTAGTTCTATTCCCAATATAGGAGACGCAAAACCTTTTGATCTTCTTGGAATTCCTTTAATAATTTTAAGAGATAAAAATAAAAAAATTCGTGTTTATCACAATGTTTGTAGTCATAGAGGATATAAAATTTTACAGGAAGAATGTAAGTTAAAAAATGTTATAAGGTGCCCATATCATTCTTGGTCTTATGATATGAATGGAAAATTAGTTGCCACTCCTCACATAGGCGGCATGAATAAGCACAGCTGTAGTAATTTCAATAAGTCTAAAAGTTCTCTTAAAGAAGTGAAATCATATACATGGTTAGATTTAATATTTGTAAACTTAAATAATAATGAAATAGAATTTGAAAATTATATTAAACCTTTAAGTGATAGATGGGCTAAGTTCTGGCCAGAGGCTGATAGAGATCTTATGGTTTATTCTAATGATTATGGATATTTTAATCTAAATGCAAAATGTAATTGGAAATTTGCAATTGAAAATTATTGTGAAAGTTATCATCTTCCATGGGTTCATCCAGGACTTAATTCATATTCAAAGCTTGATGATCATTATCACATTCAAGGTTTACCAAACAGATTTGCTGGTCAGGGAACACTTGTCTATAATCCAAGGTTTAAAGGTAACTTAATTTTTCCTTGTTTTCCAAATTGGCCAAAAGACAAAGAGCATGTAGCGGAGTATGTTGCGCTATTTCCAAATGTAATGCTCGGAATTCATAAAGATCATTTTTATGCCTATTGGTTAGAACCGATAAGCAATGAATATACTAAAGAACACATGGAAATTTATTATGTTGGTAATGAGGCTGCTAACTCAAAAAAATTTAAATCATTACGAAAACAAAATTTTGAACTTTGGAAAGGAGTTCAAAGTGAAGATCTAAATATTATCGAAGGTATGCAGGAGGGAAGAAACTCCCCATCTTATAATGGAGGAAATTTTTCACCTAAAATGGATAATCCAACACACCATTTTCATAAATGGGTTGCAAGTAACTTAATGAAATGAAAGGATAAATTATGAAAAAAGACTTGATATCAAGATTAAATGAGGGTCCGATTATGTGTGCAGAAGGATATCTGTTTGCCATGGAAAGACGAGGGTATCTTTCAGCAGGACCTTTTGTTCCTGAAGTCGTACTAGAACATCCAGAAGTAGTTTCACAGTTACATAAAGAATTTATCCGAGCTGGCTCAGATGTAGTTCAAGCATTCACATATTATGGGCATAGGGAAAAGTTAAGAATAATTGGTAAAGAGGATATGTTAGAGCCACTTCAAAAAAATGCGCTTAAAATTGCCAAAGATGCTGCAAATGAATTTAAGGATTTGGATTTAATGGTGTGTGGAGACGTGGCCAATACAAATATTTTTGATCCCGGAGACACAGGCACCCACAAAGAATGTCAAAAAATGTATGAGGAACAAATAGCATGGGCAAAAGAAGCTGGTGTAGATTTTGTAATTGCTGAAACAATTAATTGGACAGAAGAAATGAAAATTGCACTTAAAGCAATAAAAGACTCAGGTCTGATTGCTGTATGTAATTTTGCAATACCAAGGGGAGATAGAACTCGAGAGGGACACAGTGCTGAAGATGCATGTAAGATGATGGAGGATTTAGGCGCAGATGTTGTTGGTTTAAATTGTTACAGGGGACCAGAAATGACCATGAAGCTGTTGAAAAAAGTTAGAGAAAAAGTTTCTTGCCATGTTGCTGGCCTTCCTGTCCCTTACAGAACAACCGAAGAAGAGCCAGGTTTTTTAAATATTACTGATAATGGCTGCAATTGCATTCCTGGGGGAAACGCATTTCCAGTTGCTCTTGATAATTTGTTTTGTAATCGATTTGAAATGGCAGAATTTGCTAAAGAGTGTGTCTCAAAAAAAATAAATTTTATAGGTATTTGCTGTGGTGCCGAAGCTCATCATGTTAGAGAGATGTCAGTTGCAATTGGAAAAAAACCAATTTCGATGAAATATATGCCAGATATGAGTAAACACTTTCATCATGGAACAGATAAATCTTTAAAAAAAGTTAATAAGGAAATTAAATATTAATGGAAAAAAACGCTAAAGTAGTTGTTATAGGCGGAGGTGTTGTTGGTTGTTCAATTCTATATCATCTATCAAAATTTGGTTTAAAAGATTGTATACTGCTCGAGAGAAATGAGCTTACATCAGGTTCATCTTGGCATGCTGCTGGAAATGTTCATGTAATTTCTTCAGACCCAAATATTTCTAGAATGATGGCTTATACAATTGGTCTTTATAAAGATATTGAAAAAGAATCGGGTCATTCAGTTGGATTTAAACCAAGTGGTGGATTTTATTTAGCATCAAATGAAGTATGGGCCGATTATCTTAAAAGAGAAAGATCAAAAGCTAGATACATGGGTTTAGATCAAGAATTTATTTCACTTGATGAAGTAAAAAAGAAACATCCTTTAATAGATCCATCTCGATACTTATTAGCACTCTGGGATCCTATAGATGGAGAAGTTGATCCATCAGGAGTAACGTATGCTTTTGCGAAAGCTGCTAAAGTTCATGGAGGAAAATATTATACTCATACAGTAGTTAAAGATACTAAGCAAAAAAAAGATGGAACCTGGGATGTTTTTACAGATAAAGGAAATATTAATGCCGAAATCATCATTAATGCTGGAGGATTATGGGCTAGAGAGGTAGGACAACTAGCAGGATTACATTTACCTGTTCAGCCCATGGAACATCATTATTTAATAACAGAAGCTATCCCAGAAATAGAGGAAATGGGTGATCAAAGATTACCTATTGGAACAGATTTTGAGGGAAATATTTATTTTAGGCAGGAAGGAAAGGGTATGCTGCTTGGAACCTATGAGCCAAAATCAACGCCTTGGAAAATTGAGGGAACACCAATGAATTTTGGTCATGAATTATTAGAGCCTAAATTAGATAATATACAAGATAGGCTAGCGATTGGTTTCGAGCGTATGCCTGCTTTAGAGAGAGCTGGTATAAAAAATATTGTTAATGGACCTTTTACTTTTGGGCCAGATGGAAGTCCTTTAATTGGTCCAGTTCCTGGAATGAAAAATTATTGGGTTGCCGTAGGTGTTATGGCTGGATTTTGCCAAGGTGGTGGTGTTGGAAAATGTATTGCTGAATGGATAATTGATGGTGAACCATCTATAGATGTATGGGCAATGGATGTCGCTAGGTTTGGGGATTATGCTTCTCCACAATATGGGACAGTTAAATCTTCTGAAAACTATGAAAGAAGATTTATAATGACTTTTCCAAATGAAACTTTACCAAAAGGAAGAAAACAAAAAACCACAGCACTTTATGATCGATTTATAAATCAAGGAGCCGTTATGGGAGACAGCTTTGGTTTAGAAAATGTTTTATGGTTTTCAAAGGATAAAGATGATGCTTTTGAAGAACCCACAATAAAGAGATCAAGATCACATGATTACGTATCAAAAGAAGTAATTAACGTAAGAGAAAACGTAGGATTGATAGAAGTTGCTAACTTTTCAAAGCATGAATTCAAAGGACCAGATGCTAGAAAATTCTTAGATCATATAATGGCAGGAAAACTTCCAAAACCAGGAAGAATTTCTTTATCACCAATGCTATCTTATAGAGGAAAATTGTGTGGAGATCTTACAGTCGCTTGTTTTGAAGAAAATGAATTTATAGTGTTTGGGTCCGGGGCAGCTCAAGAAATGCACAGACGTTGGTTTGAAAGCCATTTAGGTAAATTTAATTTAAATTATGCCAATAGATCAGATGAATTCCATGGATTATCGATCGCCGGTCCAAATTCCAGAAAGGTTCTTGAAAAAATAGTCAGGGATGATGTTTCTAACGAGAAATTTAAATTTAGAGATACAAGAAAAATGTTTGTTGGAGGTGTACCTGCAATTATAAATAGAATTTCATTTACTGGTGAACTTGGTTATGAAATATATGTAGCTCCACATTACCAAATAAAACTATATGAAGAGTTAATTGAAGCTGGAAAAGAATTTAACATTAAACCTTTCGGCGGTAGAGCTCTCATGTCAATGAGATTAGAAAAAAATTGGGGTGCTTGGACTTTAGATTATAGACCAGACTTTACAGCGAAGGAAACAGGTTTGGATGTTTTTATAAATTGGGATAAAGACTTTATTGGTAAGGAGAGTGCTCAAAAAGAAGATAGTTCAAATAAATTAACTCCATTAGTTGTTGAAACTAATGATATTGATGTAACAAACAACGAAGCTGTAATGAACGGTGATCAAAGTATAGGCTATGTCACATCTGGTGGATTTGCTCATTATATTAATAAAAGTATGGCTTTTACTTTTATTGATCAAAAAAAAATTACAGCAGACAATAAAATTCAAATAGAAATAAATGGAGATCTATTTAATTGCTCAATCATAAAAGAACCACTTTATGATCCAAGTGGTCAAAAAATGAGAAGCTAATGGCTCAAAAAGACGTTGGAAATAAAATCCCAATTTACAAACTTAAAACCACAGATGAAGTTATGAAGTACTATGACGAGTGGGGTGATGAAGACAAGTACAATAAAGACATGGTTGATTGGAACTATACAGGACCAAAAGAAACTGTTGAAATATTAAATAAATATCAAAAAAACAAAGATATACTTATATTCGATGCAGGTTGTGGAACAGGTTTAGTTGGAATAGAGTTAAAGAAGTATGGATTTGAAAACTTTCATGGTGCTGACTTGTCACAAAAATTATTAGATACAATTCCTAAAAATCTTTATCAAAAATTAGAGAAAGTTGATCTAAATAAAAAAATTCAATCTGATGAAAGTTTTTACGATGCAGTTATGTGTGTTGGCACATTTACTTTCGGGCACGTAAAGCCTAATGCGCTTGATGAATTTGTAAGAATTACTAAACCAGGTGGCTTAATATGTTTTACTATTAACGAAGGAATTTATGAAGAGTATGGTTTTGATAAAAAAATAGAATATTTAAAAGATGATAAATGGGAAGAAGTAGAATTTTTTAAATCTGATTATATTGCAAGTAAAGATGTAAATGCTTGGTTAGGATTATATAAAGTAAAATGAGATTTAGTAGAAAAATAGCACCTGACGTTAAGACAAAACAAAATTTTATTATTAAAAAAAGATTAAGAGAAGATCAAATTAATTTTGAAAAATTAAGATCATACCGTCTAAGTAGAGTAAGAAAAGAATTAGAAAAAAATAATTTGGAAGCTTGTATTTTGTTCGATCCTGTCAATGTTCGATATGCATTAGATACTGTCAACATGAGTGTCTATAATATGCATAATTTAACAAGATATTGTTTTGTTCCTGTAAGTGGTCCAACAATCCTATATGAATATTTTAATTGTGAAAATTTATCTTCCCATTTAAATTTAATTGATGAAATAAGACCTGCAATTACTTGGGATTATTTTAGTAATGGTAGTCAGGCATCTAATGAATTAAAAAAATGGATTAATGAGATCAAAGATCTTTCAAAAAGTTATTTCAAATCAAAAAAAATAGCAGTTGATGTTTTAAATGGACCAGCAGTTTCAGCATTAAATAAAGAAGGAATTGAAGTAGTAGATGCTAAACTTATTCTAGAACAGGCAAGAGTAATTAAGTCCCCAGATGAATTAATTTGTATGAAAGCAGCAATTGAGGTTGCTGAGATTGGTGTTTCAAAGATGAGATCTGAACTTAAGCCAGGTATGACGGAGGATGAGTTATGGTCAATTTTACATAAAACAAATATTGAAAATGGTGGTGAGTGGATTGACTGTAGAATATTGTCATCTGGGCAAAGAACTAATCCTTGGATGCAAGAAAGTAGCAATAAAGTAATTCAACAGGGAGAAATAGTAGCTTTTGATACAGACATGGTTGGTCCTTATGGATATTGCGCAGATATTTCGAGAGCCTTTGTTGTTGGGCACAGATTTAATGATAATCAAAAAAAATTATATCATATGGCTTTAGATCAAATAAATCATAATTCCAGATTGATTAAAGACGGCGTGTCTTTTCAGGAATTTACTGAAAAATCTTGGATATTACCTGAAGATTATTATCCTAATAGATATTCAGTTATGGTTCATGGAATTGGAATGTGTGACGAATGGCCTGCAATTAGATATCCAACTGATGGTGGCGAAAGAGGAGGAACTTTCGTTAAAAATATGACGATAACTGTGGAAAGTTATATTGGAAAAGTTGGTGGTAAAGAGGGAGTTAAACTTGAACAGCAATATCTGATAGGTGAAAATGGACTTGAACTCATGTCCCATCATCCGTTAGAAGATATCTAATGAAAATAATTTTAGTAATGGGTTTACCTGGAGCAGGTAAGACTACATTGGCAGATGAAATGGCTCCACTTTTAAATGCAAAAAGACTTAATGCAGATGAAGTTAGAAAAGCTGCTGATGATTGGGATTTTTCAGCTGAAGGAAGAGAACGTCAAGCAAAAAGAATGGCAGATTTTGCAATAAAAATAAAAAATGAGGGAAATTATGTAATTGCTGATTTTGTAGCACCCACTCCGGCAGCTAGAAAATTATTTCCAGCTGATTATGTTATTTGGGTAGACACAATTAAAAAAGGAAGATTTGAAGATACTAATCAAATGTTTGTAAATCCTGAAAATTTTGATTTTAAAGTTACTACCCAAGATGCTAAAAATTGGGCTCCAAAAATTGTTGAAGAGATAAAAAAATGACATACCAATGGGATAATAAAAAACCTACTGCGCAAATGTTAGGCAGATGGCAACCATTCCACGATGGTCACTACAAGTTATTTAAAGAAATTATAAAAAAAACTGGCCAAGTATGTATTCAAATTAGAGATGTTCAAGGTGTTGATGATAATCCCTTTGACTTTGAAACAGTAAAAAAAAATATTGAAGACAGACTTAACCCTGAATTTGAAGGACAGTTTAAAATTATGATGGTACCAAATATCACTAATATTTGTTATGGTCGAGGTGTTGGATATAAAATAGAGGAAATAGTTTTAGATGAGGAAACTCAAAAAATTTCAGCAACAAAAATTAGAGCTAAAATGAGGGAAGAGGGTAAATTAAAATAAACTTTGATGAACGATAGACTTAAAACTATTGTAGACTTAAAAAAATATCCAATCCATAACTTAAATTCACCAGTTATTAAAAATTTAATAACAAAATGTAAAGAAGAACTCGAAGAACAAAGTTGTTCTACAATACCAGATTTTATTCTACCTGAGTCATTAAAAATTATGAATTCAGAATTAGAAAATCAACTTGATGAAGTTTATATGTCAAAAGAGAGTATTAATGCATATCTCTATGCAAAAGATGATACTTCTTTACCAAAAGATCATCCAAAAAGAAAATTTATGAATAGATATAATGGATATTTAAACTCAGATTGTTTTTCAAAAAATTCTGAAATGAAATTTCTTTATGAAACCGAAGAACTTTTAAAATTTGTTTCTGCATGTTTAGGTGTCTCTCCTATATACAGATGGGCAGATCCATTGGCTTGTCATGCTTATAATGTTATGAAGACAGATGGAATCCTTCCTTGGCATTTTGATAGCTGCGAATTTACCTTAAGTTTAATGATTCAAAAACCAGAGAGAGGTGGAGTTTTTGAATATTGTCCAAATATTAGAGAACCTGGAAATGAAAATTTTGATGAGGTTAAGAAAGTTTTAAATGGCGATAGAACAAGAGTTCGACAGTTAAAACTAGAGCCTGGTGATTTGCAAATATTTAAAGGCAGATTTACAATGCATAGGGTAACTAAGGTAGAAGGTAAAAAATCCAGATATATGTGTATTCCTGCTTATGTTTTAGATCCTTATAGGGTAAATACTCCCGAACATTCTAAAGCTATTTACGGTAAAGTTTTACCAATTCATTTAGAAAGAAATCAGGCTAGAAGTGATGGATTAACAGATTAAATGAAAAGTAATATTAAAATTAAGAAAATTAACAATGAAATTGCAAGTATAGTTATAGATGAACCAAAAACTTACAATTCATTGTCATTTAAAAATCTTAGAGATTTGTTGAAAGTATTAAAAAAACTAGACTCTGATAAAACAATAAAAGTAATAATTATAGAAGGTGCGGGCAAAGGTTTTAGCGCAGGACATAATCTAAAAGAAGTAAGAAATTTGAAAAAAAGGGATAATTATAAAAAACTATTTAATCTTTGTTCAAAAGTAATGATCCAAATAGTTGAGGGTAGAAAACCTGTTATTGCAAAAGTTCATGGAGCTGCTTTTGCTGCAGGTTGTCAACTTGTAGCAAGTTGTGATTTAGCTTACGGTACTAAAGATGCTTTATTTGCAACACCAGGAGTTAATATAGGTTTATTTTGCAGTACACCTATGGTTGCTGTAAGTAGAAAAATTAACAGAAAACCTATGATGGAAATGTTGTTAACTGGTCAACCTATTACAGCAAACTCTGCTAAAGAAATTGGTTTAATAAATGATTATTTTTCAAACAAAAAGTTAAATAGTGAAATTTTAAAAATAGCTAAATTGATAGCATCAAAATCAAATTTAACAATAAAGATTGGCAAACAAGCTTTTTATAAACAGCTAGAGATGCCTTTAAAGAAAGCATATGCTTACACTAGCAAAATGATGACAGAAAACATGATGGCTAATGATGCACAAGAGGGAATATCTGCATTTTTAGAAAAAAGAAAACCAAAATGGCAACATAAATAATGAAAAATAAAAAAAATATTTTAATTATCATTTTTGTATTTGCTGCAATGATTTTTGTTCTTAACTTTAGAGATCATAATTTCAAAAGAGCGGTTGACGCATGTATTGCTGGAAGTCAAAAATTATCAGAAACAAAAATTACTGATCTTGAACAAGCTAAAAAATTTTGTGAGGATCAAATAAGTAAAGATCAAGATTAGTTTCTATGTCTCAAATTAAGGAAATTCTTTCTAAATATAAAAATATTGCAATCTTAGGGGCAAGCAAAGATTTATCTAAAGCTTCGTCTGTTGTAATGAAGTTTATGAAAGAATATGGTTATAAAGTTTATCCTGTAAATCCAGCTGCTGTAGGCCAAAAAATTTTTAATGAGCAGGTTTTCGCAAAACTTACAGATATAAAGGAAAAAGTAGATATAGTTGATGTTTTTCGACCGTCAGAGGAGGTCGAAGAAATAGCAAAAGATGCAATAAAAATTGGAGCAAATGTCCTGTGGCTCCAACTTGGCATAACTAATAAAAATGCAGAAAAATTAGTACTCGAAAATGGAATAAGTTATATCGAGAATAAATGTACAAAAATAGAATATGAAAAATTATTTTTAAATGAATAAAATATTTAAATTTTTAGACAATACTTTTTTTGATTTGGGAAGACAATTCAAACTAAGTTATCTCCCACCATTAATGGTTTACCTGGCTGCAGGAATTTCTGGCCTTACAGGTATTGTAGGAACTTTCTTTGTTAAAGATTATTTAAATTTGTCAGCAGCTTTTTTAGCTGGACTTGGTTTTTGGGCTGGAATTCCCTGGGCGTTAAAAATGCCTTTAGGGCATTTAGTTGATCTTATTTGGGAAAGAAAAAATTATATGGTTTACTTTGGGGCGTCATTAATAGCTCTAAGTTTATTAATTATGTATGGTCTTATTATACATACTGAGGAAATGGCCCAAATATTTTCCGTTGAAACTTGGTTTGTAGTTAGCGTTATTCTTGCACCCGTTGGTTACGTGGTTCAAGATGTTGTAGCAGACGCAATGACTGTAGAAGCAGTTCCCTTAATTGATGAAGCAGGCAACGACTATTCACGTGATGAAATAAAAATAATGCATACAACAATGCAAACACTTGGTAGATTTGCAATAATTGGCGGTACAGTCCTAGTTGCCTTAGTTAACGTAATTTTATTTAGAGATGTTGATGGTTTAGAAGAAGCAGACAAAATTATTTTGTATGGTAAAATTTATATTTATGCTCTTATAATTCCCATAGTCTCTATCCTGGGTGTAATTTTTGCTAATTATTTAAAGCAACAGAAACAATTAAATTTAAGATCTCAAGGCTTAGAATTTAAAGATGAAAGAGGCAATCAGAAGACAAAAGTAAATTGGTGGATTTTAGGAGGCAGTTTAATTTTTGTCATATTTACCTTATCTGTTGGCTCATTTAATGTTCCTTTTGCTCAAGAGATTGTCTTTCTAGGTTCGGTAGTAATTATTTTATTCTTAATGTTTAAACTTATAAAAGAGTTACCAGAGGAATTAAGACTGACCATAGTAGGAACAGCTGTAATTATTTTTATATTTCGCGCCATGCCAGGACCAGGACCAGGGTTAACTTGGTTTGAAATTGACGTGCTAGGATTTAATGAACAGTTTTTTTCAATTTTATCTTTACTCGCATCTATTTTAACTTTAGCTGGAATTGTTTTATTAAGACCGTTTATGGCAAATAATTCTATAGCTAAAATTATTGTCGTTTTAAGCATCGCAGGCGCAATTTTATTTTTACCAAGTGTTGGAATGTATTATGGTTTTCACAATTGGACGTCCTCTTTAACAGGTGGAGTTGTTGATGCAAAATTTATAGCTTTAATAAACACAGCGTTAGAATCTCCATTAGGACAAGTATCCATGATACCTTTACTTGCTTGGATTGCAAAAAATGCACCAACTCATTTAAAAGCAACTTTTTTTGCAGTATTCGCTTCATTTACTAATCTTGCATTATCTGCCAGCGCATTGGGAACAAAATATTTAAATCAAATTTTTACAGTAACAAGAGAAGTTAAAGATAAGGTTTCAGGCGAAATTCAAACTACTGCCGATTACTCCGAACTCGGGATATTATTAATTGTTGTTACAATTTTAACATTAGTTTTACCTATTATTTTCGTATTTATTATTAATAATAGTGAGTACAAAACATCAGAATAATAACTATATATATTTAATACTCTGGTAAATTTTATGAAAAAAGTATTTCTTATTTATGGTCATTATAATGAAAACTCTTTTAATGCCGCCATACGAGATACTTTCATCAAAACTATTGAAAAAAAAGGTCACACTGTAGATGTAGTGGATTTGTATAAAGAAAAATTTGATCCAGTATATTCTGGGGAGGAACCAGATGAAAATGTTTTAAATCATAGAAAAAGAATAGAAGAATCAGATGCAATAGTAATTATTGCACCAATATGGAATTTTAGAATGCCAGCAATAGTTGAAGGTTGGATAGATAAAGTTTTAGCTCCACCTTGGGCATTTAAATTTAAAAAACTGTTTGGAAATTATGGTTATCCTATTGGAAATCTGAAAGGTAAAAAAGCAGTTGTATTTTGTACCTATGGATCACCCCAATTTGCTGTAAGAACCTTTTTTTTAAATATGCCAACGAAAAGATTAAGAAGAGGTGTTTTTAATATATGCGGCATCACGGATATTATATATCGACGTTACTTTGCTGTACCATTTGTAGTAAGTGAAAAAAGAAAAAAATATTTAAAAGATGTCGAAAATACTGCAAACAAAATTTAAGATAATATTGTTACTGTTAATCTTCACTTCAATTTCGAAGGCAGATATATTAAAACCAAATAAAGATATTTTACCCTCCGAAGTGGTCAAAATTCAACTTACAGGTCTTCAAAATAATGACTCAGATTTTAAAGATGGAGGTATAGAGCAAACTTGGAACTTTGCACATCCCAATAATAAAAAAGTAACTGGTCCTTTGGGAAATTTTAAAAGAATGATTAAAAGTGATTCTTATCAAATGATGATTAATCATTTGACCCACACCATTACTGAGCTGGGTAGTAGTGACAAATGGGCTCAATTTGAGGTAATTATTTTAGATAAAAATAAAATTTATCATAAGTTCAATTGGCAAGTAGAAAAATATACTTTAGATGGAGCATTAAAGGATTGCTGGTTAACCACTATGGTCTCAAATCCAATTCCTCTTGGCAGCTCAATTTGACAATTTGTATATTTATTTTGTTTCGTATTTATTAAAAATTTAGTAGGAATTGCATGATGAAAACAAAAACTAAAGTTGTAGTAGTTGGAGGGGGAGTTGTAGGCGTTAGTGCACTTTATCATCTTGCAAAAAAAGGCTGGTCGGATGTTGTATTGATTGAGAGAAAAGAATTAACTTCAGGATCTACATGGCATGCTGCGGGTTTATTACCATTATTTAACATGAGTTATTCTGTTGGACAGCTTCATAAGTATGCAGTAAATCTTTATAAGAAATTAGAGGAAGAAACTGGAAAGAATGTCGGTTTTAGTGTTGTTTCAAATATTCGTCTAGCTAGTACAAAAGATAGAATGGATGAGTATCATCAGTATGCAGGTGTTGCTCGTACTATTGGTGTTGATGTTAAATTTTTAACCCCTCAACAAGTAAAAGAAATTTGGCCTTTGTGTCATACAGATGATTTAGTTGGTGCAATACAACACCCAGAGGATGGATACATCCAACCAGCAGATTTAACTCAAGCATTAGCAACTGGTGCAAGAAATAGAGGTGCTGAGATTTATAGAAATACAACTGTTATTTCAATGAGACAAACTAAAGATGGATGGGTTGTTGAAACAGACAAAGGTTCTATAGAATGTGAACATGTTATTTCATGTTCAGGAAATTTTGCTAGGCAAACTGGTGAGATGGTAGGATTAGATATTCCAGTTATACCAGTTGAGCATCAATACATAGTTACAGAACCACATCCAGAAATTCAAAAAAGAAAAAAAGATGGCTTACCTGAAATGGGAGTATTAAGAGATAGTGATAGCAGATGGTACATGAGAGAAGAAGCTGGTGGATTGATTTTAGGACCTTACGAAGATGGAGCACCTGCTTGTTATGTTGAAGGTCCATCAAAAAATTCAGAGTATGAATTATTTCAAGAAGATTTAGATAGATTAGCCCCACACATAGAAGGAGCAATTCACAGAGTCCCTGCTTTTGGAGAAGTAGGAGTTAAGAAAGTTTACAATGGAGCAATATGCTATACTCCAGATGGTAATCCAATTGTTGGACCTGCATGGGGTTTAAAAAATTTTTGGATTAATGAAGGACATAGTTTTGGAATAACAGCTGCCGGTGGAGCAGGATGGCAGTTAGCTGAATGGATAATTGATGGTGAGCCAACGATAGATATGTTAGGTGTAGAACCAAGACGTTATGGAAACTATGCAACTAAATCTTATTTAAAAGCAAAAAATGAAGAAGCATACAGTCATGTATTTATAGTTCATTACCCAGATGAGGAAAGACCTGCAGCAAGACCATTGAGAACTGCTCCATGTTATGAACGAATGAAAAATCTGGGTGCAGTTTTTGGTCAAAAATTTGGATGGGAAAGACCTAATTTTTTTGCAACAGATGGCATGGAACAAAAAGATGATTGGTCATTTAGAAGATCGAAATGGTTCGATGCTATTAAAAAAGAATGCCAAAATGTTAAAGAAAATGTTGGTCTTTTAGATATGACTGCTTTTGCAAAATGTAGAATTAGAGGACCTAAAGCTGAAGAGTTTTTAGATTATTTAGTCGCAAATAAACTTCCAAAAAAAATTGGAAGAATTAATTTATGTCATGCTTTAAATACAAAAGGTGGAGTTCATTCTGAATTTACTATCATGAAAGAAGCAGAAAATAGTTATTATTTAGTCTCTGCTGGAGCTAATTTAAGATTAGATCATGACTGGATACAGAAATGGATGCCAAATGATGGTTCAGTTATTTTTGAAGATTTAACTAATAGCACTGGAGTTTTAGTTGTTGCAGGCCCAAAGGCCAGACAACTAATGCAAAAAGTTTCTACAGACGACTTTTCAAATGAGAATTTTAAATGGCTTACTGCAAAAAATGTAAACGTTGGCTATGCTCCAGTAAATGCAATGAGAGTAAACTTTGTTGGTGAACTTGGTTGGGAGTTGCATCACCCAATTGAATATCAAAATCATATATTTGATAAGTTAATGGAGGCTGGTAAAGACCTAGGTATAAAACCTTTTGGAATAAGAGCGATGAATAGTTTGAGAGTAGAGAAATCTTATAAACTAGTTGGCACTGAACTTTCAATTGAATACTCTCCTTACGAATCTGGTCTTGATAGATTTGTTCATCCAAACAAAGGTAACTTCATAGGATTAGAGGCTTTAAATAAATGGAGAGAAAAAGGATTTGATAACAAATTAGTAACTTTAGAGGTTCATAATACTAAAGATGCTGATGTATTAGGAAATAATCCAATTTTTAAAGATGGCAAAGTAGTTGGTAGAGCAACTGGTGGAGAATTTGGTTTTAGACTAGATAAATCAATAGCTTTAGCAATGGTAAAACCAGATTGTTCAAATGTGGGCGACAAATTACAAGTTGATATTTTAGGCGAAATGTATGACGCTACTGTTCTAGACGAGAGTCCATATGACTCAGAAAATAATTTATTGAGAGCTTAATGAAAATTTTAGTCGCTGTAAAAAGAGTAATTGATTACAATGTCCAAATCCGAGTTAAGGAAGATAATTCTGGTATAGTAACCGACAACGTCAAAATGTCTACAAATCCACCAGATGACAATGCGATTGAGGAGGCTGTTAAAATCAAAGAGTCAGGTAAAGCAACTGAGGTGGTTGCAATAACTGTAGGAGAAGAAAAAGCTCAAGAGACAGTAAGAAAAGCTCTTGCAGTAGGAGCGGACAGAGGAATTCATGTTAAAGCAAATGGCATACTTGAACCATTAGCAGTTTCAAAAATTTTAAAAATAATTGTAGAAAAAGAAAAACCAGATTTAGTATTTATGGGTAAACAAGCAATTGATGATGATTGTAATCAGACGGGACAAATGTTGAGCGCATTATTAAACTGGCCACAAGCAACTTTTGCATCCAAAATTGAAGTTAAAGATAATAAGTTAGAGGTTACAAGAGAAATAGATGAGGGACTTGAAACAATTGAAATTAATACTCCAGCTATTGTAACATGTGATTTAAGACTTAATGAACCAAGGTACGCTTCATTGCCAAATATAATGAAAGCAAAAAAAAAACCAATTGAGGAATTACTGGCATCAGATTTAGGAGTAGATATAACACCAAGACTTGAGCAGATTAAGGTAGAAGAACCTCCTAAAAGAAAAGCAGGTATTAAAGTTGCAAATGTTGCGGAATTAGTTCAAAAATTAAAAAATGAAGCGAAGGTGATATAATGGCAGTCTTACTTATAGCTGAGCATAATAATAAAGAATTAAAACCATTTACTCTAAATGCAGCCACTGCTGCTTCTCAAATTGATGCAGAAGTCCATGCGGTTGTGATTGGCCATAATAGTGGTGAGGCCGCAAAAAAATTGTCAGAGCTTCCAGTAATTAAAAAAGTACTAAATGTAGAAGCAACCTATTACGAAAATTATACTGCAGAAAATTTTGCTCCAGTAGTAATTAAACTTGCCGAAAACTATTCACATGTAGTTTGTTCTGCTAATACGTTTGGAAAAAATTTAATGCCAAGAATTGCAGCACATCTAGACACTTCACAAGTAAGTGACATTATTAAAGTTCTTGGGCCAGATACTTTTTTAAGACCAATTTACGCTGGTAATGCTTTTGCTACAATAAAAAGTAATGATGCAAAAAAATGTGTAACAATAAGACCAACTTCTTTTGATCCCTGTGAAAGCACTGGAGGTTCAGCACCAATTGAAAATATAGATAGCAGTGAAGAATTTTCGAATACTAAGTTTATAAAAAGAGAAGAAATAAAATCTGACAGGCCTGAACTTGGAACAGCAAGAATTGTTGTCTCAGGTGGAAGAGGTATGCAAAGCGGAGATAATTTTAAACTGATTACTGAAGTTGCAGATAAACTCGGTGCAGCAATAGGTGCATCTAGAGCAGCTGTTGATGCTGGCTATATTAGTAATGATCATCAAGTTGGCCAAACAGGAAAAGTTGTTGTTCCTGATTTATATATAGCAATAGGAATTTCTGGAGCAATACAGCATTTAGCAGGAATGAAGGAAAGCAAAATTATAGTAGCAATTAATAAAGATGGAGAAGCGCCAATTTTTAGCGTCGCTGATTACGGATTAGAGGCTGATTTATTTGAGGCCATCCCTCAGTTCATGGAAGAGTTGAACAAATTAAACACTATACAAAAATAATCCTTACAGTTAAAAACTAGAGTATGTCTAGAGAATCCATGGAATATGATGTTGTAATTATTGGTGGGGGGCCATCAGGTTTGTCAACTGCAATTAAAATAAAACAATTAGATCCAAATTTAAATGTTTGTTTATTAGAGAAAGCATCAGAAATTGGAGCTCATATTTTGAGTGGTAATGTTTTTGAAACAAGAGCATTAGATGAATTATTCCCAAATTGGAAAGAATTAAATTCACCAATTAAAACAAAAGTCACTAAAGAGAAGTTTTTATTTTTAGGAAAAAATAAATCCCTAAGTTGGCCAACTTGGCTACTTCCATCTGTGCAACAAAATCATAATAATTATATTATTAGTTTAGCAAATTTATGCAGATGGCTAGCAGAGCAAGCTGAAGCTTTAGGAGTAGAAATTTTTCCAGGATTTCCAGCAAGTGAGGTCTTATATAATGAAGATGGATCTGTAAAAGGTGTTGCAACCCAGGATATGGGAATAGATAAAGAAGGTAAAAAAAAAGATAGCTTTGAACCTGGAATAGAACTTTTAGGAAAAGTAACTGTTTTTGCAGAGGGCTGCAGAGGTCATTTAGGAAAACAATTAATTCAAAAATTTGATTTAGACAAAGGAAAAGATCCTCAACAATACGGGATTGGTTTTAAAGAGATATGGGAAGTAAATGAAAAAAATCATGAAGAGGGTTTAGTAATGCATACTGCTGGATGGCCGCTAGACAATAGCACTTATGGGGGCAGTTTCATGTATCATGCAGAAAATAAACAAGTTTTTTTAGGTTATGTGATTGGTTTAGATTATAAAAATCCACACTTATCACCCTATGATGAGTTTCAAAGATTTAAAACTCATCCAGCGATTAAAAAAATTATAGAGGGTGGAAAAAGAATTTCCTACGGTGCAAGAGCATTAATTGAAGGTGGTTTTCAAAGTTTACCCAAAATGTTTATGCCTGGTGCCTTATTAATTGGTTGTGATGCAGGTACCTTAAATATGCCAAAAATTAAGGGTTCTCATACTGCAATGAAAAGTGGAATAATTGCAGCTGAAACGATTGTTGAACATTTTAAAGAAAATAAAGAATTATCAGTCTTTGAAAGTAAATTAAAAGCAAGTTGGTTATATAAGGAATTATATGAAGCCAGAAATGTAAAACCAAGTTTTAGCTGGGGGTTAATATTAGGAATAATATTTACTGGAATTGATCAAATATTATTTAGAGGAAAACTACCTTTTACCCTGAAACATAAGCATGCTGATCATGAAACATTAAAGCCAGCAAATCAAATGCCTAAAATAGATTATCCAAAATATGATAATGTAATTACTTTTGATAAAACAAGTTCTGTTTACCTAACTGGTACTAATCATGCTGATAATCAACCCGTTCATTTAAAACTTAAAGATCCAAATTTACCAATCAATTATACCCTTGAAAAATTTAACGAACCAGCTCAATTGTATTGTCCAGCAGGCGTTTATGAAGTCCAAAAAGAAAATGACATAAATAAATTTGTAATTAATTCTCAAAATTGTATTCATTGTAAAACTTGTGACATTAAAGAACCTTCACAAAATATAACTTGGGTGACGCCAGAGGGTAGTGGTGGCCCAAGGTATGGAAATATGTGATTTAAGATAAATCTATCGCGAATTTTTTAAGTGTCTCGATAGGAATATGTTTTAAAGTATTTTTATGAGTTCTTTTAAGAAATATCGGACAACCTTTGCCTGCTTCAACTGCTTTAGCATACCAACTAGCACATACACACCAGCCATCTCCATCTTTTAAACCTGGAAATCCAAATTCTGGATGTGGTGTTATTAAATCATTGCCAGCATCTCTTAACCATTCCAAAAAATCTGTTGTTACTTTAGCGCAAACTGTATGAACGCCATGATCTTTTTCATCTGTATTACAACAACCATCACGAAACCAACCTGTTAAAGGATCATTTGAACAATCTTCAAGATCTTCTCCTAGAACATTTTTTTGTTTTTCACTCATCTAAATTTTTGTAGGATTTGGTTGGCCTTTATATACTTCGTCTGGGTTGAATTTTTTTTCTTTTTCAAGAAATTTCATTTCAACTTTTCTACCATTATCTATTGGTCCCATAGGGATTGATCTGTAAAAACACGATCTGTATCCAACATGGCAACTAGCACCTTCACCAATATCTACAGTTAACCATATAGAGTCTTGATCGTCATCTATTCTTATTTCTGTTACTTTTTGAATAAATCCACTTGTTTTACCTTTGTGCCAAATAGATTTTCTTGATCTGCTAAAATAATGTGCTTCTTTAGTTTCAATCGTCTTTTTAAGTGCCTCAACATTCATGAAACCATGCATTAAAATATCTTTAGTTTTTGAGCACATAGTAATGACTGGGATCAATCCATCATTATCAAATTTAGGCGAAAGAAGATTTCCTTCTTCAATTTCGTAGATATTTTCTCTTTTTTTGAACATACGGGGTGATTATGTAGCACATATATGAATATATTAAATATTTTTAAATTGAGGCAATTACTGTATAAAAACCGCTATGAAATTAGAAAAAGATACAGTCAATAAAGAAATTAATCAAAAACAGGTTTCAGATAAAGAAGCGGAAGAAGCAATTAGAACAATATTATCTTGGATGGGTGAAGATCCTAAAAGAGAGGGATTATTAGAAACACCAAAAAGAGTTGTAAAAGCATTTAAAGAATATTTTCAAGGTTATGGAGAAGATGCAAAAAAAGTATTAGATAAAACTTTTGGCGACGTCGAGGGCTATAGCGATATGGTGGTTCAAAAAAATATTTCTGTACAAAGTCATTGTGAACATCATATGGCTCCAATTATAGGAAAGGCACATGTTGCTTATATACCAAATGAAAGAGTAGTAGGATTAAGTAAAATTGCGAGAGTTGTTGAAATATTTTCAAAAAGACTACAAACCCAAGAAAGACTAACTGTACAAATTGCAAACTCTTTAATGGAAGCATTAGACGCCAAAGGCGTTGCTGTAACAATTGATTCAACTCACCAGTGTATGACAATGAGAGGAATTAAAAAAGAGCAAGCAACAACAGTAACAAATTTTTATTTAGGTCAATTTAAAGAAGATCTAAGTTATCAAAATAGATATTTACGATTTATCAGCACTACGTTAAAAGACTAATGTGTCTAGTCAATTCAAAGCATTGATCCTTAATCAGGAAGGTGAAAACTTTAGTCGTGAAATAAAATTAATAGACAAAAGCTTCTTAAAACATGGTGATGTATTAGTAAAAGTTGAGTACTCCAGTCTAAACTACAAGGATGCTTTAATTCTCAAAAATGGTGCAAGGCTTGTTAAAGAATTCCCACATATACCTGGTATAGATTTTTCAGGTGTAGTTGAAGAGAGTGATAATAATAAATTTAAAAAAGGAGATGAGGTTATTTTAACTGGATGGAGAGTTGGTGAAATATATTTTGGAGGCTATTCTCAATATGCAAAAGTAAATGGAGAATTTTTAGTCAAGAAACCTAAAAATATTTCATTAAAAGAAGCCATGATATTAGGCACTGCTGGATTTACTGCATTACAGTGTTCTTTCACGACAAAAACTACTAGGGAAGTACTATTGTTAGGAAATAAAGTTAACAATGTAATTGTGAGTGGTGCTTCTGGAGGAGTAGGAAGTATGGCTGTAATGATACTTAATAATCTTGGATGTGATGTCACTGCTGTTACAGGGAAAGATAATAACAGAGATTATTTGAAATCTATTGGTGCTAAAAACGTTATAAATACTAGTGAATTGATGAAAGATTCAAGACCTTTGGATAAAGGATTATGGGATGGAGCTGTAGACACAGTTGGTGGAAAGGTTTTAGAAAATATATTGTCACAGACAAAGGATGGAGGAATAGTGTCTGCATGCGGAAACGCAGCAGATATTAAATTAAATACAACTGTAATGCCATTTATAATAAGAGGTGTAAAGCTTTGGGGTATAAACTCTGTAACAGCTTCAATAGCCAGAAGGCAATTTCTTTGGAGCGAGGCCTCTAAATTAATTAATTTTGAATTATTAAATAAGTCAGTCAAAGAAATAACTTTGGATGAGCTAAATAACATTTTTTCAAAAATGTTAAAAGGGGAGACAACAGGTAGATATATTGTAAATCTGAATAAATAATGGATTGGGATAAACTTAAAATTTTTCATGCAGTTGCAGAAGCAGGTAGTTTTACAAATGCTACTGTAAATCTAAACTTAAGTCAGTCAGCAATAAGTAGACAAATTCAATCACTTGAACAGGATTTAAATGTTCAATTGTTTGAAAGACATGCAAGAGGACTGACGCTTACTGAAAACGGTGAATATGTTTTCAAAACTGCTCATGAAGTAATTAGCAAACTAAAAGAAGTTGAAACATCTTTGGGCGATCAAAAAAATAAACCAACTGGTAAATTAACAATTACTACAGTTAGAAGTTTTGGAACACATTGGTTAACTCCAAGGATACAGGAATTTATGAGATTAAATCCTGAAATTGAAATTGAATTAGTCTTTGATGATAAAGAATTAGATTTAAGTACTAGACAAGCTGATATCGGTATTTTTATGAGAAGACCAAAGCAGCTAAATTATATTCAAAAAAAATTAGTAGATATTAAATACTTTATATATGGCTCAAATAAATATTTAGAAAAAAACGGCATGCCAAAAACGCTTAATGATTTAAACAAACATAAATTTATTTCTTTTGGGAAGGGTGCACCATCTCCTGTTTATAATCCTGATTGGGCATTAAAAATTGGGATGCATGATGGAAAAAAAAGAAAAACTATAATGAAAGTAAATAGCGTGATGGGACTACTTTTAGCAGTAGAATCTGGTGTTGGTTTGGCTGCACTGCCAGAATATTTAGTATCTAACTCAAACAGTATTATAAAGGTTCTACCAAAAGTTGAAGGTCCAATTACAGAGGCGCATTTTGTATATCCCCAGTCATTAAAGAATACAGCAAGAGTTCAAGCTTTTAGAAATTTTCTGTTTAGTAAAATAGGCGACTGGAAATAAAGTCACTAAAATCCAATAAAATATGGGTTTTTATTTATTCTGCGACATTATTGCGATTGATAATCATTCGCAATGAGAATAGTTCTCATTCTCAAAATAACGTTAATTTTAAGGATAAACATGAAAAAAATATCAATTTTAGCATTGATAATATCTTTATTTGTCTCAGCTTTTGCTGTTGCAAATGAAGTAAATATTTTTAATGCAAGACATTATAAGGCTGATGCTGAAATGTATGACAAATTTACAGCAGCTACAGGAATTAAAGTAAATTTAATTAATGGTAAATCAGGAGCCTTAGAAAAAAGAATAGCAGAAGAAGGAGCAGATTCTTCAGCTGATCTTTATATAACTGCAGACGCTGGAAGATGTGGCGCTATGGAAGCTAAAGGATTGCTTGAAGGTGGATTATCATCAAAAACAATCAGAGCATCTGTACCAAAAAACTTTAGAACAAATAAGTGGGTTGGAGTAGCAAAAAGAGCAAGAATTATTTATTACTCACCTGAAAGAGTAAGTGGTGCAGAGTTGTCTGGTTTAACTTACGAAGGTTTAGCTGATCCAAAATGGAAAGGCAGAATAGTAATAAGAAAATCAAGTAACATTTACAATAAATCTCTTGTAGCTTCATTAATTGAAAATAATGGAAAAAAAGCTACAGCTGCTTGGGCTAAAGCTGTTGTTGCTAACATGGCAAGAGAACCAAAAGGTAATGATAGAGCTCAAATTATGGCAGTAGCAGCTGGTGAAGCTGATATAGCTGTAGCAAATACTTATTATTTAGCATTAATGCTATCAGGTAATAAAGGTGCAGAGCAACAAGAAGCTGCGAAAAAAGTTAAAGCTTTTTTCCCTAATCAGCAAGGCAGAGGAACACACATGAATATTAGCTGTGCTGCTTTAGTTAAAGGTGCGCCTAATAAAGCAAATGCTATTGCACTTGTTGACTTTTTATTATCACCAGAATCTCAGGAACACTTTACAAATAATACGTTTGAGTTTCCTATGATAGGTGGTGTTTCTCCAAGTCCATTAGTAGTAAATAATTTAGGGTTAGATTTCAAACAAGATCTAGCAACTAAAGTTTCTAGTTATGGAAAAAATCAAGCTGCTGCATTAGAGGTAATGACAGCTGCTGGTTGGAAGTAAGAAACAAGTGAAAAAGAATTTATTTAATTTTAATTTAAGTAATTCTTCTGTTACGAGTGGCTCACTTGAGGGTCAGATAACATGTGGGCCTTGCTCGTCAGAAGTTGAAAAAATTAAAAGAAAAATAAATAATAGAAAATTATCAGAGATTGAAAAAGAAGAGGCTCTAGACATCCTCACTCCTTTTAAATGATGATATATTTCTTTTTAGACGGTGCCCACGTCACTCTCCTTTAGGATTTTTACCCTTTCCTAAAAATTGTCGTGGGCATTATTAAATTAAATAAAGTTTTTAATTTCTAATTTAGCTAATTCTCTCACGGTTTATAATTAAATCAATTATATTACTAAAATGCCCTATTTAAGTAATTTTTTCACAAATGTAGAGATATTATAAAATTACTTATAATATATTATTTATTCATGTTTAAAAATTTGAACTTATGGTTTTTAATGTCTCTATTTGTATCAATTTCAGTTTTGATACCAATTTTAACAGTATCCTTTAGTTTTTTTGAAGATACATCAAATTATTATCAAGTTCTAAAAGACACATTCCTTTTGGAATATATTTTTAATTCAGCAATTTTATTAATTTATGTTTTAATACTTACATTTTTAATAGGCACAACATCCGCATATCTTGTGTCATTCTATGAATTTCCATTAAGTAATTTTTTTAAGTGGGCATTAATTTTATCTTTTGCTGTTCCACCATATATTTATGCTTACTCTTTAGTTGCATTTTTTGAAAATTACGGAACTCTTTTTACAATTCTAAAAAACTTATTTGGAGATGGTAATTATAACAAGCATATTCCTAAATTTGATGGGATGATTGGTGCAATATTGTCATTATCATTTTCACTTTTCGCTTATGTCTACATTCTCTCTAGAGCTTCATTTTTATATCAATCACAAAATTTAATTGATTTAGGAAAAAGTCTTGGATTCAGTAAATTTAAATCATTATATAAATTAATATTACCTGCGGCTCGCCCAGCAATTGTTGCTGGATTATCTCTGGTTGCTATGGAAACTTTAGCGGAGTTTGGAGCAGTTGATTTTTTTTCGGTAAATACTTTAACAACTGGTATTTATAATTCTTGGATTGCTTTTGACGATTTAGCTTTTGCCAATCGACTTTCATTTTTTCTTCTATTATTTATTTTTGCAGTCTTTATTTTAGAAAATTTATCTAGAAAAAAAGCTAAATATCATTTGAATACTAAAGGAGGTTTTAAACAAAAAGAAAAAATTAAACTCAATGGAAAAAAGGCTTTTGGTGCATTTGCATTTTGTTTTTTAATATTATTTTTCAGTTTTTTATTTCCATTGAGCCAAATGTTATATTGGACTTTAAAATTTCCTGAAAATTTTTATGATTTATCTATTATAACTCTTACACTAAATACTTTATACTTGGTGATATTATCGAGTTCATTTCTAATCCTTTTTTCTTTAATATCTAATTATGGAAATAGAGTTTCTAAAAATAAAACATTGAACTTTCTATCTACTCTCTCAATTTCTGGATATGCTATTCCTGGAGTAATATTAGCTATAGCATTTATAACGTTTGTTGCTTGGTTTGATAATACATTTGTTAAAGCGTATGGTTTATTTTCTATTAAAAAAATATTTATTGGTTCTGTGTTAGGTTTAGTTCTTGTTTATTTTGTAAGGTTTTACTCTTTAGCGTTTAATGGAATTAAGTCAGGATACGAAAAAATTAATATTTCAGTTGATGAAAGTGCATATCTTCTTGGATATTCAAAAAGAAAGACTTTTTTAAATATCCATGTGCCCTTTTTAAGAAATTCTTTATTATTTGTAATTATATTAATATCACTAGAAATTATTAGAGAATTACCGATAACGTTAATTTTAAGACCCTTTAACTTTGAAACTTTTGCAACAACTGCATATATCTCTGCCTCAGAGGATCTATTGGAAGCTGCTGCAGTACCTTCTTTGTTTTTAATTTTAATTGCAACTGTGTTTATTATGCTTACATCTAAATATATATTAAGAATGTCCAATGAAGAATAAATTTTTAGAAATAAAAAATGTAGATTTTAGTATAGGTGGCAAGGTAAAAGTTAAAAATGTATCTTTCTCTATAGAAAAAGAAGGTGATATAATTTGTCTTTTAGGACCATCGGGAATTGGAAAAACAACTATATTGAGAACTATTGCTGGTTTAGAAAAAATAGACAAAGGATCAATTGAATTAAACGGCAAACTAATGTCTTCAAACAAAAAGCATGTTGAACCTGAGCATAGAAATATATCTCTTGCATTTCAAGAGAACAGTCTTTTCCCGCATTATTCTGTTAAAAAAAATATTTTACTTGGAGAAGAAAAAAACAAAAACAGGGTTAATAAAAAATTACATTTTAAGGATATTATAAAATTATTAGATATATCAAAAATATTAGAAAAATATCCACATGAAATTAGCGCTGGTGAGGCCCAGAGAGCCTCGCTTGCTAGATCCTTATTAACTCAACCTGATTTATTATTGTTAGATGAACCTTTATCAAATGTTGATCAAAGTTTTAAGGAAGAAATACAAGTTAGACTTAAGAAAATACTCAGTAAACTAAAAATTACAACAATCATAGTAACACACGATTCTTATGAGGCATTTTATTTAGGTTCAAAATGTGGAATTATTTTAAAACAAAAACTCAAACAATTTGATGACCCTTATAAAGTTTATCATTTTCCTAATTCAATTGAAGTGGTAAATTTTTTAAATAGAGGCATATTAATTCCTGCAAAAGTTACTGGAGAAAACTCACTTGAAAATGATGATTTAGGGCTGATAGAAGGTAAATTTATAAAATATCACCCTAAAGGATCAAACGTTCAGTTATTGTTACAGCCAGAAGATCTAGAGCATGATGATAATAGCAACCTTAAATTAGAGGTTGTTGATAGAAAATTTAGAGGTACAAATTTTATATATACTCTTAAAACATTAAGCGAAAAACTTATTCCAGTGCTTGTAAATACACATCATCACGAAATTCATGAGATAAAGGATAAGTTTGGAATAAAAAGACCTATTCGACTTGAGCATATAGTTTGCTTTTAGTAAAAGAAAAATAAATGCTATCAAAAAAACAACTATTTACGAGGGGTATGTTGGATATTTCTCCACATATGCTTTCAGTAATTCCATTTGGTATCATCTGTGGAGCAATTGGAGTTGAATTAGGATTTAATCCATACTTAGTGTATGCAATGTCTTTCATAATTTTTGGAGGGGCTTCTCAAATAGTTTTTTTACAATTATTGTCAGGAGGTGCATCTAGCTTAATAGCTGTTACATCAGTTGGAATTATAAATTCTAGACATTTATTATATGGTGCAGTTTTATCTGAATATTTAGAAAAATTATCTTTTATCAAAAAATTATTAATTTCTTATGTTGTTGTAGATCAAGGTTTTGCTGAGTCTAATAAGTTTTTCAAAAAAAACAGAAGTGAAGAATATTTACACTATCACTTAATCGGTACAGGTTGTACGTTATGGGTTTTTTGGCAGATAGCAACTTTATCAGGTATTATTTTAGGATCATTTGTACCTGAAGAATTAGGCTTAAAATTTGCAATACCATTAACATTTATTGCAATTGTTGTTCAGGATTTAAAAAAGTTAGATCATGTAATTGTTATGATTACTTGTGGCTTGAGTTCTTTATTATTTTTTGATGCTCCATTTAAATCTTATATAATTATTTCACCATTGATTGCTTTATTTGTAGCAGCACTATTATTAAGGTTAAAAAAATGACATTAACTTCAATAATATTTGCTGGAATATTAACTTATTTTACAAGAATGACCATGATAGCGCTCATTAGTAGAGATATGTTAGGAGATAAAATTAAAGCAGTGCTTGAATATGTTCCTTCAGCTGTGTTCCCTGCAATTATATTTCCTGGAATATTTATCAATGATTATGGAACTTTTATAGAAATAAACGATCCAAAGATTTACGGAGCATTAGTTGCAATTGTTGTTGGTTATTTTTCAAAGAATATAATTGCAACCATTTTATCTGGTCTGGTTTCTTATTGGTTTTTAATATTTATAGTATTTAGTTAGCACCCAATTTAATATTTCTACTCACATTTATATCTATTAATTTTGGTTTAGATAAATTTAGATTTGACATAAGTTCAACATACTCATCAGCGCCATTAACCTGTAATCTTGGATTAAATTTTTTTTCAATACCGATAGTGCTAGATTCTTTCCCGTTATAATCATGACCTGGGTATAAAATTGTATCTTCAGGTAATTTCAATAATCTATTAAAAATGGAGTTATACGCATCTTTTGAATTTCCATTCTGAAAATCAGTTCTACCAGTACCATTTATTAAAAGAGTATCTCCTGAAAATAAACAATTATCCATAATGAAACTATAGCTATCAGAGGTATGCCCAGGAGTATAAATTGCTTTAATTTCTAATTGATCAACTTTTATGGTTTCTTCATCCTTCAATTTGATATCAACTAAATCTGCTGGAGTATTTTCACCCATTACAGTCGCGCATCTTGTTTTAGATTTTAATTCTGTTGCTCCAGTAACATGATCAGCATGGATATGTGTGTCTATTACTTTTACAAGTTTTAAATCTAATTCTTTTAGTAAATTGGTGTAAGTTTCAACATTTTCTAATACTGGGTCAATTATAATCGCTTCGCGACCTTTTGCCGATGCAATTAAATAAGTATAAGTTGATGATTTGTTATCAAAAACTTGTCTAAAAATCATATATCATTATTATCAAATTATCATGAATACCTCTACATTTCATTGGTCTTGCAAACATACATGGAAGAGAAGCGCAAAAAATACCGCTTGGTGTGTATTAGGTTGTGCTATAGGAGATTTTGGAACTATACTATTTTTTCAGTTAACTCAAATTCCTTTCCCTGTTTTGGGAATCATGATTCTTGCAATAATAAATGGCTTAATAACAAGTATTATTTTAGAAACAATAATTTTAATGACACAAAATTTTAATTTTATAAATGCATTTAAAACTGCTTGTGGCATGAGTTTAATTTCAATGATTAGTATGGAAATAATGATGAATTTGACTGATTATATTCTAACTGGAGGTGCAATACTAACATGGTGGGTCATACCAATTATGCTGATAGTGGGTTTTTTAACCCCTTGGCCTTATAATTATTGGAGATTGAAAAGATTTGGAATTGCCTGTCATTAAAGTTAAAGATGATACCTCAGAAAGTAAAAGAACATATCGAAGAATATATTAGTCAGGAAGTTTATGTTCAAATAGCTATAATTAAGGGCAAAGAAAAGGTTTCAATAGAAACAGCTATAGATAAATATTTTAACACAAACCATTTTAGAGATTTTTCTGAGGGTAAACCTTATATACATTTTATCGATGGATTAAGGGATAAATGTCTTGGAAAACTTAAGAATTCACCCATGAGAGATAAAGTAACTGAAGATGAGACCATAAAATTATTACAAAAAAAATTAAATGATTTAAGTGATGATGAGCTTGAAGACACTTACTGGGAAATAGAGACTGGAGAATTCTTTACAGGAGAACAAATTAAAGAATTAGAAAATAATTGCAGTGAGCTAATTAAATTGCTTAATCTCTCAAGTAAAAACAAAAAAGAAGTTCAAAAAACTATTATGAATTTTTGTGAAAATTATGAAAAATTATGCCAAAAAAAATATCCAGAAGCTCCACTTCCACTAGAAATATTAAAATCAGTAAATTAAGTTTTTTAAGGGTTCGCTCTTTAAGATGATACCTAAAGAGCTCCCTATATCGCCTCTTTGGCATTTAAATCCAAGTGGATTTATTAGTTTGTTAAGTTTTTTGATATTTTAAATTTTTCAGCTAAGTATCAGGTGGTGAAAGTATTAACATAAACCTCCTTCTGTAAAAAAATTTAATTATAATTAATACAATTTCAACAAATTTATTTTAATTTTACGCAAATATATTAATTGAATACAACCTGGTGATTTAGTAGATTCCCGATAACTTAATTTGTATTTAAAATTATTTTTTATTTATCAGTTCACTAATAAAATTTTCACCATAACCATCGTCAACAGCTTTTTGAAAATATTTTTTATTTATTTCTGCTATTTTTTCTGCTTCAGGAAAATCTTTTAATAAATCTTGAATATAAGTTAAATCTTTTACTGAATTACTAGCCGTAAACTTAAAGCCAGTAAAATCTCCTTTTAAAAGATTACCGAAAACTCGATTTAGAGCCGCAGAATTTCCCGAACCAAGTTTAGCAACATCAAATACTTTTCTTAAATCTAAACCTATCTCTCTAGCACTTATTGCTAAATGATTTACTAAAGCAGCATTTCCCAGAGATAAAAAATTATTTAATAATTTTGATTTTGCACCCATACCAACAGGTCCAAAATGAAAATATTCTTTACAGAAAAATTTTAAGTATGGCTCAGCAATTTTAAAGTTATAATCTGAGGCTCCAACAATTCCTCCTAATATGCCTTCCTCTGCCTGAACAGGACCTCCCATTACTGGACACTCAACATAGTTAATATTATTAGATTGAAATATTGCTTCTACCTCTATTGAACCATTTTTACTATGGGTTGTTATATCAATGATTAAAGTCTTTTTATTTAGTAACTTACTAATTTTTTCAGATATTGATTTTGCTATTTCAGTATTAGTTACGCACATAAACATAACATCTAAATGTTTACTAGCAAATTCTTCTATGTCTAATACCTCAGTAGCTCCGTGACTAATAATATCGTCAATTGGTTTTCTATTTTTATTAGCAATTACAAAAAGTTTGTTATTATGTTTTAATAAGTTTCTTGCAATTCCATACCCCATTAATCCAACACCAATAAAACCAATATTCTTCATCAATGCTTCATCAGGTTAATTAAAATTGACATATTAACTCTATGTTTATGTTATAAGTATTCAAAATATTAGATTATTTACAAAAATATTATATAATTTTTCTCTCAAACAAACCATTATAAATATTTATGTCAAAAAAAAGAAAAAAAAATTTTAGGAGTCAAAAATGGTTTAACAATCCTAAAAATCCAGATATGACAGCTTTATATCTTGAGAGATATTTAAATTATGGTCTAACAAGAAAAGAATTACAATCTGGTAATCCAATAATAGGTATTGCACAATCGGGAAGTGATCTTTCTCCATGTAATAGACATTTTTTATCATTAAGTAAAAGAATTAAAGATGGGATACGAAGAGCAGGTGGTATTCCAATGGAATTTCCAACTCACCCAATTCAAGAAACAGGCAAAAGACCGACTGCAATGCTAGATAGAAATCTTTCCTATCTATCTTTGGTAGAAGTTTTGTATGGATATCCAATTGATGGAGTAATTTTAACAACTGGATGTGATAAAACTACACCCGCAGCTTTAATGGCAGCTGCAACTGTAAATATTCCTTCAATAGTTTTATCTGGAGGACCAATGTTGGATGGAATTTACAAAGGTAAACTAGCAGGATCTGGGATGATTATATGGGAAGCAAGAAAAATGCTTGCTAAAAAGGAAATTAATTATAAAGAATTCATGGAAATGGTTGCTTCATCCGCTCCAAGTGCCGGACACTGTAATACCATGGGCACAGCATCATCTATGAATTCAGTTGCAGAGGCTTTGGGAATGTCTTTACCTGGCAGCGCAGTGATACCAGCTCCTTATAGAGAAAGGGAGCAAAATTCATATGAGACAGGAAAAAGAATCGTTTCAATGGTCTATGAGGATTTAACCCCATCAAAAATTATGACACGTAAAGCCTTTGAAAATGCGGTAGTTGTAGCAAGTGCTATTGGGGGATCTAGCAACTGCACAACACACTTAAGCGCAATTGCAAAACACATGGGAATAAAATTTGATTTATCTGACTGGCAAAAATTAGGTCACAACATACCTTTACTTGTTAATTGCCAGCCTGCAGGAGAATATCTTATGGAAAGTTTTTATCGTGCAGGAGGAATACCTGCGGTAATGAAAGAACTAATAAAAAATAAAAAAATACATGCAGGTATTAAAACTGTTACAGGAAAAACTATTAGTCAAAATTTGAGAAAAAAAATTGATGTTGATACCAAAGTAATAAAATCATTTAAAACCTCACTAGCAGAAAAAGCAGGTTTTTTAGTAATGAGAAGTAATTTTTTTAACTCTGCAATAATGAAAACCTCAGTGATAAGTGAGGAATTTAAGATAAGATACTTATCGAACCCTAAACATCCTAATGTATTTAACGGTCGAGCAGTAGTTTTTGAAGGACCCGAAGATTACCATAAACGATTAAATAGTAAAAAATTGAAAATTGATGAGAATTCAATACTAATTATAAGGGGGTGCGGACCTGTAGGTTATCCTGGGTCTGCTGAGGTTGTGAATATGCAACCTCCTGATAGATTGTTAAAAAAAGGTATTAGACACTTACCAACCCTAGGAGATGGAAGGCAAAGTGGGACATCAGAAAGTCCTTCGATACTTCATGTTTCACCTGAATCAGCTGTTGGTGGGGATTTAGGAATAGTTAAAACAGGCGATAAAATGAAAATAGACCTGAATAAAAGAAGAGTCGATTTACTTATTGCTAAAAGGGAATTTATGAAAAGAAGAAAAAACAAAAAAAGGTATAAATTAAACAACCAAACCCCTTGGCAAGAAATTTTTAGAAAAACAGTTGGTCAACTAGATGAGGGTGCATGTATAAATTCGAGAGAAAAATATTTCGATGTGTCTCATACAAAGGGTATACCTAGAGATTCTCATTAAAAATGAACAATGTTTGCTTTATAGGAACTGGACTGATGGGTTTTCCCATGGCAAAAAATTTGTTAAAATCTGGAGTTAAGCTTAAGGTATTTAATCGAACAGTTAAAAAAGCAGACCCTTTAAAAAATTTTGGTGCAGAAATATCAAGTTCTATAGGTGAGGTTGTTAAAAATTGTGATTTTATAATAACCATGTTAACTGACGACGATGCAGTGGATATGGTAATGAGCAATTTTGATTTTCTAGAAAATTTAAAAATCGGATCTATTTTAATTGATATGAGTTCTGTAAAACCAAGTACAGCAATAAAATACGGAAAAATATTTAAATCAAAAAATATAAATTATTTGGATGCTCCAGTTTCAGGAGGTACAATTGGAGCTGAAGAAGGTTCTCTTGCGATAATGGTAGGTGGCGAACAAACTATATTTGATAAATCAACTGATATTTTAAAAATTATGGGAAAACCCGAACTAGTTGGACCTATTGGAAGTGGACAAGTTTCAAAGTTAGCGAACCAAATTATAGTGGGTATTACAATCGGAGCAGTAGCCGAAGCAATAACTTTGTGTGAAAAAACAGGCACTGATCCAATTAAACTTATCAAGGCACTTTCTGGGGGCTGGGCAGATAGTAAAATTTTACAAACTCATGGTATGAGAATGATAAAAAAAGATTTTAGTCCAAAAGGCAAAACATTAACTCAACTTAAAGACATGAATAACATTCTAGAAACTGCAGAACTATATAATACTCATTTACCTATTTCAAATTTAGTGAAAGGAATGTATAAATCTTTAGTCGACAGAGGTCATGAAAATACTGATCATAGTTCACTTTATAATGAGATTGAAAGGATCAATAAAAAATGAGCGGTAGATTAAATGGAAAAAAAATTATTGTAACAGCTGCGGGACAGGGAATTGGAAAAGCAACTGCAATTGCATTTTATAAAGAAGGAGCTCATGTTATTGCAACAGATTTAAATAGCAAAACTTTAGCAGATCTAAATAAAGATTACCCTGAAATTAAAGTTATTGAACTAGATTCTACTGACAATAATGCTATTTTAAATTTTACCAAAGGCTTAGATACAGTTGATGTTCTGTTTAATGCTGTAGGCTTTGTACATCATGGAACAATACTAGAGTGTGAAGAAAAGGATTGGGATTTTTCTTCAAATGTTAATGTAAAGTCAATGTATTTTATGTGTAAAGCAATTTTACCGTTGATGGTAAAACAAAATAGTGGAAGTATAATTAATGTGTCTTCCTGTGCGTCAAGTTTAAAGGGATTTCCAAATAGATTTGTATATGGAACAACAAAAGGAGCAGTAATTGGTTTAACAAAAGCGATTGCAGCAGATTTTGTAAAACATAACATTAGATGCAACTCTATTGCTCCTGGAACCGTATATTCACCATCTTGGCAGGACAGAGTAAATAAAAGCCCAGATCCAATCCAAGCTAAAAAAGATTTTATAGCAAGACAGCCAATGGGAAGATTAGGTACTGCAGAGGAAATAGCTGCTGTGGCTTTATACTTGGCAAGTGATGACGCGACATTTACTACAGGCACTACAATTTCTGTTGATGGCGGAATTTCAATATAATTAAATAAAAAGAGGATAAATATGAAATTATTGAGAATAGGAAAAAAAGGAAGCGAAAAACCTGCTGTACTAGATAAAGATGGCAGAATAAGAGATTTAAGTAAATATGTAGAGGACTTAAATCCTGATACTTTAAATTTCGAAACGATATCGAAACTACAAAGTATTGATCTTTTATCTTTACCAGAATTATCGTCCACGGAAAGAATAGGCTCTTGCATTACTAAACCAGGAAAATTTGTAGCAATAGGACTTAATTTTTCAGATCATGCTAAAGAATCAAATTTACCAGTTCCAACAGAGCCAATTACTTTTATGAAAGCCACAAGTTCTATAAATGGACCGAATGACGACATTGAAATAATTAAGGGTTCAAAGAAACTAGACTGGGAAGTTGAACTAGGAATTATTATCGGTAAAGAAGCAAAACACATTTCTGAAAATCAAGCTCAAAATCATATTTTAGGATATTGCTTAGTTAATGATGTTAGTGAAAGAGAGTGGCAAATAGAAAAAATGGGACAATGGGTTAAAGGTAAATCTCACGATACTTATGGACCAGTCGGACCTTATTTAGTTACTAAAGATGACATATCAGACATAAATAATTTAAAAATGAGTCTTGATGTAAATGGAAAAAGAATGCAAACAGGTAATACAAGTACAATGATATTTAATGTTGATATTATAGTTTCATATTTAAGTAAGTTTATGTCTCTACAGCCTGGAGATATTATCACAACAGGAACACCTCCCGGAGTAGGTATGGGAATGAAACCTCAGCAATTTTTAAAAGAAGGGGATACTTTAAGGTTATCCATTGAAAACTTAGGGGAACAAAATTCAAAGATTGTAGCTTTATAATTTTTGTAATTTATCAAAATACATTATTAAAATTGTATAATTTGTGATGAAAATAATTAAAACACAAGAACCAAAAGTTCTTTGGAAGTTGAACTGTACTCTTGGTGAGGGAACTTTATGGGTTGGTGAACATAATTCAATTTATTTTGTGGATATTAAAAAAAAGAAAATCTTTTCCTTAAATATTAAAAATAAAAAAACTAAAATATTTAAAGTAAATAAAGAAATTGGTTTTATTGCTCATATCAAAGATCATATTTTTATTTTAGGTCTTCAAGGAGAATTAAGGATACAGAATTTAAAATCAAAAAAAATTTTTAAATCAATATCAATAGAGAAAAACTTAAAACTAAATAGAATTAATGATGGCAAGACAGATCCTGCTGGAAATCTTTGGTTTGGTACTATGGATAATTTGGAGAGAAAAATTGAAAGAGGATCTTTATATAAATTAGATAAAAACCTGATATTAACTAAAATTGATAAAAATTATAGAATTACAAATGGACCAGCTTTTATTGATCAATTTAATTTTTATCACACTGACAGCCCAAAGAAGACAATTTATAAAATTAAAATAAACAAAAAAAATAAAATACTTAGTAAAAAAATTTTTGTAAAATTTACGCCTGAGGACGGGTCTCCAGATGGGATGACCCTAGATAAAAATAAAAATTTGTGGGTGGCACATTTTCATGGTGCTTCTATATCTGTATTTAATAATAAGGCTAAACGAATACATAAAATTAATTTTCCTGCAAAAAATATAACTAATTGTGCATTCGGTGGGGATAACAATAGTGAGCTTTTTATCACCACTGCTACAAAAGGAATGAGCAAAGCAGATAAGAAAAAATTTAGTTATTCTGGATGCTTATTTAGTGTAAAAACAAACTCAAAAGGAATTTTGCAAAAGAAATTCTCATTTAAAAATGAAAAAAAAAGATCTTTATTATGAGAGAATACCTACAAAACTTTTAAGAGAGGACATAAGATATCTTGGAAATATACTAGGTAAGGTCATAAAAAAACAAGAGGGTATAAATTTTTTTAATTTAGTTGAAAAAATTAGAAAATTATCCAAAGCAAATAAAGCTAATAATAACTCAAAACATTCTTACAACAGAATAATAAGAGAAATAAAAAAAATAAATCCTAAAAATACTTTAAAACTCACCAGAGCTTTTACCCATTTTATGAATTTTATTAATCTTGCGGAGTCGATTGATGCCTCAAGAAGTCTTAATACTTATGAAAATGAAAAAAAAAATATCTCAAATAAGAATATTTTTATTGAAGAAATTTTTGAAGAATTGTTTGAAAATCGCAAAATATCTAACACTAAGATATATAATCTTGCAAAAAACTTGAATATAGGAATAGTACTAACGGCACATCCAACTGAAGTTAAAAGAAGAACTCTAATCCAAAAGTACCATAACATAACTGAAATACTAGAACAGAGGGAGCTATTAAAAAATTTTCCTACAAAATTAAAATTACTTGATAAAAAACTCTATGATGAATTCACTATTATATGGAATACAGATGACCTTAAGAGAGTAAGGCCAACACCATTTGATGAAGCAAGGTGGGGTTTAGCAATAATTGAGGATAGTTTATGGGAAACCATTCCAAAAGTTTATAGACGTTTAAATTCTATATTTCTTCAAAACATGGGAAAAGGATTACCAAAAAATTTTAACCCAATTGAGTTTGGTTCATGGATGGGTGGAGATAGAGATGGGAATCCTTTTGTAACCTCTAAAGTAACCAAAGAAGTTATCCTTTTATCTCGATGGGAAGCAGCAAAACTTTATGAAAAAGCACTCACAAAAATTATAAGATCATATTCAATGCAAAATTGTTCAAAAAAAATCGTGAGCAAGGTAGGGACTACATATGAACCTTATAGAGTTTTCTTAAGACCTTTAAGAGATAAAATGAGAAATACACATAGGTCAATAGAACAATATTTAATTAATAAAAAACCCTTAAACCAAAAAAATTTATTGAATACTAAAGAAGAAATTTTAAAACCTTTGAGAGTAGTAAGAGAGTCTCTTGAGGAAAATCAGAATGAAAATATCGCAAGTGGTGAATTACTTGACTTAATGAGAAGAGCTAAGTGTTTTGGAATTAATTTAGCTAGATTGGATATAAGACAAGAGTCTTCTAGACACACACAATTAATGAATGAAATAATAAAAAGTAAATTTAATAAAAATTACAATAAATTATCAGAGAGTAAAAAAATTGATCTTCTTAAATCTTTAATTTTGTCTAAAAAAAATATCATCAATAAATATAATTTTAAAAATAAAGAGAACAAAGAAGTTTGGTCAACGTTTAAAGCTTTAGCTGAAGAGCCAGCAGAATGTTTAGGTGCTTATATAATTTCTATGACAACATCAGCATCGGATATTTTAACTATTTCATTCTTACAAAAAGAAGCAAAAATCAAAGAAAAATTAAGAGTTGTTCCTCTTTTTGAAACTTTAGACGATTTAATAAATGCAAGGTCAATAATGGAAAATTTATTTTCAAAATCTTGGTACAGAAAATTGATTAAAAATAAGCAAGAAGTTATGATTGGTTATTCAGACTCCAGTAAAGATGCTGGAAAAATTTGCGCAAGCTGGCATCAGTATAAAGCTCAAGAGCAAATAGTAAAATTAGCTAGAAAATTTAAGATAGAGGTTGTTTTTTTTCATGGAAGAGGAGGTTCTGCAGGAAGAGGTGGGGGGCCGATTCAAGCTACTTTGAGATCACAACCTCCTAATTCTGTAAATGGCAAAATTAGAATTACTGATCAAGGAGAAGTTATACAACAAAAATACGGTTACGAGCCACTGGCAAAGTATAATTTGTGTAGTTATATTGGCGCTGTCGCAGAAGCAACATTAAATCCACCGCCTATACCAAAAAATAATTGGAGAACATTAATAGAAAAAATGTCAGATATTTCCAAAAGCTCTTATAGAAAAAATATTAATCAAAGCTCGGAATTTATTAAATATTTCAAAACAGTAACTCCCCATGTGGCTCTTGGAAAATTATCAATTGGATCAAGACCATCAAAAAGAAAAAATATTGACAATATTAAAAGTTTGAGAGCAATTCCTTGGGTATTTGCGTGGACACAAATAAGATTAATGCTGCCAGCATGGTTAGGTAGTGCAGAGGCACTCAGATATGCTTATATAAAACAATTCAGAAAAACTCTATATGATATGGAAAAAAACTGGCCATTTTTTAACTCAATGCTTGATATGTTAGACATGGTAATTTCAAAAGCTGACCCCGATATATCCAAAATTTATGAGGAATATTTAGCTGACGAAAAACTTAAGAGAGTTGGTCAAAAACTAAGATTTCAGTTTAAAGTTGTTAAAGAAATTAATAAAAAAATTACACCTAAAGAAATAATAAAATTAAGAAAAGAGTTTAGAACCTCGGTATTTGTAAGAAATATTTATTCTGAAGTATTAAATATTATTCAGCCAATTGTAATTAGTAAAATCAAAAAAAATAAAAATAAAAATAATAGAAAATATTTAAACGACTCTCTTCTAACATCAATTGCAGGTATTTCTGCTGCTATGAAAAATACTGGTTAAATGTTTGAGTTTTTTATTGCTTTTGGTGCAGGCCTTGTAAGTTTTCTATCTCCATGTGTATTACCTTTGATACCTGGTTATATTTCTTATATTTCAGGCCAATCCTTACAAAACATTTTAAAGTCAAAGAAAATAAATATATTTCCATTAATTCTTTTTTGCCTAGGGTTTTCTAGTGTATTTGTAATTTTAGGAGCATCCGCATCTTTTCTTGGACAGGCACTCCTACAAAATTCAGAAGTTTTAAGAATAATAGCAGGTATCATAATAATTATTTTTTCTCTTCAATTACTTGGGTTAATTAATATTTCTTATTTGAATTTTGAAAAACGATTTGATGCAAAGGAATCCAGAAATGTTTTATTTCCTTATATAATTGGATTAGCTTTTGGATTTGGTTGGACACCTTGTATAGGTCCAATTTTAGGTTCAATCTTAGCACTTGCGTCAATCGAAGAAACATTATCAAGAGCAATTTTATTGTTAATATTCTATTCTCTGGGACTTGCAATTCCTTTTGTTTTGTCAGGTTACTTAATTCAAAGATTTTTATTGTTTTCAAAAAATTTTAAAAAAAACATCAATATCATATCTAAATCAGGTGGTATCATCCTTTTAATAACAGGTATTTTAATATTAACTAATCAGCTTCAAGCTATTGGTTTCTATATCATTGAAATCTTTCCATTTATGCAAAAATTCGGATAAAAGAGTTGTATGAAAATTTATCAAATAGACTCAAGTGCTAGAAAAAATGGCTCAACCTCAAGAGCTTTAGCTAAGAAACTACTTAATAAAATTAAAAAACCAGACGATGAGGTAATTTATAGAGATTTAGATGATGAGATGCTTTTTGTAAGTGGACTTACTGAGTCTGGAATGAAAATTGAGGAAAAAGATCAAACCGAAGAACACAAGAAAATGTTTGAGTTATCTAATAAGCTTGTCAAAGAGCTTAAAGATTGTGACATAATTATAATTTCCGCACCAATTTATAACTATGGTCCACCAGCAACACTTAAAGCGTGGTCAGATCTAGCTGCAAGAATAGGAGAAACTTTTAGGTTTAAACCAAATGGTAGAAGAGAAGGTTTGTTAAAAAATAAGCATGCCTATCTAGTAATAACTTCGGGTGGGACAAAACTTAATAGTTCTGAAGATTTTTTAACACCTTGGTTAAAATTTATTTTAAATTTTTTTGGAATAGAAAAAGTTGATATAATTAGTGCTGATCAAATGGCTCTTGATTATGAAAAATCAATTAAAGAAGCAGAAGCACAAATAGATAATTTATTTAAAGATTGAATTTTCTCTTTAGGTGTCTAAGTTTCCCCTCGGTACTATCGTAATCAATATAACACCCTTGTAAATACCTGTTACCTTCTTTAGTTTCATATGCTGTTCTTCCATGAAGAAGCCTGTGATTATCCATCATCATTAAATCTTTTTCCTCAAGTTTAAATTCTATTCTATATTTATCTGAATTATACATTTCAGAAAGTTTTTTTCGTGCTTGATAGTATAAATCTAATTTTTCTTTATCTAAAATTGGAACATAATCTAGTCTAGGACTAAATCTTACCTGTTTAAAACTTTTATCTTCATGAAGTTCTATTAAAGGAGAAATGGTTTCTAAGATAACTTCTTTGTCAATAAATCTGAATCTTACTTTTACTTCTGTTAAAATTTTGTAGTATTCTGGATATTCTCTTTTCAAATCTTCAGTAACTGTGTAACCGTCAACTAAGGTAGACAATCCACCTGACACTTTACTTTCGATACAATGTAAAAGCTGAATGCACGGAACAGGATTTCTGTACGGATTGTCTGTATGAGGAGCTAAAGCTAAAGATGTATAAGCTAAATCGTTTGGGTCAGGTTTAGATTTTACATCAAAATATTCACCAAAATTAGTTCTTCTTACACTTCCTATAGAATTAGCAAATTCAACAATATAATTTTTTGATGTTGGAATGTTTTTGACTATAACAAATCCATATTTGTAAAAAGAAACAAGCAAATCATGCATTTCTCTACTTTCATAAAATTCATCTTGATATTCAAAATTTTTAATACTTTTTAAGCTAGAATCCCATTTAGTCTTTTCTATAGATCTAATTACAATATCTTCTTTAGAAAATTCTGAAGTAATTTTATCAATTTCTAGTTTTGAGTTTACGCCATCATTGAAATCGACTTCTAAATATTTTTCATCAATATTAACTTTATTTATTGAAATATCACTTCTCAAGAATGTCGGATCAAAAAGTCTTTGCTGAGTCCCTTTATCTAAATATTTCTCACCATTTACCCTTTCTCTTAACCAAAAAGGGTGAATCTCTTTTTTGGCTGAGCCGCTATCAAAAAAAACTTTATTTTTTATGATTTCAATTTTCATATTAAAAGCCAAGCATTATTAAAAATTTAACTTTAATCAACATAAATTAAATAGTATGAGTTCTCTGTGAATAAATTCGATACAAAAAAATATCCAATATATGCTAGTTTTTTAAACCAACTAGCAAAGGATTTAACAAAATTTTATTATACCAAATTAGATAAACCCTTTAAGGTATCTAACAAGATTAAAGGCAAAGGTTACGATCCCGTAACATCATCTGATAAAGCGTTTGAAAAATTTATCAGGTCTAAAATTTCAAAAAAATTTCCTAACCATCAAATTATAGGCGAAGAATATGGTCATAAAAATTCCAAAAGTTTATTTTCTTGGGTTATTGATCCAATCGATGGAACCAGATCATATGTTGTAGGAAATCCAAGTTGGAGTAATTTAATTTCACTTAATTACAATAATGAACCAATTTTAGGATTGGCAAATTTTCCTAAAATGAAAAAATATTATTTAAATGTTAATAAATTCACAGCATATGTTTTTGAGGGAAATAAAAAAAGAAAACTTAAAGTTAATACTAAAATAAATTTTGAAAACGCGAAACTAGCAGCCGCGTTCCATAATCAATTATCTTTAAAACAACAATCTAAAATTCAAAAATTTATTAAACGAATGCAATTTCCATGCTTTGATGCTTTAACATATTGTCAATTAGCAGAGGGTAGACTTGAAATAGTTTCACAATGTGCAAATAAAATTTGGGATATACATCCTATTATTCCTATTGTAAGAGCAAGTGGAGCTATAGTTACAACATGGGGTAATAACAATCCAGTAGCAGGTGGAAATATTATTGTTTCAAATAATATCAGAAATCATAAAAAAATTTTAAAATTATTAAAACCATTAGCTGAATGATACCTGAAAGAGCTCAAGCAATCTTAGATTTCTGGTTTAAAGAAACACCATCTGAAATAAGATTTAAAAAAGATGAAAAATTTGATCAAAAAATTAGAGATAATTTTTTAAAAGATTATGAAATTGCGTGTCAAAATGAATACGATGACTGGCAAGATAATCCGATGAGTTGTTTAGCTCTAGTAATTTTATTTGATCAGTTTTCACGTAATATGTTTAGAAATGATAAAAAAGCTTTTGATCAAGATCATAAAACTAGGCTGATAGTTAATGATGCAGTTTATTCCGGTTATTTAGAAGCAATGAACGTACATCAAAGATTTTTTATGTTGTTACCATTAATTCATAGTGAAGAAATTAGCGACCATGAAATGGCTTATTATTTATTGAGTAAATATTTAAGAGAACATGAGGGCTATCACAAAATTAAAAAATTTTGGCAAGATCACACTAGAGTAATAAGATTATTTCATAGATATCCTCATAGAAACGAAATTTTAGAGAGAGAGTCTACTGAAGAGGAAATAGAATTTTTAAAAGGTCCAAATTCTTCTTGGTAATATGAATTTAGAGTTTGTTTTTAAAATTATTGATAAAGAGGAATGGCAAAAAGCTAAACAAACTGGAACTTATGATGGATCTGATAATGACAAAAAAGATGGTTATATTCATTTATCAGAGGAAGATCAGGTACCTGAAACTCTTAAAAAGCATTACCCAAACAAAGAAAATTTAATTTTATTAAGAGTTAATGCTTTTAAGCTTGAGCATTTACTTTGGGAACAGGCTTCAAATGGAGATATGTATCCTCACTTATATTCACCTCTAGATATCAAAAGTGTTGTGGACGAATTTGAGTTACCTTTAGATGATAATGGAATTCATGAACTTCCAGAGATTTTAAAAAAATATCAATTCAATCGTCCAAGGTAATTAACCATTATCACACCAATTATAATTAAGATAATTCCTATAGTTCCATATATATTTGGTACCTGATTGAATCTTAATACTGCAAATAAGACCACACCAGTTACGGTTAGACCACTGTACGTAGAATAAGCAAAACCAACTGGAAGTGCGGACATTGCTTTTGCAATTGAAAACATTGTGATGCACATAAACAATATACATAAGACTGATGGTGTTAATTTTGTAAAACCTTCAGAAATTTTAGCAAAACTGTTTGAGGCAATTCCAAACATAATACCATTTGCTAGAAACAAGTATCCCAATAAAGGTTTCACAACTATTTATTCCCCAATAAATTTACCATCAAAACTCCAATGATAATTAACGCAAGCCCTATCATTGAGTAAAAATTAGGTACTTGATTATATTTAATTACTCCAACAATAACTGTTGCAATTATAGTTAGTCCCGCAAATGAAGCATAGGTAATACCCATTGGAATATTTTTCATTACCAATGAAAGTGCATACATACATAATACAATTGATATTGCTGTAATTATACTTGGAAAAAGAAGAGTAAATCCCTCAGCACTTTTTGCAAAACTATTTGAGGTAACTCCTAAGAAAACAGCTATGGCAAGAAATAAATATGAAGTTACAAGACTCATTTTAATACTTTAAATGAATTCTACAAAAATATATAGAACTATTTAAGCGACCATTTGATGGCATCTTCCATCCGATCGTCTCCCCAAAAGAGTTCATTGTTAACAACAAAAGATGGACTTCCAAATATTTTATATTCTCGAGCTAAATTTGTGTTCTGTCTATACTTATTCTTAACAATCTCAGTTTGCGCATCATTTATAATATCATCTTTAATTAAACCCAGTTCTTCACAAACTTCAGAAATACTCGGTTCGATTGCTGGCTCTTTTTTTTCTTGAAACCACTTTTTATATGTTTGAATTACAAAGTTAACCCCCCATTCCTTTTCTATCCCAAGAATAGCAATTTGATTAGCTAGATCAAATTCAGATAATGGGTAAGGCACAGGGGTCTTAGCTGAAAATCCATATCCTTCTGCTCTTCTTTCTATATCTCTCCACATATAATTAACTTTATTAATTTTATCCTTAGGAAAAGGGATATTGTTCATTTCCGTCATTATTTCCCTTACACTAAAGGGTTTCCAATTGACTTTTATTTGATGTTTTTTTTCAATATCTAAAATTCTAGTAACAGATAAATATGTATAAGTACTACCTATTGAAAAAAAGAAATCTACATCTGCCATTTATTCAATATTTATTTTACCTACCATACCTGCTTCGTAGTGACCTGGCATATTACAAGCCATCTCTAAAGAAATATCTTTTGTAAATTTCCAAATTATTTCTCCAGTTTCCTTTGGCTCTAATAATACACTATTTGCATGAGAGTGACCTAAGGAATGATCTTTTTTTGACATTTTTTTCATTTTTACATGATCTATTTTATCAGCAAGAAGAATTTCATGTTCAACAAGTTTTGCCATTTCAGGCTGGTGTTTAATATGCATTTCTTTAGTACCAATATTATATTCATGAACTAGTTCACCTAAGTTCCTAACAATAAACTTTATAGTTTCACCTTTTTTAACATCAATTTGAGTTGGATAATAATAATTATCATACATCTCAACTTCTATAACTCTATCAACTTTATTAGGATCACCTTTTTCTCCAACCATACTCATTGATGCAGCAATCGAATTAGTAGTAAATAAAAATATAGCTATAATTAAATATTTCATTAGTAATCAAATCCTCTTATTATTTCGTATTTTATTAATTTATCATCTTTTAATGTTCCATAGAACATTACTGTAGAAATTCCTTTTTCATCTTTAACTTTATTTAGGCATTGGTGTTGCACCAGTTTCTAAACTAATGATTTTTCCATCATTATATTTATAAACTGCCATCACTGCTTCAACATTTCCATCATCAAATGTTACAAGTGAGTGATGTATTCCAATCTCATTGTTTTCATAAACAATTCTTACTTTATCTTGCTTGATATCACCACTCATAGCCCATTTAATAACATCATCTTTAGTTAGCACGTTTCCAGATTTATGCATTGTGAATTTGAAATCATCATGCAAAAGTTCGTTCATGGTTGCTTCATCTTTATCTTTTAATGCAGCACTGTATCTTTCCAATATAGACATAAATTTCCTTTCTTTTTGTTAATTATTTTTTTACTCTTTAATTGTAATTTTCATTTTTTAGCAAAATATCTAAGTATTGTCGGTGTTACATATCCGCCATTATTTGTTAAAGTGAATATCTTGAGGCTTAATAAATACAACTTTTACATCAGATATTATTCACCAGGTTTTTTATAATTTTTTGATGCATCTGCAGCTTTTTTAAATGCGTTATTATAATTAAAAACCTCATGTATCATTAAGTCACTCATCATTCCGCTATTTAGCACTGCTACTTTCATGCCTAAAACACTCTCGTAATCACCTTCTACACAAAATAAAACATCAAAGCGTCCCCTCAGCCATTCATAGCTTACAGCTTTGACACCTAAGCTATCACACATAGATTTCATTACTGATCCTCTATCTGCATCAGGCTCTGCATGCATTTTTTTTAATAGTTCAGGGCTTGCTTTACCTATAACGTAAAATTTAGACATTATTCACCCCACATTCCATGAAACTCATATGCAACTGCTGGCTCATCTCCAACAACCCATCCATCGTGTCCAGGCTGAATTGAATATGCATCTCCAGCTTTATAAGTCTTTTCAGTTCCATCATTGTGTTTCGCACAAACAGCACCCGAGACAATTATTCCAAGATGGGTTGCCTGACAACTATCACCACCAACCGTAGGCTTTATATCTTTTGACCATTGCCAACCAGGTTGTAACGTAAGTCTCATAACCCGTTGATTTCCGACTTTCACTGCTTCAATTTTAGCGTTCTTAAAATTATTATTAACCTCGTCTGCCTTATCAAATGTTTTTACTTCTACACCAGCCATTTTTCCTCCTCTATATTATATTCTTTAAATTTTTGATAATTCAAAAATTTCATAACTCTCCATTACTTCATCCCAGATTGGTTTTGAAACTGGATTAGACCCATCCATAAAGGAGTGTAGTGCGTTCATGTCATGCACAACAATTTTAAACATTACTGTACTTTTATCAGGCGATACGCTTGCTATTGTTTTAGTAACATCAGCTACTTTTTTTCTTTCAGCCATACCCTCGTCTGATTGCATAAAACCCATAAATTTCTCAAAAGTTCCTTCTTTTAATTTTCCTACTACCAATATATCTTTCATTTTTTCCTCCTTATATTAATCAGAACAAACAGCCATTACTGTTGTCTCTTGTTTATGTCCAGATTGTTCAATTATTTTTGCATTCTCTGGATCTTGCATAAATTTTTGCATTGTATCTGCCGCAGGTGTTTCCATAACAACATGAACTTTATTAGGATTTTCGATTTCATTTCCTACATAAATTGTTTTAATCCCAGCAGCTTCTCTTGGTCCAGAATGTCCATCAAACATTTTCTTCCAGTGAACCCAATCATTAACTTCAAATGATCCAACCATTTTTACCATTTTTTTCCTCCTTTTTCTTTAGTATATCCCTGATTTGACCAGTTTATCAATCTCACTTTTTGAATTATGGATCAATTTATAGACAAAACTATCACATTCTTTTGTAGTATTTTCATCGTATGGTTTTCCGTAACGTTCATCAACAACCTTTATTAATTCTTTATTGAGATTATCTTCGTTAACTCCTTCGTTTACTAAATATGTGCTCAAAAATTTCTTGGCAGCAAAAGAATGCACAATTTTTTCTAATTCAAGTTCTCCTTGAGGAATCATGCTATTAGAATAGTAAATTCCAGCACATTTAATTACTCTTTCTTTATTTTCATCACTCATGCCTGCATACGCAGATGTTAGAAGCAAAATACTAATTAAAGTTAGTATTAATTTTTTCATATTCTTCCTGTTGTTAAAGATTCTTATTAAACATTAGATTTAATTATACTATATAGATTATTATTACCTTCTTCGAGTGACAGATATGCACTTGTTTAAATAATTAGGTAAAATACGTATTTTGAAGTGTATCAATTATATTTTTAAATTGATAATGTCTACTTATGATTGAAAAATTTGGAAGTATTATTTATTTAATAGTTTTCATAGTTCATTTCCTAATTTTTGCTGCATACGCTTATCAATGCGTATTTGCTACTAAAAAATTTTTAGATAAATTTCAGATAGACGATACTGGTGCAGGTATGACTAGATTTTTTGGATCATTTTTTATAGGTGCAATTTTTATGGCTATATGGATAGGTTTTATAAGACCTGAAGGTTTACAAGGGACTTGGGGATTTTTTAATTTAATATTTGCCCAAAATATTTGTGCGTTCTTAGTAGGAATTTATACAATCAAAATTAATAAACTAGGTCATACAGAAAAAACTTCAAATGAGGGAATAATCGCTCCAGGTATTTTAACACTTCTTAGTGGAATACTATGTTACGGTTTAGCAGATAAAATTTATTAAAACCAATTAGGTATTGGCAACCCCTTTTCCTTTAGGAATTTTTTATTAAACATTTTTGTTGCGTATTTATCACTTCTATCGCAAAGAATTGTAACTATTGTTTTTCCTGGTCCTAATTCTTTTCCCATTCTTATTGCTCCAGCAATATTAATTCCACAACTTGTTCCCAAACTTAATCCTTCATTTTGGATTAAATCATAAAGTATAGGCAATGCCTCATGATCATCAATTGAATATGCATCATCTATTTTTGCCTCTTTAAAATTTGCAGTTATCCTACTTGATCCAATGCCTTCTGTGATTGAACCACCCTCCGATTTTAATTCACCATTCTTTATATAATTATAAAGTGCAGATCCTTTTGGATCGGACAAATAAATTTTAATGTTTTTATTTTTTTCTTTAAGTGCATTACTAACTCCAGAAATTGTTCCACCAGTTCCAGAGGAACAAACAAATCCATCAACCTCACCGTCAGTTTGACTCCAAATTTCTTGACCAGTACCTTCATAATGACCTTTTGAATTAGCAGTATTATCAAATTGATTAGCCCAAATAACACCATTGTTATTAGTTGGACTTAATTCATCAGCTAGTCTTGCTGCTACTTTAACAAAATTATTATCGTCTTTATAAGGTTTTGGTGGGACTAGTTTTAGCTCAGCCCCAAGGTTTATTAATAAATCTTTTTTTTCTTGAGTTTGATTATCATTCATTACGATAATAGTTTTGTAACCTAGAGAATTACCTAGAAGACCAAGTCCTATACCGGTATTACCCGCAGTTCCTTCTACAACTGTGCCACCTTTAGTAATTAATTTTTTTTCTTGAGCATCTTTAATTAAAGCAAGTGCTGCTCTATCTTTTACAGATCCGCCTGGATTTAAAAATTCTGCTTTGCCATAGATATTACATCCTGTAATTTCTGAGGCTGCTCTTAATTTAATTAAAGGCGTATTACCTATTCCAGATATAAAATCATTTTGTGTATTATTCATTAATCTGATTTTTTATCACTATCAGGTGTAATTCCATAAGGTTTAAATTCACTATCAGCAATTCCAACACTTCTAGCAGGTATTCCAACCATTACTGAATTTTCAGCAACATCTTTTGTGATTACTGCGTTAGCTCCAATTCTTGCTCCTCTACCAACAACAACTGGACCTAATACTTGTGCACCAGATCCAATTACAACATCTTCTCTTATAGTAGGATGTCGTTTTATATTACGTTGATTATCTGAGTTTATACTAGGCGCAATCCCACCTAACGTAACCATATGATAGATAGTAACATTATCTCCAATATCTGATGTCTCTCCAATTACAACACCCATTCCATGATCTATAAATAAATTTTTTCCAATTTTTGCATTTGGATGAATTTCAATACCAGTAAAGAATCTTGAAAGCTGAGATATGATTCTTGCAATAAGATGAAATTTAGCTGTACTAAAAAAATTTGCGATTCTATGAAAGAAAACCGCTTTTACTCCAGGGTAAGTTAATATTAAACTTAACTTAGATTTTGCGGCTGGGTCCCTATCAATTATTGACTGTAAAAAATCACTCATTTTTAGTTTTGTTCCTGTTGAATATAAAATTATATGGCTTATATAGTAGGTAATTACTTAATTTAAAGAGGTTTAAATGTATAAGAATACAAATTGTTTTCACTTGGCTATCCCTTGCGGAGATCTAGAACTTGCGAAAAAGTTTTATAGCGAGACACTAGGATGTAGACTTGATAATTCAGCTCAAGAATGGGCTGATGTTGATTTTTGGGGCAATGAACTTACGCTTCACAAAAGTGAACACAAATTAGACAGTGAAAGACACGATGTTGATATGGGAAATGTTTCCGTGCCTCACTTTGGAGTTCATTTATCTAGAAAAGATTTTGATGCTTTAAAACAAAGATTAAAAGATAGTGGTACTAAATATTACGATGAACCTTATTTAAGATTTAAAGGCACAAAATATGAGCAAGAGACTTTCTTTGTAAAAGATCCAAATGAAAATATACTAGAAATAAAGACGCTCACTTCTAATCCTGACTAAATCTTATTAATAAATAGATAGAATAAAGATTTTCAATTAATATTATTTGGATTAATTAAACATAAGTATATACTTATGTGATGGACTTTAATCATTTCTTAACAAGTTATATGCCAGATCCTAACGTAGGATCCAAAATTCATTTTCAAAATATGGTTGATCAATCTATTTTAGCCGAGAAACTTGGCTATAAAACTGTTTCAATTCCAGAACACCACCTAATAAATTTACTTATGATGCCATCTCCATTACAGATGGCAGTTAAAATAGCTTCTTTAACAAAAAATATTTCAGTATCAACAAGTGTAGCAGTTTTACCTTTACATGATATGAGAACATACGCTGGAGAGGTTTCAACTGCAGACATCTTAACAGATGGAAGACTGATTTTAGGAGTAGCTAGAGGTGCTTTCCCTTGGGAAATGGAAAGATTAGGCACACCTATAGAACAATCAAAAGAAAAATTTATTGAGTCATTGGAAGTGCTTCAAAAATTGTTAGCTGAGGAGGAAGTGTCTTTCAAAGGTAAATATTATAATTTTGATACATTAACAATTATGCCTAGACCTATTACCCAGCCTGTTCCTATAATGATAGCTGCAATGGATCCTAAAAGCATAAAAAGTGCAGCATCAAGAGGTTTTCACGTACAGTCCACTGTTTTATCAGGTACTAAAGAACTTTTAATGGAGCGAGTAAATGCTTTTAAAGAGGGATGTGAAGAATTGGGAGAAAAAGGAAAATTATTAAAACTTTCGATGCAAAGAATGATGTTTGTTGCAAAAGATCAAGATGATGTAGAAAAAAAAAATAGACTTGCTTACGAATATTATAAACGGTTTGACAATATGTTTACTGGACCTGGTAAAGTTAAAAATGGAAATATTATACCATTACCTAGAAAACAAAGTTTTGAAGAAATGAAAGAAAATTTACTTATTTGCACTGTAAATGAATTAATTGATAAGTTAAGTATTTATGCTGAGGCTGGTGTAGATGAATTTATTATTAGTTCAAGCTTTGGTCAGGAACAAAATGAAACTTTAGAGTCAATGCATAAAATAAGTGAAGAGATAATCCCATATTTTAAAAATTCAAAATATCAAGTTGCTTAATTTTATATGTCTAATGCAATTGATTGTGATTTTTCTGTTCAAGGATCAGGTCCTGCCTTATTTTTAACTCATGGAATAGGAGCGGCAAAGAATGCTTGGCGTTTCATGATATCTGAACTTTCTAAGTATTTTACAGTAGTTACATACGACTTACGAGGTCATGGAAATTCTCCTGTTACAAATAAAAATTTTACTTTAGATGATTTAGTTTTGGACCTTGAAAAAATAAGAGAAAAAACAAATATCGAAAAAGGTCATTTTATGGGCCACTCTTTAGGAGGTATGATCGCACCTGCTTATGCAATAAAGTTTCCTAATAGAGTATTATCAGTTGGATTACTATCTACAGTTGCTGGTCGATCAGAAGATGACAAAAACAAAGTTTTAAAAATAATTAATGAAATGGAAAGTAATGGAATTGAACATACACTTCAAAAACTTACTTCTAGATGGTTTACAGATGATTTTATAAAATTAAATCCTGACTTAGTAAAAAATAGATTAAAACAAGTTGTTGACACTGATCCAGAAGTTTTTCTTAACGTTTTTAAAATTTATGCAAATACAGAAATGATTTCATGGTTAAAAAACATAGCCACACCGTGTTTTTTAATGACAGGAGAAAATGATAGTGGTTGTAGCCCAGAACATAATAAAAAAATGGCAAATGAGATAAAAAACTCAAAATTAGTTATTTTACCGAAATATAAGCACTCTTTTCTTATCGAGGCACCACATGAAGTATCAAAAAATATTATAGAATTTATCAAAAATATTTAATTATTTTAATTTCTGATTTCCTTTGACACAATTCGAAGATTTAAGTTAGACTTAAATTTTAAATTTAATAGGAGATAAAATGCGAATAATTAAAACTACACTTGTAGCTGGATTAATCTCAATTTTAGCAATGTTTTCTGCTCAAGCAGAAAAAGTTAAAATCGGAGATCCAGGTTGGACAGGTGCAACAGCTATTGCAAATTTATTAGCAGCGGTTGTTACAGATAAAATGGGTGGTGAAGCTGAGCTTGTTCCAGGAAACAATACTGCAATTTATGCAGCGATTGATAGAGGAAAAGGTGAAATTGATGTGCACCCTGACATTTGGTTACCAAATCAAGAAGCATACACAAATGATTTAGTTCCTAAAGGAACTTTAAAATTAAGTAGCAAACCTTACGAAGGAAACCAAGGGTATTGTGTTTCACAACAGTTTGCTAAAAAAATGAATATTACGGCAATTGAAGACTTAGCAAGACCGGAAGTTGTTAAAGCAATGGACAGCGATGGTAATGGTAAAGGTGAGTTTTGGATTGGTGCTGATGGTTGGGCCTCTGCAAATGTAAACCAAGTTAAATTAAGAGACTATGGTCTATATGATGCTGGTATCGAAGCAGTTAGAGCTGCTGAAGCAGTTAAAAATGCAAGAGTTCTTGACTCTATTAAAAAAAACGAGGGATATGCGTTTTACTGTTATAAGCCACATGCAATTTGGGGAATGGCTGACGTAGTGATGTTAACAGAACCAAAATATGATCCTGCAAAATATAAAATGATTCAACCTAAAGCAGATGCTGACTGGTACAAGAAATCTTATGTTGCATCAAAAGATGCTCTTAAGCAAATTCAAATCGGTTGGTCAACTTCTTTAGAGAGTCAATCACCAGCGATTGTAGAATTCTTTAAGAATTTTCAATTAACTGCTGATGATGTTTCTGCAATGGCTTATGCTGTTTCTGTTGAGAAAAAAGATCCTGCTGATGTTGCAAGAGCTTGGATGGAAGCAAATAAATCAACTGTAGACGGTTGGTTAGGACTATAATCTAAATCAAAATTTATACTCGGCAATTAAAGATTGCCGAGTATATTTTCCTATAATAAAAGACAAAAATGGATTCATCGAGTTCAGCAATACAAATTCAAAATGTTTGGAAAGTATTTGGAAATACTTCTAAAGAAGCATTAGATGCAATCCAAAATAAAAAAATTTCAAAAACCGAAGCTTTAGAAAATTATAACTCAGTTATTGGTGTTTCTGATGTTTCTTTTGATGTTAAACAAGGTGAAATATTCTGTGTGATGGGACTTTCTGGAAGCGGGAAGTCTACATTGGTGAGACATATTAATAGACTTTTGGAACCAACTTCAGGCAAAATTTTAATAAATGGCCAAGATGTAATGGGATTAGATAGAGAAAACCTGCAAGAATTGAGGAATAAAAAGATAGGCATGGTTTTTCAAAATTTTGCTCTCATGCCTCATAGATCAGTTGTAGATAATATTGCAATGCCTTTAGAGATAAGAGGTGTAAGTAAAAACGATCGTTTAGATGCTGCAAATAAAATTTTAGAAATTGTAGAACTACAAGGTTGGGGTAATAAGTTTGCTCACGAATTATCTGGAGGAATGCAACAAAGGGTAGGTCTTGCAAGAGCTCTAGCAGCCGATCCAGAGTTTCTTTTAATGGACGAACCTTTTAGTGCTTTAGATCCACTGATTAGGAGACAGCTTCAGTCTGAGTTCATTAAACTTTCAAAACAAATGAAAAAAACTACAGTTTTTATTACTCATGATTTGGATGAAGCAGTTAGAGTAGGGCACAGAATTGCAATCATGAGAGATGGAAAGGTAATTCAAATAGGTACACCTGAGGAAATAGTTGTAAGTCCTGCAGACGAATATGTTGCTGATTTTGTAAAAGGAATTTCAAGACTTAAAGTTGTTCAAGCTAAAACAATCATGCAATCAATTGATAAATACGAAAGTGTTAATGGAAAATTGGATGTAAACAGTCAAAGTGTGGGAGAAAATGAATTATTAAGTAAGCTAATTGAGTTATCAAAATCTAGTAAAGGACCATTGGTTGTTAAAGATAATAATCAAAATGACGTAGGTATGTTAACACAATCAGATCTTTTAAAAGCGGTTATAGAGGGTGGAGATGGAGAATAAACAAATACATAATCCAACTAGATCAGAATTAATTACAGATTTTGTAAAATCTAATCCAAAATATTATATCAAAGAATTTCAAAAAATTGGAAGCAAACCTTCTTTTTCATTTTCATATAATTTGTATGCTGGAATTCTAGGACCAATTTGGTTTGGAATGAGAAATATTTGGAATTGGGCTTTGGCGTTTTTAATTATTGAGACTTTTTCTGTTGTTCAAATTATAAGAGGTTTATTTGGTAATATTACTAAAGAAGCTGTAGAAAAAATTAAACAAGTAGAGTCTACAATTGCTTTTAGAAATAAACAGTTAGAAGCAGCTATTACAAATAATCCAGACAAAGTTGAAGTTTATAAAAGAAATATCAAATCATTAGAAGATGCAATGCAAGGCTACATAGATGAAGTAGCAAGAATTGAAGCATCAGCTATTTGGATTACAATTTTTGGTATTGCTTTATTAATTTCAATTAAAATTGTTCAAGGCATTTTAGCTAATTCAATATTGGAAAAAAGATATTCAGAGTGGTTATCAGACAAAACAATCAGACCAGGAATGCAAACTAAGAACTTTATCTCAAGTGCAATTTTTACAGCTGTTATAATGTTTTTTTCTGTTGTGCATTATAGTTTTCCTGGTGTAATTACTATAATGGATGATTTTCCAACCCATCCAGACATAAGATTAACTTCAATTAAATGGGTGGAAACTATTTTTGATTATGCCGTTTTGAAAGGGGATGCTTTATTTACAGCAATTACAATTGGAATTAGGTCAGTTTTGGATTTCCTTGAATTATTATTCGTAAAAACTCCATGGATAGTAATCATTACAACTATAGTAACTTTAACTGGGCTAGCTGCAGGTCCAAGAGCTGCAATCTATTCAGCAGGATTTTTATGCTACATGGGATTTTTAGGTTTTTGGGTAAAAGCCATGACCACGTTAGCTCTTCTTGGAACGGCTGCTGTTCTTAGCATTGTTATTGGAATTCCACTTGGAATTTTCTGTGCAAGACGTCAAAGGTTTTATTCAATGATACGACCAATAATGGATTTCATGCAAACAATGCCCGCTTTCGTGTTTATGATTCCAGTTATTGCATTTTTTGGAACTGGAAAAGTTGCTGCAGTAATTATTACAATGATTTTTGGAGGAACACCTGTTGTTAGATTAACAGTTCTTGGATTAAGAGGTGTGCCTGAAACAATAAGAGAGGCTGCAATCGCTTATGGTGCATCTAAGTGGTATTTATTAAGAAAAGTAGACTTACCTCTAGCAACACCATCTATCTTAGCGGGTGTGAACCAAACAGTGATGTTAAGTTTAGCTATGGTAGTAGTTGCATCTCTTATTGGCGCTAAAGGATTAGGGCAGGATGTTCTAGAGGCACTTCAGTATGCTAATGTTGGACAAGGTATTTTAGCAGGTGTAGCAATTTTATTTGTTGCCTTAATACTTGATAGAGTTGTTCAAGGTAAAAAAAGAGTTTAATCAATTTTAATGGAATATGTATTACTAGGTTTTTTAATAGGATTAAGTTTAATTTTAGCCATAGGAGCACAAAATATATTTGTTATTGAGCAGGGATTAAAAAAACAATATGTATTTTTAGTTTGTTTAATTTGTTCGATATCAGACTTAATATTAATATGTTTAGGTATTTTTTTATTTCATTATTTTAATCAATTTTTTAGTCAAACTGTAGAATTAATTTTAAATGTACTTCTTATAATATTTTTACTGCATTTTATTTATACAAAAATAAAAACACATTATTCAGAAATAAATTTTCATAAAGAAATAACTAGTATTTCAAAAACAAATGTAATTATTAAAACTTTAGGATTTACTTATCTTAATCCACATGTCTATTCAGATACTGTTTTTTTCTTAGGAAATTTTTCTAAAAATTATCTGTTAAATCAGAAAATATCTTTTGGTATTGGTGCGGCTATTGCTTCATTTTTATTTTTTTTTACTTTAGGATATTTATCTAATTACTTATCGAAATATGCTAAAAGTAAAAAAATTTGGAAAGTAATAAATATTTTTATTATATGTTTTATGTCTATCTTAATTTTATTTATTATTAAGGAAATGTTATGAGCGATATTTATGTAGATGATTTAGGCGAAGGTTTCCCTTTTGTTTTGGTTCATGGTTATCTAGGTTCAGCAGAAATGTGGTCTTTTCAAAAAGAATTTTTTTCAAAAGATTATCGTGTAATTATTCCAGCTCTTCCAGGGTTTGGCGAAAGTCATAACGTAAAATCTTTAGATTCTATTAATAAAATGGCTAAAAAAATTATAAATGTCTTAGATCAAAAAAAAATTGATAAATTTAATTTAATTGGCCATTCAATGGGGGGAATGATAGTTCAGGAAATTACAAAATTGATTGGAAATAGAGTTAATAAATTAATTTGTTTTGCCACAGGATCCATTGGAGATATTCCTGGAAGATTTGAAACTATGGATGAAACAAGGGAAAAATTAAAGAAAGAAGGCTCACAAATCTCATTTTCTAGAGTACCTCCTAAATGGTTTGTAAAAGGGGATAAGGATAAAAATTATTTTCTTTGCGAAAATGCCGTTAAGAATGTTTCATTAGAAACTGCTGATAATGCATTACTAGCAATGAAAAATTGGAAAGGGATAGACAATCTAAAAAATATAAAAAATGAAACCCTTATTATATGGGGTGATAAAGACACCTCTTATAATTTTGATCAAGTCGATACATTAAATAAAAACATAAAAAATAGTCGTTTAGAAATTTTTAAAGATTGTGCTCATAATGTTCACTTAGAACAGCCTGATCAATTTAATAATTTAGTAAAAGAATTTATCTCAAAATAATATTTTTATTAAGTCGATAAACTTTTTTGTAAGCACCAGTAAATTTTTTTGAAGAATGAAATTTTCCAGGAAAAATTATACATTTTATTTTAGCTCGTCTTGCTGAATTTAGACTTTCTTGAGTATCTTCAATGGCTACACAATCATTAGCTTTAAGCTTAAGTTTTTTAAGTGTTAATAGGTATATATCTGGATTTGGTTTAAACTTTTTTACTAATTTAGAATTTCCTATAAAGTTAAAATCCCTCTTATTAATTGAATTTCTTAAAGAATATAAAATTGCATTTATATTATTTGTAGATGTGGATGAAACAAATGCAATTTTTATATTTTCTTTTTTGCACAGAGAAATTAAGTTTTTAACACCTGGCCTTAATTTAAGCTGATTTTTTTTAAGATAATTATTGAATATTTTAGTTTTTAAATTTCTTAAATATACAGAGTCCACAACATTTTTTTTCTTTTTAGCATATCTTGATATCCTATCTTTGCCGCCAGATTTATTTAATAAACTTAGATACTCATGTTTGTTCCAATTCCAATCAAGCCCATACTGTTTGAATGCTTCATTGAAAGACCTTCTTTGAATTTCAGAAGTTTCAACAATAGAACCAATGGAACCAAAAAGTAAAGCTTTGTAATATCTCAACCCTTTACCGCTCCAGCAGTCAAACCACTAATAACCTGTCTCTGGAAAAACATCACAAGCATAAATAAAGGAGCTGTTGCAGAAACAACAGCAGATACTGCCCACATTAAATTACCTTCATGTTGGTTCGTCCCTAAATAACTTTGAATTTTTGGAACCATGGTGTGATTTTCTTGATTAAGAAGTAATGCTGTTACAGTAAAATCATTATAAGCGAGCATTAAACTAAATAAACCGGCGGTAATTACTCCTGGCCACATCACTGGCATAATTATATGTCTGAAAGCTTGAAAATATGAGCAACCATCAATTAATGCACTTTCGTCAAGTTCTTTTGGAACAGTTTTAAAAAACGAGTAAAGCAACCAAAGTGTAAATGGTTGATTAATTGCTACTAATACAACAATGGTTGTTGGAAGAATCCCCCAAATCTGCAATTCAAAAAAAGGAAATAAATACCCTGATACTAAAGTTATATGCGGCATAGCTCTAAAAATTAAAGCTATCATTAAAATCCAAAATGCATATTTTTCAGTTGATCTTGAAAGAGCATATGCGCCTAAAGTTCCTAAAAATAAAGAAATACTAACAACAAATACCGTAACTATTATTGTATTTTTTGATGCTTTCCAAAATTCTCCTTCAGTCCATGCTTCTGTGTAAGCATTAGTTGTAAATTTCCCACCTGTTTCGATTAAGGTGTTAAATGCTGAAATCGCATACCACCAATCAGATCTAGAAAAGAAATCGGCCCTTACTTTAAATGAACCCCAAAAAGTCCAAATAAATGGAAAACAAGCAATTAACAACCAAGTAATAATAAAAATAGTATTAAACGTTTTTAAACGAGTTGATTTTGTATCTAATCCATAATCCATAATTATCTCGCTGTTTTAAATTCTTTCCAAGTTCTTATCAAAACTGGTGCTAGAAGAATTGCAATACCAATAATAGTCATCATCGAGGTTGCAGCAGCAGAACCAAATAATATCACTTCTTCGTTGACTAAATTATCATATATTAACCATGAAAGAGATTGTGCACTTCCTTCAGCACTAAATCCAATTATAGGCTCAAAAACTCTGAAATTATCCATTAATGAAATTAAAGCTACAAAAGTAACTACCGGATAAATATGAGGTAAAACAATATGTTTAATTCTTTGTAATCTAGATGCACCATCAATAATTGCTGCCTCAATAGGTTCTTGGGGAACTGTTTGAAGTGCCGCATAAAAAACCACAAAAGCAAATGGTGAATGATGCCATATTCCATAAATTATGATTGTTATCCATGTCAATGTTTTTGAGGATTTTAGTGATAAGTAAGGATCATTCATCAAGTTTTGGATATTTGCACCAATTATTCCCTGTGAGTCAATCATCCAAAATAATACTAATGATCCTACTAGCGGTGTAACAATCATTGGTAAAATTGTACCAAAGATTAAAGGACCCCTTATTTTTCTAGCAACTGCATTTAAGCTTAGTGCAATGATAAATCCTAACAAGAGAACATTTGGTGTAACAAATAAACAATAAGTTAAAGTAAATATCAGAGCTTTATAAAAGGGTAGGTTGGTTACCTGATCTATAAATGCTCCAAAACTTTCAGTTTCATTCCAAAATTTTTTTATTTCATCAAGCGCCAAATGATTTCTGTCCGTGTAAGTTCCGAAACCATTAAATTTACCTAGAGGCTTTGCTTCTCTTATTTTAGTAGTTTCCTCATTATCAACTACAATTGAAACAGTACATCCAAAAGGATCACACTTCTTAACTTCTTTTACTATTTGATCATGTTGTGCATAAAATGATTGAATTCCAGTTGATATGATTGGTAGCCCAATAAACAGGATCATAGCTAAACCTGTTGGTAAAAAAAACCAAAAGAAAGTTTTATTAGGCATTAAAATATTAATTAAGTGGGGAATAAATCCCCACTTAGAAGTTTTTTAGATTTTATAGAAAGCCTTGTTCTTTAGCTTTACTAATGTAAGCAGCCTCAACATCTTTTAACGCTTGTTCAGCTGATTCTTTACCTTGTAAAAACTCAACAATTTCACTTCCTAATGCACCATGCATTAAACCCATTTGTGGTAACATAGGATATGGTTTTGCTCCCATTTTTACAGCCTCGATTACACCAATAGATTTTGGTCCTGGTACAAATCCTTCTACCAACCAAACAGCTTGGTCAGCAGCGTCAGCAACCATTTTCTTATTTGATGCTGCATGTGCTAAAGCTCTAAACGTTGCTTCTGCATCTGCATCAGATCTATTTTTTGCAAGTGTAAAACCATCCCACCATAAAGTTGCTGCAGGAATATTTCCACCTCCGACAGTTGCTGGTCCAGTTAATTTTGTTGCTGCAGTTATTTTAGCATCTCCTTCATCATCTAAAAGAGTACCAGATCTAGAAGCCCACAATGTCATCAAAGCAACATTTCCAGACTCCCACTCAACTTTAATAGCTTCACTATCGTGAGTTAGATAATCTGGATTACTTAACTCAGATAACTTCTTAAGCATATTTAAAGTAGCAACACCTTTTGCATTATTAATATTAGGTTGCGCACTTCCAGCTTTAAAGAATTCTCCACCATGACCAATAAACATATTTACAAATTCTTCTGCTAGGTTCCAACCAGCTTTGTATGCAGCTGCATAAGGGTATTTCATTTTTCCTGAAGCTCTAATTTTTTCAGACGCTGCAACAACTTCTTCGTATGTTTTTGGTACAGCTATACCCATATCTTTTAAGACATCTTCTCTATAGTACAAGTGTTGTGTATTAGCCATAAATGCAACGGCCATTACTTTCCCATCAATTGTAATTAATTGTGAGTCTTGGATTCCTTTTCCATATTTTTTAACAAGATTATCTAATGGTCTAATTAAATCTTGGTTCATTAAAGGAACAATTGAACTGTTTGCTGCAATCCTTGCTGAGAATTCAGAAGGGTTTGCCGTTAGCGCTGGCACTGCGATTTTATTGTGCTCAGATGAGTGGGTCACTTTAAAATCAGCACTTCCTTTACATTGTTTAGAAGTTTCAACGAAAGTTCTTAATGCAGGAAAATCATTAGCCAAAATATTTATTGAACCACTTTTAATGTTACAATCTGCAAATGCAGACGTTCCAAAAAGTAGAAACAATAAAGTAACTAGTATTTTTCTCATATTTTATCTCTCTATATTGTTTGTTAAATTATAATTTAAGTTTGAAAACTATATCTACTACTGGAGTGAATTCAAAGTGATAATTAAATCACTTTTGACGCAATTTCTGCTCCAGCAACCAGCGACTCAAGCTTTTTATAAACTATGTTTTCATCTACATTTCCAAAACCAGCGAAGGTACTAAATCCACAATCTGTACCAGCCATTAATTGATTTTTATCGATTACTTTTGAATACGTTACAATTCTTTGTTTTACAACTTCTGGATGTTCAACAAAATTAGTTGTGGAATCTATCACTCCTGGAGCAATTATTTTATCTGATGGAATTTTTAAGTTTTCAAAAATTTGCCATTCATGTGAATGTCTTGGATTGGATGATTCAATTAAATAAGTTTGCACATTTGCCTTAAGAGCAATTGGCATAATTTTTTCAAGAGAAATATCATATAAATGAGGCCCCTCATAGTTACCCCAGCATATGTGTATTCTTATTTTAGAACTATCTATGTTTCTAATGGCGTTATTAAGACACTCAATCTGTTTTTCTGCTCTTTTAAGAAAATCCTTTTCCGTAAGATCCTTAAACGTCATATGTCTGGCTAAAGCTAGATCAGGACAATCTAATTGTAATTGAATATCGTTAGAAGTTATTTCTTCATATTCATCTTTCATTAAGTTAGATAAATTTTCTAAATATTCATCGTCATTTTTATAAAATTTATTTGGTAAAAAAGCTGATATTACTCCTGGTGATGCTGCGTTCATAAATGCACCTGAATGATTATTGGCAGTTAAAGAGTCTTTAAAATTTTTTATATCTTTAGTGAGTGAAGTTTTGTCTTTAATTTTAAGTTCGCCAGTACAACAGGGTCTTGTATAAGTTGGTGTACCACCGGTTCTTGCAATTCTTTCTTTAAAAGAAGGAAAATCGTCTAAATCTTTTGGTGCTTTTCTTTCACTCTCTCCTGAAAATCCATCAAGTCTATCCTTAACATAAGTTGCATAACTTATTTTTGACATTTCTCCATCACTGATAAAATCAACTCCAATATCAATTTGTTTTTTGACAATATTATTTACATCTCTTTTTACTATTTCATCAAATGCAACAGAGTCTATTTCTTCTTTTCTATCTTTTTTAAATAAAAGTTCAGACAAATCATTAGATCTTGGTAAGCTTCCAACGTGCGTTGTTTTAATTTTACTCATTTTTTATTTCATTAATAATTGTTTCCAAATAGCAACTTCATCAAACAACACCCATTCTCTAATTATATTTCCATCAACAATTTCAGCATGATTAATTCCCATGATAAAAATATTTTTATTAGTTGCTTGCTCATATTCATTGGTATTATTATAGTGCAATCCGTTTAAAAACCATCTTATTGATACCTTGCTATTTTTACCTTCTTCCTCTAACCAACCAACATGCTCAATAGAAAAATTAATATTTTTAAGTGCATTTTTTATAGAATTCCAAAATTTTGAGATTTCCTCTCTTCCATGGCCTATTTTATTACCTGGCCAGAAAATACTTGCGGCTCTTGCATAATTAATAAAATTATAATCTTCTAAAAAAATATTTTTTAAAATTTGAGAATATTTTTCACCTATACTATCTTTTTCAAAACTAAATGGCGTATATTCAGATTTCATATCGGAGCTTAAATCAAATACTTTTTTTGCTTTAGTTTCTCCACCTTCTTTTTCTATTATCTGTTTAGCAAATTCTTTTGGAGTATATCCAAGCTGTCTTACCATTGCACCTTGATCTCTTACTATCCATTCATCATAAACTTGATTATTTTTACAAGCACAATCTGCAATTACTCTATAGTAAATATCTTTTTTGGTTGGCTTTCCGTAAAAGCCATCTCCTAAGTGAGTACCTTTACTTAGTATTCTGTGAGACGAATGATAACCTTTTGCGTCATTTCCATTCCAAATAACTTCTTCTCCTAAAAGTTGACGATTTGGAAATTCTTTTAGTGTTGCAAAAGTTGCTTCAATTACTGGTTTATTTCCATAAGTTACTCCAAATGGAGATCTCACAGGTATATCTTTAGAGTAAAATTCTGATATTGACTTAACATCCTTTCCCTCCCAAATTTGCTTTGTAATTTTTAGAATGTAATCTGGAAAGTCCTTATATTTATTGTCAAAGCCCTTCATTAAATTTGAGATACGCAATTTAAAAAACAATCTTGTTGTTCATCAATTTTTATACTTAAGTTTGAATTTATAGGTACTGAAAAAGTATCTTTTGGTTTTAAATATATTTTAGTATTATTTATTGTCACTTTCCAATCTCCAGTTTGTGAAAATAATATTGTAGGTTTATTAAATTTTATATTTTCAACATTACAATTTTTTGCCTTTAATAAACTTAAATTAAAACCAGTATTTTGATTAATTATTGGTTTAAAATTTTGATTATTAAAGCTATTTCCAAGCATTTGAACTAAAAACAATCCTGGCGAGATCTCTTGCTCAAAATTTTTTCTATTTTCAAATTTACTAATAAATTTTGAAAGTTCATCTAACTTATAATTATCAAAATTTTTAATTTGATCAGAACTTATTGGTTTTAAAAGTTCTTTTCCCTCAGGTATTTTATCATTAGATAAATCAATTAAAGAATTATCATCGAGTAAAGCCATTCCAGTTTCTTTTGCTTTTTCTAAAACACTAGGTACCCAAGTAATTATTCCTGGGTCATCACCCCCAAGAACAACAAACATCAATCCTTCTTTATCACCTGCATTCTCAAATCCTCTAAACATGTTTGTTGGCATCGATATTATATCTCCAGCACTTAATATAGTTTGATCTTTTCCACTAGCGCCCCAATAAAATTTCCACTTACCTGAATAAATTAAAAATACTTCAGCAGTGGTATGACTATGCAATCCCGAACCATTTTTTGGCATTGCAGAAACTGCACCTAAATTGAAGCTATGTGGCATTGCTATTTTGACAGACTGTCCAGCATCTTCTGCGACACCAGGACCTACAATTGAATAATTTTTTCTTTCTTTATGACCATCAAGCCTTCCTTCTACAAAGGGAAGAGTGCTTGGTACAAGATCTTTAAATTTTGCTAATCGATTATTCATTTTTTTACAGTATATTTTGTGATACTAAATTTATCTAATTAATTATATATGCAAATAGAACAATTTGATACAGGCCTAAAGGGTCAAGACAAAGTAGATAAATTAGTAATAACTTCTAAAGAAAATTATGAATATAAACGACTGGTAAGAGGGTATTTAGGCAAGATAATAAATGAGGGTATTTCAAAGCTTGATAAAAATTTAGAAAGTGTGTTTTCCAAAAATATAAGAGTGAATTGTTTTTATCCCTTGAACGAATTTTCTGGAATTGAAAAATTTAAGGAAATATTTTGGAAACCCTTATTAAATTCATTCCCTGATTTAGAAAGAAGAGAGCAATTAGTCATTGGTGGGACCTTTAGAGATAAAATTCAAATTGGTACAATATCCTCTCTATCTGGAATATTCAAAAACTCTTGGTTAGGTATTAAGCCAAATAATAAAATGATTAATTTAAAATGTTGTGAAATTCACGAACTAAAAAATAATAAAATTATTGAGAGTTATATTTTAGTAGATTTAATAGATTTATTAAATCAAACTGGAGCAAATCCATTAAACACCTCAAGAGGGTCTGAAGGTAATTGGTTGAACCCAATAAATACAGATGGTGTAAATTTTTACGAAAAAAATATGGAAATTTCTAAAGCTAGTTTAGAGCAATCTCTAATAATGCAGAGAAGCTTAAATATTAAACCTGAATTAGAAATTTCTTCTGACAAAGAGCTCAAGGAAAAATTATTAAATCATCCTCAAAGTGATTATTGGCATGACAAAATGATTTGGTATGGGCCAAGTGGAATTGGTACAGCGAGATCATTGGGGGGATTTATAGATAATCACCAATTACCTTTTAGAAAAACTTTTAAAGAAAGAAATTACTGGAAGCTTGGTCATTATTGTGAGTTAGGAGATGGCAAATTTTCTTTAACTGCTGGATGGAATAGTATTCAAGCAGTTTATGGATCAGATGATTGGCTTGGTTATAAATCAGAAAATCAAAAAGTAACGATGAGAGTTATGGATTTTTATCATCATGATGAAGGAAAAATTCGTGAAAATTGGGTGCCAATTGATATAATTCATATATTAAAACAAATTGGAGTAGATGTTCTTGCAAGCATAAAAAATTAAATGGCAAACATAAAATTTACAGGGGTACATAAATCATTTGGGTCTAACAAGATTATAACTGACTTTAATCTTTTAGGAAAAGAGGATGAGTTCCTTGTTTTAGTAGGACCGTCTGGTTGTGGAAAGTCAACTTTACTAAGAATGATAGCAGGATTAGAAAAAATAGATGAAGGTGAAATATTTATTAATGATCAAAAAATAAATGAACTTCATCCATCAAAACGTCAAACAGCAATGGTTTTTCAATCTTACGCTCTTTATCCTCATATGAATGTATATGAAAACATGTCTTTTGGATTAAAAATTGAAAAAAGACCAAAAGAAGAAATTAATACAAAAGTAATGCAAGCGGCAAAAATTCTTAAAATCGAAGAGCTTCTTGAAAGAAAACCAAAACAATTATCTGGGGGTCAAAGACAAAGAGTAGCAATAGGAAGAGCCATTACAAGAAATCCAAAAATATTTTTGTTTGATGAGCCATTATCTAATCTAGATGCAGCATTGAGAGCAGAAATGAGAGTTGAAATATCAAAATTACATAATCAAATAAAAACTAACATGATTTACGTAACACATGATCAAGTTGAGGCAATGACACTGGCTGATAGAATTGTTATTCTAAATCATGGAAATATAGAACAGGTAGGTACCCCTGAAGAAATATACAATGATCCAGCAAATGTTTTTGTTGCACAATTTATTGGAACACCAAAAATGAACATATTGAAGGTATCTCAAGAAGAAATTTCATCCAATCAAATTAATTTTTTAGGGAATAATGTGAAAATACCAAATGTTAATTTAGAGAAAAAAAATTATTTTATTGGAATTAGACCAGAACATTTCAGTGTATCTGACGATAGTGAATATAAATTTGAGCCTAAAATTGATCTTATTGAAAATCTAGGTAATGAAAAAATTGCTTATATAAAAATGAACAACCATGAAATAAGTGCAAAAATATCAAGTCAAAACAAAATTGAAAATCAAATGGGTTTTAACTCAAAAGATATCTTTCTTTTTAATGAAAATGGAGAAAGAATAAAATCTTAGCCAGAAAATAAGGTTTTTTTAAATACAATTTTAACGCATAGCAATCTTGTTTTTAGTGTTTATTTATCTGGTAAATGACAGATTTAAACAAACACTTCGAGCCCAAAAATTTTAGTGACAAAGTTGCTTTGTTATTTACGAAATTTTTAAGGCTTTTAGCAGATACGTTTTTTAAAAAACGTTATGGTCACAGAGCAGTCGTTCTTGAAACCATAGCAGCAGTTCCAGGAATGGTAGCTGGTATGCTAGTGCATTTAAAATCCCTTAGGAAAATTGAAGATGATAGAGGATGGATTAAGATTTTATTAGATGAAGCGGAAAATGAGAGAATGCACTTAATGACATTTATTCATATTGCAAAGCCAACAGCAATTGAGAGGTTTATAATCATGATTGCCCAGTTCATATTTATTATAACTTACGGAATAATATATTTGGTTTCCCAAAGAACAGCCCATAGAATAGTTGGGTATTTTGAAGAGGAAGCAGTTATAAGTTATACAGAGTACTTAAATGAACTTGAGTCAGGAGCTATTCCAGATCAGCCTGCACCTGAGATTGCTATCAACTATTGGAATTTACCTTTACACGCAACTCTTAAAGATGTGGTGAAAGTGATTAGAGATGATGAAGCAGGACATAGAGATGTAAATCATTCATTCGCAGACATCATTAACTTAAGAAAAAGAAAAGAAACTATCAATAAAAAGAAAAATAAAATCGAAAATGAAAATGGAGAAAAAATTTTAGATCAATAATTGATCAGTTTTCTTTATTGGTACATTAAGACATCCCAATTTTAATATTCCTTATCTTTATCATCGATATATAAACATAAGGACGATTTAAATTCGTTTTGACGTGACAGGATTATATTTTGATACAACCCATAATTGATTGGTTTTAAAATTTTTCACATTTTTCATTTATTATGAAACAAATGCATATCTGTTATGTGACGGTCGTTTCTTTGCTAAATGGAAACATTTTAATATAATTTTATTTTTAAAATAGGAGTAAAAATGAAAAATATAATAAAAATATTCTGCGTAATTTCATTTTTTATTTCGAATGTTGTATACGCAGACATTAAGTTTTGGACTACTGAAGTTCAGCCAGCACGAATGGCAAAACAAGAGGAAATGGCCAAAGCTTTTGAAGCAAAAACAGGTATTAAGGTAGATGTTATTCCAATTGAGGAAAAAGATTTGGGGACACGAGCCACAGCAGCTGCAGCCGCAGGTGATTTACCGGATGTGATTTATCATACACTACAGTATGTATTGCCTTGGGCAGAAGCGGGCATATTGGACGTAGATGCTAACAATGATGTTGTAAAAAAACTTGGAAAAAAAACTTTTGCACCTGGTGCATTAAGTATGGCTAAAAAGGGATCTAAGATTGCAGCAGTTCCAGTTGATGGATGGACGCAAATGGTAGTTTACAGAAAAGATCTTTTTGAAAAAGCTGGATTAGAAGCTCCCACAAATTATGCAAATATTACAAAAGCAATTCAAACGCTATCAAGTGATAACATGTATGGATTTGTAGCTGCTACAAAAACTGACGAGAATTTTATGAGTCAAGTTTTAGAGCATGTGTTGTTAGCGAATGGAGTAAATATAGTAAAAAAAGGTGGGACTAAAAAACAAGGAAAAGCTTTAAAAAATTCCCTAGAGTTTTATAAAGTTTTAGCAAAGGCAAGCCCTCCAGGAGAACTTTACTGGAAACAATCAAGAGCTTTGTATTTTGCTGGTCGTACACCAATGATAATTTGGTCTCCATTTATAATGGATGAGTTAGCTGGATTAAGAGATTCAGCTCCACCAACATTTAACGTAGACCCAACATCTAATGAGTTAGCTCAGAAAACTGGTTTTATTACTAATTTTAGTGGACCAAATAATAAAAAAGGTGCCGCTTGGGCAGATATTAGATATTTTGGAATTACTGCTGATGCAGACACTGATGAAGCTAAACAATTTATTATGTACTCAATGGACGAAGGATACACTAGTACTTTATCTATTGCACCAGAGGGTAAATTTCCAGTAAGAAGAGGAAACTCAAGTGATCCAAACGCATTTACAAAAGCTTGGAGCAATTTACCTGTAGGTGTTGATAGAAAAGCTCCGTTAACAGATCTATATTCTGCAGATGTAATCAATAATATTGTTGCAGGATTAGATACAGCAAGCAGATGGGGTGTAAAAGAAGGTGAGCTATCTAGAGCATCTAAAATTATTAACGCACAGTTCATAAACAGAATCGTAAGAGAGTTTGTTGATGATCAGATATCTGTTGATGAGGCTGTTAATAAAATAAATGCTGAGTTAGCTAAGTTCTAATAATTTTTAATTTTTAAAAAAAGCGGATAATATAAGTTATCCGCTTTTTTTTATGAGTGATAAATTAATATCGTCTGAAAAAAGAACTGCGTATATATTAACTTTGCCTGCAGTCCTTTTGGTTTTTGGAATAATTTTATTTCCAATTTTTTCTAATGTTTGGATAAGTTTTAAAGAAGTTGAATTAAAAGATATAAGAATTCCCGAGCCTAGAGCAAAAAAAATTGTTAAGACAATATCAGGAGAAACCACTAAAATAAAAATATTATACAAGTTAAGAAATAGTTCCTTACTTCAAGAAATAAGAGATGTTTCTTTTCAGGATAAATTTCCAAAAAATTTTGAAATTGAAAAACTAGATCCGAGATGTAGCTTTGAAAAACATACTCTAAAATGTGAGTTTGGAAATTGGCCTGCAAAATATAGAGAAAAATTAAATGTGGTATTTGAAACGAATGATGGGTCAAATATTGATAAAAAAAGACTTAAATTAATTAAGCCAAAATTAGACGGTAAATCTGATAATATACTGCTCAACACTAACTTTACATTAAAAAATTTTAAAAAAGTTTTGTTTGAAAATGAATTTTTAGATTTGCTTTTAACAACTTTCTATTACACATTCTTTGGCACTGTTGGTTCAATTGTATTTGGAATTTTAACCGCTCAAATGGTAAACCAAAAATTTCACGGAAGAACATTTATGAGGAGCGTTTTGCTTTTCCCTTATGTGGCTCCGGTTGTTGCTTTAGCTTATACGTGGGAATTATTACTAGATCCAAATAGTGGCACATTAAACAGTTTATTAATAAATTATCAAATTATTGAAACACCAATAAATCTTCTTGGGCAAAAATATATAGAATTAAATGTTTTAGGTTTCGATTTCAAATTAAGGTTAGCACTCACGACAGTAATTATGTTTGAGATATGGAGATATTTTCCCTTAGCCTTTTTGTTTATTCTTGCGAGACTTCAAGCAATTCCTAAGGAATTATACGAAGCTGCTGATGTTGATGGTGCAAGCCCATTTCAGAAATTTTTTAAAATTACTCTTCCTCAAATCACAGCAGTTATTTCAATTTTATTTATGATTAGATTTATATGGAATTTTAACAAATTTGAGGATGTATTTTTACTTACCGGAGGTGCATCTGGTACAAGAACTTTACCAATTAATGTTTATCAACAAGGTTTTGCAATATCTGATATTGGAATGGGATCAGCTGTATCAATTGTAATTGTTTTATTACTTTTAATGTTTATGTTTTTCTATTTTAAACTCTTAGGAAAGAGGGTTGATGAGGACTAAAAATATTTTAATATTTTCATTAATATCTTCATTTTTCCTTATTTTTTTAATTTCAATTTGGAAAATATTAGCAACGTTACAAGGTCTAAATATAAATAGTTTTAATATTGAAGTAATATTTGTCTCTGGTTTTTTTATATCATTGGCTCAAATAGGCATAAACGATAGAATTAAGAATATTTATAAATCAATTATTTTTTCATTCGCAGTCGTTATTTGTGATGGTTACTTAATACAAAAATTACCTTTATGGTATAATATAGGAGTATTTTTAATTTTATATTTTTTTACTAATAAGATTAGTAAATATAATTATAATAATTTAAAAGAAGAGCACTCAACTCAAGTAATCCTATTTGATTTTTTAACTTTGTTTGGAATATTATTTTTTTCTTTTGTAATTTTATTTCCATTTTATATGATGATAGTCACAAGTTTTAAAACCCAAATAGCTTTATTAGTAAATCCTTTAGACTTTAGTATAAATTTTAGTCAAGATATTAAAGATTTATTTAAATCTTATTTTGTAATTTTTAAATCTTACAAATTTGGAAAATATATTTTGACTAGTACAATTGTTTCTGTTGGAACTGTAGTTATAACGCTTCTTTTTGCAATTCCTGCAGCTTATGCAGTAGCTAGATTAAATTTTTTTGGAAAAAACTTTTTATCTACATCGATACTTATAATATATATGTTCCCTGCAATTGTCCTTGTGATACCTTTGTATACAATTTTTAGCCAATTAGGATTAAGAAATTCTATTGAAGGATTATTAATTGTTTATACAGCGACTACACTTCCTGTCGCTATTTATATGTTGCAAGGATACTTTAAAAGTATTCCAAAAGAATTAGAAGAAGCAGCAATAATGGATAAATTAAGTTGGTTCGGTATTATAACCAAAATCATTATTCCATTGAGTATTCCAGCAATTTCATCAGTTGCTTTATATGTATTTATGATTGCATGGAATGAGTTTTTATTTTCTCTAATGTTTTTGGATAATCCAAATTCTTTTACCTTATCAAGAGCAATTCAATATTTAAGTGGAGACGCAGAAACCCCTAGGCAGTATTTAATGGCAGGATCAGTAGTAGTAACCTTGCCAGTATTGTTTATCTTTGTATATTTTGAAAAATATTTAGTTAGTGGATTAACAGCAGGCAGTGTTAAAGGTTAATGAAAAATTTAATCAATAAAGCGAAAAAAACTTTATTAGGTAACAGAAAAAAGGGCTATACTTTACCAACAAATAATAAATTGTATCCAGCACAATGGAACTGGGATTCAGCATTTATAGCGTTGGGTTATTCTTATTTTAATTTAAATTATGCTTTAAAAGAAATTCAAACATTACTTGATGGGCAATGGAAGGATGGAATGGTCCCACATATATTGTTTCATGATACAAATAATAATTATTACCCAAATCATACCGCCTGGAATTGTGGAAACAAAATTCATTCATCAGGTATTACTCAACCACCAATTTTGAGTTCAATTCTTAAGGAAATATTAGATAATAATAAAATTAACAAAAATCAGTTTTTAACAGTTAAAAAAATTATAAAAAAAATAAAAAAATATCATGAATGGTTTATCAAATTTAGAGATCCAAAAAATTCTGGTTTAGTTTCAATTTTACATCCCTGGGAAAGTGGTTATGACAATTCACCAATATGGGATAGCCCAATGAAAAAGATAGTTATAGAAAAAAATCTTAATTATAAAAGAGCTGATAATAAAGTTGTAAATCCAGAATATAGGCCACTTAATGTAGATTATGACAAATATGTAACAATAAAGAATAAATTAAAAAAACATAATTATAATCCAAAAACTGTTTTTAAATTATCCTTATTTAATGTTGTTGATGTTGGTTTTAATTCCATTTTTTTAAAAGCAAATAAGGATTTAGCTAATCTATTAGATCAATTTAAATTAGATAAAACTGTTATTAGTAATTACATAAAAATTACTGAAAAAAATTTATTGAAATTATACGACAAAAAAAAAGAAACATTTTTTTCAAAAGATTTAAGACATAATAGAAGGATTTATGTTCCTTCTATAAGCAACTACTTTGTTTTATTTGCCGATATAAATAATAATATAATCAATAAGAAATTAATTAAGAATCTTAAAAAACATAATACTAAAAGTGAGTACTTTTTTTCATCTATTAAATCAAATCATAAATCTTTCGAGGAAAAACGATATTGGAGGGGACCAATTTGGATAAATTGTAACTGGTTAATTTATAAAGGTCTAAAAAACAAAGATGAAGTTTATGCAAATAAAGTAAAAAAAATGACCGTTCAAATTATCGAGAAAAAAGGTTTTTACGAATATTTTAGTTCCAGAAGTTGCAAGCCATTTGGCGCAAAAAACTTTTCTTGGTCAGCATCTCTTTATTTGGATTTAAAAAATAATAAGTGTTAGTCTTTAATTTTGTCCCATTCTGACATTCCGCCTGTTATATTCTTTACATTCTTTACACCCATATCTTTCATTGTTTTGGTAGCTAAAGTTCCTTGTCCACCAAGTCCACAAAAAACAACAAACTCTTTATCTGGGTTATTTTTAAATATATCATTTTCTAGCGGACTACCCTCAGCTAAATAAAACTCAAGCAAACCCCTATCCATATGAACAGCATTTCCTATAGTTCCTTTTGAAAAACTCTCTTTATCTCTTACATCAACAAATTGAACATTAGGATCGTTCAACTTTTTTTTAGCTTCTTCTGCAGAAATATTCTCAATTTCATTGCCCACGCTCATTAATTCATCAAATTTTTTCATATTTTAATCCTATTTAATTATTAGTTTGAAAATCCGTATTTTCTTAATCTTACATCGCCGGTTCTAGCGTGTGCTTCCATTCCTTCGTATCTAGATATTCTCGCTGCAGCAGCTCCAACTTCTTTATTAGATTCCTCATTCATCTTTTGGTATGTGACCGTTTTAATAAATTTTCCAACATATAGTCCACCAGTATATTTACCTGCACCTTTTGTTGGTAATATATGATTTGGTCCACTACATTTATCACCATAAGCAACAGTGGTCTCTTCTCCCAAGAATAGAGATCCATAATTTTTTAAAGTATTTAAATACCAATCTAAATTCTCAGCCTGAACTTCTAGATGCTCAGGAGCATATTCATCACTAATTTTAATCATTTCCTCTTTAGTATCGCACAATATAACCTCTCCATAATCTCTCCAAGCAGCGTCAGCATTATTTTTATTATGCTCAGGTAATTCATTAATAATTTCAGGAACTCTCTTCATTACATAATCACAAAGTTCTTTATCAGTAGTATAGAGCCATGC
>CACOMZ010000002.1 GCA_902628525.1 uncultured Pelagibacteraceae bacterium
TTCAACTTCATTAGATATGTTTAATAGATAAACATTCTTAATATTTTCTTTTTTAATATAATCTAATACTAAATAAATTTTAAAAAATTGATAAATTGATTTTATCTTATTGGGCGATGCTTCAAAAAAAAGATTGCAAAGCAAATATTTAAAATCTTCATCCTTATCTAATTGAACCTTTATTTTTTTAAATACCTGCTCTTGTAATATTAGCCATTTTTGTCTTAAAAATATCTGATTTTCTTCAAAGTTCTTCAAAAGTGAAAATTGATTATGAAACTCCTTTTGTATTTTATCCAAAAAAATTACTTTTGAACCTTTTTCAAATTCATTATTAAATATAAAATTTTCTCCCTCTACAATATATAAATTATCATTCATTATTTCAGAAGGCAGTACTCTCATTATGATTGATTACTTCATCAAAACTTCCTTGTTTGATGAGTTCTCCTTTTTCAAATTGAAATATAACATCACAATTTTTGACAGTATTTAAACGATGAGCGATTATTATGATTGTGATATTTTTATTAAGCTTATTTACTGCCTCCATTACAGCTTGTTCAGTTTGATTATCAAGTGAGCTAGTTGCTTCATCTAGAATTAAAACTTTAGGGTTATGGTAAAGAGCTCTAGCAATACCTATGCGTTGTCTTTGTCCTCCTGACAGCCTCACACCACGTTCACCAACTGCAGTATTGTATCCATTAGGCAACTCATTTGTTACAAAATCATGCAAGTTTGCAATTTTAGAGGCTTTTTTAACTGCTTCTTCATTAATATCTTTTGCTTCAATTCCAAAAGCAATATTAGCTGACACAGTATCATCATTTAGAAAAATATGCTGAGGTACATATCCAATAGAACGTTGCCATGCTCTTGAGTTTTTTTGAGTTATAATTTTTCCATCAACTTCTAGTGAGCCTTTTTGTGGCTCAAATAATCCCAAAATAATATCAGCGGTAGTGGTCTTCCCACTTCCAGTGGCACCTACCAGTCCAACAGTAGTTCTAGATTGAATTTTTAAATTTATATTTTTTAATGCTGTTCGCGATGAATTAGGATAATTATAAAAAATATTTTTTAAAATTATTTCTTTATTAAGTGACAAAATTCCATGATTTTGATTTATTTTTGATATTTTAATATTTTTAATTTCATTATACAGTTTATCTATTGCAGGACCTGTAAATGTAAGTTGACTAAAAGAAGAATATACCTGTTGTAATGCGGGCATCAAACGATAACCAGCAAAAACATAAAGACTAATAATTGGTATAACATTATTAAAACTACCTGATTGTCTCATCAAATAAAGTATCAATAGCAATGCACCACCAATAGCTATAGTCTCAAAAAAAAAACGAGGTAATTGACTTATAATTTGTTGAGATGTTGCACTTCTTGCAAAAGTTTTAGCGGAATCTGAATACCGACTTATATAAGTCTCTTCTAAACCTCCAAATTTTACTTCCTTTGCAGCACCAAAACCTTCAGCAACAACAGTAAATCGTAATTGATTATTTTTTAAATGCTTTTCCCCAATACGATTAAGATGTCTTCTTAGAAATGTATAAAGAATAGTGTAACTAACACCTAGTGAAAGACCCATTATTAAAGCAATTTTTGGATTAGCGATAATTAATAAAACAATAATTGCTATTGAAATTGCTCCTTTAGCTATTAATTCCATTAATGGCCTAATACCACCACCAACTACCAAATTTACTTGAGATAAAATATTCTTTCCAAGATCTGCACTATGGCGACTCAAGAACCAACTATAAGGTTGATTTAGGTATCCCTCTACCAAACGTTTACTAATTGTGAAATCTTGCATCATTACAAAACCTATTTGCAAATAAGTTGTTAAGGCCTTGAAAGCAAGTGAAGTAATTATCAATACAAATACCAAAACACCTAATAAAAAAAGAAACTCTTGATTATTTTCAACTCCAAATATTCTTGAAGCTTGAAACATGCTTTGTAAAACAAAATTTGTATCAACTAAACTTGGTTCCATTAGCACTGATATAAAAGGTAAAATAGAAGCTACACCAATCATATCTAATATAGCCATAATCAATATCATAAATATTAGTAAAAAAGCTTTTTTACGTTCACGAGAATTAAGTAAAAATAATATTTTTTTTAAAGTTTTCATAAATTTGTATTTTAATATTTAAAATCCTAATTTTAATTAGAATTTTTTAAAATATCTTCTATAACTTTTTTAAGCAGATAATTATCTTTATCAAAATACATCAAGTCACGAATATTTCTATAATATTTTTTTTCCCAATTTATCTGACTGCAATTATTTACGTTGTCTAGAACTCTTTTTACTTCACTATAATTTAACTTTTTCGCAGAGAAAAAATTATTTTTTTTTTGATCTTTTTTTGGCCATCCAAATAAATTTCTTTGAATTTTATTTTTATTAACTGCAAATACAGCGACTTTTTTTTTTCGTGCAATAGCCTCATAACCTAGAGTAGAATTAGAAAATATTATATTTTCAAACTTATCTATAATTTTATAGCTATTTTCTATTCTTTTTGATTTAAGAAAAACACAATTAGAATTGTTAAAAAATTTCTTAAAAAATTTGATTTCATTTATTTGACCAGTATTGGTTTTACTTTTTAAAAGTATGTAAACTTTTTTATTAGAGTCAGAAAAATATTTTGACAAATAACTAAAAAGCTTGTGACTAATACCTATTCGCATTTTATATAGATTGCTACTTCCTATAAATAAATTACTTTTTTTGAATTGAGTTTTATTCACTTTCATAAAATTATTTCTGAAAGCTCCTAAAACATAATAGTCAGAATTTATAATTTTTTTATACTCTTTAATAAAATATTTATTTAAAGTAAAAATATAATCACATTTTAAATTTTCAAAAGGTATAGAATTTTTATCTGGAAAAGCTTTTTTTAACCTATTTCCAACTTGAATTGAAATAAAGTGAACGTTATTAATTTTATTTTTAAACGTATAATAAACTAAACCATTATCAATAAAAGTAATTACAATCTTTGCAGATGTAAATTTAATATAGTTTTTAAGATATGTTGAAAAACTCAAATCGAAAAAAAAAATTTGTTTTATAAAAATCCAAAAATAAATTTCAGGTTTACGCCTAGAAACAACATTAATATCTTTTTTAAGAATTTTTTTTAGAAAATCTGAATTCATATGATCATATTGAATAATTTTTTTTGACTTTGGAAGATCAAAACGAATTTTAATATTAGTGAATTTTTCTATTTTATTCTTAAGAAGATTAATCACAAAAACTCCAAATTCTAGAAATCATATACTTTATATAATAAAAATTTTGTAGTTTGATTTCAATTAAAATTGAAATTTTAAAAATTAATTTTATTTTTTAAATATATATATATTTATTTAATTGAATATATAAATTTTTTTGATAAATAATTTAAATGAAAATTGTTAATTTTTTAAACCCTTACAATAATACTCTTATTAAATTAAAATTATAAAAAATAAGATGAACATTAATCCGTTAGTTACTGTTTATACGATTAATAGAAATTATAGCATGTTCTTGGAGCAATGTATTAAATCAGTAGTTAATCAAAGTTATAAAAATATTGAGTATGTAGTTATTGACGACGGATCAACTGACAACTCAACCAAAATTTTACAAAAATATAAAAATAATAATAAAATAAAAATTTATTTTCAAAAAAAATCTGGGCTTATTAAATCAATTAATAAGGCAATTAAAGTGTCAAATGGAGAGTATATAATAAGATTGGACTCGGACGATTTTTTACATAGAGATGCTATTAAAATTTTACTAAACAAACTTTTTGACTTAAAAGCTTCAGTTATATTTCCTGATTACTATTTAATTGATGAAAAAAATAATATTTTAGACAGAGTAAAACGGCATAATTTTCAAGAAAAAGTAACACTTCTTAATCAGCCTGCACATGGAGCATGTACCATGTATAAAAAATCTGTATTTCAAGAGGTAGGAACATACTCAAAAAAATATGATTGCCAAGATGGAGTTTACATGTGGTTTAAGGTAATCAACAAATATAAAATTGGTAATATAAATAAACCATTATTTTATTATAGACAGCATGCAAAGAGTTTGACAAAAAAAACCTCAAAAATTAATTATACTAAAGAACTTATTTTCAAAGAGTTTAATAGAAAAAAAACAAATAATATTTGTTTTTTTCCAATTAGAAGTCTTCAAGAAATCCATTCCTCAAACCAAAAAGCAAAAAAAATATTTATTAAAAAATTAAAAGATTTAAGTAATAATCTTTACATAAAAAAGATAATTGTAAGTTCACCTGATATAAATATTCAAAAAATTATTAATCATTTGAAATTAAAAAAAATTTATTATTTCGAAAGAAATAATTATTATTCTAATTATGGAACAAGATTAAGTGAATTACTTTTAGAGTTTATAAGAAAAAATAAGACTCAATTTACAAATTGTGATAATATTATTATCTACACTTGGAATGATCAAAAAACTTCCAATATAAAACATATGATTGATAATCTTGAAATATTTAAACTAAATTGTGTAATATTGGTAAAAACTCTTAAAAATTTAGTATTCAAACATGATGGATCAGGTTTAAAGCCTATATTTAAAAATAGATCAGGTCTTAAAATAGAAAGAAATATACTTTATTCTCAAATACCAGGCATAATAGTTCTTAAATTAAAGTCATTCATTAAATCTAAAAATACTTACAATGGTAAAATTGGTCATGTCATATTATGAAATATTTTTTCAATGAAAATCTTTTTCCATATGTTCTATAACAATATCCCAAAGTTTTTTTTCTGACGATCCTTTCGATTTAATAAAATTTTCAACATATAATTCGTACTTTTTATGATCTACTTTTAAGCAATCTTGAAAATTATTTTGATCTGAGATATGATCCAAGTTAATAACTTTTTTCCCCAGTGTAATCGCTAAACTATGAATTAATTGTTTCCAGTGTTTAGCATAATAAGCTTTTTGAATCTCATCGGTTGTAACAAGAATAATTGGTTTTTTCAAAAGTATTGCATATTGAAGTGCGGTACTACTATGACCCATAACTACCTCGGCGTCTCTAATTAGGTCAAAAGTATTATTTTTTTCTATAGGAAATTTGAATTTTATTGGTTTAGTCTCATAATTTGACCTCGGATGTGCTGCAATTTTAATTTTCAGATTTAATAATTTTGCTATTTTATTAAGGCCATTATTTATAATTGGATAATAATTATCTGGGGTTACAAAAGGCTTAATTTTTAAACGCATATAATCTAAGTGGAAAGCTGCGTCTTCATCTAAAAATACAAGTGACCCATGATTATTTTTTTTTGATTTTTTATTTTCTTTTTCAATAAAATAGTCATAATCAAAATTGTGAGCCTTGATAATTGAGGTTTTTCTATAATCGACACCTGACATGGACTTTGTTCCTCCAACCACTAAATAGTCAGGATTAAATTTTTTAGCTCTTGTCTGATATAGCTTATTTTTAAGAAAAGCATTCATTTTTTTGAAAAAAAAAAATGGATTTATGAGTACCTTAAATAATTCTATAAATTTTATTTCTGTTTGACCTTTTGGAATGTTGCCAAGTCTTAGGTTTACTATTATGCCATTTGCACGAGCAGCTTTTCTCACTTTAATATTTATATTTCTAAAATTTAATAAATCTATGAATATTACTTTATTTTTAAGGTTGCTAATTTCAAATAATAACTCATTTATATTGTGAAAAATTCTCAATCCCTCAAAATTAAAAATTGAATTATCTTTTTTAATATGTTCCCAGAATTCTGGAGCGTTTAAACTTGTAAGATCGAAAACCTCTACATTCCAACCATGATTAATCCAATTTAGAATGCCAAATCGATTAAAGTCTCTTTCCGTTAGAGGAGATTCAACAAGGTATATAACTTGTTTTTGATATTTAGAACTCAATTTTTTAATTTTTATAAATTTTAAATACTAAACGTTACTTAAAGTATTAAAAATAATTGCACAAGCGATTTATATTAATACTAATATTTATACTTATAATCTAAATATTGTGATTTTTAATTAAAAGATCTTCAACTTTTTCCAAAATATAATGACCTAAAAAAATATGTGCCTCTTGAATTCTTGCAACATTTTTAGATCTTACAATTAAACTATTATCACAAAAATTTTTAGCCTTACCACCAGTTGAACCCAAAAAACCTATACTTTTTATACTATTTTTTTTTGCATATTTTAACACCTCAACTATATTTTTGGAATTTCCAGATGTAGATATAGTTAATAGTAAATCTTTTTTTGTTGCTAAAGCTTCTAAATTTCTTTTAAACACCTGACTAAAGTCATAATCATTACTACAAGCTGTTATCGTAGATGTGTCACCTACAATAGATACTGCAGGGAGTGGCTTTCTATTTATCTTGGGTCTCAATCTAACAATAAATTCAGCAGCGAGATGTTGCGCGTCAGCCGCTGAACCACCATTTCCACAAATAAAAATTTTTCCATTATTTTTTATTTTTGAATAAATTAAATTTATTACTTTATCTATTTTGTTTTTACTAGACAGTAAGCTATATTTTGCATTTAGGCTGTCATTAATTTTTTTTTCTAATTCAGATTTCATGAACAATTTGGATATTTAAGATAAATTATATATATTAAAAAAACAAAAGATATACATTAAAAAATGAAAAAAGCAGTTTTTTTTGATAGAGACGGCACCATTAATCATTTAATATTAAATAAAAAATCGCAATCCCCTAAAACTCTTAAAAACTTAAGATTAAAAAAAAATATCATTAAAATTTCAAAATATTTAAAAAAAAAAAACTATCTGCTAATAATGATTACTAACCAACCTGATGTCTCTAGAGGACTGAATACTAAAAAAAATGTAAATGAAATAAATAACTTTATAAAGAAAAAAATTAATTTAGATGATATTTATGTTTCTTTTGCAAGAAATGATAAAAACTTTAGAAGAAAACCAAATCCAGGGATGTTATTTGAAGCTAAAAAAAAATGGAATATTAATTTTAAAAAAAGTTACTTTATAGGCGATAGATATAAAGACATTGAAGCTGGAAAAAAAGTTAAAATAAAAACAATATTTTTTTTTGATAAAAATAATAAAGAACATAATCAAATTCGTAGTAATTTTAAAATTACTTCTTTAAAACAAATAAGTAGTATTATTAAATAATTTAATCTTGCATTGAAGATATATTGTATTTAAATACAAAAAAAATATGAAAACGATTAAAATTGAAAATAAAATTATTGGTCCTGAAAATCCTGTATTTTTTATTGCTGAAGCTGGAGTAAATCACAATGGATCAATCAAAAATGCAAAAAAGCTGGTAGATATTGCAAAAAAATGTGGAGCTGATGCAGTTAAATTTCAGAGTTTTAAAACAGAAAATATTATTTTGGAAAAAGCACCTAAATCTAAATACCATATTGAAACAACAGGCAGCAATAAAAGCCAATCATGGTTTAAGCTTTTAAAAACTCAAGAAATGTCAGAAAATATGCACTATGAAATTTTTAAATACTGTAAAAAAAAAAACATTATCTTTTTAAGCACCCCTTATGATTATGAAAGTGTAGATCTATTAAATACCTTAGGAGTATCAGCATTTAAAATTGCTTCTACTGACAATCAAAATATTCCTTTGCTTGAATATATATCAAAAAAAAAAAAACCGGTGATTTTATCAACTGCGATGTCAACTTTAGATGAAGTTGCTCTTTCGTTTAAAATACTAAATAAAAGATTAAAAGGTAAAGTTATTATTCTTCAATGCACAGGAAATTACCCTTCAAGAAATGCTGACTCCAATTTAAATGTAATGAAAAGTTATGAAAAAAAATTTAAATGTATTTTTGGATACTCAGATCATACAGTAGGTTTTACAAATTCTATCGCTGCTACAGCTATGGGAGCAAATGTAATTGAAAAACATTTTACGATAGATAAAAAAATGTTTGGACCTGACCATAGAATGTCTTTGTCGCCTAGAGAATTAGAAGAAACAATAAAATTAGTAAGATTGACGAGTTTATCGTTGGGAAGTTTTAAAAAAAAAATATTACAGTCAGAACAAAAAAATAGAAAAATTTTGAAAAAAAGTTTAGTTTCAAATACATTTATAAAGAAAGGAACTAAACTATCTAAAAAAATGTTTGATATCAAAAGACCTGGAAATGGTATTTTACCAAAATCTCTGGTAAATATAAATCTTTACAAAGCTAGAATTAATATTAAGCCAAACTCGACAATTAAAAAGGATATGATTAAAAAAATTACATAATGAAAATAATTGGTATTAATCACGATATGTATATCTCCTCAGCTGCTTTAATAGTTGATGGCAAGATTGTAAGTGCTATAGCAGAGGAAAGATTGACTAGAGAAAAAATGACAAGATCTTTTCCACATAATGCAATAAGACATTGTTTAAAGAAAGCAAACCTTTCTCTCAATCAAATTGACTATATTGCTAACTCTTATAATCCATCCGTACATTTTAAAAAATTTCATCCGATATTTTCGAATTACAGAAGATTTAGAGGTGATTATTTTTATTCAATACCTGACCAGTTAATTAATAAAATTTCACCAGATAACAGTGAAAGCGAATATACAAAACAAGAAATTCAACTAAGCAAAAATAAATTAAAAGTTTTTTATATAAATCATCACTTATCGCATGCAGCTAATGGTTTCTTTCTATCACCATATAAAAAAAGCGCAATACTAACTGCAGATGGGGCAGGAGAAGATGATACAGTAAATTTTCTTTTTGGTGAGAATAATAAGTTGACGTTATTGAATAGGATGAAGATACCAAACTCAACAGGTTCTTTCTATAGCACATTTACTGAATACTTAGGTTACAAACCAGAACATGATGAATGGAAAGTAATGGCACTATCATCATATGGATCAAAAAAAAATAAATTTTATAGAATCATAAAAAAGATGGTTTCATTAAATGTTGATGGAACGTTTAGCCTTGATCAAAATTATTTTAAACAACATATCCTTGTTTTGCCAAATTTTTATACTGAAAAATTTATTAGAGCTTTAGGCCCCCCAAGAAAAACAGGAGAAAAATTTACGCAAAGGCACTATGAAATAGCATCAGCGATGCAAGAAGTTTTTGAAGAAATCATGTTTCATATGCTAAAAAATTTAAATTCAATAACTAAAAGCCAAAACGTGGTCCTTTCAGGTGGTTCTTTTATGAATTCAGTATTGAATGGAAAAGTGCGTGAAAATACTCCATTTGAAAATGTTTGGATTTCTTCATGTCCAGACGATAGTGGTCAGTCTATTGGTTCAGCTTTATACTTATATAATAATATTTTAAAAAATAAAAAAAGGTATGAATTAAAGCATAACTTTTTAGGGCCATCATATAAAGATGATGAGATAAAGAGTATATTAAATAAATTTAAGATTAATTATAAATACGATAAAAATATCTCAAAAACTATTAGTGCCTATATCGCTAAGGGAAAATTAATTGGTTGGTTTCAAGATGCAATGGAATTTGGTCAGCGTTCTCTAGGAAACAGATCAATTATTGCTGATCCTAGATACAATATTAGTAAAGAGAAAGTTAACAATGCAGTTAAATATAGAGAAAGTTATAGACCTTTTGCACCATCAGTTTTGAAAAATGAGGCTTCAAATTACTTTGTGATGAAAAAAAATGATGAAATTCCGTTCATGGAAAAAGTCGTCAAAGTTAGGAATAATAAAAAACATTTAATTAAAGCAGTAGTGCATAAAGATCAATCTGCCAGAGTTCAAACTGTAGATAAAATATCGAATCCAAAATTTTATGATCTCATAAATGAATTTAGAAAATTGACTGGAGTTCCGTGCTTATTAAATACATCTTTTAATGTGAACGGGGAACCTATCGTAACCTCTCCTGAAGATGCTTTAAAAACTTTTTATAGTTGTGGTTTAGATATATTGGTAATAGGAAACTATATTGTCCAAAAATAAAAATATATTCATTTCAACAACTTTCGCTAAAGATAATACACCAGTGAGTAAAGTTTTATATTTTTGTAAAAAAAGTAATTTAAATAACGTAGAACTAGGATCAAATCACAGTTTTGAAAAAAATTACTATAAAATTTGTAAAAAATATAATCTTAATTATTTGGTTCATAATTACTTTCCTATTCCGAAAAAAAGTTTTGTAGTAAACATTGCATCTTTAGATAGAAAAATAAGAAAAAAAAGTATTTTACACATTAAAAAATGTATAAGATTTACAAAATCAATTAATTCAAAATTATATACTTTTCACCCGGGATTTTTAGAGGATCCAATATCTTCAAACAAAAATTCTAAAAATTATGATTTTGTCTGGTCAAAGTCAAAAAAGAACACTTATCAAAAAGTTTTTAAACAAATGCTTTTTTCTTTAAAAGAAATATCACTTTATGCAAAAAAGAAATCAGTAAATATAGCAATTGAAACAGAAGGATCTTTTAAAAAGAAACATTTGTTAATTATGCAAAGACCACAAGAATTCATCCAATTATTTAAGCATTTTAAACCTAAAGATTTAGGAATAAATTTAAATATTGGTCACTTAAACTTAGCCTCAAAAGCATTTGGCTTTTCAAAAGTTAATTTTGTTAAACTTTTAAAAAATTATATTGTAGCTGTAGAAATCAGTCATAATAATGGTTTAGAGGATCAGCATTTACCAATTAAAAAAAATCAATGGTATTTAAAAATTCTCAAAAGAAGCCATCTCAAAAATACATTGAAAATACTGGAATTTAGAAATGCAACAATTAAACAAATTAAAAGAAGTATAAATATTTTGAATAATTAAAATTAATTTTAAATTAATAATTTTAATTTTTTTAAAATATAAAATCTAAAAGAAACAAAAAATATGATACCCAAAAAATGTGTTCTTATAATTCAAGCCAGAACTGGTTCAACAAGGTTTCCTAAAAAAGTATTATCAAAAATTAACGGAATTTCTTTAGTAGAACATATTATTTATAGAGTAAAAAAAGCAAAAAAAATTGACAAAATTATTTTAGCTACAACCCTAAAAAAAGAAGACGATATATTATGCAGGATAGCAAAAAAAAATAATATTTATATTTTTAGAGGTTCAGAAAATGACTTGGTTGATCGTTATTATAAAGCTGCAATTAATTATAATGCGAATTTTATTTTGAGACTACCGGCTGACAATCCAATACCAGAGCCAAAAGAATACGACAGACTAATTAAATATCATTTAAAAACTAAAAATGATTTTTCTTCAAACATATGTAATTTTAAAGGAAATGGTTATCCAGATGGCATAGGTGTTGAGATTTTTAATTTTAAAGCATTAAAAAAAATATGGAAATTTCAAAAAAATAAAAGATTTAGAGAACATATTGCTTTAAATTTTTATGACTATAATAAAAAAAAAGCATATAAAAAATTTGGTTTTAAAATAGGAACGATTAAATGTCCTGCCAAAATATCTAGACCAAATTTAATTTTAGATATTAATTATAAAAAAGACTTAATTTTAATTAAAAAAATTTATCGTTTTTTTAATAAGAACAGAAACTTCTCTATTTTTGACGTTATAAATTGGTATGATAATAATTATTTAAAAAATTATTCAACAAAAAATAAATGAAAAAAATTATAGGATTAATGCAGGGCAGACTAACCAAAATGCAAAATAATAGGATACAACAATTTCCATTCGATAACTGGATTAATGAGCTTAAAGTTTTAAATAAGATAGGAATAAATAAAATTGAATGGTTAATTGATGAACATTATAAAGAAAATCCTATTTTAAACAAAAAATATCATAACAAAATAATTAAACAAAAAAAAAAATATAAAATTGATATAGTTTCTATTTGCTGCGATAATTTTATGTTTAATAGTTTTTTTGATGATAAATTTTCATTTAGAAAGTTAAAACGATTAATTAATATTTGCAATATGTTAGGAATCAAACAACTTGATATTCCTCTTCTAGGAAAAAATAGCATTAAAAACAAAATTAAAATGAAATACCTTATCGAAAAACTTAATAAGTTTTATCCAATATTAAAAAAAAAAAATGTTACTTTAACATTTGAAACTGATTTAAATCATAAACAGACTTTATTTTTTGTAAGTAAACTTATAAATAAAGATAATTTTGGTATAACCTATGATACTGGGAATAGTACTTTTTTTGGTTTTGATTATAAAAAAGAAATCAATACTTTTGGTGAATATATTAAAACTGTCCACATTAAAGATTGTACAAAAAAAGATTATTCAGTTCCATTGGGAGAGGGACATACTAAATTTGGTGGAGTTCTAAAACTTTTGAAAAAAAAAAAATACAATGGTAATTTTATCTTTCAAACTGCTAGAAAAAATTCAAATGATACCAATGAAATAAAAGGCTATTTAACATTTTTTAAAAAAAAACTTATTAAATATTATTTATGAAAAAACCACATAAAGTTGCTGTTATATCAGGTTCAAGCAAGGGTATAGGATTAGGTTTGGCTAAAAAATTTTTAAAAAAAAATTATAGAGTACTAATTAATTCAAGAAATTATAAACATTTAAATACTGTATATAAAGATTTAAAAATAAAATTTCCCAACAGAGTCATAATGGTGTGTGGTGATATTTCTGAAAAAAACACACTTAAAAATATAGAAAAAAGAATTTTAAAAAAATGGAATAGAATAGATGTTTTAATAGCAAATGCGGGGGATATAAGTAATAAAAATAAAAATAATAAAAGTTGGCTTATAAATAAAAACTTTCTTACCTCGAAAAAGTTTATTGATTATTTTTATAAATATTTAATAAAAACTGAAGGTAGTATCATATTAATTTCCTCTATTGTAGCACTTATAAAGACTAATGCTCCAATTGGTTATACTATTAGTAAAAAATTAATTAATAACTATGGAAAAAAATTATCTTTGAGGCTTGCTAAATACAAGATTAATGTAAATATCGTAGCTCCAGGAAATATTTATTTTAAAAATGGCAATTGGTTTCAAAAATTGAAAGATGATCCAAAAAAAATTAATAAATATATTAAAGATAATGTTCCTATGAATATGTTTGGTTCTGTAAGTGATATTACTAATTTATGTTTCTTTTTAAGCTCTAATGAGTCAAATTTTATTACAGGACAAATTATTGCTGTAGATGGAGGGCAGTCTATAATTTAATTAATATGACAAATCCATTTAGTATCAAAGGAAAAACAATTATTATCTCAGGAGCCAATGGTTTTTTAGGTAGACATTTATTTGAGTATGTTATCAAAAATAATGGAATTCCAATTTTAATTGATATCGATGATAAAAATATTTTAAAAAGCAGATGTAAAAAATTTATAAAAAATAAAAAATTAATATTTAAAATTGATATTACTAATAACACTGAAGTAAAGAATACGTTCAAAATCATAAAAAAAAGATTTAAAAAAGTTCATTCTTTAGTTAATCTCGCTGCATTAGCAATGCCTCAAATGAAAAATGAAAATAATTATTTTAATTCCTTTGAAAACTATAATTTTGAACTCTGGAAAAATGCAAATGATATAAATTTAAATGGAATTTTTTTAGTAACACAGGAAGTTGTTAAATTGATGAAAAAAAATAATTATGGATCGATTGTAAATATGAGTTCCGATATTTCTATAATTTCACCTGATCATGATATTTATAAACCTGATTTAAAAATGAATTATAAGGGAGTAAAGTTCAATACACCAATTTCATATGTTGTTTCAAAAACTGGAATACTTGGATTTAGTCGCTATCTAGCAACTTATTTAGCTAAAAAAAATATTAGAGTAAACTCTATCTCTCCATCAGGGGTTTATAATAAGCAGCCTCAAAAATTTGTTCAAAAATTATCTACCAAAATTCCTTTGGGTAGAATGGCAAAACCAGAGGAGGTTATAAATGCTATAATTTATCTTATCTCCGACGCCTCAAGCTTCACTACCGGAAGTAATCTTGTTGTTGATGGGGGGAGAACAATCATTTGATTACAAACTCTTAATTATTATATAATCATATTTAAAGAGTTTAAAATTCACCATAGACGTAGATTACGAATGGTATATAAAAATATTATGGAAAAAAATATTGAAAGAAAAGTCTACTTTAATGGTGAATTTGTAAACGAAAGTGAAGCTAAAATTTCAATATACGACTCAGCATTAATGTTTGGAGATATGGTATTTGAAATGACAAGATCTTTTAATGGAAACCAATGGAGGCTTAGAAGACATTTGGAAAGACTTTACTCCGGTATAAAAATATTAAGAATACCTATGCCTATATCAATTGATGAGATGGAAAAAGCAGTATATGAAACAATTGAAATTAATAAACCATTATTTGAAAGCGACGATGAACATAGAGTCATGATTGATGTTTCAAGAGGTCTACTATCATTGTACCATGGTATTCCAAATATGCACAAAGGTACAAATGTTATTATTGCAGACTTTCCATTAAAGTGGACTGTTCAAAATTGTTCTCATCTTTATGATTCTGGAATAAACCTTCATATCACTTCACAAAGAGCTATTCCCTCGCAACTAATGGAGCCTAAAATAAAAAATAGAAGTAGATTATTTTATTTAATGGCAAATATTGAAGCTTCCATGGTCAAAGGTGAGGATGTTTGGGCATTATTATTAGATGTAAATGGGTATATTGCAGAAGGAACAGGAAGTAACTTTTTCATGGTTAAAAACGACAAAATTTATACACCAAAAGGAAAAGATATTCTTAGAGGAATAACAATGGAAACTATTGTTACAGATATTGCACCTAGTTTAGGAATTGAGGTAATAGAAAAAGATATAGAACCATTTGATGTATACGAATCAGATGAATGTTTTATTACCTCAACACCTTTTTGTGTATTACCTTGTGTTACTTTAAATAAACTTAAAATAGGAAATGGAAAACCAGGAAAAATTACAAATTCTCTTTTGGAAAATTGGGGAAATAAAGTAAAAGTAGATATTGTAGGGCAAATAAAAAAATGGGACAAAAAAATTAAAAATGAAGCTTCTACTACCCCTTATAAATTTGGTTCCCCAAAAAATAATTCAATGACGATGGAAATTAGTGAGGACTAATTTTCTGTTATCATGATTAATATTTTTGAACCTTATTTAAATAAAAAAGAAATAACAAAAAACATAAATTATTGCATAAGAAATAATTGGATTTCAAGTCAAGGTAAATTTGTAAAAGTATTTGAAAAATCTTTAGCAAAATTTCATGGTGTAAAGTATTGTGTATCAACTTCGAGCTGTACAACAGCACTACATCTAGCTATAAAATCATTAAATCTAAAGAGAGGTGATGAAATAATTTGCCCAAGTTTAACTTTTATTGCTCCGGCAAACATGATTGTTTTATCGGGGGCAAAATTAGTTTTAGCTGACATTGATAAAGATACTTTAACAATAGACCCAAAACAAATTATAAAAAAAATTACTAATAAAACAAAGGCAATATTAGTTGTTCATCAATTTGGTCATGCGGCACATATGGATGAAATAAGGAAAATTACAAAAAAATACAAACTTAAAATAATTGAGGATAATGCAGAAAGCTTGGGTGGTACTTATAAAAAAAAAAAATTAGGAACATTGGGCGACGTTACTACTTTAAGTTTTTATGCCAATAAAATAATTACTACTGGAGAAGGTGGCGCTATTCTAACAAATTCGAAACAAATTGCTCAAAAATGTGAAATCTTACGTGATCATGGAATGAGCAAAAAAGAAAGGTATGTTCATTTAGATTTAGGTTATAATTATAGAATGACAAATCTTCAAGCAGCTGTTGGATCATCCCAAATTAAAAGTTTAAAAAAAATTTTAAAACTTAGAGATCAACAAATTAAATTTTATGAAAAAAAACTTTCTAATAATAAAAATTATGAATTAAGAAAATTTTCGACATGGACTAAAAAAATTAATTGGTTAATAACTATATTTTTAAAAAATAGTTCTAAACGTAAAAATTTGATAAATTACTTAAAAAAAAGAAATATTGATGTAAGACCTATGATATTTCCAGTAAATGAGGCTAAGCATTTTAAAAAAATGTTCAAATTTGAAAGTTTTCCAAATGCAAAAAGATTGTCATATTCAGGTCTGCATCTACCTAGTTCAACTAAACTAACAAAAAAAGAAATTTTATATATTGTTAGCAATCTAAATAATTTTTTTTTGAATAAAAAATAGTATGGACGCATTTCTTTTGTGTGGAGGTTATGGCAAAAGACTTGGCAAAATAACAAAAAAAATACCAAAACCTTTTTTGAAAGTTAACAATAAACCATTTATACAATATATAATAAACAATTTAGTTAATGCTAAAATTTCAAATATCTATTTACTTTGCAGTTATAAATCAAATTTTTTTTTTAAAGAGTTTCATAAAAGAAAAATTAAAAAAACAAAAATTTTTTGCATTAAAGAACCTGGACAACTCGGCACTGGCGGGGCAATAGTTAATGCAAAAAAAAAATTAAAGAGTGAATTTTTAGTACTAAATGGTGACAGTCATTTCAATATAGATTTAAATAAATTTATTAAAAAAGGTATAAAACAAAAATGTTATGCAAAAATAGCCGTAACTCTGAATAAATATTATAAATCAAATAATAAACTTTCAAATCTTGAATTAGATAAAAATAATTTATTATTAAAGTCAGGTAACGGCAAACTGATGAATGGTGGTATTTACCTGATTAAAAAATATTCGTTATTAAAAATTTCTAAAAAAAAATTTTCCTTAGAGAAAAACTATATTGAAAAAATCATCGTGGAAAATAAAGTTGAGGGTCAATATTTTAAAAATAATTTTATTGACATTGGATTAGTAAAAAATTTTAATAGAATAAAAGCTAAACCATATAAATACTTAAAATGATTATTTGTAAAACACCATTTAGAATATCTTTTTTTGGTGGAGGAACTGATATACCTGATTACTACAATAAACATAATGGACTAATTCTTGGAACTACAATTAATAAATACTGTTATTTATTAATTCGAAATCAACCAAAATCGTTTAGTTACAAACATCGATTTGTTTGGTCTTTAAATGAAGATTTTAATTTTTTTAAGGAAATAAAAAATCCAATTACAAAAAAAGTTTATGAATTATTAAAACCAAAAAATGGATTGGAAATTCATCATATGTCTGATCTTCCAAGCAGAAGCGGAATCGGTTCTAGCTCATCATTCTGCGTTGGACTAATCAATGGAATAAATTCCATGAATAATAAAAAAATGACAAAAGAAGAATTATACAAATCAGCTATACATGTAGAAAGAAAAATGTTAGGTGAAAGTATTGGGGATCAAGATAGTATTTTTGCATCATATGGTGGCTTAAGAAAAATAGTTTTTCATAAAAATAAGACTAAAATATATAAATTAAAACTTAACGGAGAAAAGATTAATCGACTAGAGGAAAATATATTATTGTTCAACACAAATATATCGAGGTACGCATCTTCTGTAGAAAAAAATAAAATTAAGCAATTAAAAAATAAAATTACTTTTTATGATAAATTAAAAGACTATGTTTTAAGCGCAGAAAAAATTTTAGAAAGTTCGAATAATGAAAAAGATTTTGGATTATTACTTAATGAATATTGGAATATAAAAAAATCATTATCCAGTGATGTCTCTAATAAAAAAATAAATGAAATATATAAAACTGCTTTAGAAAGTGGAGCGCTTGGAGGTAAAATTCTCGGAGCAGGAGGTGGAGGATTTTTCATGCTGTATGTATTGAAAAAAAATCAAAAAAAAGTAATTAAATCTCTTAACAAACTAAATTACGTAAAAATAAAATTTAGTAATAATGGAAGTTCGATTATAAAAAATATAAGGGGGTTTAATGACTAAAATTTTAATTACAGGTGGAGCTGGTTATATCGGTTCAAATTTATTAAAGAGCATTTCTAATAATAATTTCGATGTAACTGTTGTTGATAATCTAATGTTTGGACAAAACGACAATATTTTAAAAAAAATATCAAATTTTAAATTTGTCAAAGGAGATGTTAGGGATAAACCATTAATGAAAACGTTAATTAAGAACAATGATTATATAATTCCTTTAGCAGGAATTGTAGGAGCCCCATTATGTGATAAAATGCCAAAAGAGGCTCAAGAAATTAATTCCGACTCTATCAGATTTATATGTGAAAATACCTCTAAAGACCAATCAGTAATTATGCCTGTATCAAATAGTGGTTATGGAGTTGGTGAGAAGAACAAATATTGTGATGAAAATTCACCTTTAAACCCTGTTAGCTTATATGGAAAAACAAAAGTTGAAGCAGAAAACTACATAATGGAAAAAGAAAATAGCATCAGTTTTAGGCTTGCTACAATATTTGGAGTATCTGAATATAGAATGAGAACAGATTTAATGGTAAATAACTTCGTAAGTATTGCCTTTCAAAAAAAAAAATTAAAATTATATGAACCCGAATTTAGAAGAAACTTTGTTCACTTAACAGATGTTTCATCTGCCTTTTTATATTCAATGAAAAATTTTGAAAAAATGAAAAATAATATTTATAATTTGGGACTTGATGATGCTAATATGTCTAAACTTGGATTATGTAACAAAATAAAGGAATATATTCCAGAATTCGATTTTGAAATTGTTATTGGGGAAAAGGATCCTGATCAAAGAGATTATTTTGTATCTAATGAAAAATTAAAGAGTAAAGGTTTTGAAGCTAAAGTTCAACTTGATACTGGAATAAGGGAATTAATAAATTATTTTGAGAAAAGAGAAATATAATTTAGTACAATTCAAGATTTTAAATTTATTACGATTTTAATATTTTTTTTATTTTTTTTATTTTTTTTTTTAGGATTTTTTTTTATATATTCAACTAAATCATCCATGTTATAATTATAAAAATTTTTGTTTTTATTGTAATGAAGATTAAGGAATTTTTTTACATATAAATAATCATCCATCGTATCAATTGTCATTGAAGTATTAACTAAATGTTTTTTTTTAACAGGTGCAGATCCAATATTAAAAAAGTCTTTGTTATCGATTATATAATTTGTCAAATATTCTGTTTCATCTAAATTTTCGTAATTTTTAAAAATAAAATCTAAAACATTAAAATCTATTATTTCTGTCTCTGCCCCACTCAAAAGCTTTTTGTGATCAATATAGTCAAGGTTTTTTCTTAGAAAAAAATTCATAGCTATATTATGGTAAGAATTATCAAACAAAATATCATCTCCTGTTATCCTAACAACCATATCAGGTTTTATTTTATACAAAGGTCTCATCATTCTATCTAAAACATTTTCCTCAGATCCTCTAAAACAATCTATTTTATTTTTTTTTGCAATTTTAATTAACTTGTCATCCTCTTTATTTTTTGTAGTACAAAATAGAATATTTTTAATTCGAAAATGTTTTAATCTTTTAAATAAGTGATCTAATGTTGAAGAATCTCCTATTTTTAATGTTGCTTTATTTGGTAGTCTATTTGATTTAGATCTTGCAACTACAACAAAACAAACCTTATTATCAAATACATCTTTTGTGATAATTTGATTTTTTTTTACATCTTTAATTAATCTTTTATTCAAAAAAGATTCAAAGTTAATAGGATTAATTTCACTATTAGAAGTTCTTAAGAATTCAGTATCTGAGAATTTTACTTTATGTCCTTTTTTAAAATCATTTTTAAATAACCAATTTTTTTTTACAACATTTCTATAATTTTTTTCACTTTCTGAAAACTCATAATTATTTTTTCCAAAACTTTTTTCAATATTTCTAATTACTTTAACAAAATATTTAAATTTTTTTGGTTCTACAGATGAAAAATAATCAACACCCTTAAGTGATCTATTAAATGTAATATGTTTTTCTATACATGATATCCCCATGCCAACTGTTACCAATGGTAAATACGTATTATAAATATCTGATCCAGATGTATGATCTTGATATCCATAACAATATTTTGATTTAAAAAAATTCTTAATTTTTGTAAACCTGTTAAAATTTATATCTGAAATTTTAGTTGGGTAACTTTGAAAACCATGCAATAAAGTAATGTTTTTACTATTTAACTTGGAAAGTGTATTATTTAATTCAAATAAAGTACTTCCACCACAAGATATAAAAATTTTTTTTTTATAATTTTTTAATAATCTTATTAATTTTACATTACCTAAATCAGATGAATGAATTTTAATTCCATCAAGTTTTAATTTTTTTGATAATCTAAATGCTTTAACACCCAGAACATCTGCATAAATTTTAATATTAGTTTTTTTTTTTAAATTTAAAATTATGTATTTCCACTGATTTTCTGAAAAAGATTGTTTTTTAAAGTGATCAAATCTAGGGTGTTGTTTATCCAAAAATTCTTCAGCAAAATAAATTTGATACTTTATTGCGTTAGCATTTGATTTAACTGCTGCCAATCCAAGTTTTAAAGCCTCTTTAAATTTTCCTTGATGAGCATTAGCTATTTCAGCTATAATCTCAACATCCATTATATTTTTTCCCATTTGTAAGTCTCTTTAAATGGGCATTTTTTACAAATAGGTATGTTCTCCGCTTTATTTTTTATATGTGCTTCTCTTACTTCATTTATATCTTTTCCATGCCAAATTTCTTTTATTGTTAGCGTTTCTGGCGATGGTAAATTATTTTTTTTAGGTAATTCTAAATTCATCATTTGAAAACCCTTAGTTTTGTTATCTGCTTTATCTTTTACTGATTTATATTCTTTATGACCATTTTTTATACCAAGAGGATCTAAATACCCGACGGTGTGAGTTGCACCCCAATCATAACAGCACATGCCTACCTTACCATCATATGTTGTCAGAACTCTTTGGAATGGTTGCTCACAAGGTAACCTTCCATTTGAAATATATACATCATTTTTTGAGTCTTTAAGTAATGATGCATTTTTTCCGTATTTTTTTATAAGTTCATTTCTATTTTTTTTTATACGAGATTCAAAATTTTCATCTAAATCTAATAAATCACCTCCCCTTTCGGTATACTGTTTCACAGAAACATCATCTACAATATCCTTGAATAATTTAAAATATTCATCTTTAACCTTTCTTGTTTCATCTGTAAGTATCATTTGAATTTTTGTTCTTGGAAAAGGCGATTTTAAATTTTTTCTAATTTTATTAAAGTTTGAAATATTTTTATAAATGTTTTCAAAACTATTTTTTTTAAATCTACCTGGTCGCATTTTTTCATATGTTTCTTTATTTCCACCATCAAAAGAGTAAATCATCAAATCTAATCCACTCTCTATAATTTTTTTGGATGTTTTTTCATCGAGCACAGTTGCATTTGTGTTTATAATAGTTTCAAGAACACCTTTTTTTTTCGCATACTCTATTATTGAACTTAATGCTGGATTAAGTAGTGGTTCGCCTCTCCAATTAAATTTCATAGAAGGAACATTAATCTCTGATGCCTGATCAATTAATTTGAATGCTAATTCTTTAGTCATAATTTTATCTGGCGTAGCAACATATTGCCTATAACAAAAAGGACATGCCAAATCACATACTGATGCAACTTCAATATCAAAACATAATGGATTAATATTCTTTTCCTCTAATTTTTTTCCATAACACTTATCTTTTAGTGCTTTCTTAGGCTGGTTGTGCCAATTATCTCTGTAATTAATATATTGTTGTTGAAAATCATTTAATATTTTCTTTTTTTCTGTTTGAGATTTACCTTGGGATTTAAAAATGAATGCTTTGTTTGAACTCATATTTTCAATCATCCATTTTATTTTTTCTTTTTCACCTCCTGAAAGATTTTCAATTGCTAACTTTCTATTAAAATTTTCATCTTTTTCTGACTGAAAATCACACCCAATACCAACTATATTTTCTTCTTTACTGTACATTTTTTATTAGAATTTTTTCGAATGACTTAATTTGTTTAATTACTGTTTTTCCAATTATTTTTTTATAATTTCTTGCATCTACCCCATGATTTGGTCTTAAGAAAGTTAAATCCTCCATTTTAATTTTATGTCCAATTTTTAATTTTTTATTTGGATAGACCCCTCTTCTGAAAGATTTTATATGTCCTGATTTAATTTCATATTTAGTTGGTGTTTTTAAACTATTTCCCATAAGTTTTTTTAATCTAGAAATATCTTTTATTAATTTTTTAGTTTCTTTTGAAGTTAATGAAATTTTATGGTCTCTAAATTTCTTGTTCTTTCTCGTGTCTGTAAAGTGAAATTCCATTACTTCGGCTCCCTTAACATAAGCTGCTTTCAAAGCTAAATCACCTATTGAATGATCAGAATAACCAACTGCCATTTTAGTTTTTTTGCTTAGAGTTTCAATACAGTTTAAGTTTATTTCATTATCATCAGTTGGGTAAGTTGATGTGCATTGCAAAATTGCCAAATAATTTCTGTTGTTATACCTTGGATTTTGTTTCTGAATAAATTTTATTGTATTATTTATTTCAGAAATATTAGACAACCCAGTTGATAATATTATTGGTTTACCTCTAAGTGCAAACTCTTTAATTATTGGATAAGCTGTCAAATCACCCGATCCAATTTTATAATAATCTAAATATTTATCAATCCAATTCAACATTTGTAAATCCCACACTGAGGCAAGATAGCCAACTTTATGCGATCTGCACATTTTAGCTAAGTATATGTGTTCATTTTTACTTAATTCAAATTTTTTAAAATGCTCATATCTATCTTTAGATTCTACTTCACTTACAAGTCTTGAGCCTGTGTATAGTTGCAATTTAACAATATCGACACCAGACTTAATAGCTAGATTTACAAGTTTTTTAGCATAGCTAAAACTTCCTTCATGGTTTCCACCTACCTCTGCAATCAAAAGAGGTCCATTTTTTCCAGCCCAATTATTTTTTTTTATCATAGCATCTACTTACTAATTAATTCATAGAAGATAATTTAAATAAAATTATATCAGCATTCATAAAACATTAAATATCTTTCATCAAATATCAATTATTTATATTTTTAACTATTAAATTAATTAAACGCAAAATTAAATCTTACATATTTTATCTCAAATACTTATAAAATTTAAAAAATTTTTACCTTCATTATTATAAACATAATGCTTTATTTTATATGCATTCAGGCTTTCAATTGAATTATTATTGCAGCGATCCACTCCAGTCAACAAAACAAATAATAATCTATAATCAATTTTATTAAAATATCTGGTCTTCTAAAATTTTTATTTAATTTTGTTTAAGGTTATTGTTTATGTTAATATAAAAATTTTACAAAGAAGTTTAATTTTTTTTCATTAAATAGTTCAATAGATAAAAAAGTTCTTATTCACTTGAGATTTATTATTGCATTATTTCAATGCTTTTTTTTCATTCGTACTAAGTAAATTTCTTAATAGATGTTTTGGTGTAATTTTAGTTATTATATTTAAGACTTTTTAATTTATCTATATTACATACTTTAAAACTATAAACCACGGAATTTATTATTGACGAAAATTGTCATATATTATAATTGGTTTGAAAGTATGGACAAAAATAATTTTTTTTCAAAATATATCAAAAATGGGTATTTTATAACAAAGCCATTACTCTCAAAAGAAAATATTATTAGTTTGAGAAGAGACTTGGATGAAGAGCTTACAGATTATAAAGAAGGAAATGCTATAGGAATAGAAAGAATTAAAAATCAAAAGCTATTAGAAGAAATTATTAAACTATTTGCATCTGATGAAATTAGACATATTTATGAAGAAGCCGAAATTTTTTTAAAAAAAAAGATATTTATTCTTCCAATTTTTCAAATACACAAAAATAATCACGTAAATCTTAAAGAGTTTATTGGGTGGCACGCTGATTGTGGTGGTGAAACAAAATATAATTATTGTAAAAATATTTTATACGACAAAAAATATTTCTTTTCTAAAATTGGTATTTATTTGCAAAAAAATAATGAATATGGAGGTGGTATAGATGTGATTAAACTATCACACAAACACTACATACAATTTAATAAATTTACACCAATAATAGAAAAAATTAAAAATACACCTTATAGATTAATAAGAGGATTTCACAAAAAATTTACTTATTTATATAATTTAATTCCAGAAAAAGTGTTTATGTTTTTGTTAGGTGCTAAGAAATTGAGTCCGGAAGCAAGTTCTGCAATTATTTTTGACAGCAGAATAATACACAGAGGAAGCCCAATAGAAAAAAATAAACTTGAAAATGTGACTTTTGTTAAAGGAAGTTATCTAGCAGAAGTGCCAAAAGACAAAGCAAAATACACATTATATTGTCACTTTGGTACAGTTGATGCTTTGGACTCTTATTTTTATGATCGTCTAAAAAGAAAAGACAATTCATCTGAATTAAGTATGTGGCTTAAACAAATTGAAATTGTGAAGAAAATAGATAAGGGTTTTGGAGAGAAAATGGAAGAAATTTTAAATCCAATAAAGCAGAAATATTCAACAAATATATAAATTTTTTAAATAACCCTAAAAAAACTCAATTTTTAATAAATTGTTATGATTGTTGTTTATTAATAATAAAATAATGATTAAAAATTTTTTTCAGTGCATAAATCAAGCCAATTGAGCTATTAGTACTGGTCAGCTGCACGCATTGCTGCGCTTCCACATCCAGCCTATCAACGTGGTGGTCTACCACGGCTCTATAGGAAGAACTAGTTTCGAGGTGAGTTTCCCGCTTAGATGCTTTCAGCAGTTATCTCTTCCATACTTAGCTACCCGGCACTGCAGCTGGCGCTACAACCGGTCCACCAGTGGTATGTTCAACCCGGTCCTCTCGTACTAGGGTCAACTCCTCTCAATTCTTCTACACGCATAGCAGATAGGGACCGAACTGTCTCACGACGTTCTGAACCCAGCTCACGTACCACTTTAATTGGCGAACAGCCAAACCCTTGGGACCTGCTCCAGCCCCAGGATGTGATGAGCCGACATCGAGGTGCCAAACACTGCCGTCGATATGAGCTCTTGGGCAGTATCAGCCTGTTATCCCCGGCGTACCTTTTATCCGTTGAGCGATGGCCCTTCCACTCAGAACCACCGGATCACTATGACCGACTTTCGTCTCTGCTCGACTTGTCAGTCTCACAGTCAGGCAGGCTTATGCCATTGCACTCTACGAACGATTTCTGACCGTTCTGAGCCTACCTTCGCACGCCTCCGTTACTATTTGGGAGGCGACCGCCCCAGTCAAACTACCCACCATACAATGTCTTGATGCCGGATAACGGCTATCAGTTAGATACCAAGAAAAACAAAAGAGGTATTTCACTGTTGACTCCACAAAAACTGACGCCTTTGCTTCAATGTCTCCCTCCTATACTAAATATGTTTTTCCTAATACCAATGTAAAGTTGCAGTAAAGGTGCACGGGGTCTTTCCGTCTAACTACGCGAACTCCGCATCTTCACGGAGAATTCAATTTCACTGAGTTGATGTTGGAGACAGCGGAGAAATCGTTACGCCATTCATGCAGGTCGGAACTTACCCGACAAGGAATTTCGCTACCTTAGGACCGTTATAGTTACGGCCGCCGTTTACTGGGGCTTCAGAAGTTAGCTTGCACCAACCGCATTAACCTTCCAGCACCGGGCAGGCGTCAGACCCTATACATCCACTTACGTGTTAGCAGAGCCCTGTGTTTTTGATAAACAGTCGCTTCTCCCTGGCTTGTGCCACCCTCCCATAGTTGCCTACAGGATGGTCTTCCTTATCCCGAAGTTACGGAAGCATTTTGCCGAGTTCCTTCAACATCATTCTCTCAAGCGCCTAAATATACTCTATTAATCCACCTGTGTCGGTTTAGGGTACGGTCTAATGATGGAGCTATTTCTTGGAACCTTTTCGCGGCAAGTTCAATCCATTAAGAACTTACAACTTACAAGATCCGTCACTACCATCTGGTTAAGGAATATTAACCTTATTTCCATCGACTACGGCTTTCGCCCTCGCCTTAGGTGCCGACTAACTCTGCGCGGATTAACCTTGCGCAGAAACCCTTGGATTTTCGGCGAAGAAGTTTTTCACTTCTTTTATCGTTACTTATGTCAGCATTCGCACTTCTGATACCTCCAGAATCCCTCGCGGGTATCCCTTCACAGGCTTACAGAACGTTCCGCTACCAGTTGTAATCTTCGAAAAAATTACAAATCCACAGATTCGGTATATGATTTTAGCCCCGTTACATCTTCGGCGCAGAAACTCTATTAGACCGGTGAGCTGTTACGCTATCTTTAAAGGATGGCTGCTTCTAAGCCAACCTCCCGGCTGTTAAGGAATTTCCACATCCTTTCACACTTAATCATAATTTGGGGACCTTATCTGGTGGTCTGGGCTCTTTCCCTCTCGACCATGGACCTTAGCACCCACAGTCTGTCTGCTGAAGAACAATGTTTAGCATTCGGAGTTTTATTAGGTTTGGTAAGAATCTCTTCCCCCTAGCCCATTTAGTGCTCTACCTCTAAACATCTATTTATTCAACGCACTACCTAAATAGTTTTCGCGGAAAACCAGCTATCTACGAATTTGGTTGGCCTTTCACCCCTTACCACAAGTCATCCAAAGACTTTTCAACGTCAACTGGTTCGGTCCTCCGGTAAGTGTTACCTTACTTTCAACCTGCTCATGGTAAGCTCATTCGTTTTCGGGTCTAATTCATTAAACTAATCGCCCTATTAAGACTTGCTTTCGCTGCGCCTACACCTAGATGGCTTAAGCTTGCTTAATAAATTAAGTCACTGACCCATTATACAAAAGGTACGCCGTCACTCTAAAAAGAGCTTCGACTGATTGTAGGCATGCAGTTTCAGGTTCTATTTCACTCCCCTAATAGGGGTTCTTTTCACCTTTCCCTCACGGTACTAGTTCACTATCGGTCACTGATTAGTATTTAGGCTTAGAGGGTGGTCCCCCTATATTCGAGCAGGATTTCACGTGTCCCGCTTTACTCAAGAATTTTGTTAAACATTACTCATACGGGACTATCACCCTCTATGGTTAGCATTTCCAAACTATTCAAATTTTTTTAACAAAACTACTGGCCTGTTCCGTGTTCGCTCGCCACTACTAACGGAATCTCAATTGATTTCTTTTCCTCTGGTTACTTAGATGTTTCAGTTCTCCAGGTTGTCTCTTTAAACCTATGTATTCAGTTTAAAGTACCACATAAAGTGGTGGGTTTCCCCATTCGGAAATTTTCGGATCAAAACTTACATACAGCTCCCCGAAACTTATCGCAGTATATCACGTCCTTCATCGGCTTTCAGTGCCAAGGCATCCACTACACGCCCTTAAACGCTTGATTTATGCACAGAAAAAAATTCTGTGTTGAATCAAATTTTTATTTTGAACATTAGCTAATAACATTACTAATGTTCGGATATAGATATTGATATTAATAATTTTTATTCACAATTTTTATAACTAAGTGTTTGGTGGAGGATAGCGGGATCGAACCGCTGACCTCCTGAATGCAAATCAGGCGCTCTCCCAGCTGAGCTAATCCCCCATAATCTTAAGTTGGTGGGCCGAGAAAGACTCGAACTTTCGACCCCACCCTTATCAAGGGTGTGCTCTAACCAACTGAGCTACCGGCCCGCATGCAAGAGAAACACTACTTTAAGAAGAGAAATGAGGACGGTCAACATTACCTGTGTATTATTTAAAATGAAATTTTAATTTCATTTATCCTTAGAAAGGAGGTAATCCAGCCGCAGGTTCCCCTACGGCTACCTTGTTACGACTTCACCCCAGTCGCTGACTATACCGTGGTCAAGGGTTTGAAACCTTGCCTTAAGGTAGAACCAACTCCCATGGTGTGACGGGCGGTGTGTACAAGACCCGGGAACGCATTCACCGTGGCACGCTGATCCACGATTACTAGTAATTCCAGCTTCATGCACTCGAGTTGCAGAGTGCAATCCGAACTGAGGTATCTTTTAAGGATTTGCTTAACTTCGCAGTTTTGCTTCCTGTTGTAGATACCATTGTAGCACGTGTGTAGCCCAACACGTAAGGGCCATGAGGACTTGACGTCATCCCCACCTTCCTCCAGCTTATCACTGGCAGTTCTTTCAGAGTGCCCAACTTAATGATGGCAACTAAAAGTGAGGGTTGCGCTCGTTGCGGGACTTAACCCAACATCTCACGACACGAGCTGACGACAGCCATGCAGCACCTGTGTTTCGTCCGGCCGAACCGAAAACTTCAATCTCTTAAAGTTGCGACGAACATGTCAAGTGTTGGTAAGGTTCTGCGCGTATCTTCGAATTAAACCACATGCTCCACTACTTGTGCGGGTCCCCGTCAATTCATTTGAGTTTTAACCTTGCGGTCGTACTCCCCAGGCGGTGTGTTTATCGCTTTCGCTGCGACACTGAAAATAAATTTCCAACGTCTAACACACATCGTTTACGGCATGGACTACGAGGGTATCTAATCCTCTTCGCTACCCATGCTTTCGTTCCTCAGTGTCAGTAATGATCCAGAAAGCTGCCTTCGCAATTGGTATTCTTTCTAATATCTACGAATTTCACCTCTACACTAGAAATTCTGCTTTCCTCTATCATACTCTAGCTGAAAAGTTTTGATGGCAGTTCCAGAGTTAAGCTCTGGGATTTCACCACCAACTTTTTCAACCACCTACGAACTCTTTAAGCCCAGTAATTCCGAACTACGCTAGGTCCCTTCGTATTACCGCGGCTGCTGGCACGAAGTTAGCCGGACCTTCTTATTCGGGTACAGTCATTTTCTTCCCCGACGAAAGAGCTTTACAACCCAAAGGCCTTCTTCACTCACGCGGCATCGCTGCATCAGAGTTTCCTCCATTGTGCAAGATTCCCCACTGCTGCCTCCCGTAGGAGTTTGGGCCGTGTCTCAGTCCCAATGTGGCTGATCATCCTCTCAAATCAGCTATTGATCACAGTCTTGGTAGGCCATTACCCTACCAACAAACTAATCAAGTGCGGGCTCATCCAATGGTGCATAAAGCTTTCTCCGTAAAGACTTATCTGGTATTAGCACAAGTTTCCTCGTGTTATTCCAGGCCAAAGGGCAGATACCCACATGTTACTCACCCGTCTGCCACTAAGTATTGCTACTTCGTTCGACTTGCATGTGTTAGGCGTGCCGCCAGCGTACGTTCTGAGCCATGATCAAACTCTCAAGTTTAAAAACGGCGCACACTAGCTTCCATATAAATTCTAAGAATAAAATTTATATGATGTTGAAGTGTGTACGACAAATTTCTGGTAACCTTAACCGTCCACACTTCTCTTCTTAAATTTTTACTTTTTAAATAGCTAATTGAGCTAAAAAAGCTCAATAATCCTCACAAATTTATTGTATTCTAATAATTTTACTGAGAAAGTTCAGTGCTTATAGGCTAAAATAATAGGAAATCAAGCATATAACATTAAAAAAATTGGTAAAAATAGCCTATTTTTCAGTGTTTTTTTTGATTTTTCCTCTCCTCTAAATTAATAATTGCAATTGTTTAATTCTAAATGCTTAAAATATTTAAAAATAAATTAAAGAATAATTTAGAAATATTTGGATTAATAATTTTAATAATTTTTTTAAGTTTTTTCGCTGCTTATCTAAATTATAAGAAAGATGTTGAAAATAAAATTTACAATAATTTTATCGAAAATATTTACTTTGAAAAAACATTAAAGCATATTGTTTCAAATCTTGAGCCAAAGTTTAAAAAAATAAAACATAAAATAAAATCTGGTGAAACATTTGATGAAATTTTACAAGGATATTCAATTGATAAGAAACAAATACTTAAAATTAAAAATTCTATTGAAAAAAAAACAAATCTTAACAAACTAAATACTAGACAAATTTTATATTTTAGTATTGATAAAACTAATAACAAAATAGATGAATTTACATTTCAAATTTCAAATACAAAAAAAATATTTTTAAAAAGAAATATAAAAGATAATAACTTTAAAGATGAAATAATATCAATTCAATTAGATAAGAGAATTATTTTTAAAGAAAATATAATTTTTCAAAGCCTTTATAAGTCAGCTATTGATGAAAATATTCCACCAAATACAATTATTGAATTTGCAAGAATTTATGGATTTCAAGTAGATTTTCAAAGAGATGTAAGAAAGAATGATAAATTCCAGATTCTATATGAAATTTTTTTAAACGAAAATAATAAAATAGTTGAAACAGGAGAAATTCTTTTTGCAAATTTAGAGCTTAGTGGTCAAGACAATAGTTTATATTACTTTGATAAAGAGGGTAGTGAAGGTCATTACGATAAAAATGGAAAAAGTGTTAAAAAAGCTCTGATGAAAACCCCTATTAATGGAGCAAGACTTTCATCCTCATTTGGAATGAGGAAACATCCTATAGATGGTTATAACAAAATGCATAGAGGTACTGACTTTGCTGCTCCACTTGGAACACCGATAATGGCTTCTGGTGATGGAGTAATAAAAAAAGCAGCTTGGTGTGGAGGTGGTGGAAATTGTGTTGTTATAAAACATAATTCAACTTATCAAACTGTTTATGCTCATATGTCTAAATTTGCTAGAGGTATAAAGCGTGGTATTAGAGTTAAACAAGGACAAATAATTGGCTATGTGGGATCTACAGGAAAATCTACTGGCCCACATTTACATTACGAAGTAATTATTAATGGAAAAAAAGTAAATTCACAAAAACTAAAACTTCCATCGGGAAAAATTCTAAAAGGAAATGAGAGAAAAATGTTCGAGACTCAAAAAATTAAACTTAATGTACTAAAATCAGAAAAAATTATTGGATTAAATTAACTCATGTCTGCGATAGATTTTGCAGATTTTTTTGTCTCATCTTTATTGTGGTTTTCTTTAGAAATTTCCTCAGCATCATCAAGAATTTCGTTTGAAGGTACTGAAATCTCTTCTTTAGAAACTTGATTTGTCAAATTTTTATTTTCATCATTTTGAGAGAATTTTTCCTTTCTAAAGTTTTCTCTCTCAGTTAGTACTCTCGTAAAATGATCTGCATGTTGCAAATAATTTTCTGATAGTATTTTATCACCATGGGATAATGCTTCCCTAGCTAAGTCATTATATTTTTCAATTAATTTTGCTGCATTATGATTATTTCGTCCTGGAGATTTTCTTTTAAAATTATCATTATTTGAAAAGTTAGATGAAAACTTTTGTCTTTCCCCACTTGTTTTATAGCCTCGATCTGTTCTTCTAAAATTATTTCTTCTACTATTGTTATTATTTCTAAAAGTTACCATGATTAATATCGATTATATTTTAGTACAAACAAAACAACGATAATTGTTTGCAATATCTTTTTGTATTTTGTTTATATAAAAACCTTCTTTATTTAATATTTTTGCAACTTTATTTTTCTGATCAAATCCAATTTCTAAAATAAACTTGCCATTAATTTTTATCAGTTCAGACGATTTTTTTATTACTTTTCTGATTTCTGATAATCCGTCTAGTCCACCATCTAAAGCCAACCTTGGCTCAAATCTACTAATATCCTCTTCCAAATATTTTATATTGTTTTTTTTAATATATGGAGGATTAGATAAGACTAAATCATATTTGCCTAAAAAGAATTTGTCAACATTTGATTTATACAATTTTAGCCTAGAATAAACTTTTAATTTTAAAGCGTTGATTTTACTTATGTTTAAACATTTATTGCTAGCATCTATACCAGTACCATAGAAACTTTTCCTCTCTTTCAATATAGATAATAATATACACCCTGAACCAATACCTATATCAAGAATGTGTAAATTTTTTTTTTGTTTAGTAAGTTCTAATACGTTTTCAACTATTAATTCAGTTTCTGGACGAGGTATTAATGTGTGGGAATTAACATAAAATTCAGAATTCCAAAAAAATTTTTTATTAGTTATATAAGCAACTGGTTTTCTTAATGATCTTTTACCAATTAGTTTTTTATATAATTTAAAATCTTCCTCATTTATTGTTTGTGACGAATTTAATATTATAAATTTTCTATCTTTATTCAGAGCCTTAGCCATTAAAATTTCTGAATCTAAGTTTGCAGTTAAAATCGATTTATCTTTTAAAATTTTTGCTCCTTCGCAAATTGCTGTATGAATATCCATTTAATTTAAATTACTTAAACTTTCTTCTTGAGCCTGTAATGTCAAGGCTTCTATCATTTCATCAAACACTTCGCCCTCTAAAAATTCATTTAACTTATGAATCGTTAAATTTATCCTATGATCGGTTACCCTACCCTGAGGAAAATTGTAAGTTCTAATTCTTTCAGATCTGTCACCTGTACCTATTTTAGTTTTACGATCTTGAGATCTCTCTTGATCTATTCTTGATCTTTCTAATTCATACAAACGTGCCCTTAAAATCTTCATCCCTTTTGCTTTATTTTTATGCTGGGATTTTTCATCTTGTTGAGAAACTGAAATTCCTGTTGGTATATGAGTTATTCTTACAGCACTATCTGTCGTGTTTACAGATTGTCCCCCTGGTCCTCCTGCTCTAAAAACATCGATTCTTAAATCGATGTCATTAATCTTTAAATCTACTTCCTCAACCTCTGGCAATACTGCGACTGTAGCTGCTGAAGTGTGAACTCTTCCTTGAGTTTCTGTATCTGGTACTCTTTGAACTCTATGAACTCCACTTTCATATTTTAAAGTTGAATATATATTTCTACCTTTTATTGATGCAATTACTTCTTTTAAACCACCAGCATCACTCCTCGAAATAGAAATTAATTCTAGTAACCATTTTTTTTTATGGCTAACTTTTTCATACATTTTGAATAAATCCGATGCAAATAAACTTGCCTCTAATCCTCCTGTGCCTGCTCTAATTTCTAATATAGCATTTTTTTTATCTGCCTCATCTTTAGGTAATAAGAATAACTTTAACTTTTTTTCATTAATTTCATGCTTACTTTGTAACTGTAACAGTTCAGACTCTGCCATTCTTTTTAATTCCTCATCACTGGAATTATCATTTAATATTTTATTCAATTCCTCTTTTTCATTTTGAAAAGAAATATATTCTTTTGCATATGTAATAATTTCATTTACATCAGAGTATTCTTTAGATTTTTCTGCAAATAATTTTTTGTCTATATCTCCTGAAGATAAATCCTTTTCTAGAGAGGAATGCTTTAAAATTAATTCCTCAATTGTTTTGATCGGAATCATAGTTAACTCTCTAATTCAGATACTTTTTTCTCAACTTCTCTCACAACTTTTTCAATTATATCAGTCGTCAAAACTTTCTCATTTTGTACACCAGATAGATAGAGCATATTATTACCTTTACCACCTCCTGTAATTCCAACATCTGTCATTGCAGCTTCTCCTGGACCATTAACAACGCAACCAATAATTGATAGAGTTATAGGTGCTTTTATATGAGATAGTCTTTCCTCTAAAATTTTAACAGTATCAATTACTTGAAACGCTTGTCTAGCACAAGATGGGCAAGATATTATTTTTACTCCTCTATTTCTTAAATTAAGTGACTTTAATATCTCATTTCCTATTCTTACTTCCTGAGTAGGGTCATCTGACAATGAAATTCTTATTGTATCACCGATTCCATCCATCAGTAAGTTTCCAAGTCCAATTGATGACTTTATACTGCCAGTAACAAAACTACCTGCCTCTGTAATACCTAAATGCAATGGATAATCTGTTACTTTAGATAGTTGTCTATATGCCGCTATTGAGAGAAAGACATCTGATGATTTTACACTTAATTTGAAATTAAAAAAATCTTTATCCTCTAAAATTTTTATATTTCTAAGGGCACTCTCAACTAATGCCTCAGGGCAGGGTTCTTTAAATTTTTCTAGTATATCTCTTTCTAATGAACCTGCATTTACTCCAATTCTAATTGAGCAATCATTATTTTTTGCAGCTTTCAATACTTCATAAATTTTTTTTTCGTCTCCTATGTTTCCTGGATTAATTCTTAAACAGCTAGCTCCATTTTCTGCTGCCTCAATAGCTCTTTTATAATGGAAATGAATGTCTGCAACTACCGGGATTGAAACATGTTTTATTATTTCTTTCAAAGATGACGTTGAACCTTCATCGGGACAAGATACTCTTACAATGTCAGCACCCTCCTCGGCTATATCATTAATTTGATTTATAGTTGCTTTAACATCTGTTGTTAAAGTATTAGTCATAGATTGTACTGAGATTGGATTAGCACCCCCAACTTTTACTTTTCCAACACTCACAACTTTCGTTTTTCTTCTTTTAATATCTCTAAAAGGTCTTACGCTCATTATTAGTCTAATTTAAATTCTTTATGTAAAGTAGCTATTGCTCTTTTAACATGCTTAGCTGAAACTAGAACTGAAATTTTTATTTCAGAAGTAGAAATAACCAAAATATTAATCTTTTTTGATGCTAGTGCCTGAAACATTCTGTATGTAATTCCTGGAGTAGTTATCATTCCTACACCTATAATTGAAACTTTAGAAACACTTTTATCAAATGATAATTTTTTAAAAGAGATTTTTTTATTTTCTTTAATTAATTTTTCTGTTTTTTTTAAATCATCAGATTTAATTGTGAATGTAAGATCAGTCTCTTTTCCATCTAAAGAAATATTTTGAACTACCATATCTACATTAATAAGATTTTTTGATAATGGTTTAAAAATTGATGCAGCAACTCCTGGCCTATCTTTCACTCCGACAATTGTAATTTTCGCGTCATTTTTTGTTGAAGATATTCCTGTGATAATTTGGTCGCTAAATGCCTTTTTAGAGTCTGTTATCAATGTTCCAGATTTTGAAACAAATGAAGATTTTACCTTAATATCTATTTTATTTAACTTTGCATCTTGAACAGATGTTGGCTGCATTACTTTTGATCCTAATGATGCCATTTCTAACATTTCATCATAGAAAATTTTTTTAATTTTTTTTGCATTTTTGTATTGCCTTGGATCAGTAGTATAAACACCATCCACATCTGTATAAATTATACACTCATCAGCTTTAATAAATTTCGCAAGCATAATAGCTGTTGCATCAGATCCACTTCTTCCAATTGTTGTAATTCTATAATCATTACTAACACCTTGAAAACCTGTGATTATTGGTGTTCCTCCTGATTTGAGATAATTACTTAATCCCTTAATACCAACCGAGCTAATTCTTGCGCTTGAATGTGGTCCATCTGTTAAGATAGGTAATTGCCAAGATAACCAAGATCTTGATTTAATTCCGATGTGATTTAATCTACCCGCTATAAGTGCACATGATACTTGTTCTCCAGTAGAAACTAATGCATCATATTCAGCTGTATTAAAATTATTACTAATTAATTTTGATTTATTTACCAAATCATTTGTCACACCACTCATAGCTGAAGAGACAACAATTACTTTATTTTTTTTCTTTTTATAAAAAGCAATTATTTTACATACCTTTTTAATTCTATCTATGCTTCCTACAGAAGTTCCACCAAATTTTAATACAACTGTTTTCATTTAAGTTTTAATTCTTAATATTTAATAAATATTGATAAAATACATCTTAATTGTTATGTCAACTATTTATAATAATGACCAGTGTAAATAAAAAAGAAATAGAAAAGTTTTCTAAAATAGCTGCTGAATGGTGGGATCCAGAAGGAAAATTTAAACCATTACATAAATTTAACCCAATAAGAATTAAGTATATTAAAGAAAATATTATTCATAATTTTAAATTAAAAAATAAATCCCAATCTTTATCAGGAATAAATATTTTAGATATTGGATGTGGTGGAGGTTTACTATCTGAACCAATGTCTAGAATGGGAGCAAATGTAACGGGTATTGATGCATCTGATAAAAATATAAAAATTGCAAAACTTCATTCAAAAAAAAATAAACTAAAAATTAATTATTTATGTTCCTCACCTGAAAAGCTAAAAATTAAAAAAAAATTTGATGTTATTTTAAATATGGAAATTGTTGAACACGTGGAAGATATAGATTTTTTTTTAAAGTCTTGCTCAAAACTTTTAAAAAAAAATGGACTAATGTTTGTTGCAACAATAAATAAAACTTTGAAATCTTATCTTTTTGCGATTATTGGAGCTGAGTATGTTTTGAGGTGGCTACCAATTGGAACACACGAATGGGAAAAATTTGTTAAACCTGAGGATCTTAAAAAAATTTTAATAAAATATGATTTATCTCTCAATAAATTAGAGGGTATGAATTTTAATTTTGTAAAGGATGAATGGAATATTTCTAGAGATTTATCCGTAAATTATATAGCAAAGTTTATTAAAAACTAATTTTCTTTTTCATCTATCCAAGGTATCATCTGAGCATCTATACCTTCTTCTTTTAATTCTTTTAAATCTTCCCTCGACGCACTTCCATAAATACCTTTTGATTTTTTTTTACCATTATAATGAATTGATCTAGCCTCATATGCAAAATTATCACCAACATATTTGAAATTATCTTTAATAAATTTTTGATAATCCTTTATAGTTTTTTTGATTTTATTATATTTTTCTAAATCTATTTTTTTATCTGTTTTTGATTTACTATTAATTAATTGAGGAGACATTATAGTTTTTTCAACTTTGTATGAGTTGCAATTATGGCAATTCAAAAGTTTTTTCTTTTTCAATTTTTCATATTCGTTTGAAGATGCAAACCAACTATCAAAATTTAAATCACAGTTGTTACAGATGAGTTTATATTTAATCATAATTCTTAATTAATTATACTTTCTAATTTTTCAATAAGTTAACTTCTATAATCTGCATTAATTTCAATATATTTTTTCGTTAAATCCATTGTATAAGCTGTAAAGTTTTTATTTCCCGTAAAAGCTTCAATTTTAATTTCTATATTTTCTCTTTTCATATAATTTGCTGTTTGTTTTTCATCATACTTTTGATTTAATTTTCCACCTTCAACAATTGGTATATCTCCAAACTTAATTGATAATTTATTTAGATTAATTTTAGGTCCCGCTTTACCAATTGCCATTATTACTCGTCCCCAATTTGGGTCTTCTCCAGCAATTGCGGTTTTTACTAATGGAGAATTTGCAACTGAAAAAGCAATTTTTTTTGCATCTATCTCATTTTTACACTTACTCACATTTATTGAAATAAATTTTGATGCTCCTTCGCCATCTGAAACAACTCTTTTAGCTAGATTTAAAAGAACATTGTTTAAAGCTTTGTCAAAATTTTTAATTTTATTTTCGTTTATATTTTTCACTTGGGTATTTTTTACTTCATTAGTTGCAAAAATAGTTACCATATCGTTGGTACTAGTATCACCGTCACAAGAAATAGCGTTAAATGTATTAGTTATATTTTTTTTTAATAACTTTCCTAAAATATCGTTAGATAAGGTTGCATCAGTAAATATATATGCAAGAGTTGTAGCCATATTTGGATATATCATTCCTGATCCTTTTGCTATTCCATATATTTTTACTTTTTCACTTCCAATATGACATACCTCCATAGCTAATTTTGGCTTTGTATCCGTGGTCATGATTGCAAGTGCTGCCTTCATCCAAATAAATTTATTTTGGGTGTAACGAATTTTATTTATTAAATTTGGAATATTATTAGAAATTTTTTCATATGGAAAGATTTCTCCAATAGTGCCAGTGCAGCCAAAAATTATATTTTTTGTGGAAATTTTCTTAGGATTATCCTCATCTTCCTCTTGTTTTTTATTTAATTGTTTTGCTGTTAAATCTGCTATTTTTTTTAAACTTTCATAACCTTGCCTTCCTGTGAACGCATTTGCATTTCTTGTATTTACAATAAGAGAATATATTTTTTTTGGTCTTTGGTTAATATTCCATTTTATATTTTCAGATACTATTTTTGATTGGGTATAGACAGAAGCATAATTCGCGCCTTCTCTGAAATAGAACATTGTTAAATCATCTCTGATATCTTTATATAAATTTGCAGAAACAACTGAAATTGAAAGACCATCTAAATGATCAAGGTCTTGAAAATCAATCATTTTAGTATTTTTTGATTGAGATGATAAAAAATTTGTTAAATTAATTCCCATATTGTTTAAATTATTTATTTAATACATATATTAAACAATATAAGTAAAGAATAAATCAAATAGTAATGTTGAACCCATTAAATTTAATAACAAAATTTATCAAATCTAGTAATCAAAAAGAGCTAGATAGAATTGGTAAAATTGTTGAAAAAATAAACTCACATGAGGAGGATTTTAAAAATTTAAATGATGACGACTTTCCAAAAAAAACTAATGAATTTAGAAATCAGTATAAAGATGGAAAAACTTTAGACGAGTTACTTCCTGAAGCTTTTGCTTTAGTTAGAGAAGCTGCCAAAAGAACACGTAACGAGAGACACTTTAATGTTCAATTAATAGGAGGTGTGGCTTTACATCAGGGTAAAATTGCAGAAATGAGAACAGGGGAAGGAAAAACTTTAACAATAACATTAGCTGCTTACTTAAACGCCTTAAGCGAAAAAGGTGTTCATATAGTTACTGTTAATGATTATCTTGCAAAAAGAGACTCTATAGAAATGGGTGAGATATATAATTTTCTAGGTCTAACATCTGGATTTATTAATAATTATCAAGATGATGCAGAACGTAAGAAAAACTATAATTGTGATATCACTTATGCAACTAATAGTGAACTAGGTTTTGATTACTTAAGAGATAATATGAAATTTTCTGAACAGCAAATGGTTCAAAGAGACCATAATTTTTCGATAGTTGATGAAATAGATTCATGTTTGATAGATGAAGCAAGAACACCTCTAATAATTTCTGGAGCAGCTGAAGATAAAACTTTTCAATATCTAGCAATTGATAAACTAATTAAAATATTAAATAATAAAGATTTTGAAATAGATGAAAAAGAAAAAAGCATTTTATTGACAAATGATGGAATTAATAATGTTGAAAAACTTTTTTCTAAAGCTGGTATTTTAAAAAATAACAATTTTTATGATCCAGAAAATTTACATTTAGTTCACCATGTTAATCAAGCTTTGCGAGCAAATCATTTATTTGAAAAAGGTAGAGACTATATTGTTAAAGATGGAAGTCTCAAAATTATTGACGAACTTACTGGAAGAATTTTAGAGGGAAGACGTTTTGGAGATGGTTTACATCAAGCGTTAGAAGCAAAAGAAAAAATTCAAGTACAGGCTGAAAATCAAACTTTAGCTTCTATTACCTATCAAAATTATTTTAAACTTTATAAAAAATTATCTGGTTGTACTGGTACAGCAGCTACAGAGTCTGAAGAGTTTTTTGAAATTTATAATTTACCTGTTGTTGTCATTCCAACAAATAAAGAGATGATCCGAAAGGATTTTAATGATTTAATTTTTAGAACAGAAAAAGAAAAAAATGATGCAATTATACAAAAAATAATTGAAAGAAATAAATTGGGTCAACCTATTTTGGTATTTACTTCAAGCATTAATAAATCTGAAGTTTATTCAAATTTATTAGATCAAAAAAATATTAAACATTTAGTTTTGAATGCAAAAAATCATGAGAATGAAGCTGAAATAATTGCAAATGCAGGAAAAGAAAATTCATTAATTATTACAACAAGTATCTCTGGAAGAGGAGTAGATATTCAACTTGGTGGTAAAAAAGGTTCTATCCCAGAAGAACAACTTAAAATAAATAAAGATAAAATTAAATCCCTAGGGGGTTTATTTGTAATTGGCACAGAAAGAATGGAGTCTAGAAGAGTCGATAACCAGGCTAGAGGAAGATCTGGAAGACAAGGAGATGAAGGTAGTTCTGTATTTTATGTTAGTCTGGAAGATGATTTAATGAGAATTTTTGGATCAGAGTCTATGAATAGTATGCTAGAAAAACTTGGACTTAAAGACGGTGAGAGTATTGATCATCCTTGGATTAACAAAGCATTAGAGAGAGCCCAACAGAAAGTTGAAGCTAGAAATTTTGATATAAGAAAAACACTCATCAAATTTGATAATGTTCTTAATGATCAAAGACATGTTGTGTTTTCACAAAGAAAAAATGCGATGAATAGTGACAATATCTTTGATTATTCAGATGAATTTTTAAAAGAAATATCTGATGATTTAATTAAGTTAAAAATTTCAAATTTATCTAATCCTAAAAGTAATGAATTTTATAATAAAACTAAGCAAATAGTTGGAAAAAGCTTTGAAGAAACTGAACTAAAGGATTTAATTGAGGCAAAAGATAAAGATTTCAGAGAAAAAATTTCTAATAAATTTCAAGAAACTAGAAAAGAACGGATCAAACTTCTGGGTGAAGATCATGCAAAAGATATTGAAAAAAGAATTTTTCTTCAATCAATTGATCTAAACTGGAAATCACACATTCAATATTTAGAACAATTAAGACAAGTCATAGGTCTAAGGTCTTATGGTCAAAGAGATCCGTTAGTTGAATATAAAAAAGAAGCATTTGAATTATTTTCAAATCTTTTAGAAAAATTAAAATTAGATTATGTAACTATTTTAATAAATTTAAAAGTTGTTCTTGAGTCGAACCAAGAAAATAGAAAAAAACAAAACGATATTCCTAAACAAGTTTCTAACAATAAAAAAATGGGAAGAAATGAACCATGTTTTTGTGGATCTGGAAAAAAATTCAAGCATTGTCACGGTGCTATATAAATTTAAATAAATAATAGAATTAAAGAAATTAAAATTAATCCACCAACAATAGCTGATAATACTTTTTTAGATTTTAAAATTTTATCAAAATTATTTTTCTTAATAGTTAATGTGCTTAGATCCGCAGTGCTAGTAATAAAACCATCGTTTCTTCCAATTTTAAGAAATTTATTTTTTCTCTCATTCATTATTTCTTCAGAAGATAATTCATCAAAATAATTTAAATTTTTTGTTAAAGTTTTTTTCACGTTATTTAATATAATATCTCTATCTCTATGAGCACCACCTAAAGGTTCTTCAATTATTTCATCAATAACTTTTAATTTTAATAAATCTTTAGCTGAAAGTTTCATAGCTTTCGCAGCATCAAGCATTTTTTTTGGGTCTCGCCATAGAATAGTTGCACATCCCTCAGGAGATATTACTGAATAAATTGCATTTTCTAACATAAGCACTTTATTTGATGAAGCTAGTGCAATTGCTCCGCCAGAACCACCCTCGCCTATAATTATTGCAATTGTTGGAACTTTAAGCTCCATGCAGCATTCGATTGATTTTGCAATTGCTTCGGCTTGTCCTCTCTCCTCTGCTCCTACACCTGGATATGCTCCTGGAGTGTCAATAAAAGAGATTATGGGAATATTAAATTTGTTTGCTAAGTTCATTAATCTTATAGTTTTTCTATAACCCTCTGGTCTCATCATTCCAAAATTTCTCTCAATCCTACTATCTAAATCTTCTCCTTTTTCTTGGCCTATAACTAAAACAGATTTTCCATTGAACTTTGCAAATCCAGTTAATACTGATTTATCCTCTCCGTAATATCTATCCCCAGATAATGAAATGAAGTCTTCAAACAAATTATCAATAAAAAATTTTGCCTTAGGCCTATCCTCATGACGAGCAACCATAGTGGTCTGCCAAGGATCTAAATTAGAATAAATATTTTTTAATTTTTCATCTATTTCTGTTTGAGTGCTTGAAATTTTTTGAGTATCGACTTCTGATAATCCCTCTTGGTTGTAAGGATCTTTCAATTTTTCTAGTTCGTTTTCTAGATCTTTAACTTCTGTCTCAAAATTTAGATAATTTTTCATAATTATTTATAGCGGAGAGGTAAAATACAAAAAAGGCGATAAAATGATATAAAATATGGTGTAATTCTTAATAATTGACTTAATTCTTTTAATATATACAAATTTATCATCGGGAGAGACTATTTTTAGCGCCGAAGGAGCAACCGCCCCGGAAACTCTCAGGCAAAAGGACCGATTAAAGCATAACACTCTGGAAAGAGATTAATTTCCGCCGAAGGAGCAAAACTCTCAGGCAAAAATACAGATGGGGTACGAAATTAAGTGCTATGCAAGATAAATATATTAAAATTTATAATCTTCAAGTATCTAAAAAGCTATCAAACTTTGTAAATGATGAATTATTAAAAAATACAAATGTATCATCAGAAAATTTTTGGTTAGGTTTAGAAAAAACACTCGATGAGCTTGTGCCAAAAAATAAAGAATTAATCAGATTAAGGGAAGATTTACAGAAGAAAATAGATGATTGGCATATCAAAAATAAAGGTAAAGAATTTAATTTAGATGAGTACAAAAAATTTTTATTGAAAATTGGTTATTTAAAAAATGAAGGACCTGATTTTAAAATAGAAACTGAAAATGTTGATGAAGAAATTGCAAGTATAGCTGGACCTCAGTTGGTTGTACCTGTCATGAATGCGAGGTATGCATTAAATGCTGCAAATGCAAGATGGATGAGTTTATATGATAGTCTTTATGGTACAGATGTAATTGAGCAGTCAGAAGATAGCGTATCTGAAAGGTATGATCCTTTAAGAGGTGAAATGGTTATTAAATATGGTAGAGATTTTTTAGATAAATACTTTCCTTTAGCGGGATTGAGTTGGAATAAAATTACAAGTTTTGCTGTAAAATATGGGAAATTAAAAGTTTTAAAAGGTGCTGATATTTTTGATTTGGAAGATGAAAATAAATTTATTGGACACAGAGGTGAAAGTGATAATCCATCTGCAATTATTTTAAAAAATAATAATTTACATATTGAAATTCTAAAAGACTCAAGGGCTTTTGCTGCCCAACAAGATCATGCTGGTATAAGTGATATAATACTAGAATCTGCAGTATCAACAATTTGTGATAATGAAGATAGTGTAGCAGCTGTAGACTCGGAAGATAAAATTATTTGCTATCGAAATTGGCTAGGTCTAATGAAAGGAGACCTAAAGTCAAAATTTGAAAAAGAAGGAAAATTATTTGAGAGAAAATTAAATCCACACAGAAGCTATATCTCAAAAGATGGTAAGGGTTTAAAATTGCATGGTAGGAGCCTATTGCTTGTAAGAAACGTTGGTCATCTTATGACTAATCCGTCAATTTTATTAAGTGATGGAAGTGAAATACCTGAGGGTATAATGGATGCATTTATAACTACGGCGGCAGCACTACATGATATTAAAAACAAAAACAATTCAAGAACTGGATCTATTTATATCGTAAAGCCTAAAATGCATGGTCCAGACGAGACGGCATTTACAGATTTAATTTTTTCTAAAGTTGAAGAAGTACTAAATTTACCTAAGTATACTTGTAAAATTGGTATTATGGATGAAGAAAGAAGAACATCCGCTAATTTAAAAGAATGTATTAGAACTCTAAAAAATAGAGTTTTTTTCATAAATACTGGCTTCTTAGACAGAACCGGAGATGAAATGCATACATCAATGGAAGCTGGACCTATGATAAAAAAAGGTGACATGAAATCATCTAAATGGATCAACGCTTACGAAAACAACAATGTTGATATCGGTTTAAGTTGTGGGTTTTCTGGTAAAGCTCAAATAGGTAAAGGAATGTGGGCAATGCCAGATAAAATGAAAGATATGATGGAACAAAAAACAGGACACTTAAAAGCAGGAGCAAATTGTGCATGGGTTCCATCTCCAACTGCAGCTGCATTACATGCTTTACATTATCATGAAATTAATATTTTTAATGAGCAAAAAAAATTAATTGATAGAGAACCAGCTAAGCTTGATGATCTTTTAACAATCCCAATAGCAGATAGACCTAATTGGTCTGTAGGAGATATAAACAAAGAAATTTCTAATTCTGCTCAAACTTTATTGGGTTATGTTGTAAGATGGATAGATCAAGGTGTGGGTTGTTCTAAAGTACCTGACATTAACAATATTGGTTTGATGGAAGATAGAGCCACCCTTAGGATTTCTTCTCAGCATATAGCAAACTGGATACATCATGGAGTTACAACAAAAATACAAGTTAACGAAATAATGAAAGATATGGCCAAAATAGTGGACGATCAGAATAAAAATGATCCTAGATATGTTAATATGAGTGATGACTACGAAAACTCTATAGCATTTCAAACTGCTTGTGATCTGATATTTAAAGGTAAAGAACAACCTTCAGGTTATACAGAACCATTACTTCATTTGAATAGATTGAAAAAAAAATCTAATCTGAGCTCGAAACCAAATTAGATCGATTTTTAAAAGCAGAAAATAAAGTTCCATCATCTAAACTTTCGATTTCTCCTCCTACAGGTAATCCTTGTGCTAATTTGGTAATTTTAACATCTAAATTTTTTAAACTATCCTGAATATAATATGCAGTTGTTTGACCTTCTACAGTTGCACTCGTAGCAAGAATTACCTCTTCGATTTTATCTCTATTAACTCTTTCAACTAATGAGTTAATTAATAAATCTTCTTTTCTTTGACCAACTGAGGAAATTGTTCCACCTAAAATATGAAAATAGCCCTGAAAGATATTTGAATTTTCAATCGACCATTGGTCTGCAATATCCTCTACTACACAAATTTTATTATATTTTTCTTTTGTATTCTCACAATTTAAACAACCATTCGAATTTGACTTTAAGGCACCACATGAATTACATCTAACTACATTTTTATAAACCTGTGCCAATGTATTTGCCATAGGTTTTACAAGTTCGTCACGATTATTTATTAATTTTAAGACAATTCTTTTTGCTGATTTGGGACCTAAGCCTGGAAGTTTTGAAATTAATTTAATTAATTCTTCTATCTCACTGATGTTTTGCATCTATTATAAAGGCCATTTAAAACCAGGAATTCCAAAACCTCCAGTTGCTTTTGAAATTTCCTCAGTTGTTTTTGATTTAAGTTGAGATTTAGCACTATTATGTGCTGCAACAATTAAATCTTCAATTATGGTTTTGTCCTCTTTCATAATTTCATCAGATAACTTTATTGTTTGCATCTCTCCCTCTCCATCCAAAGTTATCTTTACAGAATTTGAACCCGAAACTCCTTCAACTCTAATCTCCTTAATCTTTTGTTGGCTTTCTTTCATTTTTGCCTCAAGTTCTTTTGCTTTATCTAAAATTTTACTTAAATCAGTCATTATCAACTCCATCTTTGTTTGAATTTACATCTATTAATTCGGCATCAGGAAATTTATCCATCACACTTTTAAATATTTCTGAATTTTTCATTTCATCCATTAACCGTTTTTTTACATTTTTTTCTTTATCTTTTACTGACATTTGCCCTTTTAATTTACTAAAAGTAATAATCCATCTTTCACTAGTCCATTCAAAAAGCTTTGATGATAAATCTTTTACAAAATCTTTATCTAAACTTTCATTAAAAGATATTTCAATTCTATTTTTTTCAAATTTTACAAGATTAACATTTTTTTCTAACTCATATTTGAGTTTGATCTCTTTTTTTTTTGAACAAATTTCAATTAAATCCTCAAATACATTTATATTAATTTTATGTTCTGCTTTAATTTCTGTTTGAACTTCTGGTTTGATTTTTTCTTCCTGTGCAACATTCTTAATTTGATTTATTGTTTTAGAAGTTAATTCAGTTTCAGTATTCTCTTCAAAATTGTCACTCTTAAAGTGACCCTCAACTTTTTCAATTTTATTTTCGGATTTTATAGAACTTAAATGCATTAGTCTTATTAAAAACATCTCAATTGAAAGGTGTTGATTAGATACTATGTCTAACTCTTCGAGAGAAGAGATGGCAAATTGCCAAAATAATATTAATACCTTTGAATCTATTTGATTTGATAAAATTTTAATTTTAGAAAATTCTTCATCATTTAATGAAAAATTTGTACTTTCTAAAGTTAAAGAATTAATATTTTTAAAATAGTAAAGTAACTCTAAGAAATCATTAATAAAAACCTTTGGTTCAATACCTTGGTCATAAATTTTTCTATAAATACTTATTACTTTTGTTTCTTCACCTTTTAAAATTAACTCAAACAAATCAATTAATTGAGATTTATCAAAATACCCAAAAATTTTCTGAGCTGAATTTAAGTCTAATTCTTTTCCTTGTTCTAAACTTAATAACGCTCTATCGAGCAAAGATAAAGAATCTCTAACAGAACCCTCAGAAATTTTTACTATAAGCTTTAAAGCATCGTCACTAATTTTTCCATTTTCTTTGTCCTTAATTTTTTTAATAAACTTCAATAATTCTGAGGATTTAATTCTAGATAGATCAAATCTTTGACATCTGGATACTACTGTAATTGGAATTTTTTTAATTTCTGTAGTTGCAAAAATAAATTTTAGATATTCTGGTGGTTCCTCTAAAGTTTTTAATAAAGCATTAAACGCTTGTTTGCTTAACATATGAACTTCATCAATAATGAAGATTTTATATTTAGCCGAAGTCGGCCCGTATCTTGAAAATTCGATTAAATCTCTTACGTCATCTACACCTGTTTTGCTTGCCGCATCCATTTCAAGCACATCTATATGACTAGACTCACTTATTGATTTACAACTTTCACAAAAGTTTTCTTTACATAAATTATCGCTACCATTTGTACAATTAAGTGCTTTTGCAACAATTCTTGCAGTTGTAGTTTTTCCAATTCCCCTTATTCCTGTGAATAAATATGCATTCGGTATTTTGTCAGCTTTAATCGAGTTTGTAATAGTTTCTGCAACAACTTCTTGACCAATAAGATCATCAAAAGTTTGTGGTCTATATTTTAATGCTAATACTTTTTTGTTATTATTCATATATCTAAAAGGAGACTAGAACCTGAATAACTGTCTCTACGACTGCTTCTGTTAAGATCTGGTCGGGTTCAAGCAGCATCCACCTCTAGCCTCCGTAAGCATTATAGCAGTTAAAATTTCTAATCTACAAGAAAAGATTCTTATATTTTTTGTCTCAAACTATCTGCTTCAAAAACACCTAAAACGTGAAAATCCTCACAATGCAGGCCCAGCTCTTCAAGAGATTTCTGAACTTTTGGATCTTCTATATGTCCATCCAAATCGCATAAGAAAAAATAAGAATCGAAACTATTTTTTTCTGGATAACTTTGTAGTTTAGTTAAATTTACACCATTGATAGCAAAGCCCCCTAGCGATTGATATAAAGCCGCTGGTTTACTTTTTAACTTGAACAAAAAAGAAGTTATATAAGTTTTATTTTTAAATTCCGGTTGTGAAATGTTTTTTCCCATTACTAAAAACCTTGTTAAATTTCCACTTTCATTCTCTATATTTTTATTAATTACTTCTAATCCATAAATTTCAGCACTCAAAGCAGATGCGATTGCAGATTGTTTTTTATCTTTATTTTTTGAAATCATTTCAGCTGATCCAGCTGTGTCTGCTCTAATATGCTCTGTTAAATCGTTTTCTTTTATAAACTTTGAACATTGTGAAAGACCTTGTGCGTGAGAATATACCTCTTTTATTTCACTTAATTTTGCTCCAGGTTGGCCCAATAAATTGTGTTCGATTTTTTGAAAATGCTCTTTATAAATATTAAGTCTATGTTTAAATATTAAGTATTCAATTCCAATATTTCCTGTAATTCTATTTGACTCTGGAATTATTATTTTACATTCCTGTTCTTCTGATGCTTTATTAAAACAATCATCAAAAGTTTTACAGGGTAAAATCTCTGCTTTAGGATAAATTGAAAGCGCCGCTAAGTGCGAATATGCACCATATGTTCCTTGAAAATAAATTTTACTCATCAATTCTTATATTCCATTATTTTTTTTAAGGCCAGATAATCTTCCTGAGTATCTACTCCTATTGGAGAAGACTTTGCGAGTGATACATTTATATTAATATTATTATCTAATGCCCTAAGTTGTTCTAATCTATTTTTAAGTTCATTTTTAGATTGTCTTAATTTTACAAATCTCTCAAGTGTATCTCTTGAGTAACAATATACTCCTATATGATGATAAATATTATCAATCTTTTCAGATTTTCTTAAAAAAGATAATGCTCTTGAAAAATGATCCTCTTCTAAACTTTTTTCGGTAATTACTTTAACAATACTTTCGTTATTGAGATAAGAATCGTCACTAATTATAGCAGCAAGAGTACCCAAATCAGAATAACTTTTTACCATTTTATCATTCAATTTTATTATATCAGCTGTGTTTATTGCTGGCTCGTCGCCTTGTAAATTCATAATGAAATCAACATCTTTAATATAAGATTTTTTAAGCGCTTCATGAATTCTATCGGTACCTGTTTTATGATTATTATGAGTTAAAATAGCATTAAAACCATTTCTTTTTACGTCATTAACAATTTCTTGGTCCTCAGTTGCTACAATAACTTGACCGATATTTGCTTCTTCTGCTCTCTTAGCGACATGTGAAATAATTGACAAACCATTTATTTTCAACAAAGGTTTTCCAGGTAGTCTAGTAGCTGACATTCTTGAAGGTATAATTATTAAAGTTTTCATTATTTTTTTCGAATTATTATACTTATTAAACAACTATAGAGGCAAATTTATACATTAAATTTTCTCTTTTTTTTAATTTATCGTGTTATACGTTCATTATTAAACTTACAAAATATGGATTCTTTTGAAATTAACAAAATAGTTGCTGCAGTCTTAATGGTTGCCCTACTTGTCATTGGTATTGGCAAACTATCTGATGTTATATTTCACGTAGAAAAACCTAAAACTCCAGGATATTCAATTGAGGTTGAAACTTCAGCTACTATATCCACTACTAGTTCAAGTGAAGATAAAAAGGCAGTTGATATAGAAGCACTAATGGCGATGGGAGATGTTGCTCATGGAGAAAAAGTTTTTAAAAAATGTGCTGCATGTCACTCAATAGTTAAAGGTGGTAAAAATGCTATAGGTCCAGCTTTATACAATGTTGTTGGAAGAAAGATTGGAATAATTGAAGGTTATAAATATTCTAAGGCGTTGGCTGCTTATGATAAAGAATGGACATTTGAAGAACTAAATGGTTTTTTAATTAAACCGGCTAAATGGATTAAAGGAACAAAAATGGCTTATGCAGGTCTTAGAAAAGAAAAAGATAGGGCCTCTGTAATAAAATATCTAAATCAGAACTCAGATAGTCCAATACCACTACCTTAATTTTCCAAAACAATATAGTAAAATACTTTTTTGAACATGAACCCTATTCATTGCTTGTTGCCATACATGAGAATGTTTTCCTAAGAAAACTTCTTCAGAAACTTCATTACCTCGTGGCAAACAATGCAAAAAGATACAATTTTTTTTAGCATTAGCAATTAACTTTTTGTTTATTTTAAAATTTTTAAATTCTTTTAATTTTTTTTTTTTATTAACTTTGTCATTTAAAGAAATTACTTTATCAGAAAAAATAACATCAGCACCTGATATAGCTTTTTTTGGATCATTAAAAATATAAATTTTTTTCTTATTATTTTTAACCCAATTTCTAACTTCTCTTCCAGGCTCAAATTTTTTTGGACAACCAATACTTAATTTAAAGGAAAATTTAACCGAGGCAGCAATTAGACTATCTAAAACATTATTTGAGTCTCCGATCCAACAAATATTTAATTTTGAAATATTTTTTTTCTTAATTTCTTCGACTGTAAAAATATCAGATAGAACTTGTGTTGGGTGAGATGACGGACTTAATCCATTTATCAAAGGTATTGATAAATGTTTACTAAAATCCTCTATCTTTTTATCACTATCAGTTCTAATCATAAAACCATCACCATAAGTAGAGAGAATTTTTGCTGTGTCAGCAATACTTTCTCCACCTTGGCCAAGATGGAGTTCATTTGAACGTAAAGTTAAAGTCCCTCCCCCCAGTTGCTTTATTGCCAAATAAAAACTAACTCTCGTTCTTAAGCTAGCCTTTTCAAACATTTGTATCAAAATCTTACCTTTTAGAGGTGCTCCTTTATCAACCTCAAGTGTACTCAATTTTTTTCTTAGAGTTTTTCTTTTTTGAGCATCAACAATAATCTTTCTAAGATCTTTAGCAGATATATCTTTTAAATTTATAAAATGTTTCATGTTATTTCAACTCTGAGCATACTTTTTCGATAATTTTTAATGCTTTGTCTATTTCAGCTTTTTTAACATTTAATGGAGGCAAAATACGAATTACATTTTCTGCCGCACGAATAGTCAATAACTTGTTGTCCATTAATTTTTTAATAAATAGGACTTGATCATTAAAAACTTTTATTCCAATTAAAAGCCCTCTTCCTCTAATTTCTTCGATAATTTTTGGGTATTTATTTTTAATTTTGTAAAGATTTGATAAAAAATATCTAGAAGATTTTTTAATATTATTTAAAAATTTTTTATCTGATACAATATCCATAACTGTATTTCCTACAGCCATTGCCAGAGGATTTCCTCCAAAAGTTGACCCATGTGTCCCTGCAGTCATTCCTCTTGCAACTTTTTTATTCATAAGAACGGCACCAATTGGAAACCCTCCTCCTATACCTTTGGCAATAGGAACTATATCTGGTATTACTTTCGATTTTTCGAATGCAAAAAAATCACCACTACGGCCTATACCACATTGAACTTCGTCCAAAATTAATAAAATTTTTTTTTTCTTACAAATTTTTTTTAGATACCTTAAACATTTATCAGGTATAACTTTAATACCTCCCTCACCTAGTATTGTCTCAACCATTATTGCTGCCGTATTCTTTTTTATTTTACTTTTTATATTTGGAAATCTAGGTTTTGAATCTCTAAAAATAATATGATCAAAACCAGGAACTTTTGGTCCAAAACCTTCAATCATTTTTTTTGAACCGCTTGCATAAATTGCAGCAAGTGTTCTTCCATGAAATGAATTTTTTATACATAAAATTCTATTTTTATTGGGTTTCCCAATAGAATAAAAATATCTTCTAGCTACTTTTATAGCTGCTTCTGTAGCCTCAGCACCGCTATTTTGAAACATTACATAATCCGCAAATGTTTTTTTGCATATATTTCTAGCCAATTTTTCACCCTCTGGAATTTGAAAAGCATTTGAAACATGCCAAAGTTTTTTTGATTGATCTTTTATAGCTTTTACTAGCTTAGGATGCGAATGACCTAAGGAATTAACAGCTATTCCCTGAACAAAATCTAAATATTTATCATTCTTTGAAGAGTATAAATAACTACCTCTTCCGTACTTAAAAGAAATTTTTTTTCTATTATAATTTTTTGCCAAATAGCTCATAAATTTAATTTGTTTTTATAAATTTTAATAATTAGATACAAGTTATGATTGAAATATATATTGCCCATATTTTTCTTAATTTTGTTGATAACTCTAATATTTTGATTGTTTAATTTAAATTTATATCAGTATATTGTTGTTTTTGACAAATAGCATACTAAATATTGATTATGAGTTGGACAGAGGAAAAGGTTAATAAATTAAAAGAGCTTTGGGGAAAGGGTAATACAGCAAGTCAAATTGCTGAAATTATCGGAGGCATAAGTAGAAATGCAGTTATTGGTAAGGCACATAGACTTAATTTATCAGCAAAAATTAAAACCAGAACTGCCACATCAAGCCAAAATTTTGAAAACACGATTGATCAAAAAAATATAAAAGCAAAAAGAGGACGTAGGAGTAAATTTAAATCATTAATTATTGAAAAAGACTTTGAACCTGAAAATCCTAAACAATTAGAAGAGCTAGATGAAAATTCTTGTAAATGGCCTATAGGTCATCCTGACGAAAAATCATTTTATTTTTGTGGTAGATCTTCTCTTAAAGATTTTTCCTATTGTAAATTACATTTACTTTATGCTTATCAGCCTAAAGGTAAGAAAGAAGATGTAACCGATAAAGATGAAGTGCCAGATTTTATAGAGAAAAAAATTCAATCAGCTTAATTTTTAGCTAGATTTTATATTTAAGTTATTGTCAGAATTATATTTTTCAGTTGAAAATTGCCCACCTTCTCTCCACATATAACAATATTTTTTTACTTCTTTATCAAAATATCTCAAGCTAGGTACTCCAATATCTAAATTTGTTTTATATTTTCCTGATGGAATATTGTCATATTTTAGAAGTTTCAATTGATCTCTTGTCAGTAAAGGTTTGGGCATAATTTCAAAAAATCTGGCAGACAACTCGGCAATTGGTAAAGGTAATGGTAATAAAATTCGCTTTTTATTAATCAAATCTAACAATTTTTTTATAATTTCTCTAAATGTTATAATTTCAGGACCAACACATTCAATAATCTTTGAATAAACATTATTAGAAATTACGTGCTGAATTATATCGGTTAAATCAGAACAATGTATCGGTGCAAATTTGGTTGCCCCTTCATAATAAAGTGGAAATATCGGAAGTCTATTTAATAATGTCATGAAATTAGTTGTAAAATTATCATCCACTGAATACACCACAGATGGTCTCAAAATTGTTGCTAATGGAAAATTTTTCAAGACCATATTCTCACCTTCTAATTTACTTAAAGCATACTTAGAGTCTTTTGCATCATTAATTCCAAGGGCAGATAAATGAATAAAATGTTTTATATTATATTCTTTACAAAGCTTTGCTAGTAATGATGGAAAGATAGTATGAATATTAGAAAATGTGTTACCTTTTTTTTCCTCGTATAATATCCCAACAAAATTTATACAGATCTCAGCTTTTTTAAAAAGGGCTCTAATTTTTTTTTCATCAAAAATATTGGCCTCAACTATATCTATAAAACCTGCATTAGCTTGGGTTTTTATTATATAGCTTTTTTGATGGGTATTCCTAGTTACAACTGTAACCTTATAATTGCTCTTGGTAAGTTTTCTTATTAAGTTTCTACCAATTTGACCACTACCACCAAAAATTAGACAATTTTTTGCTTTCATATATATATGTTTAAAAATGAACAATAATATTCAACTTCACAAAAATGATCTACCAGATGATTTAAATTTAGGCAATACTATAGCTGTTGACGGAGAATTTATGGGTCTTAATGTAAGAAGAGATCCTTTGTGCTTAATTCAAATATCCTCAGGAATTTCGGATGCACATATAATACAATTTGATAGAAACAAATATAACGCACCAAATTTAGTAAAATTATTAAGCAATGAAAAAATAATAAAAATTTTTCATTATGGAAGAGCAGATATCGCTTACATTAAATATTATTTAAAAACTGATACAAACAATATATTAGATACAAAAATTGCTTCAAAACTTGCAAGATCTTATTCTGATAATCACTCATTGAAAACTTTAATTAAAGAATTTATTAATATTGATATTAGCAAACAATTTCAAAACTCAGATTTTGGTGGTGAATTAACACCTGCTCAACTTAAATATTGTGCCAATGACGTAATATATTTACATAAGATCCACGATGAACTAAATAAAATATTAGAACGAGAGAATAGAGTTCATTTATACAAAGATTGTTTAAAGTTTTTAAAAACCAGGGTTGATCTTGATTTAGCTTTATTCAAGGACGATATTTGGTCACACTAATCATGAATAAAAAGTTTGTATCTACAGCCAAAAATGTAATTAACCTTGAAATAATCGCATTAAAAAAATTAAAAAATAGTTTAAATGATAACTTTAACAAAGCTGTTATTAAAATCGCCCATTGTCAATCTAAAGTAATTTTATGTGGAGTTGGCAAAAGTGGATTAATCGCATCTAAAATTGCAGCTACGCTTGCATCAGTAGGTACACCTGCGTTTAATTTAGCTGCTAGTGAAGCTTCACATGGTGATCTTGGAATGATATCAAAAAATGATATTTTAATTCTTATTAGTAACTCTGGACAAACAAATGAGCTCAAAAATATTATTCAATATGCTAATAGAAATAAAATCTTTCTTATAGGAGTCGTTTCAAAAAGAGATTCTATTTTATATAAAGCATCTGACATAAAACTTCTAATTCCAAAAGTTGTTGAGGCTGAAGGTATTATTCCTACAGCTAGTACAACCTCTCAGTTAGCTTTAGGCGATGCATTAGCGATTTGCTCTATGAAGTATAAAAAATTTGGAAAACTTGATTTTAAAAAACTTCATCCTGCAGGAAGTTTAGGAGCAAAGCTTAAAACAGTTGAGGATATAATGATAACAGGAAATAAAATACCATTTGTAAAAGAAAATTTAAAAATGAATTTAGCTCTTAAAATATTAACTAAAAAAAAATTGGGTATATTGATTGTTTTAAATAAAAAAAATGAAACTATTGGAATTATAACTGATGGACAAATAAGAAGATTTACGGAAAAAAATTCAAATTTTCAATCACTACCTGTAAAAAAAATAATGACAAAAATGCCAATTTCTATTGAAAAAAACGAACTAGCAGCTAAAGCACTTTCGCTAATGAATAATAAGAAAATTACATCTCTTTTAGTTAGTAGGAAAGAAAATCCTCAAAAAACTATCGGTGTTATACACATCCATACAATTTTACAATCTAATATTTCATAAATGGAAATTAAAAAATTTGCAAAAATTTTTTTTATTTTTCTAATATTGTTAATTTCATTCAGTATTATTTATTTTAAATTTTTTAAGAATAAAAGTGACGTAATCGTTAATAATGACAAAGAAGATATAAATTATAACTCTAATATTTTGGAGGATATTGAGTATAATACAAAAGATAAGGATGGTAATGAATATTTAATAAAAGCACTACAAGGAGAGATAGATTTTTCGAATCCAAATATTTTATTTCTTACGAACGTGAATGCGTTTGTTAAACTGAATACTTCAGAAATAGTAACCATTGTATCTGATTATGGAAAATATAATTCTGAAAATAATGATACTATTTTTTCAAAAAATGTAATAGTAGACTATTTAGATAATAAAATTACAGCTGAATATTTAGATTTTTCTTTAGAAAAAAATTTTATGTTAATTTCAAAAAACGTGATTTATAGCAATCCTGAAAATACTTTATCAGCTGATGTAGTTGAAATAGACATTAAAACTAGAGATACTAAAATATTCATGTATGAAAAAGAAAAAAAAGTAAATATAAAAAGTAATAAATAAATGGCTGTAATAAAAAAATTTAGAATTAAATCTTTTAAAAATAATATTCCTATAATTGAGTTTAATAATATTTCTCTTTCCTATGGAAATAGATTAATTCTAGATAATCTAAATTTTAAAATAAATGAGGGTCAAATTTTTGGTATGTTAGGACCTAATGGAGTAGGAAAATCTACTATATTTAATTTAATCACAGGGTTAATAAGCCCGAATAATGGAACAATAAAAATTATGGATCAAGATGTAACTAAATATCCAATCTACCTTAGAACCAAAAAGTTTAAAGTGGGTTACGTTCCCCAATATGGAGGATTTTTTAATGATCTTACACTCCATGATAATTTGAAAGCAATTAGTGAAATTGTAATTGAAAATAAAAATTATAGATCAGAAAGAATTAATTATTTGATTTCAAAGTTTGAGCTAGACAATTTAAAAGATATAAAAGCTAAATTTTTATCAGGTGGACAAAAAAAAAAATTAATAATTTCACTATCTTTATTAAGTGAACCCAAGGTTCTTTTATTAGATGAATGTTTTGCGGCACTAGACGTATTAACGATCAAAATGCTTCAAGAAATAATAGTCAACTTACAAAATGAAAACAGAATTACAATTTGTATATGTGATCACATTGCCTCCTCACTTCTTCAAGTCGTTGACTCAGCTATGATTTTAAGTAATGGAAAAATTGTTGCAAAAGATACTCCTAATAATCTTGTTAACAATATTAATGCTAAGAACGCATACTTTGGTGACAACTTTAAGTTTAACTAAATGTAAATGTCAAATATTGTTAAAATAAATAAAAAAATTAAAAATTTTAAAAAAACAATAATAGTTCCTGGTGACAAAAGCTTAAGTATCAGATGGGTACTTTTTGCTTCACTAGCAAATGGTCAGTCCACAGCAAAAAATCTCTTAATATCTGAAGATGTCTTAGCAACAATAGAGGCGGTAAAAAAATTAGGTATTAAGGTAAAATTAAATCAAAATAATTGCAAGATATTTGGAAATGGAATTAATGGTTTTAAATATAAAAACAACTTAACAATTAACGCACAAAATTCAGGAACTCTAGGAAGACTTATTCTTGGCTTATTGATTAATTCTCCAAAACCAATAAATTTAATCGGAGATAAAAGTTTATCGAAAAGAGATTTTAAAAGAGTTTCTGATCCCTTAAGTAAATTTGGAGCTAAATTTAGTTTAACAAAAAATAAATTTTTACCCCTAAAAGTTTATGGTTCTTCAAGATTAAAACCAATAAAATATTTTGAAAAGAAGGGTTCTGCTCAATGCAAAAGTTCAATTATTTTTGCTGGAATGAGAACTGAAGGAACTACAAAAATTAAAGCTAAAAAATCAAGAGATCACACAGAACTATTATGTAAACATTTAGGTTTACCAATAAGTATTAAAAAAAACAAAAATTTTGATGAAATTAAAATTAGTAATGTAAAGAAAATTAATACCTTAAATTATAATATTCCCTCAGATATTAGCTCCAGTGCATTCTTTATAGTTTTAACCGCATTATCTAAAAATTCTGAACTTACTATAAAAAATATTAACATAAATCCATCAAGGATAGGAATTATTACTATTTTAAGAAAAATGGGAGTGAAAATATTTTTTAAAAATCTAAAAATATATAAAGGTGAAAAAAAAGCAGATATTAAAGTAGTTAGTGCAAAAAATATAAAGGCAATTAATTGTCCACCTAAACTAAATAGTGGAGCAATTGATGAATTTTTAGTTATTTTTCTTGTTGCAGCTAAAGCCAAAGGTATTTCTTATTTTAGAAATCTAAGTGAGCTAAATCAAAAAGAAAGTCCAAGATTAAAATGGGCTAAAAAAATTTTGACTAATTTAGGGGTGAAAACTATAACAACAAATGATTCCATAAAAATTTTTGGCAATCCCAATTTAAATTTAAATAAAAAAGTTATTATAAAAAATTATTTGAAAGATCACAGAGTTTTCATGACAAGTTTGATCGCAGCATTATCATTTGGAGGTAAATGGACTATACATGACAAAGACTCCATAAACACCTCATTTCCAAGTTTTTTAAAAATTATTGAAGATTTAAAAAATGATCAAAAGAAAAAATATTTTAAAGATAAGTATTGATAGTCCCGCGGCTGCTGGTGCTGGAACACAAGCAAAACTAATTGGCAAACACTATAATTTGCTTGTATTGGATACAGGCCGTTGCTATCGCTATGTTGCCAACATTAAAATAACAGAGCCAGAAAAATTTAATTACAAATATATTAAAAAGAAAATTGACAAATTAAAGATGAAAGATTTACAAAATAAAAAATTATCGTCTGATAAAGTTGCTACTGTAGCTTCAATAATTGCAAAGGATAAAGAAATTAGAAAATTGGTTCATGGTTTTCAATTAAAATGTGCATACAACCCTCCCAAAAAATATAATGGATCATGTTTAGATGGAAGGGATATAGGCTCAGTAGTCGTAAAAAATGCAGACATAAAATTTTATATTACTGCCAATGTAAAAGTAAGAGCCATGAGGAGATATAAAGAGCTAAAAGCTAAAAATAAAAAAATAAACTACAAGGAAGTCTTAAAAAGCATTAAAAAACGCGATAAAAGTGACAAAAATAGAAAGATTTCACCACTTAAAAAAACTAAAGAAATGTACTTTATTAATTCGACGTCTTCGTCTATAAGCAGCTGCTTTATGAAAATAAAAAAAATAATAGACAAAGAAATTAATAATTAATGGAAATCTATAAAGATCTATCAAATCCAGCATCACAGGAATTCGAAAAATTACTTAACAGCCAGCTTTCGAAAATTAACATTGAAGAGGGTAAAATTATCGAAGGTAAAATAAACAAAATCACTGAAAAGTTTGTTTTTTTATTTGTCGAAGGTCTTAAATCAGAACCTGTTTTAGATATCAATGAATTAAAAAGTATGGGGCTATCAGAAAAAATTAAAATTGGAGAAACTATTTCAGTTCTTCTAGAGCGAATTGAAGATAAAAATGGCGAGGTTCTAGTTTCAGCTAGTAAAGCTCAAAAAATAAAAGGATGGGACAAATTAGTAGAAGCTTATGAAAAAAATGAGCCCATAATGGGTAAGATAACATCTAAATGTAAAGGTGGTTGTATTGTTGAGCACATTGATACTGGATCTTTAATGTTTTTACCTGGATCTCAAATTAGTGATAAACCATTAAAAGATATTAGCCATCTTATGAACGAACCACAAAAGTTTGCATTAATTAAACTTGATAAAGTTAGAGGCAATGCATGTGTATCTAGAAGAGAAATTATCTCTTCTTTCAAAAAAGAGGATAAAGCAAAAATTATCGAAAAATATAAAGTGGGTGACATTATTAAAAACGCTGAAGTAAAAGGATATAGTTCTTTTGGGTGTTTTTTTAATGTAAACGGTGAACTTGATGTTTTAGTTCATTTACAAGAAATTTCATATTCAAGGGTAAATCATCCAGATGAAGTTTTTAATATTGGTGAGAAACATGATCTTAAAGTAATTAGCGTTGATAAAGAAAAACTGCAGGTTGGATGTTCAGTAAAACAACTTTCTCCAGATCCTTTTGAACATATAGAAAACTACGAACTTAATAAAATCTATAAAGTCAAAGTTGTTAAATTAATGGATTTTGGTGCATTTTGTGAGTTAGAGCCTGGATTAACAACCTTATTGCACTCAAGTGAATTAAGTTGGACAAAAAAAAATATTTCAGCAAAAAAAATGTTTAAAATTGGTGATGAAATTGACTGTATAATAACTGAAATTGACAAAGATAAAAGACGGGTAGCTATTTCTCATAGGTTAACACAAGAAAATCCTTTTGAAACATTTGAAAAAAGATATCCTGTTGATAGCATTATTGAAGGTGAGGTAGTTAATAAAAATGAATACTCTTTATTTGTAAAAGTAAATGACTTAGACATAGATGCTTTTTTACATTGTAATGATCTCACATACTTAAACAATGGTGAAGAGGAATTAACAAAATATAAAAAAGGCGATAAAATTAAAGTGAAAGTATTAGAAATTAAATCTTCTGAACAGAAAATAAGAGTTGGATTGAGACAAACCCAACCAGATCCCTTTGATTGGTTTAAAGATAAATCTAAAAATCAAACTATAACAGTTAAGGTAGTTTCCACTGATAATAAAGGTTTGATAGTTAGACCTGAAGGTTGTGAAATGGATTTTCAAATTAAGAAATCAGCGATAGCAATTAATGCGGCAGATGCTAGACCAAGTAGATGGACTGGGGGAGAAAAATTGGACTGTGCAATAGCAGATTTAGATATTAGTAAACGTAAAGTAAGTTTAAGCATAAAGTTACTTGAAGAGATCGAAAAAAAAGAGGCTTTAGAAAAATATGGAACTGAAGATTCTGGTAAAAACTTGCCTTTTTCTTCGTTATCTGACGATTTAAAGAAAAAGAAAGAAGATAAACAGTAATTAAAGAAGATTAAAATTGGCTATTGTAAAATCAAAGCTTTTAAAACAACTTTCTGACAATTATCCAAACTTTTTAAAAAAAGATTTAGAAAAATTTACAGATATAATTTTAAGTGAAATTAAAAGAGCTCTTAAACGTGGAGAAGGAGTTGAATTAAGAAATTTTGGAACATTTAGAGTTAAAAAACAAAAAGCCTCGATAAGAAGAAATCCAAAAACTGGCGAAAAAGTAGCAGTTCCTGAAAAAAAAGTAATATCTTGGAAAATGAGCAAAGAAATGTTTAAAAAGATCAACAATGAGGAATAAATTAGTATTTGTTGCGTGTGATACTTCAGATTTATCTCAAATTAAAAATATTTTAAAAAGTACTAAAAATAATAAACTAAAAATTATACCAAAATTTGGATTACAATTTTTCTACTCAAAAAATGGTAGAAAATTTTTAGAAAAGTTTAAAAATGATTTTTGGTTAGATTTAAAAATCAATGACATACCTCAGACAGCTCTCTCTGCGATACATAGCATAAAAGATTTAAAAAAATGTAAATACATTACCGTTCATGCTAATGGTGGGCTTGATATGTTAAAAGCTGTTAAAAAAAAAGCCAAAGAAGTTAATAAAAATTTAAAAATATTAGGAGTTACAGTTTTAACTAGTCTTAATGACAACTCTCTAAAAGAAATTGGTCATACTAATTCAGTTAAAAAACTTGTTTTCAAGCAAGCTGATATTATTCAAAAATCAGGATGTGATGGTTTAGTTTGTTCTGCAAAAGAAGCAAAATTCATTAGAAAAAAATATAAAAAATTATTTATCATAACACCTGGAATAAGATTGCCAGGTGATGATTCTAATGATCAATCAAGAGTAATGACTCCTAACGATGCTTTTAAAAATAAAGTTTCAGGAATTGTTATAGGAAGATCTCTTACAAAAGGTAATATAAAAAGTAATACTAAAAAACTTATTAATCATTTAACCAAATGATCAAAGGTTGTAAAATCTGTGGGATATCAGATCCTAAAACTTTAACTTATATTGTTGATCACCCTTACCCACCTCAATTTGTAGGTTTTATTGTAAATTGGAAAGCAAGTGCGCGTTATGTTGAATTTGATAGATTAAAAGAACTTTTAAATATAGAAAAAAAAAAAAGTAAATACGTAGCCGTTATTGTAAAAAATGATGAGACTATACTTGAAAAAATAAAATATTTACCTTTTGATTACTATCAGATGTATGACTGTTCTCCAGAAGAAATAATTAAAATTAAAGAAAAATATAGTAAAAAAATTATTGCTGCTCTTACTATTGACAATAAAGAAGATATAAAAAAATATAAAGAGTATGAAAATATATCTGAGATAATTTTATTTGATAGTAAGGGTTATGAGAAATCAATGAGTTTTGATCATGATTTGCTTGATGAGGTAGAAAATCACACAAAAAAAATGATCGCAGGAAATATAAAAATAGAAGATGTCACCAACTTTAAAAATAAACACTACATATTGGATGTAAGTGGAAGTTTAGAAAGCTCAAAAGGAGTAAAAGATATTAATAAAATTGATAAGTTTCTAAATACAGTCCATAATATTAATTCTTGAAATAAATATGACAAAAAATTCTTATAAAACAGGTCCAGATGAGCTAGGTTACTATGGCGAAGGTGATGCTGCAATGGGTGGTATGGCAGTTGGTGAAACTTTGATGCCTGCTTTACACGAGTTAAATCAAGGATTTGAAGAAGCAATAAAAGATAAAGAATTTTTAGATGAATTTGCTTATTATTGTAAACACTACATAGGAAGACCATCCCCTTTATATTTTGCAGAAAATCTCACTAAAGAATTAGGAGGAGCTCGTATCTTTTTTAAACAAGAACACCTAAACCACACAGGCTCACACAAGATAACAAATTCTTTGTTTCAAGTATTGCTTGCAAAAAGAATGGGCAAAAAAAGTTTAATTTGCGAAAGTGGTGCCGGCCAACACTATAGTGCTACTGCTGCAGTTGCTGCTAAATTTGGTATGCCTTTAATTGGAGTAATGGGAGAAGTAGATATAGCAAGAGTAAATCAAAATATAATTAAAGCAAAACACTATGGTGCAAAATTAAAAGCAGTGCCAGGAACTTTGAAGGAAGCTATAACAGATGCAATTAAAACTTGGACCACAAATCCAGACTTTGCTTATATATGTGGATCAGTTGTTTCCTCTCATCCATTTCCAAAAATTGTTGCATTTGCACAAAGCATCATTGGAAGAGAAATAAGAGAGCAATCACTTGAGCAAGAAGGAAAATTACCAGATATGATTGTTGGCTGTGTTGGTGGAGGAAGTAATTTTGCGGGAGCAATATATGATTTTCTTGATGAACCTAGTGTTTCTAAAATTGGGGTTGAGGCTCATGAAACTGCAGCACTCTCAAATGGAACACCTGGAATTATGCAGGGAATGAAAACTTACATGCTGCAAACCGACGATGGTGCAAAATCTTTAGGAGGCATGAGTTTGGGCGCAGGTATAACTTACTTTTCTGTTGGTCCACTTCACTCTTATTTAAAAGATCAAAAAGCAGTTACTTATTCATCAGCTACTGATCAAGAAATGCTTGAGGCATATAAAATTATTGCAAGAACTGAGGGAATTTGCTCTGCATTAGAACCTATGGCAGCAGCTGCAGAGGTAATCTTTAGACAAGCAAAAAATAAATCTAAAGATTATACTATTTGCTTGTCTCTATGTGGGCGTGGTGAAAAAGATTTGGATACTATCCAAGAACATATTGGTAAAGATTTTGAGTGAACGATTTAAAAAAATATTTGAAAATAATAATCCAAAAACAAAACTAATATCCTATTTTGTTGGATGCTACCCTACTCCAGACGAAAGTTTTAAACTAATCAAGGAAGCAATTGACAATGGAGTCTCCATTTTAGAAATTGGATATTGTACTTCGGAGGCTTCGGCTGAAGGACCTGTAATCAAAGCTGCTCATGATCATGTATTAAAAAGTGGATATTCTTTAAACGATACTATTAAACTTATTGATAAAATAAGGTCTTACAACAAAGATGTAGGGATCCTTTTGATGGGCTACATTGCTAATCTATATAAATACCCAATAAAACAATTTGTAGATGATATTAAAAAAGCAGGCGCAGATGCTGTACTAGTAGTTGATGCACCGCATGAACTAAAAGAGGAAAATGAATTAAGAGATGCTTTAAATGATAATGGATTATCATTAATAAAATTAGCAGCACCTACAACAGATCAAAAAAGGCTTGAAGATATTATTGAAATCTCTTCTGGTTTTATTTATCAAGTAAACGTCAGTGGGGTTACTGGAGTAAAGTCGGCAAATGAAACTGATGTTACAAATTTTGTTCAAAGAATCAAAAAACTAACAAGTATTCCTGTTTGTTCAGGATTTGGAATTAAAAGCCCAGAAGATGCTAAAAAAGTAGCTAATAGTGGCTGTGATGGAGTTATTGTTGGATCAACATTTGTCAAATATATTCAGGATAACTTAAGTGCCCCAGATTTAACACAAAGTTTTGGCAAACAAGTTAAAAGTTTTTCAGAGGTACTAAAATAAAATGGTCAATTGGATAACAAAAATTATTAAAGCAGGTGAAAAAATCAAAACTGCTATAAGAGAAAGATCCACTAAAGCTGATATTGCAAATAGTGACTGGACTAGCTGTTGCCGTGGACCCATATTGAAAAAAGATTTAGAAGCTAACCTGTGGGTATGTCCAGATTGTAATAAACATCATTATATATCTCCTACAAATAGATTTAATTTAATGTTTGGTAAAGATGGATGGAAAAAAATTGAGAGTCCTCACCCTCCACCAGATCCATATAAATGGGAAGATACAAAAAAATATGTTGATCGCTTAAAGGATGCTAAAAAAATTACTGGTCAAGATAATGCTATATTATCTTGTGAAGCTAAAATTAATAACATTGATGTAGTTGTAAGTGCTGTAGATTTTAAATTTATTGGTGGAAGTATTTCAATGGCAGAAGGTGAAAATGTTTTGGCTGCCGTTCAAACTGCATTAAATAAAAAATGTCCCTACATTTTTGTAAGTGCATCAGGTGGCATGCGTATGATGACCAATATACTAAGTTTGATGCAAATGACTCGTATGACGGTTGGGATTAATGCTCTACGTGAAAAAAATCTTCCTTATATTGTTGTGGCAACATCACCAACTACAGGTGGTTTAACTGCATCAATTGCAAGTTTATCAGACATTTGTATTGGAGAAACAGGAGCAACATGGGCATTTGCTGGCCGGAGAATTGTAGAAAATACGGAAAAAAGTCAACTTCCAGAAAATTTTCAAACTGTAGAATGGGCCAAAGATAAAGGTGGGCAAATAGATTTAATCTGTGATCGAAAAGATATTCATCCAACCATTGGAACTTTATTATCAATATTGTTAAAGAAGAATTCTGATATAAGTGCTGAACAAAATGAAACTTCAGAAGATTCTCAGCAACTTTCAAAAGTTGCATCCTAAGGAAATAGACCTATCACTTGATAGAATTAAAAATCTTTGTGAAAAACTAGGAAATCCGCAAAACAAAATTAAAGCAATATCAATTGTAGGAACAAATGGTAAAAATTCTACAATTCAAGCTGCTTACTCAATTCTTAAAGAGGCAAGTTTTGAATGTAATGTTTACACAAGTCCACATATTCAAAAAATTAATGAAAGGTTTATTTTCAGTAACCAGGAATTATATGATGATGAGTTAGCTGATTTATTGGAAGAAGTTGAAAAAATTAATAATAATCAACCAATCACGGTGTTTGAGATGTTATCAGCTTGTTTTTTTTATAAAGCAGCGCAGTATCCAGGTAACATTAACTTAATTGAGAGTGGATTGTTTCATCGTTTTGATGCTGTCAATATTCTAGAAACTAATCTAGCAAGTATTGTTACATCTATAAGCAAAGACCATCTAGATTGGCTTCCAAAAGATAAACAAACAATCGAACAAATTGTATTTGAAAAAACATCTACACTTTTAAACTCAAACATTATTGTAGCCAAACAAAGTACTAAAGAGACGATGGATTGTATTAAAAAAACTATCTCTCAAAATAAATCTAATAAAGTGTTTTTTAATAATGATTTCAGTTATTCAGTAAATGAAAATGATTTCTTCTACTATGAAGATAAATTTGGCGGATTAAAACTTCCTATGCCTAATGTACTTGGTCAATATCAATTAGAAAATATATCTACTGCAATAGCAACTCTTAGAACTTTAGATCTTAAAATAAGGGATGAACACATAAAAAAAGGTATTAAAAATATATCTAGCTTAGCTAGGCTTCAGGAAATTAAATCTGGTAAATTAAAAGAATTAGTTAAAAACAATAGATTTATAGTAGATGGGAGCCACAACGAAGGTGGTGCTAAAGCATTAAATGAATATCTTCAAAGCTTGGATTGTAACAAACATGTTATAATTGGGATGATGGCAAACAAAGAACATGAAAAATATATCAGTTACTTCAAAGATATTTCTTCCATAACAACTATAGATTTAAAAACTCAGGCTAACTCTATTAGTGGAAAAGATTTGAAAGAAAAATTTAAAAGTATGACCAATGTTCAATATCAACCAGATATCAAGCAAGCGATTAAATCAATTGATTTAAAAGAAGGTGATCTTTTATTAATTACAGGATCTTTGTATGGGGCTGCTGAAGTATTAAGTTTAAATTAAATATTTTTATCTAAAAATTCTTTCATATGGCTTTCAGGAACTCCACCAACTTTTCTATCTACTTCAACACCTTTTTTATAGATGATAACTGTTGGGACACCTCTAATGCCAGCAGCTGAACCTGTGTTAATTCCACCATCTTCAACATCGGCATAATAAAAATTAGCTTTATCTTTATACTCATCAGATAATTTATCTAAAATGGGCTTCATAACACGGCATGGTTGACACCAAGATGCTGAGAACTGGATTATAGATATGTCCTCATTCTTAATTTTACTTTCAAAATCTTCATCTTTAAAATCTATAAGCATAAATCCTTTCTATAAATTACTTTACCAAAGTCAACTAGGCAATTTCATATTTTTTTTCTATAGACATAATAAATTCATTTATTTCATCTAATTTTTTTAATTCTTCCTCGTCATCTCGATTAGAAGCCTGGTCTCGCAAAGTATCAATTTCTTGATAAGCCATTCCAATAGTTTGCCACTTTTCTCTATTTTTACTTAAAATTCGTCTAGCAATTTCTCTTTTTATATTTTTATATAAATCTGGTGGCAAAATATGTGGCGCTTCTTGATAAATAATTTTTTGGCCAAACCAACTACATCTTTTATCTTGAAACTTATCCAACATTCTTAATTTATCTTCCCAAGAAGAACTATGCCAAGTTTTAAATAATTGGTTGTCTTTGTTTGGAATAAATTTTTTATATAAAGTTTCCTCTGGTAATAAATCTTCCTGAGTTTGTGTTTGAGCTTTTTCTTCAGCTGCTTCTCTATTAATGATTTGAATATTTTTGCAAAAATTTTCACTATTTCTAACCATTTTTGCTCTTTTTTGAATGGTTTCTAAATCTAAATCAGCATATGCCTTCTCTTTTAATGCAAACTTTTTATCTAAAACAACAGGGGCTTTATTAGTTTTGATTACTCTAAGTGCTTTTGGACTAAATTTTTTCAAGTAAACTTTAAGATCATTTATTGACAAGTTTAATAATGGCTCAGGATTTCTTCTTAAATCAAATAAATATCCCCAAGATGCATATGAAGGATGGAAACAATGATCTGGGTGCAATGTTGAAACAAGATACATCATATTTTTTCCTTTAACATTTTCAAAGATTGAATAAATACCTTCACTTTTTAAAATAGTTTCAACGCTATTTTTTGTCGATGTGCTTAAAAAATTCTCCCAATTGTCTTTGTGTTTATCTTTTATAATTCTGAGAATTTTTAAGCTTGTGAATGCATCATGATAAGCTGTGTGTTGTTGAGATGTATCAAATCCTTGTTGTCTAGCTAGGCCTTCTAAAGCAAGACTTTCATTGCCTGCATCTGTCAATTCAGTCTTTAATGTTTCGGGATTTAAAGTTTGAGCCACTCTTGCAACATGTAAACCATCATGTTCTTTATTAGGTGATGAATGCGTGATATAAGGATATCTGTTTCCTTTGAAAAAATTAAAATGAAACATACGCCTATCAAAATTTAAATTACTCCAACCCATAAACAATGCTGGTGCAGCCTTTGAGAAGAAGTTTTCTACAGCTCCTAAAAAATCATAATGCGAATAATTACCTTTTGTAAGTAAATCAATACTTGTTGAGTTAACTAATAAGGCCTTTGCACTTGGAACCTCACCCTCGGGCATTCTGCCACGAATATTTAGCTTGCCAATTTCTTTCAAGTTTTTATCGACAACGACAGCACCTACTTCAATTATTGAGCCCCAAATTGTGCTATTTGTTGTTTCTGTATCGTAAATTACTATTTTATCCATAAATTCCTAAGTTAAATACGATAGCTCATTAAATTTTTTTAATCTTCCCAAAAACAAATTTTGATAAACAACTAAATCATGCCCTTGAATTTTAAACTCTTGGAATATTTTATCTACTGTGCAAACTAAAATTACACAAGAAGTGATATTGGAGTTATACACAATATTATGGGCTAATGAATATGCGCTTGTTTGAAGAAGCCATGAGTCGATATACTCAGCTTTTTTCGGTTTATTACTTTGTTTAAAGTCAATTATTGTTTCCTTTCCCTCATACACTCCAACACAATCAGCCGTACCTGCATATTTCTCTGGGTAATAAAGAGTGCATTCCACACCCCAAATTTCATCCAATCTATTTTTCAAACCTTTTTCTATGATTTCTTTAGCCATTAATTTGTATTGTTCATTATCCTCAAAAAAACTTAAATTTTCTCTTCCAAGTAAATAAGACTCTAAATAGTTGTGCATTTGAGATCCTCTACTACTAGCTGCTTTTGTTATCGCTTCAGCTTCTTTTTGACCTGTTCTTTCACGCCAATTAGCGAGAGCAGCTTTATCTTCCTCTGATTTTGTTACATCAAGTATTGAGGTAACACTTGGTAATTTTTTCTCCCCTAAAAGATATCTTCTAATTCCATCTACAGTTGCTCTTGAAGATGTAGGATAATCGTATTTTTTATTCCATTTCATGATGAATCAAGTGGTACCTTGTACTATTATGTTTAATAATTATCTACTAGATATGACAAAAAGTTAAATTAAATTATGGAAGCAATTTTAGGAGTAATAGTAGGATTTGTAGCATTTGGTATTGTTTGGTTTTATTTACTAAAACCAAAAAACAATCAGGCATCAGTTGATGAACTAAAATTAAAAGAAGAAGAATTAAAAAAATCTCAAATAGATTTGGCTACAAAGGAGGCAGAGATAAAAGCTGCAGAGGATGCAAAAAAAGACTTAACAAAACAACTTGACGATAAAAAATTAGAGGTAACAAATCTTTATAAGAAAGTTGATGGTATCGTTGAAGGAATAGGTGAGTACAAGTCAATTTCTGAAAAAGCAATTAACAAACATGATGAAGCAATAGCACGGCATACAAATTGGTGGGAAAAACTCACAACTAACATCACATATCAAGGAAAATTTAATCAAGAAATTTTAGAAAATCTTTTAGAAAGTGCAAATCTTGTAAAGGATAGAGATTTTTTTCCACAAAAAAAACAAACAACTTATGACATTGATGGTAATGAAGAGAAAGATGTAATTCCTGATATGCTTGTAAAATTTCCAGAGAGAAATTATATCATTGATGCTAAAATGTCTTTAACTCATTGGACAAAATACATTAATGAAAAAGATGAAAATCGAAAAAAACAATATCTTAAAGATCATATAGCATCAGTAAGAAATCACTTATTTGGACCCAAAGGTTTAGCTAAGAAAAATTATAACAAACTATATGGAATAAAGTCATTGCAGTCTGTTATTGTTTTTTTCCCAGCATCAAGCTTATATTCTGTAACACTTGATGCTGATAAAACCCTTCAAACAGAGGCTCTTAAAGCAAACTTTATTTTATCGTCCCCTACTGAGTTGTTGAATATGATTAAGGTTTTTGAGCAAATCAAAAGTGAAAAGAAGCAAATTGAAAATATTAGTAAGATCATAACCTCTGCTAGTAAGATATTTGATAAATACTCAGATGTTAAAACTGCGATTAAAGGAGCGCTTCAATCATATAAAACTCATGCAAATCAACTACAAAGCTTAGTTACAAAATCTTGGGGCTCACAAGGATTAGAGAAGCAAATAAAAAAACTTGAAGATGAACATGGCGTAATACCTGGAAAACAAATTCCTGAAATACCACCTGAACAAGCAAATATTACTGAGGTTACAGATCCAGAGGAAGACAAAGATAAGTTAAACTGATCAAATGTAATTAGCTTTTATAATTAAAATATTCTTTTTTATTGCAGGAATTGTAACTTTATACGCAATAGGCAGGAACCTTGATAATATCAAAATTATACTAATTTATAGGAAATACTTACTTTTTAGAAAGTAATTTTACCATTTTTCTAAGGCCTATTTTTTTACTTGATGACTTAGAAATCATCATACAAGCCTCTGACCTTAGTATCTCTCCATCGTTTAAAATACGTAGATTATTTGCTTTTAAAGTTTCTCCAGTAGACGTGATATCGGTAATTATTTCTGAAGAGCCTGTAAAAGGATAAGCTTCAGTTGCACCCAAACTATCAATTAATTTAAATTGGGTAACACCCTTTGAAAATAAAAATTGCCTTGTTAAATTTGGATATTTTGTTGCAACTCTTAATCTTTTCTTTTTCTTATCTTTAAATTCAAATGCAATTTCCTCTAAATCTGCAATAGTTTGCACATCTATCCATGGATCAGGAATTGCAACTACTAATATGGCCTTACCAAAATTGTATCTTTTTAAAACATTAATTTTTTTTTGAGTATTTATTTCACTCTCTTTCAATAAATCAAAACCAGAAAAACCTATATCTAAAGATCCATCTCCAAGTCTTTCAATGATCTCTCTAGCATGAAGATACAAAATCTTAATATTTTTATATTGTTTAATTGATCCTAAAAGGTCTCTTTCTCCTCTTTCAGAAATTAGATTTAATTTATTTTTTTTAAAAATATTTAAAACATCTTTTCTAAGTCTGCCTTTGCTAGGGATTCCAATATTTAAAATATTTTTTGTCATTAGTAATTTAAGTTTAAAGCTGCACCTACTGCTGGGGTAAGTTTTTTTGATCCTAAATCTGAAATTAGACCATCATAACGACCACCATTAATAATATTTTTTAATGAGTTTTTAGATTTAATATCAATTTTAAAAACCATTCCTGTATAATATTCTAATTGCCTTCCAAAGGATGCTGAAAATACTACATTTAATTTTGAAACCTTGTTATTAGAGATTGGAAAATATTTTTGATCTACAACTAAATTTATTCTGTTTTTTTTAAAAAATTTATTTAACTCTATTGATGCTTTATTTATTGGACATTTAATTTTTAAAAAATCTTTTATTACTTTTGAAACATTTTTTCCTTTACTGGTTCTTCTAGGATCTTTGATTTTATGATCAAATCTTTTTAATATTTCATTAATTGTTCTTCCTGCTACAATGTTGGATAAATCTTCTTTAAGCATTTTCACGTAACGCTTTTTATCAATTTCTACAATTGTTGGATCAACATCTGAATTAGTTTCTAATCTTTTTAATAAATCGTTAAAATATTCTTCTCTCCAGAAGTGCCTAGATAATCTTAGCTTCCATCTCTTTGGAATATCCAATTTTGAAATTAATAAATTGAATATTTCAACATTTCCAATAGTGAGTCTTCCTGAAGAATATTTGATATTTTGAAGTGATTTAAGAGATGTATTAATAATTTCTTTATCATCATTTTTTTCATCCTTAGATCCTAAAATTTCAAATCCAATTTGATTTCTAATAATTGAATCTTGTTTGTTTTGTGATTTTCGATAAGCTTGACCGCTATAAAAAATTTTTTCCTTACCTTTTAAATTATTTTCTAAATATCTTAAACAAGATGCAATTGTTAAATCTGGTCTTAGACATAACTCTTTTCCATTTTGATCAGAAAAAGAGAAGATAAACTTTCTAAAATTTTCTCCTGATCTTTGAACGATATGATTAGCCTCAATTACTGAGGGTAAATCAATATATTTAAAACCCTTAGATTTTACAGATCTAAGGATATTTTCAGATAAGTTTTTTGACTTCATCGATTAAATTTTCTTTTGGAAATGTTTTGTTGTTTTTGCCCTTAACACCTTTGAGACTTTTTATAGTTACTGTGTTTTCATTAAATTCATTTTCGCCACATATTATTGCAACATCTAACTCACGTTTATTTGCTAGGGTTAGTTGCTTACCTAAATTTTTCTTTGTATCTAAAAAAATTTCAGCATTGATATTATTATTTCTTAATAGATCTAAAATTTCATAGTAATTTTTAAGATATTTTTCATCCATTACACAAACTAAAACAGGTTTTTGACTATCTACTTTTATTTGATCTAATTGCATTAAAGCGAATAACAGTCGATCAACTCCAAAACTAATTCCGGTGCCTGGAATATCCACACCTTTAAATCTTGAAATTAATTTTGCATAGGCTCCTCCAGAACAAATACTGCCTATATCAACCTCTTTACCTTTGTTATTTGTAACTTTAAAATTTAGGTTCGTTTCAACAATGAAATCTGAATAATAAGCCAATCCCCTAACAATTGTAAAATTTGTTTTGACCTGATTTAAATTTGAGCTGTAACCCAATACTTCAAATACTTGTTCTAATTCCTTTATACCTTTTTGAGACAATGGATTTTTTAATGTTTCTTTTAATTCTTTTAAATCTTTAATTTTTAGAAAATTAAGTATTTCGGAAGCTTGTTCATCGTTTAAATCTGCACCTTTAGTAATTGCACCACTTATATCTTTTCTCTCTTTTTTAAGCAGATCTTCAACACCTTTTAAACCAAAACCTGGTTTATCTAATTTATCAATTGCCCTAATTACTTTTACTTGCTTTTCTTCTGATATTTTTAAATCATCAATTAATCCTTCTACTATTTTTCTATTGCTGATGTTAATTGTAAATTGGTCTTTTTTTAGTCCACAATCTAATAAAGCACTTGATATTAAATTACAAAGTTCAGCATTTGCTTGGGCAGGATTAACATTTCCTACGATATCAAAATCTGCTTGCATAAATTCCCTGTACCTTCCGTTACCAGCCTTCTCATTTCTAAAGACATTTTGAATAGCATACCTTTTAAAGATTGATGGAAGCTCTTGATTATTTTGTGCAACAAATCTAGCTAGTGGGCTTGAAAGATCATACCTAAGAGTAATACTTTTTTCTCCATCCTGAAATGAGAATACATCAGACATAGGATTAGCATCATCTTCTGCCAAAAAAGATCCTATATTTGAACTTATCTCAAACGAAGGGGTTTCCAGAGCCTCTGCTCCAAATTTAATGAAATTATTCTCAATAGCTTTTAAAAGCTTTTTTTTGAGAAGAAGTTTCTTATCCCAACGATCCTCAAATCCCGAGGGTAATCCAGGAATTAATTTTTTTTCTTTATTCATTTTTTGGTACCCGGGCTGAGAGTCGAACTCAAACTTAAAGTTCCACAAACTTCCGTGCTAACCATTACACCACCCGGGCATATCCTATTTGTTTTTATCTTATTTTATGTGGATTTAAAATTATAATATAAATAAATAGCCTACTGGCTATGGAAACAGTTTCTGTGAGTACTACTAAAATTCTTTATGTATGTAATATTTATTTTCATAAACAGTCTTTTAGACAAAAAAAATTTATATTCAAGGTATAAATAAAAAAGGACGTTTATCTAATTTGTAGATAAAACGCCCTTTAAAATTATTTATAAATTAGTCTATTTTTTTTAAATTAACCGCAGAAGGACCTTTGGGACCATCCTCTAATGTGAATTCAAGTTTATCACCCTCATTTAGAAATCTCATACCTGCAGCCTTAACTGCCGAAGCATGTACAAAGGCGTCTTTTTCTTTGTCATCTCTTTCAATGAAGCCATATCCCTTTTTACCATTATACCATTTAATTTTTCCTTGTAGTGTACTCATCTTATTTCTTAGTCCTTTTGTTATTTTTTATATCTTTAAGGTAATTTTTTTTAAGATTATTTCAAGGTGAAACTTGTTGTGGTGGCTGAGGAAGGATTCGCACCTCCGACACAAGCCTTTTCAGGGCTCTGCTCTACTCCTGAGCTACTCAGCCTTATTTATCCCCTAAAGATGATTCTTCCCTTAGTAAGATCGTAAGGTGTCATTTGAACAGTTACATTATCACCTTGGAGAACTCTAATTCTGTTTTTTCTTAACTTACCAGCTGTATGGGCAGTTACAGTATGTCCATTTTCTAATTTTACTCTAAACATAGCGTTTGGAAGTAAGTCTATAACCATACCTTTAAATTCCAGTAAGTCTTGTTTTGACAAATTTATTTTCTCCTTAATCGTTTTACTACGGATTGAGCATGTGCAACTAACCCTTCGTAGTTTGCAAGTGTTATAACTGATGGCCCAAGACTTTCAATACCCTTTTTTGATAGGTTTATGTATGAAATCCTTTTATAAAATTCATTTACACTTATACCACTTGAGTATTTAGCAGAACCGTTGGTTGGTAATACATGATTTGATCCAACATTATAATCAGTCATTGCCATAACAGCATATTTACCCAAACATATTGATCCAGAATTTTTAATTTTTGGAACTATTGATTTATAATTTTTAATATTTAATTCTAAATGTTCTGGTGCAATTTTATTTACAATACTAATTATTTTAGCTTCAGAAGAAATATACATTAGAATTCCGTTATTAATTAAACTTCTTTTCGCAACAGAGGCTCTTGGAATTTCTTTTAACTGTTTAATTATTTCAACCTTTACTTTTTTTAGCAAATTTTTATCTTTTGAAATCAAAATACATTGTGTAAGAACATCATGTTCAGCTTGTCCTATTAAATCACTTGCAACCCACTCAGGATTTGAGAATTTATCACAAACGATTGTAACTTCTGAGGGTCCTGCAGTCATACCCTCAATTCCGACATCCCCAAAAACTTCTTTTTTTGCTGCTGCGACATATGAATTTCCAGGACCAACTATTTTATGTACTTTTTTAATTTTTTTAGTTCCATAAGATACTGCTGCAATTGCTGAAGGACCTCCTATGGAATAAATTTCTTTTATTTTACATTTCTTAGCAGCATATAATACAGCAGGATTTTGTTTACCTTTATAGCCTGGATTAACCATTACTATTCTCTTAACTCCTGCAACAATTGCTGGAATAGCGTTCATCAATACAGTTGATGGGTACGATGCAGTTGAACCGGGAACATAAATTGCAGCAGACTCTAAAGGCAAATATCTATATTCAAGCTTATTTTTTAATTTATCTGTGTAAGAAATATTTTTAAATTTTTGAAATGAGTGAAATTTATAAATTCTTTTATAAGCTGTATCGATTGCTTTTTTTACTTTTTTATCAAGCGAATTTATAGATTTTTTTATTTGTTGCGGGCTTGGAATAATTATTTTGTTTTGATTGAATCTTTTCTCATATTTTAATAATGCTTTATCTCCATTTTTTTTAACATCTTTAATTATATTTGTTACAGATACAGAATTTGATTGAAGTTTTTTCTTTCTCTGTAAGAGCAAATTATCTAATAATTTATCAAAATTTTTACTTTTACTATTTAATATTTTCATAATTATTCAATTTCATTTTGATCCTCTAATCTTGCTTCAATAGTTTCTGTAGTTAAAGCAATATGAGCATTATTATTAAAAATTAGATTTATTTCATAAAGATTATTATTTTTCAAATAATCTATACCAATTAATTCTAAAACTGTTTCTTGATTTGATTGGTCTATGTTTTTTGATCTTACTTTATCTACAAAATCAAACCTACAAATACTATTAATCTTTTTGTCTTTCAGATCACTTTCAATTTTAGACCTTTCAATCGATAATATAAAAACTTTATTGGATACAAGATACTTTATATCTGCAATTTTAACTTTGGCACCTGAACTGCATACCGATATCATTTGCAATCCCTCTTGATCAGTTGCTATTATTTTAGCTAGATATTTATTCACTATTTAATTCTTTTAATTTTAACACCAACTTTTTTAAGTTTATTTTCAATTTTTTCATACCCTCTATCTAAATGGTAAATTCTATTAATACATGATTTGCCATTAGAAACTATTGCAGCTAAAACTAGGGCAACAGAAGCTCTTAGATCACTAGACATTAATTCAGCAGCAATAAATTTAGTTTTTCCCTTAATTTTAGCAGTATTATTTTTAATATTTATTTTAGCTCCAAGTCTTTGTAATTCAGCAACATGCATAAATCTATTTTCAAAAATATTTTCTGTAATAGAACTTTTTCCAACAGCTTTACACATTAATACCATTAATTGTGCCTGAAGATCTGTAGGGATACCTGGAAACTCTTTAGTTTTAATATTTCTAATTGATTTTATTTTTTTGGGTCCTCTAATTAAAATTTCATTTTTATATATTTTAATTTTAGCACCAACCTTTTTTAATAAATTTATTTCACTAGTAATAGTTCTAGGATTTATATTTTTAACCTTTAAATTACCATTTGTAAGTGCTGCAGCTACACAAAAAGTTCCTGCTTCTATCCTGTCGGCCATCACAGAATATTCGATTTTACTTAAAGAAACCACGCCTGTAATTTTACATGTTCTTCCTGACCATTTAATTTTTGCACCAGCTTTATTTAAAAAATTCGTTAGATCTTTAATCTCGGGTTCAATTGCACAATTTTTTAAAATTGTTTCACCTTTTGCTAAACACGCAGCAATTATAGAATTTTCTGTTGCTCCAACACTTATTTTTGGAAAATTTATAATTGCACCTTTAAGGTTTCCTCTAGATTTTGCTAGTATATATCCATCCTTTAGTTCATATATCATCCCAAGTTTTTTCAATGCTGCTAAATGATAATTAACTGGCCTTGCACCAATTAGGCATCCTCCTGGCAAAGAGATTTTTGATTTATGATATTTTGAAATCAGTGGACCCAAAACTAAAATTGAGCCACGCATCGTTTTAACTAATGAATAGCTAGCAAAAGTTTTCATATTTTTTTTATTTATAATTTTTGCTGATTTTTGGTCTTTTGATAAAATTATTTTAGAGCCAAGAGATTTTAGCAAATTAAACATTGTATTAATATCTCTAACTTTCGGTAAATTTCTTAAAATCACAGGTTGATCAAATAAAAGGGTTGCAGCTAGTATTGGTAAAGATGCATTTTTTGAACCTGAAATTGAAACATTGCCCTTGATTTTACAAGGACCATTAATCAGAAATTTATCCATAAACTACTTTTTTATCTTAGCAACTTGAATAGTGGTTTGGCCCTGATATTTGCCGTTCTTTGATTTATAAGTGGTTTCTGGTTGTGTGTCTGATTTAAAAAACAAAAACTGCGCTATTCCCTCATTTGAATAAATTTTTGCTGGGTTTGGAGTAGTATTACTTAATTCAATAACAATATTACCCTCAAATTCATTTTCAATTGGAGTTACATTACAAATAATTCCTGTTCGAGCATAGGTACTTTTTCCAACACAAATACAAAGAACATCTTTGGGTATTCTAAAATACTCCACTGTTTTAGCCAATACAAAGGAATTCGGGGGAATAATACAATATGGACCTTTTCTTTCTATAAAATTATCATCTGAAAAATTTTTTGGATCAACTAATGAACTATTCACATTTGTAAATATTCTATATTCATCTGAAATTCTAACATCATATCCCATACTACTTAATCCATACGATATTTTACCCTCTGAAACCTGATAATCTAAAAATGGTTCAATCATATTGTGCTCTTTACACATTTTTTTAATCCATGAGTCGGGTTGAATTGACATTATTTATTTTTCTTTTTATTTTTTTTTTGAAAAATTTTTCTCTTTTTTAAATTTTTTTTAAGCGCTAAACTTAAACGCTCATTTTTATCTTTTGAACTCATTCTTTATCTGGGTTAGTTAAAAAATCTAAAGAAATTGGTTTGCTTGGGTCTAGTGCTGGTTGGGTATTTTTCTCTTCTTTTGAGCCTTCTTTAGCTAAACGTTTTGCTTTTTTTTCAGCAAGTTTTCTTTCTCTCTTAGCTTGCTTTTCCATAAGCTTATTGCCTTTAGTTGATTTATAATCGTAATGAATTCCCATAACATTTTCCTAAAATAGATATAAATCATAATATTCAAAAAATTAAGGCAATAATTTGAAAATAATGCTTTATTATCAATAAAATATAAATCGTTTATAAGCTCCTGTAGTTAAATGGTATAACAAGTCATTGGTAATGACTAGTTCCCTGGTCAGTACAGGGTGGGAGCACCATTAATCCTTGAAAAAGATTTTTCTTAAAATAATAGTTGTAAATATTAACGCTAAAAAAGCAAGTAGAGGAATATATATATCTCTTGAAAATATTATCTCTGCAATACCTGGAACTTTTACATTTGATTCTATAATTTTCTCTAATCCACTACCTATCGATGAAATCAAAAAAACTCCTGGTGTAATTCCTAAAAGGGTTGAGAAAAAATAATTTTTTAGTTTTACATCAAAAAGCGTTGGCAAGAGACATTGAATTTGCCACGGAATACCTCCGACTAAACGAAAAATAAATAAGTAAATAAATTCTGATTTTTTAAATTTAATCTCAAGGTTTTTATATTTGTTTAAAAATTTTTTTCTTATAAGTGTTTTTAAAAAATAATTTCCAAATATATAAAGAAATGTTGCACCCACGGTCAATCCAAAAACTACAATAATAGTTCCTGTCCATTTTCCAAAAATAAAACCTGCTGTTAAAACTACTGGAGATCCAAAACCTAAGAAAGGGAAAACCCATAATATAGTTAATATCAAGAAAGAAATAGAGACCAAAAATAAATTAGAATTTTTTAGTTCTATAAAGTAAGTTCTATTAATTCTAATAAAATCATAAGAGGTAATTTCTTGAAGGCTAAATTTTGAAAAAAAGAAATACAAAAATAAACAAACAATTAATAAATAAGATAAGCCAATAAATAATTTAATTTTTTTTGTATTTTCCATGATTCTTCTCATTTTAATGCTTAATCTTCTATTTGCTATTTTAATTATTACTAATATAAAGGGGCAAAATTATTAAAAAACTTTATCAAATCTAATTATGAAAAGAACTTATCAACCCTCAAATAAAAAAAGAGCTCGAAAACACGGCTTTCGTTCAAAGATGAAAACTAAAGGTGGAAAGAAATTACTAGCTAGAAGAAGAGCTAGAGGACGTAAATCATTAACAGTCTCGGTATAGTTCCATGAAAAGCAAAATATTTGCTCTTTCAAAAAATGAGGAATTTAAAAATCTTCTAAAACAAAAAAAAGTTTCAAATAAATATGTAACTATTTTTTTTGGAAGATTACTAGATAAAAGCAATTCAAGATTAAATATTAGCTTTGTTGTAAAGAAAAAAATTGGAAATGCGGTTGTAAGAAATAAAATTAAAAGAAGATTAAGAAATATTATGAATGAAGCTGTTAAAAAAATAACAATAAACTTTAATTATTCATTCCTTGTTATAGCCAAGTCTTCTATGCTAAATAATGAATACAAAATTATAAAAGAAAAACTATTTCAAGATTTTAAAAATTTAAGATAATGGATATTTTTACCTCAATATTAATAAAATTAATCAAAGGTTATAAATACATAATTAGCCCTTTATTTGGTCATTCCTGTAGGTACCTACCTACATGTTCTGAATATAGTATTGATGCGCTTAAAGAGTATGGTTTTTTTAGGGGTTTGATTATGAGTATTAAAAGAATTTTATCATGCCATCCAATAAAATTTTTAGGTGGGGGTGAGGGGTTCGATCCTGTTAAAAAAGATATGAAAGTTAAAAAATAATGGAAACAAGAAATATAATAGCTGCTATATCATTATCAGCAGCTGTAATAATTTTATATAGTCTTTTTTTCGCACCACCACCAATCACCAAAGAAATTATGGCTGAAAAAAAAACATCTGAACAAAATTCAGATGCACCTAGTCTAGATCAAAAAGAAAATTTTAATGAAATTTCTAGGGAAGAAGCATTAAGTAAAAGTGAAAGAATTCAATTTGAAAATGAAAGTATTATTGGCTCGATATCTTTAAAAGGTGCCGCGATAGATGATTTAACATTTAAAGATTACAATATAAGTTTAGAAAGTAACGAAAAAATAAAATTACTATCTCCAAGAGATTCTAAAGAGGGGTATTTTATAGAAAGTGGCTTTATTACTTCAGATAAAAATATAGAAATTCCTAACTCTAACTCAATTTGGACTGTCTCTGGAAATAACAAATTAACTGATAATTCACCTATAAAATTACGATGGTCCAATGATCAGGGTATCATTTTTGAAAAAGAAATTAAATTAGATGATAAATACTTATTCACTATTAATCAAAAAGTAATAAATACTACGAGTAATAGGTATGATTTTTATTCCTATGGACAGATCATAAGAAATAAAACACCAGAAATTTCGAATTTCTATATTCTTCATGAAGGGCTAGTGGCAACACTTGATGATGAACTTATAGAGGAAGATTATGATGATATACAAGAAAAGAAATTTACTAGAACTGCTAAAAAGGGCTGGCTTGGAATTGGGGATAAATATTGGATCACCTCATTAATTCCACCTAAAGATCAAGAATTTAAAACTACATTTGATTACAAAAATAAATTCAGAGCTAATTTTGTAGCGACTGAGCCATTACAATTAAATCAAAATTCTATTATAGAAGAAACGATCCAGATTATTGTTGCTGCAAAAAGAGTAGATGTAATAGATGGTTATGCAGAAACTTTAAAAATTGACAAATTTGATTTAACTATCGATTGGGGGTTTTTGTACTTCATCACTAAACCCTTATTTTTTGGAATAGATTATTTCTTTAAATTACTTGGAAACTATGGATTGGCAATTATAGCTATAACTATTTGTATTAGGCTGGCCTTTTTTCCATTAGCAAATTTTTCTTTTAGGAGTATGGCTAAAATGAAAGCTTTACAGCCTGAAATGACTAGACTTAAGGAAGTTCATAAAGATGATAAAATGAAATTACAGCAAGCAATGATGGCTCTTTATAAAAAAGAGAAAGTCAATCCTATGTCAGGCTGTTTACCTATACTTGTACAAATTCCAGTTTTCTTTGCTTTATACAAAGTATTATTTGTAACAATTGAGATGAGACAAATGCCTTTTTATGGTTGGATAAAAGACCTCAGCGAACGTGACCCAACCAGTTTATTTAACCTCTTTGGTTTGTTGCCTTATGACGTGCCTTCTTTCTTAGTTATTGGAGCATGGCCAATCGCTATGGGAGTAAGTATGTGGATCCAACAAAAATTAAATCCTGCCCCAACTGACCCAATGCAAGCAAAAATATTTATGTTCTTCCCACTTTTCTTAACTGTTATATTGGCACCTTTTCCTGCGGGTTTAGTTATATATTGGACTGTAAATAATATTTTAACTATGGCACAACAAGTGTTCATTATGAAAAGAACGACGATTAAAACAACAACTTAATGTTGCGTATTAAAGAAGAAGACTTAAAAAAAATTCTACCAGGTAATGGTCCTTCAATAAGTGAAGTTAAAAAATATTTAGAAAAATATAATAATGAATACATTATAGTTAAATGTGGTGGAAGTGTTTTAAATGATAATAATTTATTTAATGTATTTTGTAAAAATATAATAACACTTAGCAAAATTGGTATAATACCAATAATTGTTCATGGTGGTGGTAAAAGAATAAGCAAAAAGTTAAATGAGTTGGGGATAGAAAGTAGTTTTATAAAAGGATTAAGAGTTACAGGAGAAAAAATAATTAAAGTAGTTGAGGATGTCTTAATTGAGTTTAATAAGGAAATTGTAGCATCCTTGGAGAGACAAGATTGTAAAAGTCAGAGCATTCACACTAAAGAAAATAATATTATTTTTGTGAGGAAAGACAATGAAGAATTAGGTTTTGTTGGTTCTCCTACAGAGATCAATAAATCTATAATTGAAAAAATAGTTAATAAAAAAAAAGTGCCTGTAATAGCTCCATTGGGGTTGGATTTAAATAACCAAATTTATAATATTAATGCGGATACAGCCGCTGGTTCAATAGCGAAAAAATTAAAAGCACGAAGATTGATTATCATGAGTGATGTAGAGGGTGTTTTGGATACTAATAATAAACTAATTACAGAACTAAATTCAAAATCTATTAAAAAATTAATAGAAAGTGAGACGATCACTGGTGGAATGATACCAAAAATTAATAACTGTTTAGATGTTGCCAGTAATGGTGTTAAAGGGGTGGTTATTATTGATGGAAGAAAAAATCACTCACTTCTTTTTGAATTATTATCTGATAAAGGCTCAGGAACCTTAATAAGACAATGAAAGAATTAAGAAATATTAAGAATATCTTGTTTGATTGTGATGGTGTTCTTTATGCTGATCTTGAAGGGGTATTTGGACAGGTCAGTAGAAAAATGACTCAATACATATCAAAAAAACTAAATGTAGATTTAAAAGAAGCAAAGGAGTTGCAAACAAATTATTTTCACAAATATAACACTAGTCTAAATGGTTTAATGATACACCATAATATTCCCCCAAGAGAGTTTTTAGACTATGTACATGATATAAATTTAGATTTTTTAGAAAAAGATAAAATTTTAAGAAAAGAGTTAGAAAAAATTAATCTTAAAAAATTTGTATTTACTAATGGTAGCAGAGAACATGTTAAAAATATTACAACTCAATTAGGAATTGATGACCAATTTGATGGTGTATTTGACATTGTAGATGCTGAATATAGTCCAAAACCTGCAGCAAAAGCATTTGATCTAATGGTTAGAAAGTTTAAAATCAATCCAACTGAAACAGTCTATATTGAGGATATTGCAAAAAACTTATCAATTGGAAAAGAAAGAGGAGCAAAAACAGTTTGGTTAATCAATGATGAATACTGGGGTAAAAAAGAGTCTGATAAAGAATATATTGATTACAAAATAGAAAATCTTTCTTTATTTTTAAAAGAAATAAGGTTATTAAAAAACTCATAAAATTATGAGTATTGAAAATATTATAAATGAAGCTTGGGATAACAAAGACCAAGTAAATCAAAATTCGGATAAGTCTTTGAAAGATGCTGTAAATCAAATTATAGAGGATTTAGACACCGGAAGAGCAAGAATAGCAGAAAAGATTAAAGGTGAATGGGTTACACATCAACATCTTAAAAAAGCTATCATGTTAAGTTTTAGGATGTATCCAATGGAAAATTTAAACGGTCCGTATAGTAGCTGGTACGATAAAGCTCATTTGCTTAAAGGAAAAACAGCTGGATGGACAAAAGAAGATCATGAAAAAGCTGGTTTTAGAATGGTACCTAACTCACCTGTTAGAAAAGGTTCATTTGTTGGTAAGAATGCAGTTTTAATGCCATGTTATGTAAACATTGGAGCATATATTGATGAAGGTACTATGATGGATACATTTAGTCGTGCAGGAAGTTGTTGTCAGATTGGAAAAAATTGTCATATCTCTGCTGGAACCGGAGTTGGAGGTGTATTGGAACCTGCTCAAGCATTACCAACAATTATAGAAGATAATGTTTTCTTAGGTGCAATGTCCGAGGTGGTAGAGGGTGTAATAGTTGGAGAAGGATCTGTTTTGAGTATGGGAATGTATATTGGACAATCAACAAAAATTGTTAATAGAAAAACTGGAGAAATAACTTATGGAAAAATTCCACCTTATTCTGTTGTTGTTCCAGGATCTTTGCCGGATAAAAATAATCTACAAGCGCCGTCTTTGTATTGTGCAGTAATAATTAAACAAGTTGACGAAAAGACAAGATCAAAAACATCTGTTAATGATCTATTAAGAGAATAAATTAATGAAAACTTATGATGAAATAAAATTAGCTCAGCAGCTAATAAGATTTCCTACGATCAAAACAGAAGATAAGGGTATAATAAAATTCTTATCAAAAAAATTAACTGCTATTGGTTTTAAATGTACAATAATAAAATCAAAAGGAAGTGGATCAAAACCAGCTCTTAATCTATACGCGAGATATGGTAAATCAAAGCCTCATATTATGTATTTAGGTCATACGGATGTTGTTACAAATCTTGATAACTGGAAAATTCCACCTTTTAAAGCCATTGTAAGCAAAGGATATCTTAATGGGAGAGGAGCTCAAGATATGAAAGGTAGTATAGCTTGCTGGATAAGTGCAGTAAGTAATTTTGTAAGACACAATAAATTTAAGGGATCTATTTCAATAACTATTTCTGCGGATGAAGAAACTACAGGATTTGGTTGTCCAGCAATAATGAAGTACATAAGAAAAAAAGGTGAAAAAATTGATTTTTCTGTAGTTGGAGAACCATCTTCAAACAAATCTGTTGGTGATGAAATAAGAATTGGAAGACGAGGTTCTATGAATGGAGTTATCACTGTATATGGAAAAAGCGGTCACTCTGCATTTTATGGCTCTTACATCAATCCTTGTACTGCTTTAGCTAAAATAATTACTAAATTAAAAAGTTCTCCTTTAGATAATGGGACTAAATACATGCCGCCATCTAATCTAGAATTTACTAAAATGAATGTCGAAAATTTATCAGAAAATGTTGTTCCTCAAACAGCAAGCGCAAAATTTAATTTAAGATTTAATACTAAATATAAATCAACTACTTTAAAGAAGAAACTAAATAAAATAATTCATTCAGTTGCAAAAAAACAAAAATGTAGGACTAAAATAGAATACAGAGTAAGTGGTGAGGCTTTTTATACAGAACCAAATAAAGATATTCTTATGGTAAAAAGTATTGTCAAAAAAGTAACTGGACTTTCAGCTAAATTAAACTGTAGAGGTGGAACTAGTGATAGTCGGTTTTTAGGATCAATACCAAGACTAGAACTTGGATTAAGAAACAACAGTATTCACCAAGTCAATGAAAGATCATCAATTTCAGATTTAAAAAAATTAACTTTAATATATTCAAATATATTAAAAAATTACTTTAAGTGAGTACCTGTATAATAACTTCAGATACATTTATCAATCATTTAACAGGAGATGGTCATCCTGAACGACCTGAAAGAATCAAAGCTATAAATGAAAAATTAAAAAAAAGAAAAGATCTAATTTGGGAAAAACCAAAAAAATTTGATCCAATTATATTAAAAAAAGCACATGATGAAAGTTATGTAGACATGATTCAAAAAAGCTTTCCAAAAGAGGGATTAAAATTATTAGATGGTGATACTTTAATTTCACCAGGCAGTGAAAAAGCAATAATTGATGCAGTAGGGTGCGTAATTCAAGCAATTGAAGGTGTGGAGAATAAAATATTCAAAAATGCTTTTGTACCTGTTCGTCCTCCTGGTCATCATGCAGAAAAAAATAAAGCTATGGGTTTTTGTATTTACAATAATTGTGCGGTAGGAGCTCATTACCTAATCGAAAAATTTAAATATAAAAAAATAGCTATATGGGACCCAGATATTCACCATGGAAATGGACATCAAAGTATTTTTTGGAATAATAAAAATGTTCTATATTTATCAACTCATCAATATCCATTTTATCCAGGAACTGGTGGTGAAGATGAAAAAGGTAATCATAATAATATTTTTAACGTACCTCTTCCAGCAGGAACAAGTTCTGAACAATATCTTAAAGCTCATGATCGAGTCATAAAAAGACTGATTAAATTTGAGCCAGAATTTTTATTAATTAGCATGGGATTTGATATGCATAAGAATGACGGTTTAGGGCAATTTAGACTAGATTCTAAAGATTTTTATGAAATTACAAAAAGAACCTTGGCTGCTACTGACAAGTTCACTAGAGGTAAGGTGGTATCTGTTCTTGAAGGTGGGTACGACTTAAATGCTTTAGCTGAAAGTGCAAATGAACATGTAAACGCACTTATAGAATTCAATTGATTAATATCTGGTTCGTTGTAAATCACTCACATGAAATTATATAAAATTAAAAAGTCTGGAATTGATAATAATGGTAGAGGACTTTATGCTACGTGTGATATTAAAGAAGGAACTAAAATAATTGATTACGTTGGAAAACTAATAACAAAAAAACAAACGCAAGATTCTAATAAGTACGATAATAGTAAACCGATATATTTATTTACAATAAATAAGAGATACGATTTGGATGGAGATTTTCCATGGAATACCGCAGGTTTAATTAATCACTCTTGTGATAATAATTGTGATTACGATGGTAAAGGTCTAAAAATTTGGGTCAAAGCAATCAAGGACATAAAAAAAGGTGAGGAGTTTACTTGCGACTATGGCTTCGGATTTGATGAGAATTACAAACAATTTAAATGTAAATGTAAATCAAAAAACTGTTGTGGTTATATTGTAAGAGCAGAGTCTAGATGGCGAATAAATAAAAAATTTGCAATGAGTAACAAAAAAAATTTAATAGATAACTCTTAATAAAAATAAACCACTAGGTGGTGCTGGAGGAGCACATAGTGTTCTTTTTTTTGACTTAAATCTTTTTTCAAAAGTTTTTAAATCCCATTTATTTTCACCTAAATATTTTAAACAACCAACCATAGATCTAACCTGATGTTGTAAAAATGATTGAGAACTAAATTGAAATTCAATTTTATTTTTTGAGGATTTAATTTTTATTGATTTGATTGTTTTCACTGGACTTTTTGCATTACAGCTTGAAGATCTAAATGTTGAATAATCATGAGTTCCTAATAATTTTTTTGCACCCTTTTTAATTATTTCTAAATTTAAAGGCCTTCGAACATGCCAAGATCTATTTTTTTCAATTATAGGTTGGCTTATTTGATTATAAATAATGTATTTATAAATTCTTTGTTTTGCTGAAAATCTGGCATGAAATTTATTGTTTTTTTTTTTAATATTTTTAATTGCAATATCCTCTAAATTTAAAAAATGATTTATAGATTTCAAAAACTTAATTGTGTCAATTATTTTATTTTTACAATCAAAGTGTGCAGATTGCTCAAATGCATGAACACCTGCATCTGTTCTACCTTGACCATGTAAAATAATTTTTTCCTTTAATAATTTTGATAATTTTTCTTGAATTAATCCCTGAATAGTTAGACCTTTTTTTTGAGCCTGCCATCCTCTGAAGTTTGTTCCTAAGTACTCAATAAGTATTTGGTACCTATTCATTATAAAAATGAACCCTTTTTAATTTGTGTTCCTAATACAAATTCACCAATATTTTGAGGCTTTTTTCCTTGTCTTTGTATTTCTTTAATCTTTATTGATTTTTTATCTCCACATGAAATTTCTAAGTAATTAGATATAACCTCACCAGGGTTTCCTTGTGCTTGTCCAATGTCTGCTTTTAAAATTTTATATCTCTCACCATTAAACATAAAATAAGCTCCAGGAGCTGGATAAAGTCCATTGATTTTGCCGATTATAATTTTAGCTTCTTCTTTCCAATTTATTTGTCCCTCTAACTTTTGAATTTTTGAAGCATAAGTAGCCAATGAATGATCTTGTTCTATAAAGTTAGCCTTATCCTCATATATATCATCTATGTTATCTAGAATTTTTTCTGCAGCTAAACTTGATAGCTTTTCACTTACATCCTGGGCATTTAAATTATTTTCTAAATTAATTTTATAAATATTACATACTGGTCCTGTGTCCAGTTGCTCCCCTATTTTCATAATACTAATTCCTGTTTCTTTATCTAAATTCATAATTGATCTTTGAATTGGAGCGGCACCTCTCCACTTTGGAAGAATAGATGCGTGTATATTTATAAATCCTTTTTTAGTTAAGTTTAAAAATTCTTTGGGAATAATTTGACCATAGGCGACTACAATTGCTAAATCCGCATCTAGTGATTTAAAATATTCTAATTCTTTTTTATTTTCTTTTAGGGAGTTTGGGTATCTAAATTCTAAATTTAAGGTTTCAGAAATCTTTTGTATTGGAGATTTATTAATTTTTTGGCCTCTTTGAGATTTTTGTGGTGGTTGAGTATAAACACATTCAATTGGGTATCCATTTTGGTACAAAGATTTTAATATAGGAACAGAAAACATTGGGGTTCCCATAAAAATAATCTTTTTGACCATTTCTAAACTATTACTCTATTAAGATTTTTTTTATCTTTCGAAATTTTTTTTATTATTATATCTCTTTTTAATTTTGACAAATGATCAATAATAAGTTTTCCATCTAGATGATTAATTTCATGTTGAAGACAAGTAGATAATAAGCCATCACACTTGATATATTTTAATTTTCCTTCAAGATTAATATATTCAACATCACAAAGTTTTGGTCTTTCAATTTCAATAAAAGTATCTGGGATAGATAAACACCCTTCCTCATAAACTGACTTCTCATCACTAATTTTTTTAATTACTGGATTAATAAAACACATTGGATTTTTTTTTTCTTCCTTTGTGGAAACATCAATTACTAATATCCTTTTTAAGATACCAACTTGAACAGCTGCAAGACCAATCCCATTAGAATTGTACATAGTCTCAAATAAATCCTTAACTAACCTTTTTTCGTTATCACCAACTTTTTCTATTGGATCCGAGGTTTTTTTTAAAAGCTCATCAGGAACAGTTATAATTGGTTTAACACTCATGTACCAAATAGATAAACTAATTTTTAGACTTTTAAAGGAAGAACTTTTAATAAAAGTTTATTTCTAATAGTATCTGCGTTTATATGATTTAAAGTGTTTATAATTAAATAAACTTTTTCATCATTAATATTTTCAATTTTTTCAGTTCCAATCTCCTCTATGACTCTTAATAATGCAGTTCCAATCTCTTTATTTTCAATCATTTTTTGAATATCCAAAGGCATATCGGGTCTTTTTTTGAGGTATAGATCATCATAATTTTTAGATATATTTATACCATCAGATTTAAGTGCTTCCAAAAAAATAATATCTTTCATACTTAAAATATATTCCTGATCATTTTTAATTTTCATTAAAAACTTTTCTAGGTCCTGTTCAATTTTTGATTTGTCATAATCCCCATTAAAGTAATTGACTAATTTAGACTGATGCAAGATTTTACTATTAAATTTAATTTTGCCTGCATCTATATCATCGTTTAAATTTTGATAATAAAATGTCGTATAATTAGATGGTACTTCGGCAAAATCAATTTGTTTTAAAAAGCTTGATAACTGTAAATCAAAGGCATCTCCGATTTTTTCATTTTCAAAAGAATTCTTTAAAATTTTCATCAACTCTAATTTTAATTTTGGTTCCTCAGATAACAATAATCTTTGATAAAGCAATGCTCTTCCCTCTATTGATGATAAAGATTTGTAAACCTCTTTTGCATTAAGCATTTGATCTATACTAAATTGAAATTTTTTATAGAATTCAAACAAATCTTCCTCTAAATAAATTTTGTCATGAACAGCTTTTTCAATAATTGATATTCTATCTAAGTCTGAAGTTTCTAAATCTTGAATTTTGTATAATAAATTTGATGCAGAAAGATACCTCCAAATAAATGTCGGTGTTTCATTATTTGGCTCAAAAGAAAATTCTGGGTTAGTTCTGTGTGCTAAATGAAAATCCAAAATAGAATTTACTGAGACCTCATTATCAACTTCTTCTATATATCCAAATAAGTAATTAATTTTGTTCTCAAAATAATCATCATTAAAACCCATTTCTTTTTTTAAATCTAATATGAGTTGTGCCTCTTCATTTTTACCATAATTGATCAAGCAATATAAATTAAATTTAGATAAATAATCGTCTTGTAATGCTTCTGAGTTTTTTAAAAAAACTTCACATGCTTTCTTAATATTGGATTCAGCTAAATAACTATCAACCAAATGTTTTGAAAGAATAGGGTATTCATTTATAATTTGATTTTTAATTAAATATTCTTCAATTAAGTTTAATTTTGTATTTTTTGTTAACCATTCTGATTTTAAGCTAATAAACTCTTGCTCTGTAATATTTTTATTAGGATAATAAGCATTAGTAAGTAAAGAAATTTCTATTATTTCTAATGCATCCCTGGAAAGTTTTAAATTTTGTATATTTTTAAAAAAAGTCTTTAGATTTATTCCATCTGAATTTGACCACATATTGATACTTAAACCATAATCTTGTGGGTCATATAAACCTACAATTTTAATATTTGAAGAAGAAAAATCTTCATCTAATTTTATACTCTCACTAGCTTTATTATCTTGTGATTGATAAATGCTGCTTTGCTCAATTTTTTCTTGATTATCTGTAAGTTTGGGATTTTCGATTACAAGTTCATTATCCTCTTCTTTATCTAAATTCCAAATATCAATTGGTTTTTCCTCAGCTAAAACTTGTGAAAATAAAAAGCTGGAGGAAATCAGAACAATTAAAAAAAATTTATTTAATGATTTTAAAATTTTCATTAGGAATAGTTTTCTCTATTTCTTTTTTAGGTGCTGGAAAATCGATAGTATTTATAAAAAAAACAATTATAGCAATTATCCCTAATCCAATAATTGATTTAAGTATAATTCTTTTCGTATTTGCGCTCCCTGAACTTGTATTTTTTGTAAATTGCATATAGTTTTAGTTAATTTCAAATTAAGACATATTTATGTTTTTTCAATAAAGAAACAGATGAAATCAAAAGAAAACCTTGTTTTTTTAGGCATGATGGGATCCGGTAAAAGCTCCATTGGGTCTCTAGTTGCAAAAAAACTAAAATTTAATTTCATAGATATAGATAATGAGATTGAAAATAATTTAAAAAAAACAATAAAAAAAATTTTCGAAGAAAAAGGAGAAAATTATTTTAGAAAAATTGAGGAACAAATTACATTAAAAAAACTTCGATTACATAATACAGTTATTTCACTTGGCGGTGGGGGATTTATAAATAAACATATTAGAAAGGAAATTTTAAAAAACCATTTATCGTTTTGGCTTAATTGGGATAAAAAAATATTATTAAGTAGAATAAAAAATAGTAAAAAAAGACCCTTAACTATTAATGCCTCTGATTATGACTTAATAGAATTGATAGAAAAAAGGTATGGTATTTACGCAAAAGCTTTGTATGAAATAAAATGTGATGATCTAACAAAAAATGAAATAGTTGATAAAGTTGTAGAGATATATGAAACAAATTAAATTAACAGTAAAAACAAAAACTCAAAAATATCCAATAATAATTGGTCATAACTTGCACAAAAATCTTGGAAATATAATAAAAAAAAACTCAATTAAATTCAAAAAGTGTTTTCTTATTGTGGATAAAAAGGTTCCAGGTAAATTTATATTCAATATTAAGAAATCTTTAAAACAAAAAGAAGTTTATATGTATTCATTCCATGCATCTGAGAAAAATAAAAATTTCAATAATATTAATAAAATATTAGAAATTATATTAAGTAAAAACTTCTCAAGAGAGGATTGTATTATTTCTATTGGTGGTGGAATTACAGGCGATACTAGTAGCTTAATTGCAAATCTTTATAAAAGAGGGTTAAAACTTATAAACTTACCAACTACTCTTTTAGCTCAAGTTGACTCATCAATAGGTGGTAAAACTGGAGTTAATTCAAAATACGGAAAAAATTTAATTGGTAGTTTTTATCAACCTAATTTAGTTGTAGCAGATACAATATTTCTTAAAACTTTACCAAAAAGAGAAATTATTTGTGGATATGGAGAAATTTTTAAACACTCACTTATTGATAGTAAAAGTTTTTTTAATTTTTTAAACAAAAACTATAAAAAAATTTTTAATCTTAGCTCTCCATATATTGAAAAGGCAATATACGAAAGTTGTAAAATTAAAAGGAGTGTAGTTGAAAAAGATGAAAAAGAGAAAGGATTAAGGAAAATTTTAAATTTTGGTCATACTTTTGCGCATGCGTACGAAGCAAGCCAAAAGTACAGTAAAAAACTTAATCATGGAGAAGCTGTAGTATTAGGAATTAAAACAGCGTTGAACTTTAGTCTAGAAAATTCATTACTAAAAAAAAATGAATATAAATTAATAGTAAATCATATTAATAATGCAGAGTTGCCATCTTCATTAAATGAATTTTTAAAAATAAAAGATTTGAAAAAAATTTTATCTTTTATGGTTAGAGATAAAAAAAATAATTCATCTAAAATAAGTTTAGTTCTATTAAGAAAAATTGGTTCACCAGTTTTTAATAGAGAATACACTAAAAATAAAATTAAAGTATTTCTTAAAAATTATTTAGCTAATTAAAATTTGAATAGAATGAATATACTCTTTTAATTCAATATCCAAAATCTTATAAATTTTTTTTGTACTATCAATTTTTTTCATATTTTTTAGCTCTTCAGAGAAAATTATTAATTTAAGATGATACTTTCCTTTTTGATTGCCTATATGATTTTTATGTAGAAAAGTTTTATCTTCTATTTGAATGTTTTCAATTTCAATTTGATCTATTAATTTTTTTTTTACGATTGAAATTAAGTTATTAATGTTCATAAATAATATTATACACTATGAAATATATTTGTGACTGGAATAATTGTAATAATTTGGGAGAATATAAAGCACCAATTGAGAGAGATAATAGTAAAAAATATAGAATGTTATGTCTAGAGCACGTAAAGGAATTTAATAAAAATTGGAATTATTTTTCTGGAATGAATGATGATCAGGTGATGGATTTTTTAAAATCTGATATGACATGGCATAAACCAACACAAAGTTTTAGCTCATCAGATAATTTTTTTAAAGTTTTATGGAATACCACTTTGAGAGATGAATTGGACAAAGACAAAATTAACGGTGAATATAATCATATGCGTCAATTTAAATTTGATCATAGGGATATAAAAGCATTTGGAATACTTGGAGTTTCTGTAGGTTTGAAGTGGAAGACTATACAAGATAAATTCAAAGTGCTTGTTAAAAAATTTCACCCTGATATGAATTCTGGTAATAAAAAATACGAGGAAAAACTAAAGTTAATAACTTTAGCTTATACTCAACTTAAAAATACTTATAGGAAAAAAATTGACACCGAATCTTGATCTAGAACCAGATATAAAAGTTTCATTAAAACAATCTTTTGGAATAGACTCTGAGATGGAAGTAGATGCTTTTTCAAAAAAAAACGACTATGTCCCTGAAATTGATAAAAATTATAAGTTTGATAGGGATACAACTTTGGCAATTATTTCAGGTTTTGCTTTTAATAAAAGAGTTTTAGTTCAAGGATACCATGGAACTGGTAAATCTACTCATATAGAACAAATAGCTGCAAGATTGAATTGGCCTTGCATTAGAGTAAATTTAGATAGTCATGTAAGCAGAATAGATTTAATAGGTAAAGATGCAATAGTATTAAAAGATGGAAAGCAAATTACCCAATTCAATGAGGGTATTTTACCATGGTCAATTCAAAATCCCGTTGCGCTTGTTTTTGATGAATATGATGCTGGAAGGCCAGATGTTATGTTTGTAATTCAAAGGGTTCTGGAAGCCGAAGGAAATTTTACATTATTAGACAAGAATAAAGTAATCAAACAAAACAAATATTTTAGATTATTCGCTACTTCAAATACTGTCGGGTTAGGCGACACTACGGGTCTATATCATGGAACTCAACAAATTAACCAAGGTCAAATGGATAGATGGAATATTGTTACAACATTAAACTATTTAAGCTTAGATAAAGAGATGGATATTGTTTTAGCTAAAAATAAAAGTCTTAATAACTCAAAAGGAAAAGAAAAAGTTGCCAATATGATTAAGGTTGCATCTCTAACTCGTAAAGGTTTCATAGCAGGAGATATTTCTACTGTAATGAGTCCCAGAACAGTTCTACATTGGGCAGAGAATTCAGAAATTTTTAAAGACACTGGTTACGCTTTTAGAGTAACTTTTCTAAATAAATGTGATGATATCGAAAAAAATACAATCGCAGAATATTTCCAGAGATGTTTTGGTGAAGAATTACCAGAGTCCTTGATAAATATTCAAATATAAATGAGTTCAAGAGAAACTGATTTAAAAGAAAAATTTAGAGTTGCTTTAAATTCAACAGCAAAAGTTATTGCTGATGACTTTAAAATTATTGACGAGAAAAAACTAGAAAATAAAAAAGATAAAAATCTACTATCTATTGAAGTTGAAGACATAAAAAATCCAAGTGATTTAATAAGACTACGTGCTGAAACTGACTCAAACGCTCTTAAAAAAAAATTTTCAAATGATCTAATTTATAAAAAAAATTTACCAAGTAATACATCTTCAAGGTCACTTTATAATATTGCTGAAAAAATTAGATA
>CACOMZ010000003.1 GCA_902628525.1 uncultured Pelagibacteraceae bacterium
ATTTTCAAAAATTAATTTTTCTGAACTTTTAATTCCTTTTAAGATATTCATTGGTGGATCATTCGAAATTTCAGCTACTTTTAAGTTTCTAGGGTTCTCAAATATTTCTTTTGCAGGGCCTTTTTGTAAAACTTTACCCTCATCTAAAACAATAACTTCACCATTTAACTCCATTACTTCTTGTGGATCAGTTGTTGAATAAATTAAAATTGCATCTGATGACAGCCCTTCAGAAAATATTTTTTTAAATTCCTCTCTTAATTGCTCTCTAAGTTTATAATCTAGATTAACCAGTGGCTCATCTAAAAGTAATATCTTTGCTTTCTTTGCTAAAGATCTCGCTAGTGCAACTCGCTGTTGTTGTCCTCCAGATAATTCTTGAATTTTACGATTTTCAAATCCAACTAACCCCACTGTTTTTAAAGCCTCATCTACATCTGTCTTAATTTTATCTTCGCTTAGTTTTCTTTGTTTGAGGGGAAATATTACGTTCTCATAAACATCAAGATGAGGATAATTTATAAATTGCTGGTAAACCATTGCCACATTTCTCTCCCACACTGGAATTTTACTAAAATCTTTGCCCTCGAATGATAAATTTCCACTATCTGGATTGATTAAACCAGCTATAGTTTTTAAAAATGTAGTTTTTCCAGATAAAGTTCTTCCTAAAATTGTATACAAATTTCCTTTTTTAAAATCAAATGACACATTATCAAGATGAAACTGATTATCAGGTTTGTAGGTTAAATTTTCTCCAATCAAATTCATTATTTTAAAGCCCCAGATAAGTTTCCTTTAGACAAATATCTCTCAACTACAAAAGCTACAATAATTAAGGGTGCAACTGATATTAATGCTGAGGCAGATAAGCTCCACCATGGTGTGATAGATGAATTCAGTGCAACAACTTTGACAGGCAATAGTTGAACCTCGGTAAAAGTCAAAATAAATGCAAAGAAGAAATCTATCCAGCCAAATATAATGCAAAACATTCCAGCTACTATTAGTCCTGGTATAGAATTTGGTAAAACAACTTTATAGAAAGCCTGATAAGGATTACATCCATCAATCAAGGCGGTCTCATCAAGCTCTTTCGGAACTCTATTGAAAAAATCTACCATTATCCAAACAGCAATCGGCATTAATAGAACAATATAAACCACGACTAAACCTAACAAACTATCTAACAATCCTATGGTGCTTAGAAAAATAAAGAAAGGTATTGATAAAACAATTGGTGGCATAATTCTTTGAGATATAAAAAAAAATGTAATGTCGTTATTTCGAACAAAACCTGCTTTAAAAGTAAATCTCGATAAAGCATAAGCGGCTAGAGTACCTAAAACAATACTTATCAGACTAGCTGTACAAGTTACAAAAATACTATTAAAGTAAGGCTCCACAATATCAACACCGCCTCTTGCTGGTGATTTTACTAGTACACGCCATCCTTCAAGTGTTGGTTCAAAATCTAACCAAGGAATATATGTAACTTTACTGTTTACAGATTGAAAATCTTTAAAAGAAGTTGAAACTGCCCATAAAAATGGCGCAACTATAAAAACTGTCCATAAAATGATAAAGGTATATTTTAAAAACTTATATAATTTTTCCATTATTCTTTAATCATTAATTTAGTTAAGACTTTTGCTATGATTGTTAAACTTATGATCATTATTACCAGATAAGTAAAAGAAAGAGTTGCTGCATAACCCATTTGAAATTCTCTTAATCCTTTAATGTAAATATAAAAACTTGACGTTTCCGTTGCAGTCCCTGGTCCACCTGACGTAAGAACAAAAACTGTATCCATTATTTTTGAAGCCTCAATAAGTCTTATAATTATTGCTCCAATTGAAATTGGAGCCATTAATGGAAAAGTAACATATACAAATTTCCTAAATGAACTTGCTCCATCTATTGCTGCAGCAAGAAAAGGTTCTTTTGGAAGTGACAGTAATCCAGCTAATAATAGTAAAAACATAAACGGCGTCCATTGCCAAACCTCAACAATTATAACTGTAAATTTTGCGATAACGGGGTCACTTAGCCATAAAATAGGACCAATTCCAATATGTCCCAACAAATCATTTACGGGCCCGAGTGACTCGTGAAAGAAAGTTCTCCAAATTACAGTCATTATAACTGGAGTTGTCATCATAGGTATTAAGAAAATTACTCTAAAAAATCTTTTAAATTTAATTTCTCTCCAAACCATGAGAGCTAACGCAAAACCTATTATGTACTGTAAAATTACAGTTGATACTGATAAAAAACTTAATCTAAAAAATGACTCCCAAAATCTAGGGTCATCAGTAAATAATCTTATGTAATTTGTAATTCCTATAAAATTCATTTCTGGCGTATAGCTATTCCAGCCAGATAAACTTAATCTAATAGTAAATATTATTGGAAATATAAGTATTCCAATGAGCACAAATAAACCTGGAAATAAAAAAACATACTTGTGCTTAAAATTCATAAATTTTTTTTGGATTTTATTATTTGTGGCCGTCGTTAAGACGGCCACATTAGTATTTTATAACTTATTATCTTCCATTGCTACACCAACAGCGTAAGCTTTTCTTACATTATCTTTTCCTACTCTGTTAAGTATATCTTCCCACTGCTTAGCAGCTTCATCTAAGGCAGCTTGTGGTGATAATTGTCCAGCTAGAGCTTTTGCTGCAGCAGTAGCTAAAGCAGCATTAAACTCAAAAGTTCCAGGAACTCTTAATGGAAATACTCGGTTTTTACTTTTTTCCATTTCAGCTAAAGTATCTACATATGATTGAGCAATATCTTTATCCCAACCGATTTGTGTCCATACATCTGCTTGAAAGTCAGCGTCTCTAAATGGATTAACCCCAAATCTTCCTATACCAATGTCAGCTTGGTGGTTAGCTTCGTTAGCAAAGAAACAAAGGTAATCAAATGCCATTTCTTTTTCCTTACTTTTCTTAGCAACACCAACTGCCCATCCCCATACGAAGAAAGGAGCTTGGTTGAAACCTTCATCCCAAGAATTAGATTCTCTATTCCAAACTTTCATAGCCCCTGGTAATTGCGCTGCACCAACTTTATTATTGATAGGACTGTCAGGTTGCATAGCAGCAACAAATGCATCATCCCATGAAAAACTAAATAAAGTTTGTCCACCACCAAATGATCCAATTTCATCACCTAGACCAAAATTTATTCCTCCTGGAGGAACATATTTAGTTGCTTCAACCCAATCAGTTAGAGCCTCAACGAAACCTGGATTATTAATTAATGGCTTCATCGTTTCTAAATCAAAGAAAAATCCACCTGGTGTTTTAGGATTTTTAGAATAAGCAGCTGATCTAGAATAAAAAGCAGCATACATTAAGTCGTCTTTTTTCATAACTTCAGCTGATCCATACTCCTTCTCACCATCACCATCCCAGTCCCAGTCATTAAAGTATGCAGCCATTTCTCCATACTCTTTCCATGTTCGTGGAACTCTTAACTCTTTTCCAGTGTCGGCTTTATATTTTTTTTGATATTTAGGATTATCAATTACATCTTTTCTGTATTTAAGATAGTGTCTGTCACCATCTACAGGGAACTGATACATTACGCCATCCCAAGAAGCTATACCAATATGTGATGGGGTAACATCTTGCATTTGCTTCATTTCAACATATTTTTTCGGAACTGGTTCTAAATATCTTCTCCAATCATTGATAAAATTAGAAAATCCAAAAACTATATCGTAGGGAGCTTGACCTGCTTGAAATGGTACCATCGCTTTTGCGTATAGATCTCCTGCAGGAGTGTGAGTTACGTCAACTTTTGCTCCTGTAAGTTTTGCAAACTGCTCAGCATGAAGAGCTGTTGGCTCTCCCATAACCGGAACAGCGTGAGTGTTTATTTTTAATGTCTTACCTTTGTAGTTTTTCTTAGACATAGACTCATAAGAACACTCACCAGGAATATCTCCTGTGGCCTTAATATGTGGAAATTGATCACTCCACTTATCTGCATACGCCATTGGGCTAAATATCAATACACTAGATATTATAGCTGTTAGGCATGTTTTTATTATCTTCATTATTTTTCCTCTCTTTTTAATTATGGAACTAAAACAGCTCTTCCCTTAACTTTACCGTCATTAAGGTCATGAAGTGCTTTATTAGCATCGTCCAATTTATACTCTTGCATAGATAGCTTTACTTTACCTCGGTCAGCTAACTCCATAAGTTCGTACAACTCAGACCACGTTCCCACTAAATTTCCTACAATTGTTTTTTCTGAAATGATTAGATCAACAGCTAAAGATTTGATTTCCTCTCCGTATCCAACAATATAATAAAAACCACCATTAGAGGTCATTTGAATGCCCATTGCAGTAGATCCTTTTTCTCCAACAAAATCTATTACAGCCTCAGAACCTTTTCCTTTAGTTAGTTCTTGAACTTTTTCAATTTCATTCCCATCAATTAAAACTCCATGATCCCCACCAAGCTCCATTGCGTGCTTGAGAGCAGTTTCAGATTTTTCTACTATAATAATATCTGCAGCACACATAGCTTTTAAACATTGAATAGCAATATGACCTAGACCACCGGCACCAATAATCGTACAACTCTGACCCGGAAGGAGATGTCTTGTGGCTTTTTTTACAACTCTGTAAGCTGTAAGGCCTGCATCTGAAAATGGTGCAACATCTTTAGGTGCTAAAACTTGTGGAAGCTTAATTAAATTTCTTACACTTGTTTTTAAAAGTTCTGAGTATCCTCCTTCTTTGATACTTAAACCTGGGAATGCTCCTGCAGCAGCATGCATATCGTTTCCTCTTCTGCAATCTAAACAAGTTCCATCGGTACCAGAAATTAGAGGGTGCAAAATAACTGGATCACCTTTTTTAAAATCTGTAACATCTTTACCCACATCTTCTATCCATCCCGCATTTTCATGTCCCATCACACATGGTAATAAAGTTCCATCTGGATCTTGGATATGTTTCCACACTCCTTCGATAATGTGCAAATCTGTTCTGCAAACACCTGCAGCACCAATTTTAACAATTACATCTGATGCCTTTTCAATTTTTGGATCTGGCATTTCTTCACCTGTAACCCAAACTTTTTCTTTCATCTCTGGATCATATTTGTGCAGTACTTGCGCTTTCATTCCCTTGCCTCCATATTAATTTAAAAAAACACATTAAAAATTTTATATCCCACGAAGTCAATGCCTCTTTTAAGTGTTCAATAAATTAACAAATACAACCTGAAGTTATTTATTGATTGTTTAGGAAATTAATTAATCAATTGGATAATCCCAAGCATCTCCCCCGATAACTTTTGATATTGCTGAAAAATCTTTAGTATCATTTCCCTCTTTACAAAATTGATCATAGATTTCTAATGCCATCTTACCTAATGGGGTTTCAGCATTCACGCTTTTTGCACATTCAAATGCAAGTTTGAGATCTTTATTCATCATACCTGCGGAAAAACCTGGGCGGTAATTATTATTTGATGGTGTGCCAACAATTAGACCTGGCAGAGGTGGATATACAGAAATTGGCCAACTATTACCAGATGCATTTTTCATTATTTCATGAACCTTCTTGATATCTATATTTAATCTTTTAGCTAACATTAATGACTCTGAAGCTGCAATCATAGCAATACCTAATGCCATATTATTGCAAATCTTAGCTCCATTACCACTTCCTATTTCACCAGCATGATAGATTTTTCTTCCCAAAATTTTTAAAACAGGCAATGCTTTATCGAAAGCTTCTTTAGACCCACCAACCATTATATTAAGAGTTGCCTTTTGAGCACCCATTACTCCCCCACTTACTGGAGCATCTATCATCATAATATTTTGGTTATCTGCAGCTTTTCCAATTTCTTTTGAGGTTTCTATGTCTATTGTTGAGCAATCAATCAATAGACAATCTTTTGAAACTTTATTGATTATTCCATTATCGCCTAAATATATTTCTTTTGAATGTTTACCTTCAGGCAACATAGTTATGACTATTGAGACCTCATCGTTAATTAGAGACTCAATACTTTCAGAAGTGTTTAGTCCCTTTTTTTTAGCTTGCTGTATCATTTCGTTTGAAACATCAAATACGGTAATTTTTTTTCCAGATTTGTGTAAGTTTTCTGCCATTGGATTTCCCATATTTCCAACCCCAATAAAAGCAATTTTATCACTCATGCAAATCTCCAGTAATTAATTTTTAATTTTTTCATAAAATATTATTTATATTTATCTTTAATATCGTGATATTCAAAGTCGACTTTTAAATATTATACAAATAAATTATTATTTATGAATTGGATATTAGTTACAATTTGTGGAGCTTTTTTTCAAAATTTAAGATCATCCTTACAAAAAAAATTAAATAAAGATATTTCTACTATAGCTTCTACATATGTAAGATTTGCATTTGCATTACCATTTGCAGCAATTTTATTTTTTATATTCTTTAGAGACTTACAGATATTAAAGGAAATATTAATACAACCAGGGTTTTTACTTAACATTTTTCTAGCATCAATCTTTCAAATCATTTTTACCTTTTTTTTGTTATATTTATTTAATTTTTCAAATTTTGTTGTAGGTACATCTCTAAGCAAAACTGAAGTTATCCAAGTAGCATTGTTTGAGTATTTAATATTAAATGAAAAATTAAATAAGTTTGGAATTAGCGGAATAGTTATATCAACACTTGGCGTTATATTATTATCTGTAAAAGATTTAAGACTTTTCCTTAATAATTTATTTTCAAAAACTACTATGGTTGGTTTGTTATCAGGATTATTCTTGGGATTAAGTGTTGTTTATTTTAGAGCAGCTATTTTAACATTAGAGAACATTAGTTCAAATTTTGGGAAGGCTATTTCAGCACTATTCATTGGATTATTTCTACAGACATTAATTTTAACAATTTATTTAATTTTTTTTGAGAAGTCAGAATTTAAAAAACTTTATCATGATAAATATGAATGTTTTTTAACGGGTATAGCTGGATTATTAGCATCATTATCTTGGTTTTATGCTTTTACCTTAATACAATCTTCATTTGTAAGAGCTGTTGGTCAAATTGAATTATTATTTAGTTATTTTTCTTCAAGATATATGTTTAAAGAGAAAGTGAAAATCACAGAGATTATTGGAATTATTATTTTTGTTATTGGGGTTACAATTCTGTTATTATCTAGAGCTTAAACTATAATTAGTCTTGTTTTAATTTACTTTATTTTGACAATCTCCTGTCTTGAAATATTCATCCAAATTATCAATAGCTAAGTTGGCCATTGCGGTACGAGTGTCTTTTGTTGCACTACCTAAATGTGGAAGAATGAATGCACTCTTATGTTTTAAATAACCTGGGTTCAGGTTTGGCTCATTTTTGTAAACATCTAAACCAACAGCATAGACTTTTCTTCTATCCAGAGCATCAATCATGGCTTCATCTTCAATAATATCTCCTCTTGCAACATTAGTAACTACAGCGCCCTTTGGTAAATATTCTAATGTTTCTTTATTGATCATATCCACTGTTTCTTTAGATGCAGGACAACATACAGAAAGAACATCTGATACAGACAAAAGGCTTTTTAAATTATCATGATAAGTTGCACCTTGTTCTTTATCTTCACTTAATTTTGATCGATTATGATAATGAATTATCATTCCTAGAGATTTTGCAATTTTTGCAATTTTTTGACCAATTCTTCCCATTCCCAAAATTCCTAACCTAGATCCTGTTAGTTGTTTTCCAATTAAATAGTCAGCTGACCATTTCCAGCCACCTTGTCTTGCACTTTCGATTCCCTCTGAGGCTCTTCTGCATGCACCAAGTATTAATAAAATTCCTATTTCAGCTGTTGCGTCTGTTAAAACATCTGGTGTATTTGTTACAGCAATACCTTTATTTTTGGCAGCATCTAAATCAATATTACCAAATCCAACTGCAAAATTAGAGATTATTTTAATACTGTCGGGTAATTTATTTATAGTTTCAGCATCAAGTTTGTCTGTAAGCGATGACAAAATACCATCACAACCTTTACTTAACTCAATTAATTTCTGTTGAGAATAAAGTTCATCATTTAAATTTAAATCAGCATTAAAAATTTCTTTTGCTTTATCTTCGCAAGTTCTTAAAAGTCTTCTTGTAATTAAAATTTTTTTCATAGATTTATAAATTAATTAAGATCAAATACCTTCCCTGGATTCATAATATTATTTTCGTCCAAACTTCTCTTAATAGCCTTCATTACAGGGAGGTTATCAAGATGTTCTTTTAAAAGATAATGTTTTTTTTGTAATCCAATTCCATGTTCACCTGTTATGGTGCCTTCAAGCTCTAAAGCCTTGTTAATCAGGTCATCACTATATTGTCTTATTTTTTTTTGTTTTTCTTTATCCTGTGGATCATATAGTATAATAGAATGAAAATTTCCATCACCAACATGTCCAACCATAGGTGCTGTTAGTCCTAATTTTTTAACTTCTTTTTCTGCCCACGAAATACATTCTACTAATCTTGAGATAGGAACACACACATCTGTCGAATAAACCTTCATATTGTTTCCAAGCGATTTAACTGAGTAATACACATCATGTCTTGCTTTCCATAATTTTTTTTGTTCCTCTGGTGAAGATGCCCATTGGAAATCGCTACCATTATTGTTTTTGGATAACTCTTCAACAATACTTATTGATTCATTATTTGAGTTTTCACTTCCATGAAACTCAAAAAATAACGTTGGTGAAGCTTTGATATTATCTAATTTTGAGTATTTAATACTAATCTCCATTTGATCTTTATTTAACATTTCAATTCTAGCAATTGGCACTCCGTATTGGATAACTTCTTGAGCAGTTTTTACTGCTGAGCCTAAATCGGGGAAATAACATACTGCACTCATAATACTTTCAGGTATTGGTGATAGCCTCACCTGAACTTCTGTAATTATTCCAAGAGTACCTTCTGAACCAATAAATAAGTTTGTAAGATTATAACCTGATGATGTTTTTTTTGTTCTGGAACCTGTTTTAATTATATCGCCATTAGGTAAAACAACAGTCAATCCTGAGATTACAGTTCTCATGGTTCCATATTTGACAGCCATAGTTCCAGAGGCCGAGGTAGAAGCCATACCTCCAAGTGCTGCATCTGCTCCTGGGTCAATAGGAAAAAAAACTCCATCTTCTCTTAAATGCTCATTTAGTTGTTTTCTTGTAACATTTGCCTGTACCCTACAATCAAAATCTTCAGCATTTACCGATAAAACTTTATTCATTTTTTCAAGAGAAATGGTAATGCCATTTGAATTACCTACTGCATTTCCCTCTAAAGAAGTTCCTGTTCCAAATGGAACTACTGGTATTTTATTTTCATTACAAATTTTCAAAATTTGCGATACTTCTTCATTAGTTTCTGGAAAAACAACAGCCTGAGATAATACTGGTTCGTAAGTATCTTCGCCCCTAGCATAATTTGCGCGGGTAGACTCAGATGTTGAAAATCTACCATTAAAAATTTTTTTTAATTCACTTTGAACTTGTTCATTCATAAGATTAATATTATTAAAGATTTTTTAGAAAATACAGCTTATTTAGTAAGCATTTTTTTTATGTTTTCTAATGCATTCGAAATGTTGTCTTGAGAAGCAGCAAAGCTAAATCTAACATAATCATTACAAGTTTTTCCAAAAGCTGTGCCAGGAACTATTGCTACTCCAGCCTCATGCATAGCTTTTTTACAAAATTCTGCTCCATTCATCCCAGTATCTATCACCTTCGGAAATGCATAAAAAGCACCACCAGGCAAACTACATTCTACACCTGGTAAACTATTTAATCCTTCATGAATTAATTTTCTTCTTTGAGTAAATTTTTCCATCATAGCGTGGATTGAGTCATCTGGACCATCTAGCGCTGCAATCCCAGCAAACTGTGCTGCCGCATTTACACATGAAACACTATTAATAAGTAATTTGTTAACATGCTCTACTAAATGCTCTGGCCAAAAACTCCAGCCTAGCCTCCATCCTGTCATTGAATATGCTTTGCTCCAACCTTCTAAAACAATTAATCTATCTCTTAATTCAGGATAATTAAAAAAAGTTGGCATTTCTTTATCATCAAAAATTTGTCTACTATAAATTTCATCACTTAAAATCGTTACATGAGGGTGTTTCTTCAGTCCTTCAGCAAGTTTGTCAATTTCAGGTTTTTCTACAAAACTACCTGTCGGATTATTTGGATTAATTAATATTAACAATCTAGTTTTATCAGTTATTAGAGATAAAATCTTATCAGCATTAAACTTTAGATCTTTGTCTTCAGTCAAATCATATGGCACTGCCGTTGAACCGGTATAATTTATCATCGATTCATAAATTGGAAATGCAGGTGTTGGGTGAATTATTTCAGCACCTGGCTCACCAAAACATTGTATTGCGTAATGCATAGTAGGTTTCCCACCCGGCATTATAAGTATTCTCTCAAAATCGACTTCTGCATTGTAACGTTTTTTTATCCAACGCGTAACTGCCTGTCTGCACTCTGGAATTCCGTTAGACATAACATAACCATGATGGCCGTCATCTAAAGCCTTTTTTGCTGCTTCAACAACATGTTTAGGAGTTTTAAAGTCTGGTTGACCTAAACCTAAATGTATCATTGGATGACCTTGTGCCTCTAGTTTTTTAGCCTCAGCTAATACTGAGAAAGCACTTTCTGTACCAAGCCTATCAAGTGATTGTGCAAGTTTCATAATTTTTTCGACAAACTAACTGAAAAGGCAGTTGTTGTCTATTATTGATTAAGAAAAATTATTTATAATTTATATAACTATTTACGGTAAATAATTTTTGATCTGTCTAAATCCTTAACACTTTTACAGCCCATAAGTATCATATTTCTGCGAATTTCTTTGTGCATATTGTCTAAAAGCTTTTCAACACCTTTCTGGCCTCCAGCACCCAAACTAAAAAGAAAAGCTTTTCCAAAACTACATGCTGTCGCACCTGCTGCTAATGCTTTTAAAACATGGGTTCCTCGTCTAATTCCGCCATCTAAAATTATCTCTAATTTATCACCCACAGCATCAGAAATAGCCTTAACTTGATCAAAAGGTGATCTAGATCCATCTAATTGTCTCCCTCCATGATTGGAAATCATTATTGCAGTGCAGCCAATGTCAATTGCTTTTTTTGCATCCTCAACTGACATAACTCCTTTTAAAGCCATAGGCTTATTCCATTTTTTTATACAATATTCCGCATCTTTCCAATTCATTGCGGGATCATATTGCTCATTAATGTACTCCATTACTGACTTAGCTATATTAGTGCCTTTATCAGTTTTGTGTTTAATATTCGCAAGTTCAAATTTTTTATTGGTAAAATAATTTAAAACCCATCCAGGTCTCATAGCGAAGCTTAATAAACTATCTAAGTTAAATTTTGGTGGAGTTGTAAAGCCAGTCCTATGATCTCTCTCACGATTTCCTGCAACTAATGTATCAACCGTAATACACATGCCATCAAAATTTGCTCTACTACATCTCTCAATTAAATCATCTGTTATTGATTTATCTTTATGAATATACAATTGAAAAAGCTTTGGACCACTAGATATATTAGCTACTTCTTCAATCGAAAATGATGCCATAGTTGACATGCTGTACATTGTATTAAATTTTTCTGCCGCTCTTGCAGAAGCTTTATCTCCCTCAGGTGTATATAAACTTTGCATAGCTGTAGGAGATAAGAAAAGAGGCATATCAATTTTTCTCCCAAATACTTTTGTGGATAAATCTGGTTCACCAACACTATTCAATATATTTGGAACTAAGTCACAATCATTGAATGCATTTGTATTTCTGTTAAGTGTGACCTCGTCGTCCGCGCCACCATCTATGTAATGAAAAATAGGAGCTGGTAATTTTTTCTTTGCTAATTTTCTAAAGTCTTCAAAATTATAACAATCATTTATGTTCATGATTTATTATCTAAATCTCAAGTTGTTTCTGCTTAAGTCGCTTATTTTTGTACAACCCATTAATTTCATATCTCTTTGCAATTCAGCTTTATACTGGGATAAAGCTCTTTCAACGCCTGCCTGTCCTGCTGCTGCAAGTGCATACAAATATAATCTTCCTCCAGAGCATGCTTTCGCGCCTAATGACAAAGCCTTGAGCATATGCGTTCCTCTATGAATTCCTCCTTCACAAATCACATCAAGCTTATCACCAACTGCGTCAACTATTTCTGAAAGTTGATCAAATGGTGACCTAGATCCGTCAAGTTGTCTTCCTCCATGATTTGAAACCATAATTCCAGTACAACCAATATCTACAGCTCTTTTAGCATCATCAACACTCATAACACCCTTTAGAGCAAAATGACCACCCCATTGAGCACAAAGTTTTTCAGCGTCTTTCCAATTCATTGATTGATCTAACATTGTAGAAAAGTAATTACCAATTGAAGTGTTGGTACTAGTTCCTTCTTGAACATAATCTTGTAAGTGAGGTAATTCAAATTTTCCTTTAGTCAGATAATTAATTCCCCACATTGGTTTTGTGGCAAAACTAAACAAACTTGATAAAGTAAGTTTAGGCGGAGAAGTGAATCCAGTTCTTAAATCTCTTTCACGATTACCACCAGTTATAGTATCAACAGTTAAAGCCATTACATCAAATTTAGCAGCTTTGGCACGCTCTAAGCAAGAGTCGTTCAAACCTCTATCTTTATGAAAATAAAACTGAAACATTTTTGGAGTATCGATCATGGAAGAAATTTCTTCTACACTAACAGTAGCTAACGCAGAAACACCAAACATTGTATTAAATTTTTTTGCAGCTTTTCCAACAGCTCTTTCGCCATCGTAATGAAAAAGTCTTTGTAAAGCAGTAGGTGCTAAGTAAAATGGTAAATCTAATTTTTTTCCAAAGATAGTTGTAGATAGATCAACATTTTCCACACCTCTTAAAACGTTTGGAACTAAATCAACATCATCAAATGCACTTGTATTTCGTGCATATGTTATTTCATCATCTGCCGCTCCATCAATATAATGAAATATTGGCGATGGCAGTTTCTTTTTTGCTAGTTTCCTAAAATCACTAAAATTATGACAATCTTTTAAATTCATAATTATATCTAAAAGCTTTTGAAGAAATTAAACATATAACTATTTGCCCCAGGATTTTTATCTCCAAGACTTGCATTTGATATATGGTTGTAAGAAAAGCCGAACTGACTATTTCCAGAAGTATTAAGTGAAATTTGTAACTCAGTTTTGAATTCTATTACATGACCTAAATCTTTACCATCACCTTCATGATACAATCCAGGAGTAAAGCTTGGAGTAAAATTTAACCCACCTATTTTGTATTGAGCTTGAACTCCAGTATAAAAATATCCTGCATTGTCGGCAGTGATAAGGCCTCCAGTAATTGGTGATAAATTTCCAAAAAATGTGTCTCTATTTAAATTTTCATTTTGATGTTGAAATCCAATTAATGTGGATTTTTTTCCATCATCACTAAAATCAAAAGTACCTGTAAAAAAACTAAGTTCAGTATTTTGATTATTCGAAATTCTTTCCTCCGCAATTGAGGAAAAAGATAATAAAATAAATAATAGATTAATTATAAATTTTCTTAAATACATATTGGATTAATTTATTTCCTAACTATAAAATTTTTATATATTATTGCACCCCCTATTAAAAATAGCAATATTGGCAATAACCATAGAATATAAGTATTTTTATTTAATCCAGGATCATACAGTATCCAATCCCCATATTTTTCCTTAAAGTATTTATAAATTTGATCTTCAGTCAGGCCTTCAGTAATTTTTTTATCAACTAAGATTTTTAAACTATTTGCAAACTCAGAATCTGAGTCATAGACTGACTGGCCTTGACAAATAAGACAACGTAAATTTTTAGTAATTTTGTTTCGTGTATCATAATTGTCAGCTTTAAGATTACTAAAAGAAATTAGTAAAAAAGTCATAATAAGAAATCTAAAAAATTTCATTTTATCAATATTCTCATTTCATTTATAAGCTCTTCATTCAAGGGTCCAATATATTTTTTAATAATCTTGTTATTATAAATTAAAAAAGACTCAGGAACACCGTAAGCACCCCATTCAATTGCAATTGTTCCATCAGAGTCGACAAATATGTCTTTATATGGATTTCCTAGTTCTTTCAAAAAATTTTTAGCATTTTTTTTATTATCCTTATAATTCATACCAATAATATTTATTTCACTATTTAATTTTAAACTCATTAATAAAGAATGTTCTTGACGACAAGGTAAACACCAAGAAGACCAGATATTTAATAAATAAGTTTTATCTACTTCAAAAATATTTGAAGATTCTAAATTCTTACCAGAATAAAAGTTTTTAGTTTGAAAAACTGGAATATTTTTTCTATTTACGTCTGGGGTATAAATATTTGAATCGTATAATCCTTTGTAAAAGGCTAAAAAAATAGATACAAAAAATAAGATAACAAAAATAGGCAATATTTTAATTTTCATACTATTTTTTGTAAAAACTAATAACTCCTCCAATTGAAATTAATATTACAGATAACCAAATCCACATCATAAATGGCTTAACTTGATATCTTACATTAAAAAAATCTTGGTTCTGAACAATGTTTATAACAATGAATTTATCTGACATAAGAGTGGTTTTTATATCAGCTTCACTTGTAGCTATTACTGGTTGATTGTAAATTCTTAACTCTGGTGAAAACGTGTCCTCTTCACCCTTTGAATTTTGAATATTAAAATTTGCAACAATAGAATTGTAATTTTTTTCTTTTTTTTGATTAATGCTCTCAAAAACTATTTTTGTCTCAGAATTTTCAAAAGTTTCACCAACCTTAAGATTCGTAATTATTTCACTAGAAAATAAATTATTAAATAAAATACTTAAAATTAATAAACTAAAACCAAAGTGCGCAATATTTTGAGAAATTTTTTTATATTTTTTTACAAAGAAATCTCTCAATGTAATGAAAAATAAATACAAAGCACTAGATATCAAAATTGTGTTTATTAAAATATTTTGACTAAAATTTTTTAAAATCACAAAAGCTAATAAAATAGATATTATAAATAGTGAAATAAGATATAATTTGTCATCTAAATTAGACTTAATCCATTTTAATTTTGGTCCGATAGCCATCATTAACAAGAACGGTATCAAAAAAGGGATTAGTAACTTGTGATAAAAAGGAGGTCCTACTGATATTTTTTGAGAAGAAATAACATCTAAAAATATTGGATAAACGGTACCAATTAATACAACTGACAAAAAATACATCATAAACCAATTATTTAATAAGATTGATGTTTCTTTGCTCATCCAGAAAAAATTATAAGAATTTCTTCCATCATCCTTATGAAATAAGAAAAAAATAAATACGGATAAGAAAATTAATACAAACAAAAAAATAAGTATAAATAAACCTCTTTCAGGATCATTTGCAAATGTGTGAACAGAATTTAAAATTCCTGATCTTACTAAAAATGTTCCACACATACTTAATGTAAACGTTGCGATTGAAAGAATTATTACCCAAGAAGTTAAAACAGATTTTTTTTCTAAAACCAATATACAATGTAAAAGGGTGGTTAAAGCAAGCCAAGGCATTAAAGATACATTTTCGACTGGATCCCAGAACCAAAATCCTCCCCAACCTAACTCATAATAAGCCCAAATTGATCCTAGTAAAATTCCTAAAGTTAAAAATATCCAAGAAATCAATACCCATTTTTTTATATGAGAAGCCCAGCTTGATGAAATCATTTTTAAAGTTGTTGCGGCTAATACAGATGAAAAAATAATTGAGGACCCTACATAACCTAGATACAAAATTGGTGGATGTATAGCTAAGGCTGGATCTTGTAAAATTGGATTTAAACCCAAACCTTCATTAGGAATTGGAAATAAATAATTAAAAGGATTCGATGTTTTAATTAAAAAAATAAAAAAGCCTATAATTATTACTTGTTGAAAAACTAAAGTTAAAATTCTGTATTTAACAGATTGATTTTTGGCTCTAACCAAAAATATAAATATAAACAAAGTTAATACTAATAGCCATAATAATAAACTACCTTCATGATTTCCCCAAGTACCACTTATTTTATAAAATAAAGGTTTTGTTGTATGTGAATTATTAAATACTGTAACGTTGCTAAAATCTGAAACAACGAAGGAAAAAATTAAACTCAAAAAACTAATTATAACAAAAAAAAATTGTAAAAATGAAAATACAATTATTTTATTATCTAAAAGAATAGAATTTTTAAAATTTTTATAAGATAAATAAAATAAGAATAAACCAAAAATTAATCCAAAAATTAATGAGTAATATCCAATAAGACTGTAAATCAATTTATTTTTCTCCCAATGCCTCTTTTACTTCTGGTGGCATATAGTTTTCATCGTGTTTTGCCAAAATTTTAGTTGCAGAAAAAAAATTTCTGTCTTTAAGAAATCCTTCTGCGACAACACCTTTTTCTTCTTCAAATAAATTTGGTACTGCTCCTGTATAACTTACATTAATTTCATTTTTATAATCTGTAATTATAAAATTAACCTCATTAGAATTTATAGAAATTGAGTTTTTTTTTACCATTCCCCCAACTCTTATTTTATTCTTATTTAATTCACTTAATAACTTGATCTCAGTTGGTGATTGAAAATAAACTACATTTTCCTCTAAAGCTTTTAAAATTAAAAAAACAGATAAAATTAGAGTAATTAAGATTAAAACTATAAACAAAAATCTTAGTTTAACTTTTCGACCATACATGTCTTAAAAGTTAATTATTTGTTGCGTTAGCTAAAATTTCTTTATTTATTCTTTGTTGTTTTGCAGACTTAGCTTTTTCAGAATCCAATGTTCCAAATTTAGCAACAAATTTATTTTGTTCTCTCACTAATTGTACTTTGACTACTAGATATAAGCCCAAAAAACTTAAAAGGGTAAAACTAAAAGCAGACAAGACATATCCTGCATATCCATTCATAAAATAAATTTCATTTATCATAATCTATCTAAACCTCTATTTTTAATTTTTATCAGTTCTGTATTATATTTCATTAAAAAAATTAATAATGAAAAAAGGGCAAATGCCGCAGTCATTATTAACAAAGGATACAACATTGATGAATGAATGGAGCTTTTTGACAAAATGTTAATTGATGCGGGTTGATGAAGTGTATTCCACCAATCAACAGAGTATTTAATAATTGGAATATTTATAATTCCAATAACTGTTATAAAAGTTGAAATTTTAAAAACTTTTTCTTCTTTATCATAAATTCTCCATACGATTAAATACATCAAATAAAATATTGCCATAATTAACATTGATGTAATTCTTGCATCCCAGGCCCACCAAGTGCCCCATGTTGGTTTACCCCAAATTGATCCTGTTACTAATGCTATAACATTAAAAACAAAACCGGACGGAGCTAAACTTTTTGAAATTAAAAAAAAATTTTTATTTTTAAAAATAAAACCACAAATAGATAATAATGTTAATGAAGAAAAAATTCCTAATGAAATCCATGCAGCAGGAACATGAACATACATAATTCTCACTGCATCACTTTGTTTGTAATCAGCAGGAGATAAAATTAAAGCCTCTACTAAGCCAACAGACAAAACAACTATAAATAAAAATAATATATATCTTGGAGCCCTGGATGTAATTTTATAAATTTTATTTGGTTCTAAAAGTTTAAACATTTTTGATTTATAGTTTATTTTGACTGATTTCTATTATGAAAAAGTTTTCTGATCAAGAATGCAGAGGGGAGATAATAAAAATTTGAATAAACTAAAACATTCTTGACCAGAAGACAGCTTATACTAGATAATTTATGTGGCTTAGATTTGAGCTAAATGTGTTTGAATAGTGATGAAATTAGTTAGAAAGCTTGAAATAGCTGGAACCTTTTTTACCTGAAAAAATTTCCTCAATTAAAGGGTGTTTTATAGGTTCATCAGAATCGTCAGTAAGCAAATTTTGCTCTGAAACATATGCCTCATAAGTAATCTCATCATTTTCTGCTAATAAATGATAAAAAGGCTGGTCTTTTCTAGGTCTAACATTTTTTGGTATAGACTGGTACCATTCTTCTGAATTATTAAACTCAAAATCTACATCATAAATTACACCTCTAAATTCGAAGTGTTTATGTTTCACAATATCTCCTATTGAAAATTTTGCTTTTTGAAATGACATTTGACTTAGTATGGGTATTTAAAAATAAAAATCAATCCTTAAAATATAAATGTTTTGTGATGTGTCAAATATGTTAATATCTTTTAAGTGAATAAATCTTTTTTAAAATTTATTACTGATTTTGGACCTTTAGCAATATTTTTTTTCTATTATTATAATAGTGGAAAAAATTTATCTGTCGCTATTCCACCACTAATAGTTGCAACCTTAATAGCACTAGCAGTTGTTTGGTTCTTTGAGAAAAAAATTCCCCCTATGCCATTAGTCAGTGGAATTTTAATTACATTCTTTGGGGGGTTAACAATTTATTTTAATGACCCCATATTCATTTATGTGAAGCCAACAATAATAAATATTATGTTTGCTTTAGCATTATATTTTGGAAAATTTTTTACTAAGGAACCAATTCTTAAAAAAATTATGGGAAAATCAATCCCACTTACTGACATAGGATGGGAAATTCTTAACAAAAGATGGATGTTTTTTTTCTTTGGGTTAGCTTTATTAAATGAATTTATCTGGAGAACGCAAACAGAGGAATTTTGGGTTAACTTTAAAGTCTGGGGAATGCTTCCAATAACAATAGTTTTTACAGGTTTTCAAATTCCTCTGATTAATAAACATAAAACTAATGCGTAGTAATTTAAAATTAGTTGTAAATAATCAAAACAATAAAATACAAGAGAAGCATTTTTTTGAAAAGGAAGAACTTAAAATTATTTTAGATTTATATGCTAAGATGGTTTCAGAAGGTTCTTGGAAGGATTATGGTCTTAGTATATCAAGCAAACAGGTAAGCTTTAGTGTATTTAGGAATACAGCAGAAAATGCGCTTTATAAAATAAGTAAAAATTTTAAACCGAAAAATAAAAATTTGAGATATTTAATAACCGACACAAGTGGAAAAATATTAAAAAATTCTTATGAGCTTAAAACATTGTTAAAAGGTACTAACTGGAAAAGGCTACAAAAATGAGTTTATCTTCTCTGTCCAAATAATCTTAAAAGCATAATAAACAGATTTATAAAATCTAAGTATAATGTAAGAGCACCCATAACAGCTTTTTTACCCATAATCTCACCTGAGTCTGAAGCTGTATACATATTTTTTATTTTTTGTGTATCATATGCTGTTAAACCAACAAAAATTAAGACACCTAGTATTGATATAACGAAATACATCATAGATGATTTCATAAAAATATTTACTATTGATGCTATTATAATTCCTATTAACCCCATCATCAAAAATGACCCAAGTTTAGTTAAATCTCTTTTAGTTGTATAACCATAAATGCTCATGGCACCAAAAGTTGCTGATGTAATAAAGAATACTCTTGTTACACTCATTCCAGTGTAAACTAATAAAATCGAGGACAATGATAATCCCATCAAACCTGCAAAAACCCAAAATGTAGTCTGAGCTTTTGATGCACTCATCTTATTAATTCCAAAACTCATATAAAATACAATACCCAGAGGAGCCAGCATCACTAGCCATTTTAAACCTGATAGATAAATCGCATTACCCATTTGTGTTAAACCAACAATTGAGCCAGCATCATTTGTAACCACTGACATTTTAAATGTTAGTAATGCTACAATCCCTGTTAATAAAATTCCTGTTGCCATGTAATTATAGACTTTAAGCATATAAGCTCTTAAGCCTTCATCCATCACAGCGGATGTTTGTTGAGCTGTTTTAGCTCTATTTAGTATTCCATTTTTGTCATATTCCATAATACGTAATATATAATATTCTTTTACTAATTATTCAAGATACCTTAAAAGATTATCAAAATTTTATTATATTTTTCTAATGAATTACAAAAACCTTGGCAATACAGATCTCAAAGTTAGTACAATTTGTCTCGGTACTATGACTTGGGGCGAACAAAATACTCAAGCTGAAGCATTTGAACAAATGAATTTTGCATTAGAAGAAGGAGTAAATTTTTGGGATACTGCAGAATTATATGCTGTCCCTCCACGAAAAGAAACCTATGGTGATACAGAAAAAATAATAGGTAATTGGTTTGACCAGACCAAAAATAGAGATAAAGTTATTCTTGCAACTAAAGTTGCTGGACCATCAAGAGATTATTTAAGAGGTGGAGAAAATAGTTTTACAGGTTCAAATTTAAAGTCAGCGCTAGATAATAGTCTTAAAAGGCTGAAAACAGATTATATTGACCTATATCAGCTTCACTGGCCAGAAAGAAATGTCAATAATTTTGGAAGACTTGGCTATGTTCACAAAGAAAATGAATGGAATCAATTTGAAGAAGTATTATTTGAACTAGATAGTTACATCAGACAAGGTAAAATAAGATATGTAGGGTTATCAAACGAGACTCCTTGGGGTGCATTAAATTATCTCCAACTATCTAAGGATAAAAATTTACCAAGAATGATGTCAATTCAAAATCCATATAGTTTATTAAATAGATCTTATGAAGTTGGTCTTGCAGAAGTATCAGTTAGAGAACAAATTGGTTGTTTGGCATACTCCCCATTAGCTAGTGGATATTTATCTGGAAAATACAGAAATAAGAAATTTCCTAAAGGGTCCAGGATGGAGAGAGATTATGACTTTTGGACACGTTATAGAAAGCCCAATACAGAGGACGCAGTTGATCTTTATTACAAGATAAGTGAAAAATTTGATCTTAATATGAGTCAAATGTCTATCAAATTTTGTGAAATTCAAGATTTTATGACTAGTGTTATTATCGGTGCAACTACAATGGAGCAGTTGAAAACAAACATAGAAAGTGTAAATGTAAATTTGTCTGACGAAGTTATAAAAGAAATAAATGCAGTACAAAAAATATATCCAAATCCATGTCCTTAAGTAAAAAAATTTTTATTGTTCTAACTTTTTTTATCCTAATCTCCAATCAATTATACGGACAAGAAATAAAAAAAATTGGAAAATTTAAAGATTGGGAAGCAATGATCGTTTATGAACCCACAGGGAAAGTGTGTTTTGCACAATCAATACCCATTCTTCAGTCACCAAAATCAAGCAAAAGAGATGCGAAACTTTTTGTAACCTTTAGGCCAGAGGAAAATATTTCTAATGAAGTAAGTGTTACTCCTGGATACGAGTTTAGTAATAAAAATTCTGTGATAGCCGCATCTGGAAAGAATAAATTCAAATTTGACATTAAAGAGCAAGGATTTGCCTGGATTGAAGATAATAAAATAGAGGTAAAAATGATTAAGAGAATGAAAAAAGGATCACGTATTATGATTACGGGTTACAATCAAAATGGATCTCAAACAATTGATCATTATTCTCTACTTGGTTTTACAAAGGCATACAACGCATCAAAAAAAGCTTGTATTTAAAAATGAAATCGAAAAATAAAATTATCCTTGCCTATTCAGGAGGACTGGACACTTCAATTATCTTAAAGTGGCTTCAAGAAAACTATAATGCTGAAGTAATTTGTTATACTGCAGATGTTGGCCAAGAAATTGACAGAAAAAAAATCATAACAAATGCAAAAAAGCTTGGGGTTAAAAATATTATTATTAAAGATTTAAAGAATATATTTGTTAAAGAATATGTTTATCCGATGATCAGAGGACATGCGATTTATGAAGGTGTATATTTATTAGGAACCTCTATTGCAAGACCTCTTATTGCTAGAGATCAAATTAGAGTTGCTAAAAAGTTTAAAGCCTATGCGGTATCTCATGGAGCAACAGGAAAAGGAAACGATCAAGTAAGATTTGAGTTAGGTTATCATTATTTTGACTCTAAGATTAAAATAATAGCGCCATGGAGAATTTGGAAATTAAAATCAAGATCAGACTTAATAAAATACGCAAAAAAACATAAAATTGCTATCCCAAAAGATAAAAAAGGTGCACCACCATTCTCAGTGGATGATAATTTGTTTCATACATCAACTGAGGGTAAAGTTTTAGAGAATCCCAAAAATTCTGCCCCAGAATTTATTTTTCAACGGACAGTTTCTCCAGAAAAGGCACCAAATAAACCATCATTTATTACTATCAATTTCAGAAATGGTGATCCTGTTGGGATTAATGGAAAAAAAATATCACCAGCTAAATTGTTATCAAAATTAAACGACTTAGCAGGTAAGAATGCAATTGGAAGAGTTGACTTAGTTGAAAATAGATTTTTAGGAATAAAATCTAGAGGAGTTTATGAAACCCCTGGTGGAACACTGTTGATTAGTGCCCACAGAGCAATAGAGTCTGTTACTTTGGATAAAGAAACCATGCATAAAAAAGACAAGATAATGTCTAGATATGCTGAATTAATTTATAATGGTTATTGGTATTCAAAAGAGAGATTTAAGCTACAAAAAATTGTTGATTTGAAAAGAAATAAAGTTAATGGCTCAGTTAAGCTTAAGTTATACAAAGGTAATATTACAATTCAGTCAAGGGTTACTAATAGTAATGCCTATTCTATGAAGAAGGTATCTTTTGAAGAAAATAAATCATTTAATAAATATAACGTTGAGAAATTTATCAATTTTCACAAAAAAAGACTTCGTTCATAAATAAATGAAAATAAATATTTTTGCTGACACTATTTGTGCATGGTGTTTTATAGGTCATACAAATTTAAATAATGCAGTAAAAAAATTTCCTGAAATAAAATTTGAAATTAGTCATACTCCATTTCAACTAAATCCTGAGATGCCAGCAGGGGGAATTTCTCGTGATAAATATCTTCAAATAAAATTTGGAGGAAAGGATTATGCAGCTCCAATGTATGAAAATATGAGGCTAAAAGCAAAAGAAGCAGGAATCATTTTTAATTTAGATAAAATAAAAAGAACTCCAAATACTTTGCTATCCCATTTATTAATTATTTTGAGTGAAAAATTTAATTTACAAAATCAAATCAAAGAAAAAATATATAAATCATATTTTATAGATGGACTTGATATTGGAGATATAAATATTTTAACTAACATAGCTAAAAAAGAAAATATTTCGGAAAAAATATTTATAGATTTTATTAATCAAGAAAATATAAAAATGGTAAACTCAAAAATTACACTTGCAAAGGAAAAGGGTATTTCTGGGGTTCCCTTTTTTGAAATAGGAAGGGAATTTATTTCAGGATCTCAAAGCATATTGCATCTAGAAAGCGTTATTAAATCAAATTTAAGTTAAAATTTAGGACAAATAAACATTTGTTTATATTAGAAAAAATTATATCTTGATTGTATGGAATCAATAAAGAATTGGATGAGAGATGCTGCAAATATATTATTTGATGATAGCAAAAATGATTTACGTGCACTTCCAAAAACAGTTAGATTGCAAATTCTTTTAGTTTTAAGTTTTATTTGGACTACAGTTTTTAGTTTATATGTTTTTTCTTATACGACTTTTGCATTTGGATGGGCTGGACTTTTTTTGGCACATATTGGTTTAATATTTGCCGTCTACATGACTTTTAAACAATTCCATAGAGCAGAAGCGAAATCTGCAAGTGTTTTTCAAACAAAAAATTTTGACCCTTTTAAAATCATGGTTATAGTTTTTGTGGTAGTATTTATATTTGTATTTTCAAAAGGGATTGAAGTTTTAACAAGTCCAAACCCAAATTCTTATTCAATTCCATATGATGGTCCCTTAAAATCAGCTATTGAAAAATGGCTTCCTTTTAGTAAGGATAAATAATGGATAAGATAGCAAAAAATTTACAGTTAGCATTAATGGTTATTATCTTAATCAGCACAGTTATTGCTGTTGGGATTGAAATGAAAAATATGTTCACGAACCAATCTGTTACTCTAGCTGATTTACTTTTAATGTTTCTTTACTTAGAAGTGTTAGCTATGGTTAGAGTTTTTTGGAACCAACAGTCTATTAGTATTACACTTCCATTACTTATTGCAATTACTGCTCTTGCTCGGTTTATTATCCTACAGGGTAAAGAGATGGATCCTACTGCACTTGTGTACGAAGCAGTTGCAATTTTGTTAATTGCTGCAGCGATTGTTGTTTTAAGGTTGAGACACAGTGATAAATTAGGTCTGAAGAAAAAAAAATCGAAATAATTAAAAATTATGTTTGAAGCTTCAAGGGCTAAGGCCTTAAATCAATTAGATAATTTTGTTGAAAATAATCTTATGGAATATTCTAGATTAAGAAACTTTGATTTTGGACCTACGAAAAGATCAAATATATCTTGTTTATCACCGTATATAACTCATGGAATAATTAATGAGCAAGAAGTAATTCAAAAATCACTTAACAAATTTTCTTTTTCAAAAAATGAAAAATTTATCCAAGAAGTTCTTTGGCGAACTTATTGGAAAGGTTGGTTAGAACTAAGACCTAACGTTTGGACAGATTACCTTGTTGAACTAAATCAAATAAAAAATGAGTTCCAAAAAAATGAAAATTATCTTTCTGCAATTGATGGAAAAACAAATATTGGTTGCTTTAATGAATGGGTAAAAGAACTCAAAGAGAACAATTATTTACATAATCATACAAGAATGTGGTTTGCTAGTATTTGGATTTTTACTTTAGAATTACCTTGGCAATTGGGTGCAGAATTTTTTATGCAACATCTTTACGATGGAGATGCGGCTTCAAATACTCTTGGATGGAGATGGGTTGCAGGTGTTCAAACTCAAGGTAAGCATTACCTTGCTAGTGAATGGAATATTAAAAAATTCACAAACAATAGATTTCAAAATATTAAATTAAATGAAAGTGCGCCACCAAAAGTATCTGAAAAATCTTACCAAATAGTTAAACAGGATTTTAATAACTCACAAGATATTGAAGACAAAAATCTATTAATTTTTGAAAATAATCTATCGTTTGAAATAACTGATTTTAAAGACAAAAAATTTAAAAAAATTTACATAGTTTCTAACAGTAATGAAAATAGATCTATAAAACTCAGCGAAAAATTAGTGAAATTTAAGTCTCTGTTAATTAACGATCAAGAACAGAGATTAAAAGATAAATCTATTAATTGTCAGATTATAAATATAAATGAAATAAAAAATATTGAAAATTGTTGTGGTTTATATCCAACGGTTGGTGAAAATTTAGATTTTATAATTTCAAACAATTTAAAAATAGGTTTTTTATATAGAAATCTTGATCAATTGGCATGGAAATACTGTAACAAAGGATTTTTCAATTTTAAAAAATATATTCCTAAAATTATTTCAAGCTTTAATTAAAACCAACGAACCATACCTATAATTCCTGCTGTAGCATAAAAAAATTGTAAAAATAAAATTCCTTTATGGCCCCCTCTATACGCCCAAATACCAATTAAGATTGCAGATAAAAGTAATAAACAAAAACCAAAAAACTCTATTCCAATATTTAAAGCTACAAACAAAGAATATAATATTGCAGTTATAACTCCTGCCCATTCAAAGATTTTATTATTCATAAAAGTTTTTTAAAATTATCATAAAGGATCGTAGAATAGTTGTTCATATCTTTCATGTTATCTTTGGCAGATTTATCAAACTTTTCTAATGCCCCATTGCCAAGCTGATTCTCTAAGGCTTTTTTGTATTCTGGAACACAACCCCATTCATTCACCGTAGTATCTTTTATTTCTATATGAAATTGAATTCCATAAGCATGATTTTGATATTTAAAAATTTGATACTTGGTAATTGGGGAAGAAGCTAACAAAGTAATATCGTTATTATTTTCAATACCTTGAACTTCATAAGAATGCCATTGTAAACTTTTAATCGTATTGGGAAATTTTGAAAATAATTTGTCTTCATCCTTTTTATCAGAGAAATTAATATCCATAATCCCTATTTCGGCTGGATTTGATTTAACTACTCTTCCACCAACTACTTCTCCTAAAAGCTGACAGCCTAAACAAAAACCTAAATAGGGTTTTTTTAAATCCACAACAAACTCTTTAATTTTTTTCTTTTCTTCAATTAACCATGGATATTCCTTCTCCATATAGGTATCCATTGGTCCTCCCATGCAAAACATTCCATTAAATTTACTTAAATCGTTTGGTATTTTTTCACCCTCATCTAACTCAATTGTAGTTAAGTTAAATCCATCAGCCATCATCAAATCTTTAATGTAACCTGGGTCTTCTATTTTAATATGCTGTAATACTATTATATCCATTAAGCTTAGCTTAGCTTAGAACACTTCTTGGAACAATATTTTACTCTATCCCAATTCAACTTCCATTTTTTTCGCCACGCAAATGGTCTCTTACAAACTGGACAAGTTTTAGTTGGTAAATTTTCTTTTTTCATCAAATTGTATTTTGTTTAATAAACTTATCAGCTTCAGTTAATATTATTTTTTTTCTATCTGGTTTCATTTTATCAAATATTCTAACCATCATTGACAAACGGGGATTTTTTAAAAAAAATTTTCTATTTCTGTCTATAAATCTCCAATAAAGTCCATCCATTGTGTTACACCACTCACCCTTTTTAAAATCCATCATTTTCATAAAGTATGCAGATCCACAAATATATGGTTTGGTTGCAAAAATTCCTCCATCATTAAATAGTCCCATACTAATATTTGGAACCATCACCCAATCTGAAGAGTCAGCAAACATTTCCATGAACCACTTATAAACAATCAATGGTTTGATCTCACAAAGGTTCATAATATTTGATAAGATCATTAATCTTTCAATATGATGTGACCATGCATGATTTACTGCATTTTTAATTGCATAATCCAATGGTGGAAGACCAGTTGATCCCTCGTACCAGGAACTTTTCATTTTTCTATTATGTTTAAAAAAATTTCCATTTTCAATTTCTTGTGAATATGACTGATAAACTCCTCGCATAAATTCTCGCCACCCGATTACTTGACGAATATAACCTTCTAAAGAATTGATTCTAATTTTATTTTTTTTATGAAATTCTAAAACTTTTTGAAGTACAAATTCAGGAGTAATTAAACCTAAATTTATATATGGACTTAATGCACTATGAAATAGGATATTATCTTTTTGATCAACTGCGTCCTCATAATCACCAAACAAATTTGATTTTTCTTTTATAAAAAAATTTAAAAGTTTAACAACATCGTCATATTTAGTTGCAAACCAAAAATTATCTGTACTTCCAGGATGATTTTTAAATTCTTTTTCAATAATAGGTTTTAATTTTTTTGTATGATTTGTCTCATTAATTTTTGGAAATTTAGGAATTGAAATATTTTTTGGTAATTTATTTCTATTATCCTCGTCAAAACTCCATTTGCCTCCAATCGGATTACCATCTGAGCCCATCAATATTCCAGATTTTTTTCTAACTTCCTTGTAAAAAGTTGCCATGAATGGTTTTTTTGATTTTGACAAATAATGTTTGAATTCCTCTCTAGAATTTAAAAACATGGGTGTTTGAACAATATTCCAATTTATTTTTTCTTTTTTTAAGAATTGTGAAATCTTTTTTTCAAAAAATTTATCCTCTACTTCAAAACTTGAAATTTCTTTTATTTTTTTTTGTGTAATTGCTTTTTTTAGTTTTTTTAAATAATCATCCCTAAATTCTTTATCTTCGATTTTTAAATAATCTAATTTAAATTTATTTTTTCTTAACCCATCTGCATAAGAACGCATTGAAGATAAAAATAATAAAATTTTTTGCTTATGATGCTTTTCATAGGTGCATAAACCCTTATCTTCAGCCATAAAAAACAGGTGGTCTTTTTTGAAGCGGTCCAGGTATTTTGTTGGAAATAATTGATTGCCAAGTATAAAAAATAACTTCATATTTAAATATAACTAATAAAATTTTTTATGTCAGAAAAATATGTAATTTTCGGTGCGACAGGTTCTATAGGATCAAGCTTAGCGGAACAATTAAAAAACTCTGGAAATGATATTCATTTGGTTGCAAGAAATGAAAGTGAACTTAGTCCTATATCTGAAAAACTTGGATGTTCACATACTATTGCAGATGTTTTAGAAGAGGGATTCATAGAAAAAGTTAAATCGGATATTTCTGAAATTAAGGGCTTGGCTTATTGTGTAGGTTCAATTGATTTGAAGCCAATAAGAATGGTAAATGAACAGGATTTTCAAAAATGTATGAAACTCAATCTTTATTCAGCTGTAGAAGCTATTAAAGGATTTCAAGAAAGCTTAAAAAAAAATAAAGGTTCGATAGTATTATTTTCTACTGTTGCAGCCCAAAGAGGATTTACTAATCATGCAATAATAGCTTCAACAAAAGCAGCTGTAGAAGGTTTAACAGTTTCTTTAGCAGCTGAATTTGCTCCAAATATAAGAGTAAACTGTGTTGCTCCAAGTTTGACAAAATCTAAAATTGCAGAACCAATGTTAAAGAATGCTGCCTTGGCCGAAGGGATCGCAAAAGCTCACCCACTTAAAAGATTGGGTGAAGGAAAGGACTCTGCGGCTCTTGCCAAATTCTTGCTAACTGAAGATAGTTCTTGGGTAACAGGTCAAATAATTGCAGTTGACGGTGGTAGGTCAAAACTTTCATAGAGTGGCTAAGTTTTTTTTAACTATCCTATTTTTTTTTTTATTTATATCAAAAAGTTTTTCTGAAAATTTTACTTTTCAAAAATTAGTAGATTTAAATAATCCATGGGGGTCATCATTTATAAATAATGAAGAACTAATTGTTACTGAAAAAACTGGAAAAATAAAAATTGTAAATATTATTTCAAAAGAAGTTTATGAAGTTGAACATAACTTAAATTATTTTGTACATGGACAGGGAGGCTTGTTGGATATTATTTATCAAAATAATAACTTATGGATTTCTTATTCTGAAAATAGAGGTGATTGGAAAACGAGTACCTCTATTGCAAAAGCTAAATTAAATAGAAAAGAATTAGATTTTAAAAATATATTTCAAGCTGAACCACCAATAGAATCTGGCTATCATTTCGGATCAAGACTAGCAATTAAAGATAATTATCTTTTTGCATCTGCAGGTGAAAGAGGACAAGGAATGATTGCTCAAGATCCGACAAACCATCCTGGAACTATTATCAGAATTCATTTAGATGGCAGTATTCCAAAAGATAACCCTAAATTTGAAGGTAAAACAGATTGGTTGCCAGAAATCTATCAAATTGGTGTTCGAAATCCTCAAGGTCTAACCTATTCCTCTTTTGATGGAAAAATTTATATCAGTAATCATGGTGCAAAAGGTGGTGATTGGTTTGGTGAAGTAAAAAAAGGAGAAAATTATGGTTGGAAATTATTAGGTTGGGGTGGTACAAACTATTCAGGATCAAAAATTGGACCCAAGTGGAAACCAGGTTTTACAAAAGCAATTCAGTACTGGGTTCCTTCAATAGCTACTAGTGCAATAACTATTTATAAGGGAAATGAGTTCAAAGAGTGGAATGGTCAAGCTCTTATTACCTCTCTAAAAGATAAATCAATGAGAAAACTAAACTTTCAAAATTTATCGAAAATAGAAGAAACAATTATTTTCAAAGACAAAATTGGAAGAATTAGAGATATTCAGGTACACCCAATTAATGGAAAAATTTATTTTCTTGCAGGAAATAGCTTATGGTTAATGGATAAACAAAAATAATATGAAAGAAAGACCTTACCATCATTTACCAGATGGTACTTTTAGAAACCCAAAAGGATCTCCGGTAGTAATATCTAGTTCGAGTAAATTCTCTTATAGAACTTTTAGCAAATTAAGAAAAAAAGTTAATTTATCTTATCCCAAAGAACATGTGGTTGAGAAAGATAAAGTCTTGGCAAACTTAGAAAAATACAAAAATGATGATTATATTGCTTGGATAGGTCATGCAACATTCCTTATTAAATTAGGAGATACTACGATTATAACAGATCCTGTATTTTCTAAAAATGCTGGACCCCTAATATTTGGTCCAAAAAGATTTACTAATCCTGCAATAAAATTAAATGAGATACCTAAAACGGATATATTTTTATTAACTCATAATCATTATGATCATCAAGATATGTCAACCATTAGAAATTTTCCTTTTAAAGATATAAAAGTATTAACGCCACTAAATCTTAGTAAATATTTTAAAAGATATAAAGATGTAAACGAAATGGATTGGTATGATCAAAAAATTATAAATGAGAATTTAAAAATTTCCTTACTTCCTGCAATTCATTGGTCAAAGAGAAGTTTAACAGACACCAATAAAACTTTGTGGGGTAATTTTTTAATAGAATACAAAAATAAAAAAATTTTATTTGCATGTGATACAGGATATGGAGAAATATATAAAGAGTTAGGAATAAAATATGGTCCAATAGATCTGACGATGATTAATATTGGTGCTTATAATTTTAAACCAATGTTTGATAAAACTATATATCATACTACGCCAGAGGAAGCCTTGAATGTTGCACAAGATTTAAAAAGTAAAAAAGTAATAGGAATGCATTGGGGAACATTTGTTTTATCATTTGAGCCGATTATGGAACCTCCTGTTAGATTTAAAAACAATGCAGAAAATTATGGATTTAAAAAAAGTGATGTTATTACTTTTAAAATTGGAGAAGTTAGTCCTATAAATAATATTTTATAAAGTCAAATACTGGATTGCAAAAAATATGGTTCCTATAGATGCAATGGTGGAGACAAAAATTGCTTTTATTATATTTTCTGGACTTACGTTATAGGCGGAACATAAAACTATAGAAGTAACTCCACAGGGCGCAACACTCACAAAGAAAGCGCCCGGTATTTCAGCTGGTAATCCTGCATTAAAAAATAATAATCCAATTAACAATAAAATTACAGGAGATATGATTAATTTTAAAAGTGATATAGAAACAGATAATTTGTTAATTACATTTTTTGTATAAAATGAGAGAATTATACCAATTGCAAACAATCCTACAGGAGAAACACATGCTGCAAGTTTAGATAAAGTATAATCAACAGGTGTTTGATTAATATTTAAATTAAACAACAAAAACAAAAAACCTATAATTATAGAGAGAATAAATGGGTTTAAAATTAAATTTTTAGTAAAAGTAAATAACTTTAAATTTTTTTTTGTAGATAATTCTAGAAAGAATGCAATGATAGACAATAAGATTACTCCATCCATTAATATAATAGTTGCAACTTGTGTAATCACATTTTGTTGAAAATAAATCTCTGTTATTGGCAAAAGCAAAGTTACATGGTTTGATAATGCAACTGTTAAAGCCCAAATAATAGATTCCGGGATTGATCTCTTAAAATATTTTGAAGTAATTAAATAAGCAATAATCCCGCATATTGATTGCATAATTAAATAAGAGAGAATTTGTTTGAAATCTACTTGTCCAATTTCATTTTGAGCAATTAACTTAATTATCAATGCTGGAACAGCAACATAGAATAAAAAAAGATTTAAAATTTTAGCATGGCTAAGATCTAAGACTTTTAATTTAGCAAATATAAATCCTAAAAATGTAATAAATATAAAAGGAGTAAGTCCCAAAAAAATTGTGAACATATATTATTTAATTGTTATTCTATGCATAATTCTATTTCCTTTAAAAGGTGTTGCCTGGTGAAGCATAGATCTGTTATCCCAAATAGCTAATTGGTTTTTTTCCCAGGGTAATGAATATTGGAATTTCTTCTTAGTTTGATGATTGAATAGAAATTTTTTTAATTTTTCATGATTTTTGATCTTTGAAGTAAAACCAACAAAATGTCCTGGACTACAGTATATCGAATAATTTGTGCTAATTTTCTTAATTATTTTATGTGAAGATTTGAGTTCTTTAATATTTTTTCCTTTTTCTTTTACTCTTTCTTTTGTTGTAATCGATATTGGACCCTCAGAAGAATATTTACCTTTAATACTTTTAAATTTTTTTTTTATTGAGTTTGGTAATTCTTTATAAGCAAGATATTGAGAACAAAATTCCGTGTTAGCCTTTCCTTTTTTTGGCACAAGTTTTGAGAACAACATAGTGAATCTTGGTGGTTTTTTTGTATAAATCGAGTCTGTATGAAATTGTTCACCAAAACTAGGGCCTTTGTCGGTTGATTTTCTTTGCACCACTGTTATTTGAGGAAATCTTTTATTTAAACCTTTTAGTCTAGGATAGTTTGCTAATTTTCCAAAATTTTTAGCAAAATTTACATAAAATTTAGAAGTTAATTTTTGATTTTTAAAATATAGCATTCCGTACTTATTAAGAGCTTTTTTGATTTTAAAAATATCTTTATTTGTAACTTCTTTCAAACTGACAACTATTTCTGCTCCAATATTTTTTTTATTAGGAATTATCTTAAGCATATTTTAAAAAAAAATTTTTTAAGTGATTAATTGTTTCTTTTGGACTTTCCTCTGGAATAAAATGATCTGAATTTATTTCTGAGCCATAAACATTTTTATTTGTATATTTTTGCCAAATTTTTTTTGAGTTAAATTGTTTTCCAACTATTCCTTTTTTTCCCCATAATACCTGAAGAGGAATATTTAGTTTTTTATTTCTATCTTTTTTATCATGTTCTAAGTCTATAGATGCAGCTGCTCTATAATCTTCACAGGATGCATGGATCCTCTCTTTTTTTTGGAAAGACCTTAGATATTCTTTTTCAACTGTTCTAATTGCACGTTTAGATGATCTATTAAATCGACTTTGTAACCATCCTCTAGGATCCTTCATTATCATTTTTTCTGGCAAAGGTGTTGGTTGAATTAAATAAAACCAATGAAAATATCCTTTCGCAAATTTCATATCCGTATGCTCATACATATCTAAAGTTGGACAAATATCTAAAACGCTCAAAGCCAAAATTCTATCTCTAAAATCTCTTGCCATTCTGTGCGCGACTCTTCCCCCCCTATCATGTCCTGCAACAAAAAATTTTCTAAAATTAAATTTACCCATCAGCTGGATCATATCTTTAGCCATTTCTCTTTTAGAATAATTTTTATGTTTTGTTCCCCCGGGCAAAACAAAACTATCTCCGTATCCTCTAAGATCAGCAACAATTGTTGTAAAATATTTACTAAGCTCTGGGGCTGTTTTATGCCACATTAAGTGTGTTTGGGGATATCCATGGAGTAACAATAATGGTGGGCCGTTACCTTTAAATCTACAAAAAATATTTCCTTTTTTAACTTTTATAAATTTTTTTTTAAATCCATTAAACATGATTAAACTATTTAATTATTTAATAGTTTATTTTTTGCCTTTTCAAACTCTTCTTGGGAAATTATTCCTTTTTCTTTTAAATCATTTAACTTAGTCAGCTCTTCGCTTAAATTTATACTCTGATCAGAAATATCTGAGTTCTTATCACTTTCAACTTCATCTTTTTCTGCTCTATTTGCCTCTTTAGATTTAAAGCCATTCATAATAGCCATTCCACCCAAGTACAAAACATAAGCCATAATCGGAATAACTAATCCAAAAAAAATTATTTTTTCCATAAATTAATCTTCGTCCTCTTCTCTCCATTTTTTTTCATACATTAAGTATGCAGCATAAATTACTGAAAATGTTCCTACTATCATACCATAATCAAATCCGGTTTGCTTGTCATATAAATACCAACCAAGTTGTGTGGCACCAATTGGAGGTACCGTTAGTAAAAGAAAAATTATACCGAATCTATAAGGACGCTTTGGCTTTTTCATCCTACTTAATTAACAGATTAAGGGTTTTGATTTAATTATTAAATTTGCGATCTTTTGAAACAGTCTATGGTATTTTTAAGCAAACAAGCAATAGTCATAGGACCTACTCCACCTGGTACAGGCGTTAAAGCTTTTGCATTTTTTGAAACTTCTTCAAAGTGAACATCTCCGACTAATCCTTTATCAGTTTTATTGATCCCAACATCAATCACGATAGCATCTTTTTTCACCCAATCTCCACGAACAAGTTCGGGGATACCTACAGCAGCAACAATTATATCGGCCTCCAAACATTCAGCTTTTAAATCTTTAGTTTTAGAATGCGTAATTGTTACAGTACAATTTTCTTTTAATAATAGTTGTGTCATTGGTTTTCCATTTAAATTTGATCTACCAACTACTACCGCCTTCTTTCCATTTAGATTTGGTTCTATTTTTTTAATTAACAAATAACAACCAAGCGGTGTGCATGGCACTGAACTCTCATATCCAGATGATAAATTGCCAACATTCATTGGATGAAATCCATCCACATCTTTTGAAGGATCAATTGTTTCAATAACTTTCTGTTTATCTATGTGTTTGGGCAATGGAAGCTGAACTAAAATTCCTGAAACGTTTTCGTCACCATTCAGCTCTTGAATTTTCTCTAAAACAGTTTTTTCTTGAACAGAGTCGGGATATTTAATTACTTCAGATTTTAGACCTACTTCTTTTGCTGATTTCTCTTTGTTTCTTACATAAATCTGGCTAGGTGCTAAATCACCTATAAGTATAACTGTTAAACCTGGTACTTTGCTATATTTTGATTTTAACTCAGATACCTCTTGCCTTAACTCCTCTCTTAATTCAGCAGCTGCTTTTTTTCCGTCAATTAAAATCATATTATTTTTTTAAAAAATTATTGGTGCAATGTACAGCTTCATACACATTTCAATAAACCAAATCAATAAAAGAAGAATGATTGGAGAAATATCTAAAGAGCCTAAATTTGGCAAAAAACGTCTTATTTTATTTAAAAAAGGATCCGTTAATCTATAGCTTAACTCTAAAATTGCGTAAACAAATCTATTCTGAGTGTTTAGAACATTAAAAGCAATTAACCAACTTATAATCACATTGGCAATGACAACATAAGAATACAGCTTTAAAATTTGTAGAACTAAATAGAAAATGGCTATCATTTTTTTTCAACATAGATCGACTGACTCGGAAATGCAAATGAAGCACCATTTTTTTCAACTATTTCCTTTATAGCAATTGCTAATCTCTCTTTAACATCAAGCCAATTATTCCAACTTCCAGATTTTGTGAAACATCTAACATACATATCTATGGAACTATCTGAAAATTTATCAACACGTACAGCAACTCCAATTGAAGTATTGTAATCATCACTTGAGTTAATATGATTTTCAATTTCATCTCTAATTTTTTTTAATTGATCTACTGTGGTGTCGTACTGAAGTGTAATAATCCAACTAATTAACCAATTAGAAGTTTCACTTACGTTAACAACTGCATTTTCTGCAAACTGAAAATTTGGAATAATTGCAAGTGATTTATCAAACTTTCTTATGGTTGTTGATCTAAACCCAATCTTTTCTACTATACCTTCAATAATTCCCTCAACAGCAATCCAATCTCCAATTTTAAATCTTTTCTCAACCAAAACTAAAATCCCTGAGATTAAATTTTTAAATAAATCTTGAGCCCCTAATGCTACAGCAACACCAAACAATCCAAGTCCTGCAATAATTGGACCTATTTTAATTCCCCACAATTCTAAAACTGCTGCTAACCCTAAAATAAAAATAAGAATTTTTAATGACTTAATAATCCAACCTATAAGTTCTCTAGTTAATATTTTGTCTAACCCACTAAGAATGTATGAGATGGGTTCAATAATTTGGTGTATTACCCAAAAAATAAGAATAGTGATCAATGTTCTATTTATTGTGTCTACCACCTCTCTTCCCTCTAATGAGAAGGTCATGTAGTAACTTGCTATGAAAAAACCTAAAACAATTGGAAAAAATCTTGCCGGCCCCACCAGTGAATGAACAAAAGTATCGTCTAATTTATTGGTTGTCCTTTTTGAAATAACCTCTAATTTTTTAATAACTAGTTTACTTATCAAACCTCTAAAAATTAAGAATAGTAAAAATATACCAATACCAATTAGTATCTGAAAAATATCAACACCAAGAATTCCTTTATTCCAAACAGATAAAAATATTTTTGAAAAATTATTAATTAATTCCATATTTAAATTTTATATAACAAAAACTCCTCTTCTCCAGGATTAAAAAGAAAAATTTTTTTCCACTTGATTTCGTTCAATATTGACGAGGTTTTTTCACCAATACACATTAAATTTGTATTCATCCATAAATTTTCTGTTTGGTAAATCTTTATAAAATTTAAAAAACTTACTGCACTATTTTGAGAGTAAATGTAAACTATTTCGGGAATATTTAATTTTAATTCTGTTAAAAATTTCTCATCAAATTTTTGATTATGATTTACCCTGTAATTTATAATTCTTTTTATATTAAAACCTTCACTTGCTAGCTGTTGATCTAGATCAACTGAAATTTTTTCACCACTCACGTATATTAGCTCTTTATTTTTAGTTTCGTAACTTTGCAATATTAACTCTTTTAGGTTTGCAACATTTCCTTCAGCTGAAATAGTATTCTGGAAACCAATGCTTCTTGCTTTTTTTTCCGTAACGTTACCCACACAAAAGCATTTAATTTTTTTGTCTAGTTTTTCTATATTCAAAAATTTAACAGCATTTGCACTTGTAAAAATAATTCCACTATATTCAGAAAAGTTAATTAATCCATAATCAATTTTTTCAATTCTTATTAACGGAAGATGAGAAACTTTATGACCTAATGATTGAAATTTTAATATCATTTTAGAACAATCTTCTAATGGTCTAGTTAATAAAATATGCATACTATCTTTTATATGAATTATTTGATTTTGTTTTTAAAAGTATCCCAACTTCTTTGCCAAGTTCTTTAAATTCATTTAAATTACCAACTCTTTTTTCATAAAATCTTTTTTTACCATCTAAAGAAAAAAGTTCAGCCTCCACTATAATCTTATCTCTATCAACTATCGCATGAACACCAATTGCTGTTTCACAATCTCCATCTAAAACTTTTAATATATTTCTCTCCAGGTGAGCACTTTTATTTGTTTCCATATGATTAATATTATTTAAAATAGAAATTGTCTCGTTATCATTCTCCCTACATTGCAAGGCAATTATACCTTGTCCTGCACTAGGAATTATTTTTTCTACAGAAAAAATTTCAGAAATTTTATTTTCAAATTTTAAAAACTTAATACCAGCATAAGATAATATAATTGCATCATACATTCCTTCATTTAATTTTCTAATTCTAGTATCTACGTTTCCTCTTATTAATTTGAATTTTAAATCTTTTCTAATTTTTTTTATTTGGAACTCTCTTCTGTATGATGAGGTACCAACTATTGATTTTTTATCTAAGTCTTTAAGTTTCTTATTATTCCTAGTAATTAAAATCTCCCTAGGGTCATTTCTTTTGAGAAAACAATCGGTAATTAATCCTTTCGTCTCATTTGCTGGCATATCTTTAAGCGCATGAACTGCGATATCAATATTTCTTAATTGAAGTTCTTTTTCAATGTTACTTGAAAATAAACCTTTGCCACCAGCCTCTGATAATCTTATGTCCTGCACTTCATCACCTTTAGTTGAAATTGGTTTAATTAAAATATCGTCCTTATTAATATTGGTATTTTCTATAATTTTATCTTTAGCTTGTTGGGCATAAATTAAGGCAAGTTTACTACCTCTAGATCCAATTGTTATTTTTTTACTCATAAAATTTATTTCTTACTTGTATTAAGATTGTACAATTATTAAAAACTATTTGAATGAGCAAAAAACCCTTAATTCTTGGAATAGAGTCTAGTTGTGATGAAACTGCTGCTTCTCTAATAACTGAAAATGAACAAGGATTCCCAGTAGTTTTGTCAAATATTGTTTCAAGCCAAATAGAGGTTCATAAGGAATTTGGCGGTGTTGTTCCCGAACTAGCAGCCCGTTCACATATTGAAAAAATTGATTGGATTGTAAAAAAAGCTATTGATGAAAGTGGAAGAAAAATTGAAGAGATAGATGCAGTTGCTTCTACCGCTGGTCCTGGATTAATTGTATGCTTATCGGTAGGTTTAAGTTTTGGAAAAGCTTTCGCTTCAGCAATGAATAAACCTTTTATCGCTGTTAATCATTTAGAGGGACATGCTTTAAGTCCAAAATTAAATACAAATCTAGATTATCCATATTTACTTCTTTTAATTTCTGGTGGGCACTCACAGTATTTAAATGTTCAAAGTCTTGGTAAATATAAAAGATTAGGAACGACAATTGATGACGCATTAGGTGAGGCATTTGACAAAACAGCAAAACTTTTAGGTATAGAATTTCCAGGTGGATCTCAAATAGAAATTTTAGCTGAAAAAGGTGACCCAAAAAAATATGAATTGCCTAAACCAATTTTTAGCAAAGGAGGCTGTAATCTTTCTTTTGCGGGTCTAAAAACTGCTGTGCTGAAAATAAGCAAAACAATTAAATCAGAACAAGATAAATATGATCTTGCGGCCTCTTTTCAAAAAACAATTGAAGAAATTTTATATAAAAAAACGAAAATTGCTTTTAGTGAGTTTGAAAAAATTAATAAACCTAAAGAAAAAACTTTTGTAGTAGCAGGCGGTGTTGCAGCAAATAAAAAAATTAGATCTGAGTTAATTAAACTATGTGAAGAAAATAATTATAAAAGCATATTTCCACCAGTAGAGTTCTGTGGAGACAATGCGGCAATGATTGCATTGGTAGGCTTAGAAAAATTTAGATTAAAACAATTTAATAATTTAGATTATCCTGCAAAACCTAGATGGCCACTGGACGAAGATGCAGCTTTTCTTAAAGGTGCTGGAGTTCAATTATAATGAAATATTGGTTAATGAAATCAGAACCAGATGTTTGGTCAATCGATCAACAAAAGAAAGCTGGAATTAAAGGTGCACCTTGGGATGGTGTCAGAAATTATCAAGCTGCAAAAAATTTAAAGAGTATGAAAAAAGGGGATCTTTGTTTTTTTTATCATTCAAATATAGGAAAAGAGATAGTTGGAATAGTAAAAGTTATAAAAGAGTCCTATATAGACAAAACAGATAAAACAGGAAGATTTGTTGCCGTGACTGTTAAATTTGAATGCAAACTTCCGACGCCAGTAACACTTGAAAGTATCAAAAAAAATAAGGATTTAAGCCATTTAGCTCTTATAAAACAAAGCAGGCTTTCTGTAATGCCAGTTGATTATAAAAGCTGGAAAATTATAAATAACATGAGTAAAATTTAAAAAAAAAATTAACTCATGCCAAAGAAAAAAAGCAAGGTAAGAAAAAAAATATCAAAAGTTCAAAAAAAAACCTCAAAAAAGGTTCATAAAAGATCTAAAGTAAGAAAAAAATCTTCTAAAAAAGTAAGAAAAAGAATTAAAGTAAAAAAAGAAAACGGAAATTCTCCTCCTGAAGTTATAATTAAAATAAAACCAGAGTGGATCAAAAGTAGCTTAGCAAATAAAAGCAAATACCAACTTAAGTATACTCAATCGATTAAAAATAATGACGAATTTTGGAGAAAAGAAGGAAAGAGAATTACATGGATAAAACCATATAAAAAAATCAAAGATGTAAAATATAGTACAAAAGAAGTAAAAATTAAATGGTTTGAGGACGGAACTCTAAATGCTTCTGCAAATTGTATTGATAGGCACCTCAAAGATAAAAAAGATAAAACTGCAATTATTTGGGTTGGGGATGATCCAAAAGAAAGCCAAAAAATTACTTACAAAGAGCTTCATAAAAAAGTTTCAAAAGCTGCAAATGGTCTTAAAAAATTAGGTATAAAAAAAGGAGATCGAGTTACAATTTATTTAACCATGATACCTGAACTAGCAATTTTAATGCTAGCATGTGCAAGAATTGGTGCAGTACATTCAATTATTTTTGGAGGTTTTTCGGCAGAATCAATCTCTGGTAGAGTTAATGATTGTGAGTCAGAATTTATAATTACTGCAGACGAAGGTGTGAGAGGAGGTAAAATTATACCCCTTAAAGATACTACTGATGAAGCTTTATTGAATTGTCCAAATGTTAAAAAATGTATAGTCGTTAAACGAACTGGAAATTCTGTTAGTTGGAATTATGATAGAGATGTTTGGTACCACGATTTGATTCAAGACGTTAACAGCAATTGTGAGCCAGAAGAAATGAATGCTGAGGACCCTTTATTTATTTTATATACCTCGGGTTCAACGGGTAAACCAAAAGGAGTACTTCACACTACTGGGGGTTATATGGTTTATGCGTCAATGACTCATCAATATATTTTTAACTACAAACCAAAAGATATATATTGGTGTACAGCTGATATAGGTTGGGTAACTGGACATAGTTATATTATTTATGGACCATTAGCTAATGGTGCAACGACGATAATGTTCGAGGGTGTTCCAAATTATCCTAATAGTTCGAGATGGTGGCAAATAGTTGATAAGTATAAAGTAAACACTTTCTATACAGCACCAACTGCAATTAGAGCTTTAATGCGTGAAGGAGATAAACCTGTAAAGAAAACTTCTAGAAAATCATTAAAAATCCTAGGAACGGTTGGAGAGCCGATTAATCCTGAAGCATGGATGTGGTATTATAAAACAGTAGGAAACTCAACTTGTCCAATAGTTGATACTTGGTGGCAAACCGAAACTGGTGGAATTTTAATCGCGCCCCAAACAGGTGCTATGGATTTAAAACCTGGTTCAGCAACAAAACCATTCTATGGAATAAAGCCTGTCATTGTTGATAAAAATGGAAAAGAGATTAAAGGGGCTGGCGAAGGAAGACTTTGTATAGCTCAATCATGGCCTGGTCAAATGAGAACTGTTTATGGAGATCACCAAAGATTTATTGATACTTACTTTTCTCAGTTCAATGGTAAATATTTCACCGGAGATGGATGTAGAAGAGATAAAAATGGATATTATTGGATAACTGGTAGAGTTGATGATGTAATTATTGTTTCAGGTCATAATTTAGGAACTGCAGAAATTGAAAGTGCTTTTGTAGCTCATCCAAAAGTAGCTGAAGCTGCAGTAGTGGGTTATCCTCACGATATAAAAGGAAATGGTTTGTATTGTTATGTAACTCTTAATGCAGGAGAAAGTGAAACAGGAGATCTCGAGAGAGACCTTAAGCTTTGGGTAAGAAAACAAATAGGACCTTTAGCAACACCAGATTTAATTCATTTCACTCCAGGTCTTCCAAAAACTAGGTCTGGTAAAATAATGAGAAGAATTTTAAGAAAAATTGCTGCTAATGAACACGGACAATTAGGTGATACCACTACACTAGCTGATCCGAGTGTTGTTGATAGTTTGGTTGATAATAGAAAAAATATTTAAAACTGAATTAAATTTTTAAACTCTTGTTTTACAACATCCCACTTTAGTATCATTGAATTTAATACAATCTTACGATCTAAAGTTTTTAATTCATCTGCAATCGGTGCCCACTTATATAATGAAAGCGCACTAGGATTAAAAGGCAAGTCCTGAAAATAATTATCCCAGTTAATTTTAGTCAATCTTTCCTCAAAACCTATTCTAGCTTCATCAATAATATCTAATGGCATCTTATTAGAAATTTCATCATCTAAAATTTTATTAAAGATCTCTTTTGCTTTTTCAGTATCTTGATAATCAAAATTTACTTTTAAATATGAAAAGGTAAAAAATGTTAAATCTTGTAAGGAAGTAGAATAAATATTCCATTTTGCTAAATTCACAGAACCCATAAACTCATCATTATCAAAATGAAGAACATATCTTGTTCCCATTCTAGTTTTTAAATAATTATATAAAGTAACTTGAGTAACCCACGCAGATTTTGTTTGAATAAAATGCTCAAGTTCATCTAAATTTTTAATTTTTTTTTTAGGAATGAATGCCTTAAACATGGCAAATAAATAAGTTTTAAAATCCTCAAGTTTCAAATCTTTCCAGGTAAGTTTATATTTTCCCATGTTTATCTTTGAATGCGCCAATTATATCGTAAAAAACTACTAAATAAGTAACTAATATGCGAAATTTTTAACCTTTTAAAAGCTCTCATAATGGTTATGGTTTCACCCAGTTATAACTAAAAAGAGAGGTATAAATGTCAAATCAACAAAAACACTGGGAAAAAACCAGAGGATTGCTATTTATAACACTGGCAATCTGGTTTGTTTTCTCAATTGGCATCTTTCTCTTTGGAGCTGAAATGAACGAGGTCACAGGACCTTTCGGTTATCCATGGACATATTGGTTTACATGTCAGGGATCTCTTGGAGCTTTCGTAATCCTAATTTTCTGGTTTGCAAATAGACAAGAAAAAATCGATGAAGAGTTCGGCTTTAGCGAAAGAGAGGACGAATAATGAAAGGTAATTTCATAGATAATTTGCCTAAAGTTTACGGGATCTATACAGGTGGATTTATAGGTTTCATAATCATAATGGCGATTGCTGAACAGATGGGTATGTCAGCTAAAGCGATAGGTATTGCTTTCGTTGCATTTACTGTATTCATCTATGCATTAATTGGTTGGCTATCACGAACAGCCCAAGCAGATGCATATTACGTAGCTGGGAGACAAGTACCAACAGTCTTCAACGGAATGGCGACTGCAGCAGACTGGATGTCTGGTGCTTCATTCGTTGCAATGGCGGGTGGTATTTACTTTAAAGGTTACGGATATATGGCTCTACTTGTAGGTTGGACTGGTGGTTACGTGCTTGTTGCATCTTTATTAGCACCTTACCTAAGAAAATTTGGCTGTTATACAGTTCCAGATTTTATAGGTACGAGATACGGTGGTAATTTAGCAAGATTTAGCGCGGTTGTAGTTTTAACTGTTGCTTCATTTACTTATGTGACTGCACAAATTAACGCTACAGGTACTATTGCATCTGTTGCACTTGATATCCCATTCCAATACGCGGTTTATGTTGGACTAATAAGTATCTTATTATGTTCAATGTTAGGTGGTATGAGAGGGGTGACTTGGACACAGGTTGCACAATACATCGTACTAATTATAGCTTACCTTCTTCCAGTATTCTGGATCAGTAACAAAATGGGTGCAGGTTTCTTCCCTCACTTTATGTTAGCTGATGAAGTAGCTAGAATTGGTGAATTAGAACAACAGTTCGGTTTTGTTAAAAACGCAGCTGCTGATCTAAAAACTGTACCTAAAGGGTTAGCGGGAATAACTAAAGCTCACTCTGCAGTTAACGCTACACCTTGGGCATTTATTTCATTAGCATTAGCGATGATGATGGGAACAGCTTCATTACCGCATGTGATGATGAGATACTTTACTACTCCAAGTGTAAAAGCAGCTAGAAAATCAGTAGGTTGGTCATTGTTCTTTATCTTCCTACTTTACTCTTCTGCTCCAATGTTAGCTACACTATCTAAGTTGTCATTGATCGACCCGAATTTATCAACGGGAATTATCGGTAAGACATTTGCAGAGGTGGAAGCGATAGATTGGTACCAAAACTGGAACCAAGCAAACCTAATGTTTATCAGCGACTTTAACGGAAATGGAACTCTGGAATTAAATGAGTTCTTCATGGGTGGTAAAGCCGTTGTATTAGCAACTCCAGAGATAGCTGGATTACCTTACGTAATTTCTGGTCTAGTTGCTGCAGGAGGTATGGCGGCTGCAATGTCTACTGCTGATGGTTTGATTCTAGCGATTGCAAACGCTATATCACATGATGTTTACTATAAGATCATTGATCCAAAAGCGGAAACTGCAAAACGACTACTTGTTGCAAGGGTTCTACTTGTAATAATTGGTTTTGCTGGAGCAACTATTGCAGCAATGGAGATTCAAGGAATCTTAGGTTCGGTTATCTGGGCTTTTGATTTTGCGATGTCTGGATTGTTCTTCCCACTTGTACTTGGTGTATGGTGGAAGAGAGCTAATAGACAAGGTGCGATTGCAGGTATGCTAGGTGGTCTTGCCGCTGGTACTTGGTACTTAGTTTGGGTACGAACAGGCGGAAGTGGATTCCTAGGTATTACTCAGTTAACATTTGGTATCTTCGGATCAGCTGTTAGTTTGATAGCTATGGTTGTGGTAAGTTTGATGACTGCAGAACCAGATAAAGCTACTCAAAAAATGGTTGATGACGTGCGTGTACCGAGTGGTAAATCAATTCTTGGTAAATCACACTAAATAATCTTTTGAAGGGGCGATTAATTTCGCCCCTTTTATTTCAACACTTTTTCCAATATAAATTTTGAATGTCAGCAAATTTTCATCCATTAATATATTTTGTTGATTATTTACTTGGGATTATAATGTGGACACTTATTGGTAGGGTGGCGATGAATATTTTCCAAAAAGAAGATTCTCAATTTTTTTTCATGAGAGTATTTGTTAAATATACTAATCCTTTAATTAAGTTATTTAAACCAATAACGCCTTCATTTATTATCGGTCCTTTGGTGCCTTTATATGTTGCTTGGTTCTTTTATATGATTAGATTTTATTTAATGCCATGGATCTTGGGGTATTCTGTGATGGGAATGCTTTCATTTCCTCTTGAAAGTGAAATTTCTAGACAAATTTATCAATTTTTTAATTCATTTAAATTTTAAAATTGATACTAGTAATTTTTAGTAAGTAATGAAAAATATACAAATTTCACCCTCAATTTTATCTGCTGACTTTAGTCAATTAGGTTCTGAAATTAAAAGATTAGAAGAAGGTGGGGCCGACATGATACATGTAGATGTAATGGATGGTCATTTCGTTCCGAATCTTACAATTGGACCTCCAGTAATTAAAGCTCTGAGAAATCAAAGTTCTTTAAAATTTGATGTACATTTGATGATTTCGCCAGTTCACAAATATATAGATGCCTATGCTAATGCGGGTGCAGATATAATTACTATTCATCCTGAAGCGACAGAAAATTTAGAAAATTCAATTAAAAAAATAAAAGAGCTAAAGAAAAAAGTAGGAGTTTCGCTTAATCCTGGAACGAAAATTGATGTAATTACAAATTTTTTAGAGCAAATTGATTTAATTTTAATTATGAGTGTAAATCCAGGATTTGGTGGACAAAAATTTATGCCTGAGGTCCTAACAAAAATTAAAGATCTTAAAAAAATTCAAAAGGATAAAAATTTAAGCTTTGATATTGAAATAGATGGAGGAATAAACTTTGATAATTGTAAAATTGCAATTGAGGCAGGTGCAAATATTCTTGTTTCAGGAACTACAGTATTTAAAAGTAATAATGGAGATATAAAAAAAAATATTAATTTATTAAAATCAAAATAAGTTAATGATAAACAAAAATACCTTAAGCGTTTTTAGTGAAGCCTTTTTAAAATTAAAATATAATTTTAATCAAATATATCAGAATTCAAATTTTTACGAAAAAAAAATATCAAAGACTTTTAATAACGATTTTGAATATAAGCCAAGCCCTCACCTATTATCATCTATAATTAAATATCAAAAAAAAAAATATAGAATTGAAGATTTTGAAATTGATTCTATCTGGCAAAATAAAATTAATTCTAAAGATTATAAGAAATTAAATAATTTTTTTTGGTTTTTTAGTATAGATTTAAAATCTTCTAAAAAGTCAGCACAATCAGTTGTTCTTAATTGGATTAATAATAACCATAAATATAACAAAAATAGCTGGGAGTTTGATACCACTGCAAAAAGGATAATTGCTTGGCTATCAAATCATCAATTAACTTATGAAGACGGTGATGAAGTATATAAAACTAAATTTGATCACATGATCCAAAAACAAGCAAATCATTTACTAAATGAAATAGATAACCCTAATCATATTGAAAATAAATTAATTGGCTGTGCAGCAATAATTTTAGTGGGTTTAGCTTATAAAAATGAAAAAAATTACATCGAAGTAGGTCTTAATTATTTAAAAAATATTACCAAATTATCAATAGATGGTCAGGGTTTCACTAGATCAAGAAATATACAAGAATTAATTTATTATCTAAAATATTTTATAATTATTAGGGAATGGTTTAAAGAATCTCAGAATATAATTCCAGAACAATTAGATGAGACAATATTTTATTTAGGCTCAAGTTACGCTTTCATTTGGCAAAATATAAAACAAGATCTTTTTTTTAATGGGAATTATTCATCTGAAAATCACGAATTCGACCAATATCTAAAACGATTTGGTTATACATTTAAAAATCAAATTAATGAAACTGGTGGATATGCAATTCTTAAAAATAAAAAGATTATTTTAGCAATGGATATTGGTTCAAATCCAAATAACAACTTTTCAAAGAACTACCAAGCTGGTGCTTTATCATTCGAAATATTCTCTAATGAAAAAAAATTATTATCAAATGCAGGATATTTCCCAGATAATAGAAATAAATTAAATAAATTGTCAAAAAGTAGCGCATTACAAAATGCTTTGATTATTGAAGATCATTCATCATGTAATTTTATTAAAAAGAATTCATATCTTGTTGTTGATAATGGATTAAGAGTTATAAAAAAAAATATCGTTTTCGAAAAAAATTATTGGAAAATTTCAGCAGCTCATGATGGTTATTTGAAAAAATTTGGATTAAATCACGAAAGAGAAATAGAATTTTATCCTGAACAATTAAAATTTATTGGATATGATAAAATAATAAGAAAAAACCCAAATAAAGAAATTAAATTTGACATACGATTTCACCTCAATCCAAATTCAAAGGTTATGAAAACACAAGATCAAAAATATATACTTATAGACCTAGAAGAAGATGGTTGGAAATTTAGTTGTGAAAACTTTGATATAAACATTGATAATGGTTTATATTTCGGTAATAAAAATTCATACAAAGAAAATCAAAATATATTTATCTCAGGTATGAATAATGAAAATAATCAAATTATTAAATGGGAATTAACCAAAATATGAGAAGAAATATCAAAACTGCTCTAATTTCTGTTTCCGATAAAAAAAATTTAAGTCCACTTTTAAAAATCTTAAAAAAATACAAAATTAAAATAATTAGCTCAGGTGGCACATATAAAGAAATAAGGAAATTAAAATTCCATTGTGTAGAAGTATCTGATTTTACAAATAGTCCCGAAATATTAGAAGGAAGAGTGAAAACACTTCATCCAAAAATTCATGCTGGAATTTTAAACAGAAGAGATAGTAAAGATCATTTGAAGGATTTGAAAAAAAACAATTTTGAAAATATTGATCTTGTAATTGTAAATTTTTACCCTTTTGAAAAGACTTTAAAAAATAAAAATAATCACAAAAAAATATTAGAAAATATAGATGTAGGTGGTCCAACGATGGTTAGAGCTGCAGCTAAAAACTATAATGATGTAACTGTCATTACTTCTTCAAATCAATATATGGAACTAATTGAGGAATTAAATAAACACAAAGGATCTACATCATTAAAATTTAGAGAAAAACAATCAAGAATTGCTTTTACTGATACAGCATATTACGACTCTATTATTTCAAATTATTTAAACAATTTTGATAAAACAAATTTTCCAGAAAAAAAGATTTTTCATGGAAATTTAATTGAAAAACTTCGATACGGCGAAAATCCGCATCAATTTAGTGCTATTTATTCAAAGAATCCTGAAATGAATTTAAAACAGATTCATGGAAAACAACTAAGTTATAATAATTACAATGATATTTTTGCAGCTTTAACAATTTCAAAATCTTTGCCCAAAAATAAAGGTACAGTTATTGTAAAGCATGCAAATCCATGTGGTGTTTCAATTAATTCAAATAATGTTGAGAGTTTTAGATCTGCTCTTAAATGCGACCCTGTAAGTGCTTTTGGGGGGATAGTTTCTTGTAATTTTAAAATAAACAAAAATTTGGCAATTGAGTTAAATAAAATATTTTTAGAGGTGATAATTGGAAATGGTTTTGATAACAGTGCATTAAAAATTTTAAAAAGAAAAAAAAATATACGTTTAATAGATTCTAGAAATTATTCATTTAGAGAAAATCTTAAGTTTACATCATATAATGAGGAAATATTAATTCAATCAGAGGACCTTAAAATGTTTACAGTCAAAGATTTTAAAGTAGTTTCAAAGAAAAAACCAAGTTTAAAACAATTTAAGAATCTTATTTTTGCATTTAACGTATGTCGTTATGTAAAATCTAATGCAATTGTTCTTGCATCGAACAACTCAACAGTTGGAATTGGCTCAGGTCAACCAAGTAGATTAGATAGTTGCAAGATAGCAGTAAATAAAATGAAAAAATTTAATTTATCTAATCAAGATTTAGTAGCTGCCTCAGATGCTTTTTTCCCATTTGTTGATGGTATAGAAAAATTAGTTCAATCAGGTGTCGAAGCAGTGGCTCAGCCAGCAGGTTCAATAAGAGATAAAGAAATTATTAAATTTGCAAATGAAACTGAAACAGTTTTACTTTTTTCCAAAACCAGACACTTTAGGCACTGATAATTTTATCAATTTTGGCAGCTAGAATAAAATCGCTTTCTGCTAAACCTTTAATAGCGTGTGTAAATATTTTTATTTTTGCATACCCCCAGCCAAACCATATATCGGGATGGTGACCTTCAATTTCTGCAATTTCTCCAACTTTATTAATAAATTCTTGACTTTGTAAAAAATCATCAAATCTAAAACTTTTTAATAAATAATATCCATCAATTTTATCTTCAAGAACTTCCCAGCCATCAACTTTTTTTAAATATTTATGAATTTCTTCTGTATCAAATGGGGGGATGTTACCCTCGCACGGTATACATTTTTTGTCTGCTAAATCGTTCATATAATTCCTAATATTGGAGCGGGCAAAGGGGGTCGAACCCTCGACCTTCTCGTTGGCAACGAGACGCTCTACCACTGAGCTATGCCCGCTTGTTAAAAAACTATTATAGATAGCGGTTTTTATAAATGCAAGTATTAGTTAAATTAATAAAATTTAACACTAAGAGTATCATGAGTATGTCAAATTTTTAATTAGTAATTAAATTTTTTTACCCACCTTTCTAATTTTAAATCAATATCAGAAAATTTATCGCTATAATTTTTCCATCGAGAAATAGATTCCTTGTAGAGAGGCTTATTTACTTGATTATAACTAGGTGTGTTAATAATTCCTCTTTTTGATGCAGTTAAATGAAAATTTCTTAAATCATTTGTCCACTCTACATCTAAAAATTTTAACAATCCTTTAATTGAAGTATCAAAATTATTTACAACATCTTCATATTTTATTGTCTTTAAATTCAAATTTAAATTTTGCTGATATTTATCCCATAAATTCATTATTAAATCATAAAAATTTGAAGCATCTTTTAAATTATAAAAATTAGACATGGCATTACTTGGAAGAAATGGTTGCATAAAGCAACTTAAAACAGAATCATAGGGATTTCTTAAAGCAAAAATAAATTTTGCTTTTGGAAAAATTTTATTAAGTTCAGCAGTATAAATGATATTCAATGGTAACTTATCAACCACAATAGAATTATTTTTAAAATCAACCACATCTTCTCTTTTTTTGAAATATAAATCTCTCAGCTTTTTAATTATATTATTGTTCATAGAATTTAAATTTATAAGGTCATTATAAATATAATGATTAAGTTGATTCATCAAATCCTCAACTAATAATTTTTCTTCAATAACTTCTATTGATTTATGAGTTCTTAAAATAGTATCAAGTAAGGTGGTACCTGATCTTGGAAAACCAATTAAGAAAACTGGATCACTACGCTCATCGTAGATTTCAGTATTAATGAACAATTCTTTTTTAACATTAGTAATAGATCTCAATCTTTTAGATACTCGATCGTTAAACTCATTCTTATTAAATTTATTTTTAAAAGTACTTTCAATTATTTTGTTTGATAGAGAATAATAATTATATGCATCTTGATAAGAACCAACATAATCATGACATTTTGCAAGAATATTTGCTATTAGTACACTTTTTTGATAGTCATTTTTATTAAGTTTTAAACTTTTAAAAATTTTTATAGTTTCTTTATAATTTTTTTTTTTAAACTGTAATGTTCCCTCTAAAAATTGAACCTGGGGGCTTCTTCCAAATAATTTCGATATATTATTAAATATTTTTTCTAATTTTTCTAAATTGTTGGATCTATCATATAATTGAAATAAATTGTTGTAAGGATAAAAATGCTGCGGATTTAATTCAATTGATAATTGATAATATTTTTCTGCATTTTTATCATCATTATTTGAAAAATAATGATTTGCTAAATTATAGTTTACTATAAAATTTTTGGGATCAATTTCACAAGCTTTTAAATAATTTTCTAAAGCTAGATCCTGGTTATTTAATTTTGAGTAAATTATGCCAAGATTAGAATAGGCTAATGATGATTTAGGATCTAATAACGAGGTTTTTTTAAAATAATTTATAGAATTATCTAAGTCACCCACTTGAAATGATAATGAACCCAACTTAGAACACACTTCTATAGATTTGGGATTTAATTTTAATGCATCATCAAATAATTTAATTGCCTCTTGAATTTTTTTTCTTTTTAAGGCTGCATTAGCCTCATTTACTAAATTCGAAAATTCCATATATTACTTATAATTTAAATCTTTTAAATCTTTTTCAAAAACATTATCAATTTTTTTAACAAGATCTTTATCTAAAATTTTCTTCCAATTATTTTTGGGTCCAAGATTAAAAAAAGGAACTTTTTTATTTTTATCAACTCTATCAAAAACTGCTTCTGAAAAACCTTTTTTCATTTCATTTTTTTTAAGCGCATCAAAAGATGTGGATCTTAAGGTTTTTTTTATTTTTTCTTTATCTAGACGTTCTTTATTATTTGTAGTTTTATAAATAAATTTAATTATATCTGTAAATACTACATATGTATAATTCAATAAATCTTCATACTTAATTATTTTTATAGGAATTTTATTTTGAATATTCCAAGACTTGTAATTCACTCTCCATGAACTAATAAATTGAAAATCACCATATCCTGAATTTTCAAAATCCAAAATATTATAAATGTAATTTTTTTCATTTGTAATCCAACTAAATGCTTGTTCATTATTTAGTTGATAATGATTTTTAAGAGATGTTATTACATTTCTTGGATCTCTCACAACATATATACACCCAGCTGAATTAAGATTATTAGTAAAATCAAAGTTGTTAACTTTACCGAATATATTATGCGTTTTAAAAAATTTCAGATTTTTATTTGAATTGATATTTTCTTGTGCTTTTATCCAATACTTACAAGTATCCCCAGCAATATTTTTATCATGATTAAAATTTCGAAAATATTTTTTGGTAGGAAACTGGTCAATATTTTTTAATAAAGCGTCATCAAAATTTCCATCTTTTGAAAAAAAATAAGTACTTATCAGAGCTCTAAGCCAAGTATTTCCACTTTTAGGGTATGAAGCTATCCAAAAAATCATAAAATAATCACTATAGAAGAATAATATTTATTTTGTTAATAATTATATATGAAAAATCTACCAAAAAAATTACCTGTTTTCCCTTTAAGCAATTTTATAATTTTTCCAAAAACAACAGTGCCATTAAATATATTTGAACCTCGATATATAGATATGATTAATGATAGTATGCAATCCGATAAGCTTATAGGTATGATTCAGCCAAAAAATTCTATGAATAAAGATAATAACCCAGAATTATATGAAGTCGGCTGCGCTGGAAAAATAACTAGTTTCAACGAAACAAATGATGGCCGTTTTTTAATAGAATTAAAAGGTATAACAAGATTTAAAAATATTAAGGAAATTAAAACCAAAAAAAAATATAGAATTTTAGAAGTGAGTTACGAAAGTTTTTATCAAGATTTGACTGACGAAAAAGATGAGATTAGATTTTCTGACCTAGAACTTATTTTTAAAGATTTAAAATCCTTATTCGAAAAAAGAGGTTTTATTATTAATTGGAAAGCATTAGAAAAGCAAAGCCTTGATGAAACTATAAATGCACTTGCTATGGCATCACCTTTTACATTGGAAGAAAAACAGATTTTATTAGAGGCAAAAAATTTAGATTTAAGAAAAAACAAGATTGCAGAGATCTTAAAAACTTACACTTTTGATATTTACGAAAATAATACAATTCAATAGCTAAAAAATTATTCCATTGTCTGCAATTTTTGTAAACATCTTATTTACTGTTGGATTTTTCCCTAATAATTTAACTGATTTACTTAATAAATTATTATTTGTTTTACTTTCTAAATTAAAAAATTGATAAATAAAATCAATTCCATTAGAAAAAATTATATTTTTTGATTTTGATTTTTTTTCAAATTCTTTATTTACTGAAATATCTATAGGCAAACCTAAACTATTTTTAAATTGAATAATATCTACTAAAATTTTTATATCCCTAATAGTCATATTAAAACCTTGGCCCGCTAAGGGATGAATTTTATGTAATAAGTCACCAAATGCTAAAATATTGCCTTGGTAATAATTTCTTAAATTAAGAGATTCTAATTTAAAAAAATTAAACTTCTCAACTTTTTTTATATCGTAATTAAAATTATATTGATTAATAAGTTTAATTAGATCCTGATCTGTTATTTTTTTGTATTTATTTATAGAAAAAACTAGAGAGGTTTGGGTATTAGATACAGGCAAAAATGCAAGTGGACCATACTTGGTAAAAATTTGAGTAGCTGTACGATTAGTAATTTTTTTATGTTTAATTTCACTTATATAGGCAAAGCTATAATAATCCTTTAAAATTTTTTTGTTAAAAAATTTTTTTGTTATTGAACTAAAATAATCAGTATTAACTATAAGATCATATTTTTTTAATAAATTTGAATAATTATTTTTATAAATTTTTCTGAATTTTTTATTTTTTAATAAACTTTTTTCTATGGCTTCATATATTTTAAAATTTTTGACTATTGAAAATAAGTGGTTATTATCATTTTCAAAATTAAGTACTTTTTCTTTATGTAAATTTTCGGTTAAAATTTCAATTTTATTTATTTTCCAACATATTTTTTCAATATTAACGATACTATTATTAAAATAATCAAAATTACTTTTAGAGATACCTATTGTTCTTAAAAAGTTTAATTCAGTTTTTTTTTTGGAACAAAAAATATCAACAAATATATTTTGACCCACCAAAGCTTTTGCTAAAGTTAAAGCTGATAAACCTGATCCTAATATACAAACTCTCATGTTATTTTTAATTTTAACAACAAAAATTAGATGATACAAAGTGATTAAGTTGATTCATATATGGATATTAAAAAAACAGCTAATTTATTAATCAATTTTACCGTTAGGAGATTGGCGGAAATTTTTGGTATAATTGTATTTGTCGCAGGAATATTGCTTCTATTAGCATTGGTATATTATTCTCCAGAAGATCCTAATTTCATTTTTCCAGATAACACAGAAATAAAAAATATCCTTGGCTTCCATGGAAGTTTTGTGTCGGATTTGTTTTTTCAATCTATAGGACTAGTTTCTTATCTTGTTCCTTTAACATTATTAATTACTGGAATTAATATTTTAAAAACTAAAGAATTTTTTTTAATTATTGAAAATACTTTTTATGTGATAATCTATTCAATTCTAGCTACACTTTTTTTATCCCACTTTTATTCCAATGCATTCACACTTTATATAAATGGAAATGGTGGTTTCGTAGGTAATTATTTTAATCAAACATTTCTAAGTTCATTTATTTTGATTAACAAAACTATTTTTTATTACCTATTTATTTTTCTAATACTTATTTTTTTCCTAATTAGTATTAATTTTAATCCTATTAAATTTTATAAAAATTTGAAAAAATTAATAACAATTTTTAGTAAGTCAAAAGAAAAAAATTATACTCACAAAAGTGAAATTATAAGTGAGTATATACCACAAGATGAAATTAAAAATCTGATCCAAGAAGATTTGCCTTTTATTAAAGCAGAAAATAAAAATAATAATAAAATTAAATTTAAATTACCGAGTATAGATTTATTAAAAAGTCCTAGTAAAAAAGAAAGAGATAACAAAGAAAAAAGTGAAACTAATGATCCAGAATTTTTAGAAAAAATACTATTAGATTTTGGTGTTAATGGTAATATTAAAAAGGTAAGTCATGGTCCTGTGGTTACTTTAAATGAATTTGAACCTGCCGCAGGAGTAAAAGTATCAAAAATAATTAACTTATCAGATGATATAGCAAGAAATACAAGTTCAGAATCTGCGCGTATTTCAACAATACCAGGAAGTAATACAATTGGGATAGAGCTCCCAAATAATTCAAGGGAAAATGTTTACTTAAGTGAAATTTTAAGCAATTCTGATTTTAAAAAAAAAGAAATTAAATTACCTATTGCGCTAGGTAAAAGCATATCTGGCAAACCTTTAGTCGGGGATTTATCTTCAATGCCTCATCTTTTAATTGCTGGAACTACTGGATCTGGTAAATCAGTATGTATAAACACAATTATACTTTCTCTCCTTTATCGTCATACATCTGAAAAATGTAAGTTTATTTTAATTGATCCAAAAATGCTTGAATTATCAACCTATGAAGGAATTCCTCATTTGCTATGTCCTGTTATTACCGAAGCTAAAAAAGCAGCTTCTGTCTTGGGTTGGGTGGTTAAAGAAATGGAAAGCAGATACAAATTAATGACCAAAGAAGGTGTTAGAAATATTGATAGTTACAATTCTAAACACAAATTGCCTATGCCCTACATTGTTGTAGTAGTAGATGAAATGTCAGATTTAATGCTTGTAGCTGGCAAAGAAATTGAAAATTATATCCAGAAATTATCTCAAATGGCAAGAGCAGCTGGTATTCATATTATAATGGCCACGCAAAGACCAAGTGTTGACGTAATTACAGGAACAATTAAAGCAAATTTTCCAACAAGAATATCTTTTCAAGTTACCTCTAAAATTGACAGTAGAACCATATTAGGTGAACAGGGTGCAGAACAACTATTAGGAAAAGGAGACATGTTATATATGTCTTCAGCTAACAGGATTATTAGAATACACGCTCCTTTTGTCTCAGATAATGAGATAGAGAAAATCAATAATTTTCTGAGGTCTCAAGCCGAACCAGATTATATTGACGAAATATTAAATTTTGCAGATGAAAAAGAAATTGGAGATGGCCAAAATCTTGGTGACAAGGATGATTTATATCAACAAGCGTTAGAAATAATCAGATCTGAGGGAAAAGCCTCAACATCGTTTTTGCAAAGAAAACTACAGATTGGTTATAATAGAGCCGCAAGAATTATAGACATGATGGAAGATGATGGAATAGTTAGTAAAGCAAACCATGTTGGTAAAAGAGATGTCTTATAATGTTAAAATTCTTCATAATATTTTTTTTCTCTTTTTTTATTTTAGATGCAAATGCAGACAATAAAGAAAAGATTATTAATAATCTAAAAAATACATACAACCTAAGTTTTCAATTTGAGCAAAATATAGGAGGAAAAATTGAAAAAGGAAATTGCACAATTGAGTATCCTAAAAAAATGTATTGCGCCTACAATAAAAATAATAAAGTTTTAGTTTCAAATGGTAAATCATTGGTAATTAAAACTTTATCAAGTTATTACCGATACCCTCTCAAAAAAACACCATTAAACCTAATTTTAAATAAAAATTTTTTAATTGATAAAATCTATAGTTTAGAAGAAAAAATTATTGACCAATCATATGTTAATTATACAATTAATCAAAATGAAGTTGAAGTAGATATATTTTTTGATCTAAAGAATTTTAATTTAATCGGCTGGAAAACAAAAGACATTTATCAAAATACAGCTATTACACTTTTATACTCTATTTTAATAAATCAAGAAATTAACAAAAAGATATTTGAATTACCTGCCCAAAACTAAACTTTAACAATCTCAGATTTAAATATTTTCATTCCTCTAGCTAAATAATTTTTTAAAGCGTTTTCATGATCTAGCGAGCACGTATGCAACCAAACTCTATTTATATTTTTATTAAACGATTTTTTGATTGCCTCACACAATAAAAAAGATCCTAATTTTTTATTTTGATATTCTTCCAAAATACCGAAATATGCTATCTCAACTTCTTTTTTTTCTATATGAAAAATTAATTCAAAAAATCCTATGAGATCATATTTTCTTTTAAGCACATAAGTCTTTACTTTCGAACTTGAAACATAATCAATCCATTGTTGTTCACTCCAGATTAGTCTATCTATCCATCTATGTTTTTTACCAACATTTTTATAAAAAAATTTGTTTAATTGAAAATTTACTGGATCAAGTAAAACTATTGAAAACTCCTCAAATGATTGACTAGTTTCTTTTAAATCCTTTAAAGAATTTATTTCTAAATAATTTCTTTTTACTTCCTCTATCACTCGACCATTTTACCTACTTTTTCACCTCCAAATAAATGAAAATGCAAGTGAGGAACTTCCTGACCACCATGATCGCTGATATTTGCTAAAGCTCGGTAACCTCGGCCTACTTCTGTTGATATACCTAACTTTTTTGCAACTATATTAATACCTTTTATTAATCCAACAATCTCCTCAGATGTTGCATTTAAAGTAAAATCATCAAGATCTTTATATTTGCCTTTTGGTATCACCAAAGCATGAATTTTTTTTTGTGGGTTTATATCGTGAAATGATAACACAAAGTCATCTTCATAAATTTTATTGCAGGGTATCTCTTTACGTAAAATTTTTGCAAATATATTTTGATCGTCGTAAGACATTTACATTTTTTCGAGCACAGATTTAACTGTATCTCCCATAACAGAAGGATTTTTTGAAATTGTAACTCCACATTCTTTTAATATCTCAACTTTTTCAATCGCGCTTTCGCCATAAGCTGAAACAATTGCACCTGCGTGACCCATTACTCTTCCCTTTGGAGCAGTAAGTCCTGCAATATAACCAATAACTGGTTTTTTCATATTTTCCCTCGCAAATTCTCCTGCTGCTACTTCTTGAGGTCCTCCAATTTCACCAATCATCAAAATTGCATCAGTTTCGTCATCTGTTTCGAATTTTTCAATTATATCTCTAAATGAACTTCCATTAATCGGATCTCCTCCTATTCCAACGCTTGTAGAAATCCCAATACCTAAATTTTTCATTTGTTCTGCGGCTTCGTAACCTAAAGTTCCTGATCTACTTATAATTCCAACTCTTCCCTCTTTATAAATATGACCTGGCATAATTCCTAGCATTGATTTTCCAGGACTAATAATACCAGCACAGTTTGGTCCAACTAAAGTCATTTTCTCATTTCTAGAATATCTTCTCATGTATCTTTTTATTCTGATCATGTCATGTGATGGAATGCCATCGACTATTGCAACACAGGTTTTGATACCTGCATCCGCTGCTTCCATTGCAGAGTCGGCTGCAAAAGCTGGTGGGACAAATAATATTGATGCTGTCGCTCCAGTTTGTTGCACTGCGTCTTTGACTGTGTTAAATACCGGTCTATCTAAATGTTTTTGCCCACCTTTCCCAGGAGTAACGCCACCTACAACATTTGATCCGTATTTTATCATCTCTTCAGCATGAAAAGTTCCCATCTTTCCAGTGAAGCCTTGGATTAAAATTTTTGTATTTTTTTCAATTATAACCGCCATTTTATTTATTTAATGCTGCAACAGCTTTATTTGCAGCATCCTCTAAAGTATTTGCTTCAATATAATTTAATTTACTATCCCGAAGAATTTTATTTCCCTTTTCAACATTTGTTCCTGCTAATCTTATAACAAGTGGAACCTCAATTTTAATTTTTTCTAATGCCTGGACGATTCCTTCTGCAACCCAATCACATCTATTTATTCCAGCAAAAATATTAACTAAAATAACCTTAACTTTTTTGTCCATGGTTATTAGCCTAAAAGCTTTTACAATTTTTTCAGGAGTTGCACCTCCACCTACATCAAGAAAATTTGCAGGTTCTCCGCCCGCCAGTTTAATCATATCCATTGATGCCATTGCCAATCCTGCGCCATTAATTATATTCCCAATATTGCCCTCCAAGCTTACATAATTAAGACCTCTGTCAGATGCATATACTTCTTTCTCATCCTCTTGGGTTTTATCCCTTAGTTCAGAAACTTTATCTCTTCTGAACATTGCATTGTTATCAAAGCTCATTTTACAATCTAATGCTAAGATTTGTTTTTGTTTAGAGATTACTAACGGATTTACTTCAACCATAGTAGCATCTAACTCGCTAAAAGCTTTAGCACATCCAATTATAGTTTCTGATGCTCTTCTGATTAATTCTGGTTCAATACCCAATCCAAATGCTAATTCTCTAGCCTGAAAGCTTTGAATACCAACTGCAACTTCAATTTTTGATCTGATAATAGACTCTGGTTTTTCTTTGGCAATTTCTTCAACACTCATTCCACCCTCTGTTGAGGCTACAACCATTATACTTTCTGATGCTCTATCAAAAACTAAACCTAGGTATAATTCTTTCTCTATATCTGTTGCTTCTTCAATATAGATCCTATTAACAATTTTTCCTTCAGGACCAGTTTGATTTGTAACTAATTTTTTTCCCAAAAGTTTATCTGTTGCTTGGGCAACTTCTAGTGGTGAATTACAAACAATTACTCCTCCAGCTTTACCTCTTGCACCTGAATGAATTTGTGCTTTTACAACCCACTTTGATCCACCAATTTCCCTTGCTTTATTTTCTGCTGTTTCAGGACTATAAACAATTCCACCTCTAGGTATTGTTACCCCAAAGCTTTGTAAAATTTCTTTTGCTTGATACTCGTGAATATCCATAATTATTTATTATTTATCAATTTATCAATGTTTACAATATTTTCCGCCATTCTTGCGGAAGCAGCATCGATCATTCTTCCATCAAGTTGAGCGGCTCCTTTTCCCTCTTTTGCTGCTTTTTCTAATTCTTCTAAAATTCTTTTAGCTTTTTCAACCTCTGCCTCAGGTGGTGAAAATACTTTATTGGCAAGTTCTATTTGAGATGGATGTATTGCCCACTTTCCCTCTATTCCAATTGCAGCACCTCTTTTAGCAGCAGCTATATAAGCATCTGGATCATTAAAATCTCCAAATGGTCCGTCTATAGCTCTTAGACCATATGCTCTACAAGTCATTACTAATTCTGACAGCCCATGATGCCATTGATCACCAGGATAATCTGGATTTAATCCACCAATAACAACTGTTCTAGCTCTTAAGCTTGCTGCATAATCTGCAACACCAAAATGTAGAGCTTCTAGTCTTTCACTTGATTTTGCAATTTCTTTTATATTTGACATTCCCAGTGCAGTTTCGATTAAACACTCTATTCCAATTTTATTTTTTAGTTTTTTATTTGTTTCAATTTGAGTCAATAGACAATCAACCATGTAAACGTCGCTACCAGTTCCTGCTTTAGGAACTAAAATAGTATCAACATTTTTGCCAGCTTGCTCAACTATTTCTACTAAATCGCTATACATATAATGTGTATCAAGACTATTTATTCTAACTGAAATCGTTTTACCTTTTTCTCTCCAATTCATTTCGTTAAGAGCTTTAATAATATTTGATCTAGCTGTAATTTTATCGTTTGGAGAAACAGCGTCTTCTAAATCTAAAAAAATATAATCTGCTGCAGAATTTAAAGCTTTCTCAAACATTTGTGGTGAAGAGCCTGGGACTGCGAGTTCACTTCTTTGTAACCTTGATCTTGCTGGTTTGTAGTATTTGTGGCTCATTTAAAAAAAAGTATATCTTTTCTTTAAAAGGAAATTACTTATAGAATTTATAAGTATTTTATAAAGGTATTATTTCTTTCTAGAGGACAATTCTTCCATTATTTCCTCAATTTTTACGTTGTTAGCCTCTAAAAACATCAAAAGATGATAGAGAACATCTGCAGCCTCATGTATTGTGTTTGAGTTTTCCTCTACAGCTTCTATTAGCTCATTTACTTCTTCAAGTACTTTTTCTTTTGCTAAATTTTTATCTTTTAAGAGTTTATTAGTGTAAGAACCTTCAACAGGATTATTTTTTCTTTCTCTAGCGAGCAAAACCAGTTCTTCTAAAATTTTGAGCATATTAAATTCTAACAGGAATATCTTTCGAAGCCAAATACTGTTTGGCTTCTTTTACTGAGAATGTTCCATAATGAAAAATTGATGCAGCTAGAACTGCACTCGCGCCAGATTTTATTCCTTCAACCAAGTGATCTAATGTTCCTACACCACCAGATGCAATTACTGGAATATTTACATTAAATGAAATTGTTTTCATTAATTCAATATCATATCCAGATTGAGTTCCATCTTTATCCATAGAAGTTACAAGTAATTCACCTGCTCCACAATTTTCCATTTTATTAGCAAATTCAATTGCATTGATTCCAGTTGCGTTTCTTCCTCCATGAGTAAATATTTCCCAGGTTTCTCCATTTTTTTTTGCATCAATTGCAACAACAATACATTGAGAACCAAACTTTTTTGAACTTTCCTCAACAACTTTTGAGTTTTGAACCGCAGCTGTATTAATAGAAACTTTGTCTGCACCACAGTTTAAAAGTTTATTAATATCTTCAATACATCTAACCCCGCCGCCAACGGTTAATGGAACAAAGCAATTCTTAGAAGTTCTCTCAACTACATCGTAAATAGTATCTCTGTTTTCGTTTGAGGCAGTAATATCTAAAAAACAAATTTCATCTGCTCCACCGTCAGAATAAATTTTGGCTTGTTCAACAGGATCACCTGCATCTTGTAAATCGACAAAATTAATTCCTTTAACAACGCGTCCATTTTTAACATCCAAACAAGGTATTATCCTATTTTTAAGCATTCAATTCCCTAACAAGTTCATCTAATTTGATATCACCATCATAAATAGCTTTTCCAACTATTATTCCTTCGATATTGTTATTATTTAATTTCTTTGCTTTTTTAATATCATCAATTGAAGAAACCCCACCAGATATAATTACAGGACAATTTGAGGTATCTGCAACTTTTGATGTCTCTTCAAAATTAGGACTTTGCTTCATCCCATCTCTATTAATATCTGTATAAATCAATCTACTTGCGCCATAATCATTAACTTCTTTTAAGTAATCTAATGTTAGTTGATTAGAATTTTCTTTCCAACCAGAGACAGACAAATATCCGTCTTTAGCATCTAAACCTAAGGCGATTTTATTTGGAAATTTTTCACAAGCTTCTTTTAAAAAATTTTTATCTTTTATAGCTGCACTTCCTAAAATAACTTTTTCAACACCAGCATCAGCATATTTCAGAATACTTTCAAAGTTTCTGATACCTCCGCCAATTTCAATTTTAAGATCAAATTTTTTTACTATTTCTTGAATAATATCCAAATTAACTGTTTCCCCAGTTAAAGCGCCATCTAAATCAACTATATGTAAATTTTTAAAACCATGATCTTTATATTTGCCAGCTTGTTCAATCGGTGACATTTCATACTCAGTTTTGTTATTAAAATCTCCCTTAATTAACCTCACACACTTTTTATTTTTAATATCAATTGCAGGGAAAATTTTCATTTCAAAAATGATTTTGGTATTTCAAGTATGTGTTTTGATTTAAATCTTTTATGATGTTTTTTATATTTATAAATTTTGTATTTTTCTACATTCTGTACTTCAAGTTTTTTACATTCTGACTTATTTAATAATTTTTCACATTTTTTTTCTGAACGTATACCATCAAAAAATACAACTCTTTTGGGCATTTTAGTTTCGCCAAAAGTATTTTTGTATCTTGAAATGAAACTGTTATATAGTCCATATCTTAGACTTTGTTTCTTTCCTTTAATTGGATCATTTGAAACACCTTTAAAATCAACCTTTAATTCACCATCTATCCAAACTCTCATGAAACCTTGCTTGGGTTCTGGATGCCAATTAGTATTAAAAATTATTTGTGTCCAATTTCCAAATAAATCTTCATTACTTTTTAAAATTAATTGAGAGTTTTCAAATGTATCTCCATTTCTGTTAAAAGTTAATCCTGCATGCGTATGTTGAAACATAACTAATACTTTTGAAGGTTTTAATCTTTTCCATTGAATCAGGGACATTTTTGATGGAGCCACAGAGTTATAATCCTTGGGTAAAAAAATATAAAATTGATACCATACCTCATTTTTAGAAGGATACTCCTTGTATAATATTTCACTCCGTTCCCTATCATTTTCACAATCGCTAAATTTTTTCTCAAAGCCACATTCACCATTATTTAACTCAAACATTATTGATTTATTTCCAACAATTGAAAAGTCAGAGACTGAAACTGGATTAGTTGCCTTTTTTGAAATAAGAGGTGAAAACATTTCCGGAATTGCTCTTCCATAATTATCTTCCTTTAGTGCTTTTTGAACTTCAGAAAATTTAGTTATTGAAAATGCTTCAACTGTTAAAAATACTCCCAGTATTAAAAATAATAAAAAATTTCTCATAGATTTATAAAATTATCAATTATTTTAAGTCCAAATTTGTCACTCTTTTCAGGATGAAATTGGGTTCCGAAAATATTTTCCTTTTCAACTGAACAAACAATATTTGATGAATAATCCGTTGTTGCAGAAATTACATTTTTATCTTCTGGAACAAATTCATAGCTGTGTACAAAATACATGTGAGATTTATTTTCAATACCTTTAAAAATCTTACTATCTTTCGTTATATTAATTTCATTCCAACCAATATGAGGAAGTTTATACTTTCCATTTTGATTGTCGATTTTTGATACATTACCTGATATCCAACCAAGCCCTTTGGTTTCTGTTTCCTCGTAACCAATATCTGCAAACATTTGTAATCCAACACAAATTCCTAGAAGTGGTTTTTTATTGTTTATTGTAAATTCATTCAATGTATCGACTAAACCACTAATTTTTCTTAAAGCATCAATACAACTTTTAAACGAACCCTGGCCAGGTAAAACAACTTTGTCTGAGTTTTTAATCTTATTTAAATCCGAAGTTACTTCGATATTTACCTTATCTTTAGCAACCTCCTTAAAAGAGTTTATTACCGAGCTGATATTGCCCGAATTATAATCAACAATTGTGACGTTCATTAAACTTATAATGAGCCTTTAGTGGATGGAATGCTTTTTTTATTTCTTGGATCCATCTCGAGTGCAGCTCTTAATGATCTTGCTAAAGCTTTATAACAAGACTCAATAATATGGTGGCTATTATCGCCATAAATATTTTCAACATGCATTGTAATTCCAGCAGATTGGGAGAAGGCTTGAAACCATTCTTTAAATAATTCTGTATCCATCTCACCAAGTTTCTCTACTTTTAATTTTACTCTCCAAATTAAATAAGGTCTGTTTGATACATCGATTGCAACTCTAGTTAATGTTTCATCCATCGGAAGAACTGTATGAGCATATCTTTTAATTCCCACAAATTTTTTTGCAGCTTTTTTTAAAGCTTCACCAATAGCAATTCCCGTGTCTTCAGTAGTGTGATGAAGATCTATGTGTGTATCTCCTTTTGCTTTTACTTTTAAATCAATTAATGAATGCTTTGATAATTGCTCAAGCATATGGTCTAGGAAACCTATACCAGTGTCAATTTGGTACTTACCTTTACCATCAATATTTACCTCAACATTAATACTGGTTTCTTTTGTTTTTCGAGATACTTTTCCTTTTCTGGTCATATATTTTTAATGGTATACATACATAATCCCACTATATCAATATCAGTATGAACACTTGAAGTATCAAAAATAGTTACCATTTATTAAATATGACAACAATTGTGTTAGTAAGAAAAAACAATGAAGTAGTAGTTGCTGGCGACGGTCAAGTTAGTATGGGAAATACCGTTGTAAAAAGCACAGCTTCAAAAGTCAGAAAAATTGAAAAAAGAGATGTAGTTGCTGGTTTTGCAGGATCAACTGCTGATGCTTTAACTTTGTTTGAAAGATTGGAAGGGAAATTAGAAAAACACGCTGGAAACTTATCAAGAGCTGCCGTTGAATTAGCAAAAGATTGGCGAACAGATAAATATTTAAGAAGACTAGAAGCACTTATGGCTGTCGGCGATAAAAATAACAGTTATATTATTTCTGGAACCGGTGATGTTTTGGAGCCTGAAGGAGATGTTATTGGAATAGGATCTGGTGGAAATTATGCTTTAGCAGCTGGAAAGGTTTTAATGGAAGGAAGTATGTCTGCTGAGGAAGTTGCAAAAAAAGCTATTAAGGTCGCCGCTGATATATGTGTATTCACAAACGATAATGTAAAAATTGAAAAAATATAATGGATAAATCAAACGTAACACAACTACACCCAAAAGATAAAAATCAGACTGATGAAGTTTCTTTGGTTAGTTCTTTGTCTCCAAGAGAAATAGTTTCGGAATTAGACAGATTTGTTGTTGGACAAAATAAAGCAAAAAGAGCAGTTGCTGTAGCATTAAGAAACAGATGGAGAAGACAAGCCTTAACAGGTGAAATGAAAAATGAAGTTTTACCAAAAAATATTTTAATGATTGGGCCAACTGGTGTTGGAAAGACCGAAATTTCTAGAAGGCTTTCAAAACTAGCTGAAGCTCCTTTTGTTAAAGTTGAAGCCACAAGATTTACTGAGGTTGGATATGTTGGTAGAGATGTAGAACAAATTGTAAGAGATTTGATAGAAATTGCAATCTCAATGGAAAGAGTGAAAAAAAGAAAAGAAGTCTTTGCTCAAGCACAAAAAGCAGCTGAGGAAAAAGTTTTGGATGCATTAGTTGGCAAAAAAGCAAGTCTTGCAACTAGAGAAAGCTTTAGAAAAAGATTAAGAAATGGCGATCTTGATGACAATGAAATAGAGATTGCAGTAAGTGATACCGGTTCTGGTGGAGCTTCTTTTGAAATTCCTGGAATGCCTGGAGCAAACGTGGGCATGATAAACATTGGTGAAATGATAGGTAAATCAATGGGGAATAAAGAAAAGAAAAAGAAAATGTCTGTAAAAGAATCTCATGAAATTTTGATTAATGACGAGTCTGACAAATTAATAGAGGAAGATAAAATTATTAAAGCAGCAAAACTTTCTACAGAAAATAACGGAATAGTATTTTTAGATGAAATTGACAAAATTTCTGCAAGAACAGATCGGGTTGGTGGGGATGTTTCAAGAGAAGGTGTCCAAAGGGACTTACTTCCTTTAATAGAAGGAACTACTGTTAATACAAAACATGGACCAATTAAAACTGATCACATTTTGTTTATTGCATCTGGTGCTTTCCAGCTTGCTAAACCTTCTGATTTACTGCCAGAATTACAAGGTAGGTTGCCGATTAGAGTTGAACTAGAAGCACTAACTAGTGAGGATTTTAAAAGAATATTAAGAGAACCTGATTTCAGTTTAATAAAACAATATGTAGCTTTATTGAAAACAGAAAATGTCGACTTAGAGTTTTCTGAAGATGGAATAGATACTATTGCAAACATAGCATCTGAAGTAAATAGTACAGTTGAAAACATAGGTGCCAGAAGATTACATACAATTATTGAAAAAATATTAGATGAAATAAGTTTCACAGCAACTGACCGTGCTGGAGAAAAAATTATAATAAATAAGGAATATATTAATAATAATCTAGATAACTTAGTTAAAGATACTGATCTTTCGAAATTTATACTTTAAAATCACAAATATCCAAGTTCAATCATTTCCTTTTCAAAGTGCTGTTCTATTTTATCCTTATTTTTTTTATCTAGGAGTCTTCTCCAATCATTTTTTGGACCTAGATTAAAAAAAACTTTTCTTTTACCGTCCTTGTCTGTGACAGCTTCAGAAAAAATTTCATTCTCTTCTTTAATTTTCATTTTTTCGAATTCAGTATTTTTTATGACTTTATTCAATTTAACCATATCAAAATTAAATGTCATTCCTAATGAGTTAAGAAATTTAAAAGCTTTTATAAGAACCGTCCTTTTTTTTGTTATTAAATCTTCGTATTTAATCAACAAATATTTATTTTGATCTTTTAAGTTTTTCCACGAATTATAACTGAAATTCCAGGAACCTATAAAAACTCTTAAATTTCGAGATGTTTTTTGCATAAAATTATTTTTATCAACCATGGTTTCCGTTGCCTCATCTATGGTTAGATTATAATGATGAGCAACAGATGTGACTACATTTCTTGGGTCACGAACAATATAAATTACACCTAACGTATTATGTAAATCAGTAAAATTATTATCATAAACTCTAGATAAGGAACTGTGCGTTTTAAAAAATCTTATTTTTCTCTTCTCTTGATTAATTAATTTTTGTGCATTAATAAAATTTTTAAATACCTCTCTGTCGTTATCAATGTCTATACCGAGTGGTAAAAATTGCTCAGCAAGTGGAAATTGAGTTATATTATATAAATCTTCAAATTTTAATGAACCATCATTTGAATAAAAATATGAAGCTAGTATAGATCTTAAAAGAGTATTTCCACTTTTTGGGTACGAGGCGAGCCAAATGATCATAGTTTTTTATTTTTTTTTAAATATATATAAAATGCACCGCTGCCACCATCTTCGATTTTTGCATCCTGAATATCGTTAATCATTTGCATTAATTTTTTACTATTTGAAATAAATTCTGGAACTGAATATTTTAAAATACTTAAGTCTTTCGAGACATAAGGATTTTTTTCATTATCTGAGTGAATACCTTTGCCAGTAACAACTATTAATTTGTTAATATTTTCGGAAAAGGATTTGATTATAAATTTTTCTACAGCAATATTAGCTTCTTCTAAAGTATATCCGTGTAAATCAAGTGATTTGGTAGAATAAGTAAAATTTTTTTTTTTCTTATGATCTTTATCTAATAATTTTTCTTTGCTTTTAAGAAAATTTTCCCAATCTAGTTTATCTTTGTCTGAAATTTTATCGTTCAATTATGTTAAAATACTAACTAATTGCCAGTTTGGATTTTGGGAAGTGGTATCTCTTGAAAAAACCCAGGTATCATAAATTTTTTTGATTTTTTCTGGATCACCAGAAACAATTTTTTTATCTTTATCTCTTATGCAAGTTATCACCTCTCCAATGAAATCTACAGTAACATTTAAAATATTGCCTAATTTCTTATGTTCTTTTATTTCAGCTTTGTTAACACCAATAAATGTAATTTCTGCATAGTGTCCTCTGTCACTTCTCTCTTTAAGCGCATCACTGAATTGCTTATAAACTTTGTTGTTTAGTAGAGACTTGCTCGTTGTAATTTTATTATCATTATCACTAAAATCAGTAATAATAGTTTCATAAGCAATTTTAGCTCCTTTTATAAATTCTTTTTGTGCATCGTCATCAAATTTATCACTAACTTTTTTTGGTTGTTCTATATTTATGTTTTTGATGACTTCTTTAAATTGACCTGGTGCTTTACCTTCAAATCCAGATCTTTTGCCTAATATGCCTCTTAATCGCAAAAAAATGAAACCTGCGATCATTGCAAGAAGGATTATGTCTATATATTCAAAACTATAACTCATGGATATGATAGTAATTACTATGTTGATTAATTTCAACCGGCAATTTAAATTAAAGACAAATGAACTCAATATTTTTAGCAATTATTCTCATTCCTGTAATCGAAATTTACCTTTTAATTAAGATAGGTTCACAAATAGGAGCAATAACAACAATTTTATTGATTTTTACAACTGCAATTGTTGGAGTTTATTATGCTAAATACGAGGGATTAAATACACTTAAAGCTGGATTTAATCAATTAAGACAAAATCAAACACCAACTTATGAAATGTTATCGGGCGCAGCTATTGCTTTTGCAGCGCTTTTATTAATAATTCCCGGCTTTGCGACTGACTTCATTGGTTTTATTTTAATTTTTCCTTTGAGCAGAAAATTCATATTTAATAATTTATTAAAAAAATTTGATCACACGAAAAAGAGAAAAAATAATTTTATTGATGGTGAGTTTGAAGATATAGATGACAACAATGACGGAAAAGTTTGAAATTTTAAGTCAATTCATAAAAGATATGTCTAGCGAGACAAAAGACATTCAAACGTTTATTTTTGTTAAAGATAATATTTTAAAATATCAACTCAATATTAACATTAACTCTAAACCATTAAAAAATAAAATGGTAGAAATTAATACAATTTTAAAATTCGAAGATAATGGAGAATCAAAATACAAATCATATTTTGAAATGATTTACGCAACTATTATAAGGGTTAATGATGATGTAAAAGAAAAGAAAGAATTGGAAAGAATTATTTTATGCGATGTACAAATAAAAATTTATCCTAATCTTGAAAAATCTTTTTTAAATATGCTACATAATTCTGGTTATCGTAATGTAAAATTTGAAAAAAAAATAGATTTTGAAAATCTATACTTACAACAATTTAATCAGTAGTAATTTTTTTTAAGGTAATTCTTTAAGTAATTTTTATGTTTTAGTAATTCTTCTTTGGACGGTTTTACTATTTTTTTAAAGTAAGATATATTTCCAGAAATTTTATTTATTTCATTTTTGTCCTCAATTCTAAAATCAAGTGTAGGTTCTTTTTGATCTATTAAATTTATATAAACCTTGGCCAAGAGCTCACAGTCAATTAATGCTGTGTGCTTTGCTCTTCTAGAATTATCGATTCTGTATCTTTTGCAGAGAGCATCTAAACTAGATGCTGAACCTGGATACTTTACTCTGGCTAACTCTAGGGTATCAATTATTTTATTTTCTATTTTTTTTCTTCCGTCTAAAAAAAGTTCATTATTAAGATGAGCGAGATCAAACTCAGCGTTGTGAATAATTAAATTTTTATCTTTTATAAATTCTAGAAATTTCTCAGCTACTTCATTAAATTTTTTTTGTTTAGATAAAAATTGATCAGAATACCCATGCACTTCAAAAGCTTTTTCAGAAACTTTTCTTTCTGGATTTAAATAAGCATGAAACTTATTTATTGGCACCAAGTTATCAAGTTCAATACACCCAATTTCTACTATTCTGTGCCCCTCTTTTACAGAAATACCGGTTGTTTCTGTATCTAAAACTATTTCTTTCATTTTGCTATTTTGTTTAAAATACTCTTTATACCTTTTTTAACAGTTTTATTTGTAAAGTCATTTTTAATTATAAAATTTGATTTTTTTTTTTTAAAACTTCGAGAGTACTGTATTTTTTTAAATTTTTCTAAAATTTTAGAATCAAAATTTAATCTTTTTTTAATTCTTTTTTCTATATCTTCTTTTTTTGAGTCTACATAAACCAATATATCATTTTTATTATTTATTTTATTTTCTAATAATAATGGTATGTCTAGTACAATAATTTTTTTATTTTTATTATTTTTAATAAATAAATTCATTTTTTTTCTTATCTCTTTATGAACAATTCTAGTTATTTTTTTAAGATTAGTCTTGTTACTTAAAATAGCATTTGTGATTTCAAGTTTATTAATTGGAAAAGACAATATATGTTTTGGTAATTTTTTATTTAATTTTTTAAAAATCTTTTTATCTTTTTTATAAAGAGTGGAAACTTCACGATCTGCATTAAATACGGGATATCCAAAACTGTTCGCAACATAGCTTTTACCTGATCCAATATCTCCCAAAATTCCAATTCTAATCATTTAATAAAAGCTTAATACTATCTCTATTAACTTTTGGCTCAACACCGTGCCACAATTTAAAAGCCTTTAGTGCCTGATAAATAAACATTAATTTTCCATTTTCTACTTTGTTTCCGTATCTTTTTGCTAATTTTAAGAAATTAGTCTCTGAAGGATTGTATATTACATCATAAAAAAACTTATCAGACCCAATTTTGGAGTAATCTAAATTAATATTATCACTTTTTTTTAGACCTAAACTCGTTGAATTAACAATCATATCAAAATTAGGCATTGTTCCCCATTTGATAATTTCAATTTCATTAAATTTTTTTTTTAAATTCTCAGCTTTACTCTGTGTTCTATTACTTAAAAAAATCTTATTAGCTTTCATATTTTGTAAAGCAAGTATTATTGAAGGGGCAACTCCACCCGCACCTAGCAATAATACTTTTTTTCCACTTACATCATAATTTATATGTTTTATAGAAGACTCGAAGCCAGCTATATCTGTATTGTGACCTATTAGCATTTCATCTTTTAAATATATAGTATTAACTGATTGTGTTCTTTCAGCTTCATTGGATAATTTATCTAGATAAGGAATAACCAGATTTTTAAAAGGGACGGTTACATTGATGCCCTCAATTTTTTTTTGCTTTATCTCTTTTATTAAGCCCTCAATTTCAAAAGTGTTTAATTTTTTTTTTTCGTAAATCGCATTAAGATTATTTAATTTAATCCAATAATTGTGTAATTTTGGTGACAATGAGTGTTCAATTGGGTTTCCTATTACTAAAAATTTTTTCATTGCTTAATTTCTAAATACTCTTTAATTTTTTTAATCGGTAGACCCATTATAGTATCCTCATCACCGTGGATCTCTGAAAACAAACCTCTTCCCTCTCCTTCAATTTGATAGACATTATATGCATAAAGAGTTTCATCAGATATTTTTGACAGATAATTCTTAAGCTCTTCGTCAGTAAAATTTTTCATGGTAAGGCTTGCTTTATCTGTATGGTTCCAAACCATAGACCCATTTTTTGATATGCAGACAGAACTTATTAAAAAATGCTTCTGACCGTTGAGCTTTTTTAAAATAGTCAAGGCATCTTCTCTGTTTTCAGGTTTCGATATTAGTTCTCCGTTCAAGTCTATGACACTGTCTGCACCAAGTACCATTTTATCTGTTTTTTTCATACTGACTTTGTTTGCTTTTAGTTCTGCTAAGTTTTTTGAAATTATTTCAGGACTTGCCTTTTCTTTTAACAGGCTTTCTTTCACAATATCTTCATCAACATTTGATGGTTCAACAATACTTTCTATGTTGTTTTTATCTAAAATGTCCTTTCTAACTTTGCTTTTTGATGCGAGAATAATTTTATTTGACATTATTTGAATATATTTCGTGTATTTTAATTATTGATGCCGCCGTCTCTTCAACTGATTTTCTTGTTACATCTATCGAGGGCCACTTATATTTTTGAAAGGTTTTTTTTGCATTTAAAACTTCTTTTTTAATGTTTTCCAAATCAGTGTATTTAATATTTTCTTTTTCTCTTAAAGAATTCATTCTATTTTTTCTTAAATCAGCTAATCTCTCGGGTTCTGTGCTTAAACCAACCACACAAGCCATTTGTGGGTTTTGTTTGAGTGTGTTGGGTAATGAATTTTCGTTTACTAGAGGAATATTTGAAGTTTTAAAGCCTTTGTTAGCAAGATATATAGATGTCGGGGTTTTGCTTGTCCTGCTTACACCCACAAGAATTATATCAGATTTGTCAACTTCATCTATCAAATTGCCATCATCGTGATTCATGGTAAACTGAATTGCTTCTACTCTATCATAGTACTCATCATTAAGGGTATGTTGCCCGCTTGGTTCGTGTGTTGCTTTTTGATTTAAAATTTTAGAAAAGTTTAAAATTAAATTTCCAAGAATACCAAAACATGGAATTTGTTTATTCTGACTAACGTTTGATAAATATTTGGCTAAATTGTTATCTACTATTGTGTATAAGATTATAGAGTTTTCGTTTTTCTTTGCGTCTTCCAAAATTTTTAAAATTTGATTTTCTGTCCTGGTAAAAGAATAAGAGTGAACTTTGTATTCGATATTTAAAAATTGAGCCTTAAGCGCCAAAAAAATTCTATCTAATGTTTCCCCAGTTGAGTCAGATATAAGATATATTTGATATGTATTGCTCATGAATAAATGCTTAATAAATTTGTATAATTTTAATTAAATTACTCAATTTAATTTTTTCTTAATTAAGCTTGTAAAATAAGGGTTTTATTAACAATATTTTTAAAGTCATTCAAAAATCCACAGATTTTAATAAATAAGAAAAAAGGTTAATTTTAAACAATTTTTGGTATTAAAAATGTTAGTAAAATGTTGGTATCGTGTTTATAAAAAATAATCACCTTTATTCACAAGATATATTACAACTACAATAATTTATAAAGCTATTTGATGAAAGCATTACACAGAATATTAATCAACAAAGAAACTTCATTTAATCCTATCTGGATAATGAGACAAGCTGGCAGATATCTACCTGAATTTAGAAAGATTAGAAGAGAGAATCCTAATTTTATTAATTTGTGTTTAAATAAAGAGCTATCTAGTGAGATTACTTTACAACCCTTAAGAAGATTTGATTTAGATGCTGCAATTATTTTCTCAGATATTTTGATGCTTCCATATGGGTTAGGTCAAAAAGTAGAATTAATAAAAAATTTTGGTCCTAAATTAGGAGAATTAAATTTAAATGATATTAATAAAATTGATGAAATTGATTTTGTACAAAAAATAGACCCTGTGTACAAAGCTATTAAAAAAGTTAGTTCAGACCCAATTCTAAAAAATAAAAACACCATTGGATTTGTGGGTGCGCCATGGACGTTATTAGTTTATATGATAAACAAACATTCACCCAAAAAAGAATTGAAAACAGATTTTTTTAAAGATGAACTTCATATTAAAAGGACTCTATTAATTATCGAGAAATTTTTAAAAGTTCATATAAAAAACCAAATTGACAGTGGTGCTAATGTAATTCAAATTTTTGACAGTTGGGCGGGTTTATTAGAAGAAAGACACTTACCTAAATATATTTATACCCCTACGGTGAATTTGGTTAATTATGTTAAATCACTAAAAACACCAGTCATATGTTTTCCAAGAGAAATTAAAAACTATAAAGAATTCTGTGAAATTATAAAACCGGACGCCATAAGTATCGATTATAATATAGACCCAAAAGAGATTGTTAAAACAATAAAAATTCCTGTCCAAGGTGGGTTGGACCCTAAAATTCTATTAACAGATAAAGATACACTTAAAAAAGAAGCTTCAAAATATCTCAATATTTTTAAAGATCATCCATATATATTCAATTTAGGGCATGGAGTGCTTCCAGAAACAGACCCTAATATGTTTGAATATTTAGTAAAGACAGTAAAAGATTATTAATATGGACCAGATTTATAAACACCCAAAAAGAAAAACAAAAGTTGTATTTGTTCAACTTGGTTCTCCTTCAGAACCAACCACTAAAGCTTTAAGAAAATATCTTAGAAAATTTTTAGGAGACCCAAGAGTGATAGATATTAATCCTTGGTTATGGAAAATAATTTTAAATTTTTTTGTATTACCTTTTAGGCCAAAAAAGTCAGCAAAACTTTATGCAAGGATTTGGGATGGAAAAAGTTTTCCTTTAATTACTAATACTAGAGAATTTACTAATAATGTTAGAGAAGAGCTTAAGAAAATTGACCCCAATGGACATGTTGAAGTAAATCATGCATTTCTTTTATCTCCTCCATATGTAAATGAAGTTTATGATAGCTGGGAGGATGATTTAAAAAAAGGTATAGGAGCAACTAAATTGCTGGTGATACCAATGTTCCCCCAATATTCTGAAAGCACAATAGCCTCGGGTATAGATGCATTAGCAAAAGAATTATCAAAAAGAGTTAAAATACCAACTTTTGAGGTAATTACAAATTTTCATAGAACTCATGCGTTTATAGATAACTCAGTAAAGCAGGTTGATACCAAAATTAATGAGCTACAGCAAAAAGGAAAAAAAATTGATAATTTGATAATTACTTTTCATGGAATGCAAAAAAGAAGAATTGTTAATAAAGGCGATGATTATTATAGACATTGTTATGAAACTTTTTGCCTCATTACAAAAAATCTAAAAAATATTTCTCCCGCACAATGTATGATGAGTTTTCAAAGCCGTTTTGGATCTGAGGAGTGGATTACTCCTTATACGGAAGATGTGGTGAAAAAATTAATAACCGACGGTAAAAGAGAAATAGCCATATACTCTCCAAGCTTTGTTGCTGACTGCCTTGAAACTACCGATGAACTAGGCCACGAACTTGTAAATGAAGCAAAAGATTGGGGAGGCAATGTTCATCCAATAGAATGCTTAAATACTAAAGAGGACTGGTGTAAAGATTTCGCAAAATACACATTTACACAAGCCGAAGGATCAGCGCAAGACAAAGAAGATATAGAATATCAGTTAGATGAAAAGTTTTATGAAAAAATGCCACAACAAGTAATGAATAAATCTTAAGATCATTCTAAAATGTCTAGTTTTTTAGTTATATATTCAAGTACAGACGGTCATACAAAAACAATCTGTGAAAGAATAAAAAATGTTCTAAAAAATGGAAATTTAGTAGAACTTTCATCCATAGAGGACGTCAAAAAAGTTGATTTATCCAGATTTGAAAAAATTATAATAGGTGCAAGCATAAGATACGGCAAACATTCCAAAGAACTTTATAATTTTATTAAGTTAAACAAAAATATTTTAGATCAAAAAAAATGTGCTTTTTTTTCAGTAAATGTTGTTGCTAGAAAACCAGAAAAAAATTCAGCTGAAACAAACCCTTATATAAATAAATTTTTAAAAATTTCAAAATGGAAACCAAATAAAATAAAAGTTTTTGCTGGTAAGGTTGATTATCCTAATTACAATTTAATTGATAAATACATAATTAAATTTATCATGATTATTACCGGAGGCCCTACAGATACCTCCCAATCTTACGAGTTTACAGATTGGTCAAAAGTCGATGATTTTTCTGCAGAGTTAAGAAATAATAATTAAATATTGTGAAAAAACCTTTATTTTACTCATTTTTTCAATTTTTTATTAACTGACTTGTAATACTGCAAAGAGCATATATATTATATACATTAGATAAGTCCTTATCAAAAAAATAACCATGAACATCCAAGAATTAAAACTTAAATCATCTGAACAGCTTATTGCCCAAGCAGAGGAGCTTGGCATAGAAAATGCTAGCACATTAAGAAAACAAGAAATACTCTTTGCTATTCTCAAGAAAGTTGCTGAAAAAGAGGAAATTACTGGTGTAGGTGTTTTACAATTATTACAAGATGGTTTTGGTTTTTTAAGAGCAATGGAATCAAACTATCTTCCAGGACCAGATGATATATACGTGAGTCCAAGTCAAATTAGAAAATTTGGTTTGAGAACCGGAGACACAGTCGAAGGACCGGTAAGAGCACCTAAAGAAGGCGAAAGATATTTTGCATTATTACAAGTTAGCAAGATAAATTTTGAAGAGCCCGAAAAAGCAAGACATAAAATTGCATTTGATAATTTAACGCCGTTATATCCTGATAAACAATTAGTGATGGAAGTTGAAACGACAAAAGTTGAAAAAAAAAAAGACTTAACTCCAAGATTAATTGATTTGGTTAGTCCAATTGGTAAAGGACAAAGATCTATAATTATTTCACCACCGAAAGCAGGAAAAACAATGATCTTGCAAAGTATAGCAAACTCAATAGCAAAAAATTATCCAGAATGTTACCTTATGGTGCTTCTTATTGATGAACGTCCAGAGGAAGTAACCGATATGCAAAGAACTGTAAAAGGAGAAGTAATTAGCTCTACTTTCGATGAACCGGCTCAAAGACACGTAGCAGTAGCAGAAATGGTTATTGAAAAAGCTAAAAGATTAACCGAGCATAAAAAAGATGTTATTATATTATTAGACTCTATAACAAGATTAGGAAGAGCATATAACGCAGTTATACCAAGTTCAGGTAAGGTTCTAACAGGAGGTGTTGACGCAAACGCACTGCAAAGACCAAAAAGATTTTTTGGAGCAGCAAGAAATATCGAGGAAGGTGGTTCGTTAACAATTATTTCTACAGCCTTAATTGATACAGGAAGTAGAATGGATGAAGTAATTTTTGAAGAGTTTAAAGGTACAGGTAACAGCGAAACAATATTAGACAGAAAAATTGCAGATAAAAGAATATATCCAGCAATTGATATAACAAAATCGGGAACAAGAAGAGAAGAATTATTATTTGATAAAAATGATTTACAAAAGATGAATGTTCTTAGGAGAATAATTGCCCCAATGGGGACTATGGATGCAATTGAATTTATAAATTCAAAATTAAAAGATACAAAAAATAATGCTGAGTTTTTTAACTCAATGAATAAGCCAGCATAACAATTAATCATTACAATTAAAGTTTTACAGGTACCTTAATTTGAAGCTATAATCTTCAAATGACAATTTATGCTTTATCAAGTGGACCTGGGATATCCGGTATTGCTGTTGTAAGAATTTCAGGACAAGAAACCTCTAAAGCAATTGAATTACTAACTGGCAAAAATGTTCCAAGACCAAGAGTAGCAACTCTCCGAAAAATCAATAAAATCAACACTTCTGAGCTAATTGATGAAGGCATAATACTATGGTTTCCTGGGCCTGAGAGCTACACAGGTGAAGATATGGCTGAAATACAGGTGCACGGAAGCAAGGCCGTAATTGATGCTCTTCATTCATCTATTTCAAATATCGAAAATTGCCGGCTGGCTGAACCTGGTGAGTTTACAAAACTTGCATTTCAAAATGGAAAAATAAATTTACTTAAAGCCGAGAGCATTGCAGATTTAATTTCTTCTGAAACTGAAATTCAGAGGCAGCAAGCGATTAAAATTATGAATGGAAAATCTGCTGATCAATTTAATTTTTTAAGAGAAAAACTTTTAAAAATTTTATCTCATGTTGAAGCAAAAATAGATTTTCCAGATGAAGATTTACCAAATAATATTTTAGAGGAAATTAAAAAAGGTTCCAATGATGTTTTAATGAATATTAAAAAAATTTTAGATGATCAAAAAGTCGGAGAAAGGATCAGAGAAGGTTTTAAGATTGCAATTCTTGGACCTACTAATGCAGGCAAATCCAGTCTACTAAATTATCTGTCAAATAGAGATGTTGCAATAGTTTCTGAGATTGCAGGAACAACAAGGGATGTAATTGAAACTCATCTTAATATTGATGGTTATCCAGTAATTGTTTCTGATACTGCTGGGATAAGAGAGTCTAAAAATGAAATTGAAAAGAAAGGTATTAAATTATCTTTAAATAGAGCAGAAGAAGCTGATTTAAAGTTGGTGGTTGTTGACGCAAAAAACGTTGATTTTACTGATGTTTTGAGGGAATTGTTAGACCAAAATGCAATTTTAGTAATAAATAAATCAGATCTTTTGGTTGGAGATATTGACCCTGAGATTAAAAAATTAAATCATGTATTAATTTCAATTAAAGAAAATTTAAACATTGACGAATTAATTTCAAAAATAAAAAATAATTTAAAAAATAAATTTATATCAAGTGATGATATTTTAATTACTAGAGAACGACATAGACAACATCTTGAACAGTGTTTAGAGCATCTTAAAAATTTTAATAAAAAAAATGAACTTGAGGACTTTGACAAAGCTGCAGAAGATTTAAGATTAGCTACTAGGCATCTTGGTATGATTGTGGGAAAAGTCGATGTTGAAGAGATATTAGGCAGTATTTTCAACGATTTTTGCATAGGTAAATAATACCCTATTTTCCTCATTTTAAAGCCCTTTTTACTAAAAAATGTTGATAATTATAGCTTATTCAAGCAAAACTTTACGCACCTTGTAAATATAATAATCAGTTATAAATTTACTTTATGAAAAATGATTTATCATATGATGTTGTAGTAATAGGTGGTGGACATGCTGGTTGTGAGGCTGCTGCAGCTTCTGCACGACTAGGAGTTAACACTGCCCTATTCACTCATAAGAAAGAAACTATTGGAGAGATGTCTTGTAACCCAGCAATTGGTGGTTTGGGTAAAGGACATTTAGTAAGAGAGATAGATGCCCTTGATGGTGTCATGGGAGAGGTTGCAGATAAATCGGGTATACAATTTAGATTATTAAATAGAAGTAGAGGCCCAGCAGTAAGAGGACCACGAACTCAATCTGATAGATCGTTATATCGTAAATATATGCAAGAAAAACTTGCAAACTACTGTAATTTAAGCATTTTTTCTGATCCTGTAATAAAGTTTATTTTTGATAAAAATACAATAACTGGCTTCATAACTAAAGAAGGTAAAAAAGTTTTATGTTCTAAGCTTATACTAACAACGGGCACTTTTTTAAATGGTTTGATACACATAGGCGATGAAAGAACACCTGCTGGAAGGTATGATGAGAAACCTTCAACGGGATTAAGTGAACAATTAAAAAAATATAATTTTAAAATAGGAAGATTAAAAACAGGAACCCCTCCCCGACTTGACTCAAGAACAATTAATTATGAAAATTTAGAGGAACAGTTTGCAGATGATGATCCTTATTTTTTTTCTTTCTTAACTAAAAAAAATATTAATAAACAAATTTCATGTCGTATGACTTACACTAACGATAAGGTTCATAAAATTATTGAAAAAAATTTATCTAAGAGTGCTATGTATTCTGGTAGCATACAAGGTGTTGGGCCTAGATACTGCCCATCTATCGAAGACAAGATAGTAAAATTTGCTGATAAGGGTCGACATCAGATATTTTTGGAGCCTGAAGGGCTAAATGACCATACAATTTATCCAAATGGCATCTCCACATCACTACCAGCTGATGTACAACAAGAAATATGTAACAATATCAATGGTTTAGAGAATGTATCTATTATAAGACCAGGATATGCCATAGAATATGACTATATAGATCCAAGAGAACTCTTTTTAACGCTTGAGACTAAGAAAATTAGCAACCTTTACCTTGCAGGTCAGATTAATGGAACAACAGGATATGAAGAGGCGGCAGCTCAAGGTCTTATAGCAGGGATAAATGCTGCTTTATCTCATAAAAAATTAGAACCCTTTATATTAGATAGATCTGATGCTTACATAGGTGTAATGATTGATGATTTAGTAACTAAAGGTGTGGCTGAACCATACAGAATGTTTACATCAAGAGCTGAATATAGATTGAGCCTGAGATCTGATAATGCCGATCAAAGATTAACTGCAAAAGGAGTGGATATTGGATTAATTGGTGATGTTAGAAAGTTTCTTTATCAAGATAAATTTGAAAAAATTAGTCAAATTAACGTAAAAATGGGTCAATCAACTATATCACCTAATAAAGCAGATCAATTTGGTATAAAAATAGCAAAAGACGGTATTTTAAGATCTTCTAAGGAAATATTAACTCAAAAAGGGGTAGATATGAATAAAATTAGGGAAATATGGACTGATATACCTTTTTTTAGCAAGGAAATTGATGAACAGGTTGAAATTAATGCTCATTATAGGGGTTATTTGAAGAAGCAAAAAGCTGATATTTTAGCCTTTAAAAGAGATGAAAACCTTATAATACCTGATAAAATTAATTATGACGGTCTTTCAGGATTGTCAAATGAGGTAAAAGCTAAATTTAAGAAAATAAAACCAAAAACAATGGGTCAAGCACTGAGAATTGATGGAATTACTCCAGCTGCTGTATATATTTTGTTGTCACACGTCAAAAGAAAGTCTATTAAGCATATAGCTTAATGGATCAAGAAATTTTAAAATCATACTCAAGATTAAATGGCTTAAATGTTTCACGTGAAACATTTTTAGACTTTGAAAACTATATATCCATGATTATTGAAAAAAATAAAAAAATTAACATAATTAGCCAAAATTCATCATCAAAAAAGACTATAATTGAACGTCATATTATTGATTCTGCACAAATTATTGATTTCGTTGACTTTAATAGTAATACAACTATAGATTTAGGGTCTGGAGGAGGTTTACCTGGAATTGTAGTGGCAATTATACTTAAAAATATGAAAAATAATATGGACGTGCATCTGTACGAAAAAAGCTATCATAAAAGCCACTTTTTAGAGGAAGTTTCTAAAAAACTAAATTTAAATACAAAAGTTTTTCAAAAAAATATTTTTGAAATAAAAAATTTAGAAACAGGCACGATTATGTCGAGAGCTTTTAAACCAATGCCTGTAGTTTTAGATTTAGTTTATGAAAATTTTTCAAAATATAAAAATTTAATTTTTTTTATGGGAAAGAGTGGAAAAAAAATATTTGAAGAATCCAAAAATGATTGGGATTTAGAATACATTGAGAGAAAAAGTTTAACTAATGAAGATTCATTTTTATTAAATATAAAAAAAATTAGCAAGAATAATAAAAAAAGATATAAGAAAAATTAAATGCAAATTATTTCAGTAATAAATCAAAAGGGTGGGGTAGGAAAAACAACAACGGTTATAAATTTAGCAGCTGGGCTGACACAACTTGATAAAAAAATTTTAGTAATTGATTTAGATCCTCAAGGCAATGCAACAACAGGTCTTGGATTATCCAATGTAGATAACTCAAGTGACACAATTTATGGAGTGCTGAATGGAACTAGAGACATTAACGAGGTAATCAAGAAAACAAAGTTTGAAAATTTAGATATCATCACCTCAAATGTAGACCTATCAGGACTCGAAGTTGAAACCGCTGAGGATAGTAATAGAGCCTTTATATTGCAAGTTAAATTAACTGCTTATTTAAACAATTCTAGAGGATCATACGATTATGTTCTGATAGATTGTCCACCTTCATTAAGTCTTCTTACAGTTATGGCGCTTGTTTGTTCAAATTCACTTTTAGTTCCTCTACAAACAGAATTTTTTGCTCTTGAGGGTTTAACCCAGTTAATGAAGACAATTGAGAGGATAAAGGTAAGTCTAAATCCTGATTTAAAGATCCGAGGAATTCTTTTGACCATGTATGACAAGCGAAACAAGCTTTCATCTCAGGTCGAAAAGGAAGCTAGAGATTATTTTAGTGAAAAAGTTTATTCAACAGTAATACCAAGGAATGTAAGATTGTCAGAAGCGCCCTCACATGGAATGCCAGTTTTAATTTATGACAAATCATGTCCTGGAAGTAAATCCTATTTTAGTTTTACTGATGAATTTATAAATCAAGAGTCAACAATAGGGAGTGCTGCTTAATGGATAAAATTAAAAAAGGTCTAGGAAGGGGCTTATCTTCTTTAATTGGTGAATCTAAAGTAGAGGTCCAAAAAAATCAACTACCAGTAAGCGACTTAATACCAAACAAATACCAACCAAGAAAAAATTTTGATGAGGCAAACTTAGAGGATTTAACAAATTCTTTAAAAGAAAGAGGAATGATACAACCGATCATAGTTAGAAAATCAAATAATGAAAATTCAAAATTTGAAATAATTGCAGGCGAGAGAAGGTGGCTAGCGGCACAGAGAGCAGGTATTCACAATGTTCCAGTGGTAATCACTGAGGCAGATGATTTAAAATCTTTAGAGTTTGCTATAGTTGAAAATGTGCAAAGACATGATTTAAATCCTCTTGAAGAGGCTCAAGGGTACAAACGTCTAATAGATGAATTTTCATATGATCAAGAAAAAGTTTCAAAATTTATTGGTAAAAGCAGAACCTATATAACAAATTCTTTGAGAATACTTACTTTACCCGACGAAGTTATAAAATTAATAGAATCTAAAAAGTTATCGACTGGGCATGCCAAGATTTTAGTAGGCCTCGATAATGCAATTTTTGTAGCTAAAAAAATTTTAGAAAATAAACTCTCTGTAAGACAAGCAGAAAATTTTGTTCAACTATTTAAAAAGAAAAGGCAAAAACCAAAGATTACAAAGGATACAAACATTATAGCTTTAGAGTTATCCATATCTAACAAAATTGGTTTAAATGTTGACATCCAAAATAACAAAAGAAATAAAGGTAAAATTTCTTTTGAATATAAAGATTTAGATCAGCTAAATAAAATTATAGATATAATTAAATCTAATTATTAGAGTCCATTTTAGTCTGATTTATAATAAAATCTGTAATTAAGTTAATTGAATTATCATAGTTTCTTTTTATTGAAAGCTCTATATTACTTATTTTATATAATAAATTTTTAATTTTATTAGGACTCCAATTTAAAATTTGTTGTTTTGTAATTTCTTTTTCTTTCCAAAAAATTGGAGGTTTGGCTGAAGAAATTGTTAGATCTAAATCGTTATTTTTTTCGTACTCAACAGAAAGTTTTAAAATTTTCTTTAATTTATTAAGAAAAATTCTTGTAATCAGCACACTTTCTTCATTGTTAAAATGATTTTCAGCTAAAATATTTAACGTTTTAGCTTTATTTTTGGCTAAGCAGCTATCCACTAGCTCTGAAATACTATGATTTTCGATCAAATTAGTTAATTTTAATATAGTTTCTTTGTTAACTTTCTTTCCTTTCTTTGCATAAAATTCGATTTTTTGTAATTCCGTAAATAAAATTTTTCTATCCCCATTACATTTATTGATAATTAAATTCAAATCTGATGGTGAGATAGGAATATTTTTTTCTCTAAATTTTTCTGATGCAATTTTAGATAATGTTTGGTTTGTATCTGGGTAGAATGGTACACATATACATCTTTTATCTTTTTCGAAATAGGATCTTAGTTTTGATTTTTTTTCTAAATTGTCAGCATCAATAATGATAATTAAGTCTTTAATTTCTTTATTAATAATATCAGATAAAATTTTAAATATTTTGTCGGTCGCTCTGTTGATAATAATTAATTTTTCATTTTCAAAAAGAGACTTGGTATAAATTGATTCTATAAAATTATGAGTATTATCTATAATTTCTTGCTCATCATAATTTGAGGTGATTATTCTATTTTTTAATAATTCATTTTTTACTTGAGATTTCAATCCCTCATTTTTTCCATAGAGGAGAATAAAAGAATTTTTATTAAGGTTTATTTTTCTTGTTTCAAAATTTTTAATAATCACTTATTTTTATTAAATTTAGAATTAATTTTTCTACAACAATTTCAGAGAAATTTCTTTTTATGTCTTTTTCATAATTAGTCTGCTCAAAATTATCACTATTTTTCTTAATTTTAAAATTCTCTTTAAACTCTAATTCTTTTTCGTTACTTGAATTTATTTTAAATTTTACAATCATTTCAAGATTATAATCAGTTGCTTCTCCAGTTGCATTTTTTGCAAGTATAATTTTTTTAAATTCCGATTTAAAAGTTATATCGTGTATGTTTGAAGATCCTTTATTTGATGATATTCTTAAGTTATTTTTTATAAAATTATTGATTTCAAAGTCACCTTCCATACTTATTATATTAATTTCGAGATCACTCTTCATTTCTTCGTAAAGTGAAGTATAGCCACAACCATAAATAAGAGTTATTAGTATTAACATTAAAATTTTTTTCATAATCTAAACAATTATATTTATTAATTTATTTTTGACATAAATTTTTTTTTTAATCTCAGTACCTTGAATATATTTATTTATTTTCTCATCATTTTTTATAATTTCAAATAACTCTTCCTCTGATTTATCAGGCTCAATTTCTATTAAATTTCTTTTTTTCCCGTTTACTTGAATAACCAAATTAATTTTTTCATCTTTAATCATTTTTTCATCATATTTAGGCCATTTAACGTTAAATACGTTGATTAGTTCTAAGCACTCGTTTGAAAAATGCGGAATCACAGGCTGCATCGTAATTAAAATTTTATGATAATTTTCTAAGAGGGTGTCCTTTTTGTAATTTTTCTTTATCTGATTTGATAAAAAAGAATGTATTTCATGTAAATTTGCTACTAATTTATTATAACTAAAGTTTTCTAAATTATCAGTAATCTTTTTCAAAAACTTATTAGTATATTTTGACATTTCATCGTCAGAATCCTCTGAGTGATTTTGCTCGATTTTTTCAATAATTTTTGAATTTAAGGTCCATAATTTTTGTATGAATTTAAATGACGAGGCAATTCCTTCCTCTGACCATTGTACATCTTTTTCTGGTGGACTGTCAGATAGAATGAATAATCTAGCAGCATCAGCTCCATAGTTTGAAATAATTTTTTCCGGATCAATAATGTTTTTTTTTGATTTTGACATTGACTCTGATGGTCCAACTTTTACTTGTTTTGAATTATCATTTTTTAAATATTTTTTACCATTAATTATTTCTATCTCATCTGGACTTACCCAATTATTATTAGGATCTTTATAGGTTTCATGGCAAACCATTCCTTGAGTAAACAAACCATCAAATGGTTCTTTTAAATTAATTTTTTCATTATCTATTGAGATTGCACGCATAAAAAATCTCGAATATAGTAAATGCAATATTGCATGTTCTACGCCGCCAATATATTGATCTACTGGCATCCAATATTTAGCCTCATCTTCATTAAAACCATAATTATTTTCATTGGGGGAACAAAATCTTAAAAAATACCAAGATGAGCAAACAAATGTATCTAATGTATCTGTCTCTCTTTTTAATTTTTTTCCATCAATTTCAATTTCTTTCCATTCTTTTATATGGTCGAGTGGATTACCTTTTACATTTAAATCAATTCCTTGAGGTAATTTAACCGGTAGCATCGAATCCGGAATTGTATGTATTTTGCCATTTTCATCATACGCCACAGGAATTGGGCAGCCCCAGTATCTTTGTCTTGATACTCCCCAATCCTTCAATCTAAAATTAATTTTTTTTAATCCAAGATTCTTTTTCTCAAGAATTTTAATAGTTTCAATTACAGACACATCTGGAGCTTTAAGACCATTCAAGAATTCTGAATTTATTAATACACCTTCTCCTGGATAAGCTTCATCTGTTACTTCATAATTATCATTTTCATCTAGTGGTCTCACAACTGTCTTAATTTCAAGGTTATATTTTTTTGCAAAGTCAAAATCTCTCTGATCATGACCTGGACATCCAAAAACAGCACCAAATCCATAATCCATTAAAACAAAATTTGCAAAAAATACAGGAACCTTTTGTTTTGGATTAAATGGATTAATTGCAAATAAATTAGTCTTAAAACCAATTTTTTCTCCTACAGCTATCGCTTCTTCTGTTGTCCCAGTTTTTGAGCATTCTTCCTTAAATTTCATGAATTTTGGATCATCCTTATAAAATTTTGAAATTTCGTGGTCGGCTGAAAGAGCTAAGAAAGAAAATCCAAATAGAGTATCTGGTCTTGTAGTAAAACATTTAATTTTTTTAACTGGTAAATCACCCTCAATTTTAAAATCTATTTCGCAACCAAAAGATTTTCCTATCCAATTTTTCTGCATAGTTTTTACTTTATTTGGCCAATTTTTTAAATTATCTAAACCGTCTAATAAATCTTGTGAAAATTTAGTTATATTAAAAAACCATTGGCTTAGTTTTTTTCTCTCAACTACTGCACCAGATCGCCAGCCTTTTCCATCAATTACCTGTTCATTAGCTAAAACAGTTTCATCAACTGGATCCCAATTTACATAATTTTCTTTTCTGTAAACTAATTTTTTTTCAAGTAGTTCTAAAAAAAATCTTTGTTGATGCTTGTACTAGTCTTTAGAACAGGTAGAAATTTCTCTATCCCAATCAATTGATAATCCAAGTTTTTTTAATTGAGATTTCATATTTGCTATATTTTCTTCAGTCCAATCTCTTGGATCTAATTTGTTTTCTTTTGCTGCATTTTCAGCAGGCATTCCAAAAGAATCCCACCCCATAGGATGTAGTACATTAAATCCTTGAAGCGTCTTATAACGTGCTAGAACATCACCAATTGTGTAATTCCTTACATGACCCATATGAATTTTTCCAGAGGGGTATGGGAACATTTCTAAGCAATAGAATTTTTTTTTATTTTTATCTACTTGAACAGAAAAAACTTTTTTTTCTTCCCAAGTTTTTTGCCACTTACTTTCTATAGATTTAAAATTATATCTTTCCACTTCAAAAAACACCACCAGATGTGTCAGGGTAAACGTAATCTTTGTTAGTATTTTCTTCTTTATTCTTTGTTTTATAACCTGCAGCTTTTTTAAGAATTTCTCTTTTAATCTCAGTAGATAAATTTCCACTCAAATTTGAAACGTTACAATTAATTAATGTACCATTAATTGTTCCGATCTCGTCTGAACTGATTGTTATTGAATGATCATCAAATGGACCAGAAACACCAGCTGCGTTATCTAGTTGGTATGATAGAGAAACGTTTAAACCGTTATCTAACTCACCACCACCTGATACTGTGAATTGGTTTCCCATTGTAAATGAAGTTCCAGAGTTTTGTTCTTCACCACTGTAACCTCCGATACCGACTGAAGCTGCACCAGAAATGCTCATTGAACCAGCGTTTGCCGCTGATACAGAAACAAGTGATGCTGCTAAAGCAGTAAGACCTATTTTTTTAATGTTCATATTAATTACTCCTTATTTTTA
>CACOMZ010000004.1 GCA_902628525.1 uncultured Pelagibacteraceae bacterium
GCTCAAAAAAATTTCATGTATCGCCATTTATCGAAATGGATTGTAATTATTTTTTTAGAATATTAAATCCAGGAGATAAGTTATCTGTTGTCATAGATCAATATGATCAAGACGGCAAAATTCTGTTTGCATCTCAAGATGGTAAAAAATCTGACTTAACAAGTAAAAATTTAATGAATTCTTATCTAAAACATCCTTTGATGACATTTAAAATAATTTCTGCGATACATTTTGAAGCGTTTAAATTGTGGATTAAAGGAATTACATTGCCGTTATATATACAAGAGTTAATCATTAAGGTTTTTCAGCATTTCAATAGATGATTTTATTCCATCTTCATGAAATCCGTAACCAAAATAACTTCCACAAAAAAGCAAATCTTGTTTATTTTGAATTTTAACAAGCTCAGATTGAGCATCTAGGGCTTTTTGATCATAATAAGGATGTGTAAATTTAACTTTCCTCAATATTTTCTTCTTATCAATTTCAAAGTAAGGATTTAGAGTTAAGAAAATATTTTGATCACATTTTAAGTTTTGAAGTAAATTTAACCAGTACGTAATTGAATTTTTCTGTAAATTTTTGTCATTTATTGAGGAGTTCCATGAGGACCAAGCCTTTTTATTTTTTGGCATTGCACGTTTATCTGTGTGAACATAAGCGATATTTTCTTTGTAACTAAAATTTGAAAGAATTTTTTCTTCATCTTCTGTGGGATTTTCAATTAATTTTAAGGACACGTCAGCATGTGTTGCTAATACTACCTTATCATAATCAAAGAATTCACTAGCGCCACCATAATACAAATCTATACCTGAAGATTTTCTTTTAATTTTAGTAACTTCATAATTTTTAAAATATTCACCGCTTATTTGTGAAATTATTTTACTGACGTAAGTTCTACTTCTATTTGATACAGTGTACCACTGAGGTCTATTTTTTAATTTAAACAATCCATGATTTTGAAAAAATTTTATAAAAAAAAGAATTGGCATTTTACTTGCCTCGTAAGGAGGCATAGACCAAATTGCAGATACCATCGGTATAATATGATAATCAATAAATGTTTTTGATAACTTATTCTTTTCTAAATATTCACCTAAAGTAATTTTTTCATTGGAAATTTTAGCTTGATCATTTTTTTTATAAAATTTGATTATATCAAAAAACATTTTTAAGAATTTAATATTAAATAAATTTAATTTATTTGAAAAAATACCGCCTAATCCCTTTCCACAATATTCAAAATTTGAATTATCTACTGAAACTGAAAAAGACATGTTGCTTTTTTCTATTTCAATATCATTTTCTTCAAAGAAATTTTTTAAATTTGGGTAAGTTTTAAAATTAAAAACAATAAATCCAATATCTACTGAAACTTTTTTTTCCTCTATTAACAAATCAATAGTATGCGAATGGCCTCCAAAGTGATCCTCCTTTTCAAAAAGATCTACATGGTGTTTTTTTGATAAATAATATGCTGCACTTAATCCAGAAATACCCGACCCAACAACAGCAATTTTCATTAAATATTATGCTGCATCTTCTTTAAACTCATCCATGCTTGGACAAGTACAAAAAATATTTTTGTCTCCATATACGTTATCAACTCTTGCAACTGGAGGCCAAAATTTGTTTGCTTTCAAAAATTTTGATGGATAAGCAGCTTCTTGTCTTGAATATTTATGATCCCACTCATCTGAAGCTAATTCTAAATCAGTGTGTGGAGCATTTTTAATTGGATTGTCAACTTTATCAAATGTACCTGCCTTGATCATATCTATTTCTGATTTAATACTAATTAAAGTATCACAAAATCTATCAAGTTCAGATAGGCTCTCACTTTCCGTGGGTTCAATCATCATTGTACCAGCAACTGGCCAAGACATTGTTGGTGCATGAAAACCATAATCAATCAATCTTTTAGCTATATCCTCTTCAGTTATACCTGTTTCACTTTTAATCGATCTAATATCAATTATACATTCATGAGCTACATTTCCATTTGAGCCTTTATAAAGAATTGGATAATGATCTTTAAGTCTATGAGCTATATAATTTGCATTTAATATTGCAATTTGAGTAGCTAATTTTAGACCTTGAGACCCCATCATTTTAATATACATCCAAGAAATTGATAAAATACTTGAACTGCCCCATGGTGCTGCTGAAACAGCCCCTATTCCTGTGGCAGGTCCACAATCTTTAACAACTGGGTGATTAGGAAGGTAAACTTGTAAATGTCTTTTACAAGCAATTGGTCCCATACCTGGCCCTCCACCACCATGTGGAATACAAAATGTTTTATGTAAGTTTATGTGACAAACATCTGGACCAAAATTTCCAGGTCTTGCTATACCAACGAGTGCATTTAAATTTGCACCATCCATATAAACTTGACCACCATGTTTATGAATTAACTCACATATATCTGTAATTTTTTCTTCAAATACTCCATGAGTAGACGGGTATGTGACCATTAAGGCTCCAAGATTTTCTGAATGCATTTCTGCTTTTTTCTTTAAATCCTCAAAATCTACATTTCCATCTTTATCACAATTAACAACCACAACTTTCATCCCAACCATTTGGGCACTTGCTGGATTTGTTCCATGCGCAGAGCTTGGAATTAAACAAATATTTCTATTTTCTTCGCCTCTGTCTAAATGATACTTTCTAATCACCATTAATCCTGCATATTCTCCTTGAGCACCCGCGTTCGGTTGAAGTGAAACTCCAGAAAAACCAGTAATTGATCTTAACCAATTTTTAAGATCAGTGAACAAATCTCTGTATCCCTCCATCTGCTCAATAGGCACAAACGGATGTGGTTCAGCCAATTCTCTCCATGAAATAGGTATCATTTCTGCTGTAGCATTTAATTTCATTGTACATGAACCAAGTGCAATCATAGTTCTGTTAAGAGCTATATCTTTATCCTCTAATTTTTTTAAATATCTAAGCATCTCAGTTTCTGAATGATATGAATTAAACACAGGATGTTCTAAATATTTTGAGGTTCTTAATAAGTTTTTTGGTAGGTTGGGTAAACTTACTGTTGGATCTTCTTTTTTAATTGACTCTGCTGCATTAAAAATTTTTAACAGTTGATTAACTCTATAAACATTTTTCTTTTCATCGAAAGATACTGATAGCATTTCAGAATTTACTTTTCTGATATTTACTTTTTGATCTAACGCATTGTTATAAATTTGATCGGTTTTGTCTTTTGTAACAATTGTGACTGTATCAAAGAAATGATCAGAATAAATTTCATATCCTGATTGCTTTAATTTATCTGAAAAGTTTTTAGCTAGTTGAGAAACTCTTTCAGCAATGGTTCTAATACCTTCTGGACCATGATAGATAGCATATGCTGCTGATACAATTGCCAATAAAGCTTGAGCAGTACAAATATTGCTTGTAGCCTTGTCTCTTCTTATATGTTGTTCTCTAGTTTGTAATGATAGTCTATATGCTTTGTTTCCATGCCTATCAACAGAGACTCCTACAATTCTCCCCGGCATTGATCTTTTATACTCATCTTTAGTTGCAAAGAACGCTGCATGAGGTCCGCCGTAGCCCATTGGAATTCCAAATCTTTGAGAGCTTCCTACAGCAATATCTGCTCCCAGTTCTCTTGGTGTTTTTAACTTGGCAAGTGCTAATAAATCACAGGCTAATATTGCTTTACCATTTTTTTTATGAATTTTACTTATTGCTTCACTAGGATCTTTTATATCACCTAATGTTCCAGGATATTGTAATATACCACATACTAAATCTTCTTTTAATTGATCCAATACTTTATCTTCATCACCAATAAGTACTTTTAATCCCATTGGCTCTGCTCTAGTTTGAATTACATCTATTGTTTGTGGATGACAGTTTTCTGAAACAAAAACTAAATTACTGTCTTTTTTGTTTAATCTATGACTTAATCCCATCGCCTCTGCAGCTGCAGTTCCTTCATCTAATAAAGATGCATTTGCAATATCCATTCCTGTGAAATCAACTATCATCTGCTGGAAGTTGAGCAGCATTTCCAATCTACCTTGAGCTACCTCGGGCTGATAAGGTGTATAAGAAGTATACCAACCTGGATTTTCTAAAATATTTCTTAAAATTACGTAAGGTGTGTAAGTTCCGTAATAGCCCATACCTATAAAGTTAGAATAAATTTGATTTTTTTTTGATATTGCTTTTAATTTTCTTAATGCTTCGTATTCCGAATTTGACTCACCAATATTTAACTCATCTTTTAATTGGATTTTTTCTGGAACTGTATTTTTGATTAAATCATCTAGAGATTTGTAATTAAGTTCCTTAAGCATTTTATTTTGATCCTCATCTGATGGTCCAATGTGTCTTTTTAAAAAATCTTTTTGTGAATTATGTAACATTAGCTAGCGCTCTCCTTTGCAAATTTATCGTATTCTTCTTTATTCATAAGACTATCCATTTCAGATTGGTCTTTCATTTTAAGTTTAAAAAACCATGCTGAACCCTCTGGATCTTCATTAATTTTAGAGGGATCATCTACAATAGCTTGATTAGTATCTACTACTTCACCACTGACAGGAGTATAAACATCACTAGCAGCTTTTGTAGATTCTACCACGCCTGCAGTACCATCTTTTTCAACATTAGATCCTTTTTCAGGAAGTTCTGCAAAAACTATATCGCCAAGCATTTCTGTTGCATGCTTTGTGATTCCTATTGTGGCTACATCTCCTTCCAAAGTAATCCACTCGTGTTCTTTTGAAAACTTTACTTCACTCATTAATTTACTCCCTTCACATAACTTTTTTTATAAAATGGTAATTCACAAACATTTGCTGGATATTTTTTTCCTCGTACTTCAAGTAAAATTCTAGTGTCAACTTTTGAAAAGTCTTTATCAACATAACCCATTGCAATAGGTCCGTTTACACTTGGCCCAAATGTTCCACTAGTTATCTCACCAATTTGCGCATCTTTGTCATCAAATATTTTTGTTTTTTCTCTAGCAATTAATCTACCTTCAGGTTTAATTCCTACTCTTACTTGTTTTGCTCCATCTTGCATTTGGTTTATAATTTTTTGTGATCCAATAAAACCTCCATTTGATAATCTCGATTTTGAGATTGCCCATTTAAGGTTTGCCTCAACCGGAGTTTTATTAATATCTAATTCGTGACCATATAAACATAATCCTGCTTCTAATCTCAAGGTATCTCTTGCCCCAAGTCCTATAAGTTGTGCTCCTTTTTTCATTAGATTTAACACAAATTTTTCTGCTTTATTGTTAGAAATTGAAATTTCAAATCCATCCTCCCCAGTATAACCTGATCTTGTAACAAATAATTTTTGATTATCAGAATCAAACCAATTTCCAGTCATAAAATTAAGCTGGTCGACCCCATTTACAATTGAGTTTAAAATTTCAACAGACTTAGGTCCCTGAATTGCTATTAAAGATCTATTGTTGTCTAAATCCATTTTAAATTTTGTACCTAGTAAATTGGATAAAATCTCAAAATCTTTATCTTTACATGCAGCATTTAGAATAATTAAATATCCTTCATCAATTTTAGTTATAATCAGATCATCATAAATTCCAGCATCCTCGTTCATTAAAAAACTATACTTAGAGCTATTTAGTTTTAGATTTTTTAAATCTAAGGGAAAAATTTTTTCTAATTCCTCTGTTAGGCTATGATCACCGTATATAAATAATTGACCCATATGAGATACATCAAATATTCCAGAATGTGTTCTTGTAAATTTATGCTCTTCAATAATGCCTTTGCTATACTGTATAGGCATTTCATAACCAGCAAATTCAACAAACTTAGCTTTATGAATTTGATGAAGTTGATTTAACGAAGTTTTTTTAATTTCCATATTAACTCTTCTATGCCCCCTCTGTCTTGGTGCCTGAGAGATTTGCTCCGTCGGCGAGAATAATTCTCTTTCCAGAGTTAATATGTACGGTCCTTTTGCCTGAGAGTTTCCGGGGTGGTTGCTCCTTCGGCGCTACAGATGTAGTCTCTCCCGTAAGAGAATTTATAACACATTTAAAATATTAATGTAAAATTTATTTAGCAAATTTTTTAATTAATAATGGTGATAAAAATTGAATAACTACAGCAGTTATAACGACGGCACCACCAATTAAAACTGAAAGTGGGGCATTCTCATTTGCAAACATCCATGCCCAAAAAGGTCCTAAAACAGCTTCTGTTAACATAATTATCCCAACAAATGCAGAGGGGGTTGACCTTGCCCCAATTGTTATAAATATAAATCCTAACCCAACTTGAAAAAAACCTGCCATAAAACCGAGGAGTACATCATTGGATGAGACAAAAATGCTAGGCGACATAAACAAACCTATTAAAGTTGCAAAAATTCCAGCAACAAGTTGTAAGGGTATCATGTCAACTTTAGGATATTTTCTAACAATTAAAATTAAAATTGCAAAAGAGATCGGCATAATAAATGCAACAAGATTTCCAGTCATTTGTCCTGTTGTTAAAGAATTCCCAAGCATTACAATTATTCCAGCAACTGCTAAAACGATACATGTCAATGTTAGTTTTGAAATTTTTTCTTTTAAAAATACATAACCAAAAATTGCAAGAAATAATGCTTGGGTTTGAATTATAAAATTTGTATTTGCTACTGTAGTTTCATACATAGCAAATACATAGCTAGCAAAACCAATAGATAAAATTATGCCTCCAACTAGACCTGGTATTCCAGATTTAACAATAGCACCAAAAATATTTCCTTTATAATTAAAAAATAAAAAAATTATTATAACTCCAGTAAAAAAAAGTGATCTCCAAAATAATATTTGCCAAAGAGTTGAGCCTTCAAAAGATTTAACTATTAAACCACCAAAACTTAAAGCACATGCTCCAAAAAAAACTAAAAAAGGTCCAGGTATTTTTGACAAAATTTTCATTAAATTTGTGATAGCAGATTTTTAGTCTCCATTTCATATAACTTAAATAAAGTTTCTGCATCAGACAAATTGATCTCTTTAAATTTTATTTTTGAGCCAGGTGACATTTGTACTAATCGATCATAATCAACACTGGCAACAACACCTATTTTAGGATACCCGCCAACAGTTCCATGGTCTGAAAGCATAATAATAGGGTTTCCATCAGCAGGAACCTGAATAACACCTTTAATTAAACCTTCAGACTTAATATTAGTATTAACAATATTTTCAATTTTTGAGCCTTCTAGTCTCATTCCCATTCGATCAGACAATTTTGATATTGTAAATTCACTATCATAAAATAATTTTTTTCCGTCCTCAGAAAAGTAATTAAAGTTAGTTCCTTTTATAACCCTTATATTTTCTATTTTAGTATTTACGTAATTAATTTTTTTTATATCTTGATTAGAATTTATTTTTTTAAGATAAATTTTCTGACCCTCTTTAAATTTTTTTCCATCGTTAGCCCCAATATTAGCTTTTGTGTTTATAGAACAACTATTCCACTGATATTTTATATCAAGGTCTCCACCTATAGCTAAATATCCGTAAACTGATTTATTAGTCGAAATGATATTTATTTCATCTCCACTTTCAATTTTATAACTTTGATAACAATTACCCTGAATTTCGTTATCTTTTTTTTTTATGGAAAAAATTACATCTCCAGAAATAGCTAAATTAATTTTTTTCCCAAAATATTTCATATGAGGGCCTTGATAAGCAAACTCAATGACAGCTGAATTTAGATTGTTGTTAACCAATTTATTTGCAATAAGAAAATTCCTATTATCCATTGCTCCACTAAACGGTATACCAATATGATAAAGATGATCTCTTCCTTTGTCTTGAAAAGTACTGTTAACTCCAGGTCTAATTATATTAAAATAGTTTTTACTCATTAAAATTTCTATATTGATCTAAAGTTATTTCTTTAAAAACGACTGTATCACCAGCGTTAATTAGATTTGGACTATCTTCTTTTAAACTATCAAATACATCAACAGGAGTATTTCCTAAAATATTCCAACCACCTGGGCTTTCAAAAGTATAAATATTAGCAAATTGCTCTGTTAATCCAACAGATCCCTTAGGAACTTTTACTCTTGGTGTCTCCAAACGCTGAGCTCTCATATTTTCATCTAAATCACCTAGAAAAGGCATGCCAGCAATAAATCCTGTCATATAACAAAAATATTCCTTATCAAAAAAATTCATAAAAATTTTTTGTTTGCTCAAATTTAGTATTTTCTCTAATCGATTTATATCTAAAGAAAAATTTTCATGACAGCAAACTGGAATTTCTATTTTTTTTGAATTCGTTATTTTGGCATCCTCTACATTTAGATTCTCAATAAATTTTTTTACCTTATTAAAATTTGTGATTTTAAGATCAAAAGAGATGATTAATTTATTATAGGATGGAGTTAAATTATTTATTCCCTCAAATTTTTGATCTTTAATATTATAAAAATATTTTATTACTCTTGAATTAGTTGATTTATTTACATCATCACCAAAATCACAATAAAGCGCAGCATCACCAAGATTTGATATATTTTTTATCATGCCATGTTATAATGAAAAAATAGAACTATGGAAATTAATATAAACTGTGATTTAGGAGAAAAATCGAAACATCACTCAAATAAATATGACCCAGATTTACTAGGAATAGTTAATTCTGCTAATGTAGCTTGTGGATATCATGCTGGAGATATGGAAACGATGCACCAAGTTGTACAAATTTCCAAGAAAAATAAAGTAAGCATTGGGGCACATCCATCATTCAGAGATCCAGAAAATTTTGGTAGAGAGCGAATGAATTTATCATCCTCAGAAATTAAAAAATTAATTTTTGAACAATATGATATTTTACAAAATGTTTCTGTTCAGCATGGCTGTAAAGTAACACATATCAAACCTCATGGTGCCTTGAATAATATGGCATGTGAAGATATAGAATTAGCAACAACATTAGCCGAAGCTATAAATGCTATAAGTAAAGACTTAATATATTTGGTACCAACTGGTTCTAAAATGGAAATAGCAGCAAAAAAAATGAATATGAAAATAGCATGTGAAATATTTGCTGACAGAAATTATGAAGACGATGGCAACCTAGTCTCTAGAAAAAAACCCCATGCATTAATTACAGATCCAAAAGAAGCTCAAAAACACGTGTTAAATATGGTAAAAAATCAGTCACTTAATTGTCACAGTGGAAAGCAGATACCTTGTGAAATAGACTCTGTATGCATACATGGAGATAACGCTAGTTCGCTTGCTACAGCTAAATCTATTAAAGAAAACCTGGTAGAAAATGGGCTAGTATTAAAACCTTTAACACATATGGAGAAATTTCTAAATGATTAAAAAACTATTTGTGATCATGTTTTTAACATTAATCACAACCAATTCTTTTGCGGCAGGATCAGACTCTTCTTCTTCTTCAAAAGTAAAATCTAATTACGATAAAGCAGTAGAGGCAATTAAATTTGCTAAAAAATACGAAGCAAAAGGAAAACTTGAAAAAGCAAAAAAAAGATATGCAAAAGCTCAAAAACTACTTTTAAAATCTAACTCAGAAAAACCTAATAAAGCTGACACTTTAAATTATTTGGGTTTCACTACAAGAAAACTTGGTGATTATGAAAATGGTGAAAAATACTATCTACAAGGACTAGAGATTGAACCAAATCATATAGGTATAAACGAGTATTTAGGTGAGCTATATGTTGCTACAAATAGATTAAATTTAGCAAATGAAAGATTAAATATATTGGAAGGATGTAACTGTGATGAGTATGCACAGTTAAAAGGAATAATTGAAGGTACTAAAAAATCCAAATATTAATTTATATGCTTGATATTCAAGATCCGGCTGAAGCAAGAAAAGTTATAAGAGAAAATAAATATACTAATCAAACAGCTGGGTCTGCAAGCAAATACGTCCAAGGCAATCTTTGTATCTTACCAAGCAAGTACGCCATGGACTTTGCAGCTTTTTGTCAGAAGAATCCAAAACCGTGTCCACTGATTGGTTTTGGAACTAAAGGAGATCCCTCTTTAAAAGATTTAGGTGATATTGATATTAGAACAGATGTTCCTCAGTATAGAGTTTGGGAAAAAGGTAAATTAGTGGACGAGCCTTATGATATTAAAAAATATTGGAGTGAAGATTTAACTACCTTCGTACTTGGTTGTTCTATGTCATTTGAGTTACCATTAATTGAAGCCGGAATACCTATACAGCACATAGAAAATAATACTATCGTACCAATGTATAGAACCTCAATAGATTGTAAACCAGCGGGAAAATTTTCTGGGAAACTTGTTGTATCTATGAGACCATTAAATGCAAATGATACGATAAAATCAATTCAGATTAGTTCAAGATTTCCAGCCGTTCATGGCGCACCAATACATTTAGGCAATCCAGATGAAATAGGTATAAAAGATATTATGAAACCAGAGTATGGTGACCCTCCAAGAACAATAAAGAATAATGAAATTCCTGTTTTTTGGGCTTGTGGTGTAACTCCCCAATCAGTTTTAGAAAATTCAAAACCTGATTTTTGTATAACTCATAGTCCTGGGAAAATGCTTATAACTGATAAGCTAAACAGCGATTTAGCTGCGTTTTAATTAATTACCTAGAAAGATTTTTGTTACTTTTTCATTATCAATGAGATCTTCTGATTTACCATCTATAACTAATCTTCCACTTTCAAGTACATAACCTCGATCAGCCATACTTAGTGCGAGTCTAACATTTTGCTCTACAAAAAGTATTGAAATACCCTCTTGCACAATATTTTTAAATATTTTGATTAAATCCTTCATAACCATTGGTGATAATCCTAAAAAAGGTTCATCAACCATTAATAATTTTGGTAAACCCATCATACCCCTTGCAATTGCAAGCATTTGCTGCTCACCGCCTGACATAGTTTTTGCTAACTGATCTGATCTAGTTTCTAGTTTTGGAAAAATTTTATATATTTTTTTTAACGATTGATTTATTTGATCCTTAGCTTTTGGATGCCAGGCTCCAAGCTGTAAATTTTGTTTTACTGTTAGGTGGGGAAAAACTCTTCTTCTTTCAAGGACATGTGATATACCTAATTCGGTTCTCTTAAAAGTTGGGATATTAGAAATCAATTTATTTTCAAAATTAATTTTACCATTCCTGTGTTCTACTAAATTACTAATAGTATTTAATATTGTGCTTTTACCCGATCCATTGGGCCCAAGAAGAGCAACCATTTCTGCTTTTTCTACATTTATTGAAACATCCCAAATAACTTGAAAGTCATCATACAAAACATCTATATTTTTAATATCAAGCAGCATCAAAAGTTCCTAAATAAGCATCTATTACCTGTTTATTTTTTTGAATCTCTTTTGGGGGACCAAATGCTATTCTTTGCCCTTGATCCAGAGCTAAAACATTATCGGAAATTTCCATTATTATATTAATGTTGTGCTCAATAGTAATTATAGTTACTCCTGTTTTTTTTAGTTTTTTAATAAGCTCAACTAATCCAGGAATTGTTTTTTGATCTACACCACCCGTGACTTCATCCATTAAAAGTAGTTTTGGCTCTATGGCCATGGCTCTAGCCATCTCTAATCTTTTTCTTTGTCCAGTAGATAGCTCTTTTGCAAAGTGATGCCTTTTTTCGACTAAATCGACAAAATCAATTATTTCAAGAGCCTTATCTCTAGCTCTTTTAATATTTTTTTCTTTAACAAATGCACCGATCATAACATTTTCAAGTAAAGTTTGATCAGCAAAAGGTTTAAGTTTTTGAAAAGTTCTTCCAACGCCTAAATTACTAATTTTATCTGGACTCAATCCAAAAATATTTTTTTCAAAAAATTGTACTTTTCCATTATCTGCTTTTGTGTAACCAGTAATTAAATCAAATAAAGTTGATTTTCCTGCACCGTTAGGCCCTATTATTCCAAGTATGGTGCCTTGTTCAACATCAAATGAAATATTATCGTTTGCTTTAATTCCCCCAAAAGATCTACTTAAATTTTCAACTGATAATATTTTCATCTTTGTTTCTTTCTTTCTAAGATATCCTTCGGAATAAAAGATATAAGTCCATTGGGTCTAAAAATACATATGATCATCAATATTAAACCATAAAAGATTAAATCTACCGCCCCACCAGTACCTCCTAAATAAATTCTTGAGTATTCTGAAATGGGAATAAGTATAGAGGCTCCAATAATTGGGCCCCATACATTTCCTATTCCTCCAAGCACTGTGATTAGTAAAACTATTATTGATATCTCAATATTAAAAACTCTATCTGGATCAATAATTAAAATATATTGAGCAAATAAACTGCCCATTGGTGCCATGATCATTGCTGAAATTACATATGCAATAATTTTATAATTTGAAACATTAATACATAGACTTAATGCAGCTTGTGGATCATCTCTTACAGCTCTAAGTCTATAGCCTAATTTTGATCTACTTAAGAGCCAAACTACAAAAAAAGTAATTAGAAAAAAAATTAAAAAAACATAGTAATAAGGGACTTTACTGCTATGAAATTGAAGAGCGATCCAAGAATCTTCTGGTGTCATTGTAACCCATAATCCTGATGCTGCTCCAACTAGATCCCATCTTTGAAAAACTACTTGAAAACTTATTCCTATTAATAATGTTGCAATTGCAAAATAATGACCACTTAAACGTAGCATTGGTATACCAATTAATATTGCAAATATTCCAGAAATAAACATTCCAAAAAATATACTTATCCATGGAGTGATTCCATATTGCATATAAAAAAATGAGGTGGCATATGCACCAATACCAAAAAAGGCACCATGTCCTAAACTTATTTGTCCTGAGAAGCCAGCTATTACGTTCCATGATTGGGCCATAACAGCGTGCATAAAAATCATTATGAATAAATGTAGGTAAAAAGAATTTAATCCAAATAATGGGAGTGTAAACAGAAGCACAACTAAAGCACAAACAATAGATATTACCTTGTTGTTGGTGTTCCAAAGTGGTTCAGATTTCGCAGCTATTAATTTACTTTCCATTAGTACCTACCAAACAGTCCTTGTGGTTTATAAATTACAACTAGTAAATAAATCACAAAAACATATAAAAGTTTAAAGGATGGATCTATTAGAAGACCGCCCAAAGATTCTACTAATCCAATTATTACTCCAGCATATAGGCACCCAATAATACTTCCAAATCCTCCTAGAGCTACAGCAACAAAAGCAAACAAGGCAAAATTAATACCAACATCGGTAAATATGAAAAAATAGTTTGCCATCATTCCACCTGCGACTCCCACACAGCCAAGACCTATTGCCCAACCGATTGCAAACATTTTATTAGATGGAATTCCTAAAACTTCTGCAGCATGCCTATCTTGAGCTGTAGCTTGAAGAGCAAGTCCTGTTTCAGTTTTTGTAACAAATAAATATAGTCCAATAAACGCAAGTAAACACACAAGACTTGCAAAAAGTTGTGGTTGTCCAATAAACACTGAGCCCACTTCAATTCGACCTTCTAGCAATGGTTTATCAACATTTCTGAAATCTGGTGTCCATAATAATTGAGCTATTGATCTTATAAAAATAGATAACCCAAAAGTTGCGCATATTTGGATTAACATTTTAGCTCTTAAAATATATCTAATTAAAAAATAATGTGTCAGTATTCCGCAAAAAGCTAAGAGTAATATTGTTATTGGTATAGAAAAAAGTGGATCTAAACCGAATAGAGACCAGAGCCAAAAAGAAGAAAACATAGAAAGCATTAAGTGTTCTCCGTGTGCGAAGTTGACTATCTCCATTAATCCAAAGATTAAACTCAAGCCTGCTGCAATTAATGCATAAATCAAACCCATCATTAATCCAGTAACTATCGCTTGAAGAATAATTTCAGATGTCATTTCATTAAATTAATTATTTAAATATAGACAATTATTTATTAAATAAACACATCTAAAGTGCAATATATCTTATCTGCTTTTAAAAAGTAAATTATTGAATTGATTTATTATTTAGTATTAAAATGTTCTTTTAAAAAACAAATACGAGGGGAAATAAATGAGAAAATTAATTCTTACAGTATTCACATTTTTATCATTAGTTTGTGCGCCAGTATTAAGTTACGCACAGGATGTTAAGATTGGAGTACTATATCCACTAACCGGGCCTGTGGCTCAAGTTGGTAAAGACGCAGTTGCTGCTGTAAAAACTGCTTTGGATATTATTAACAACAGCCACAGCATTCCTGGTATGCCACTAGCTAAAGATGCTGGCTTAAAAGGTTTAGGTGGTGGAAAAATATCCATCGTTGTTGGTGATCATGGAGGAAAACCTGATGTAGGTGTAGGTGAAACAGAAAAAATGTTAAATTCTGATAAGGTTCATGCAATGTTTGGAGCTTATTATTCATCTGTGACTGGTGCAGCAAGCCAAGTTTCTGAAAGAGCAGGAATACCATGGGTAAATGGAGAATCTACTTCTCCTAAACTAACTACAAGAGGTTTCAAATATTTCTTTAGAGTTACTCCACATGATGGTGAATTCACTCAATTAATGTTTGAGTTTATGAATGACTTTAACAAAAAAAATAATAACAAATTAAATACAGTTGGAATTATTCATGAAGATACTCTTTGGGGTTCAGATAGTGGTGGAACACAAGATAAAATGGCTAAAGACCAAGGATACAAAGTTATTGAAAAAATTAGCTATAAGGCAAAAACAACAACTTTGAGTTCTGAGGTTCAAAGATTGAAAGCAAAAAATCCAGATGTATTATTGCCTTCTTCTTATACCGCTGATGCTTATTTATTCTTAAATACTGCTAAAGAGTTAGATTACAATCCAAAACTTTTAGTGGCACAAAACGCTGGTTATACAGATCCTAAATTTATAGATACAATGGGAAGTAAAGCTGAAGGTGTGATCACTAGATCTCCTTTTAATACTGACCTTGCTAAAACTATTCCAATGATTGGAACAGTAAATGATATCTTCAAAACACATTCTGGTGGAAGAGATTTATCAGATGTTCCTGCAAGAGCGTTTACTGGATTTATGGCTTTAGCGAATGCAATTAATAATGCAGGATCTACTGATCCAGAGAAAATCAGACAAGCTTTGGTTAATTTAGACATGTCATCAGAATCTTTAATTGTTCCTTACAGAGGAATAAAATTTGGCTCTGATGGTCAAAACGAAAAGACTAGAGGTATTTTAATGCAAGTTCAAAATGGAAAATATTGTACAGTATACCCATTTGAGTTAGCAGCTTGTAAACTTAAATATCCAATGCCTACTTGGTCTGAAAGATAAAATATTATTAAATTTTAAAAGGCGATCAAAAAAATGATCGCCTTTTATTTATTAATAGAATTTATTGAAATATTCAAAATTTAAAATATTATTAAATTATCTTGATTGAAGAACTCATCATATTAACTAATATTATATTTATCACTATGATTTTGACAGCTGATAATGCTGTAATTGTTGGTTCTATTGCTTCAAATTTTGTCCCAAAAAATAGAAAACAAATAATTCTATGGGGTGTAATAGGAGCATTTGTTTTTAAAATTATATTTGCAGTCTTTGCAACGTTTTTATTTGAATTTTATTTTATAAAGATTTTAGGTGGTCTTTTATTAATTTGGATTGTCAACGATTTAAGGAAAGATTTACTAGATATTAAAAAAATAAAAACCTCTACAAAAAAAATTAAGGAACCTTCTTTTATTAGCAGTATTGGTAAAGTTTTATTTGCCGATATCATGATTAGTTTTGATAACGTAATAGGTGTGGTTGCCGCATCAAAAGGATATTTTGGATATATGATTTTTGGATTACTATTATCTGTCGTTTTAACAGGTGCTTTAGCAACAGTTATGGCCAATTACATCAAAAAACACATATGGATAGCTTATGTTGGCTTGATATTTATTTTGTTTGTAGGTCTTCAATTAGTAATAGGTGGATTGGTTGATTTAGAAATACTTAGAATAAATGAGGATTTTAAAAAGTACTTTTAATTAATAAGAATGTTTTTTACTTGGAAATTTATTTTTTCTTACATCTTTTGAGTAATTAGATATTGCCATAGAAATTTCTTTCCTAATATTTAAATATTTTCTAACAAATTTATAGTCTATCGGATTTAATCCAATTAAATCGTCAAAAACTAAAATTTGACCATCACAATATTTTGAAGCTCCTATTCCGATTGTTGGAATATTAATACTTCTAGTAATAATTTTAGCTAAAGAAGTTTCAATGCATTCTAATACAATTGAGAATACTCCAGCTTTTTCCAATAATTGAGATTCTTGTAAGATTTTATCTCTCTCAATTTTTTGTTTTCCTTTAAATTTAAAAGTTTTATCTGATTGGGGAAGTAATCCCAAATGTCCCATTACAGGAATTTTATTTTTGATTAATGTTTTTACTACTTTATAAATTTTTTTTCCTCCCTCTAATTTGACAGCATCACATTTTGTTTGAGAAATTATTTTTTTTGCGTTCTTTAATGCTTCTTTAGAATTTCGATAGGTATTATGTGGCATATCAACAACCATTAAAGCTTTTTTAATCCCCTTTCTTACACTTTTTGAATGTTCAATCATCATGTCGATAGACACTTCTCTTGTTGATTTATAATTGTATAAAACAGATCCTAGTGAATCTCCTACAAGAACTATATCGCAGTGATTATCTAAAATTGATGCAATATTTTTTGAATAAGCGGTTAAACTTACAATCTTTTGTTTATTTTTTTTTTTTATTAAATCTAAAATTTTTTTTTTCATCGACTTACCAAGAGCCGGTGTTTTCCATTGACGCCCAAGGTTCTTTGGGTTCTAAATTTCCCTCTTGAAGTATTTCTATTGATATTTTGTCAGGTGACCTGATAAAAGCCATATGGCCATCTCTAGGTGGTCTATTAATAGTATAACCCATATCCATTAATCTTTGACAGGTTTCATAAATATTATCTACTCTATAAGCTAAATGTCCGAAATTTCTTGAGCCCTCTCCTAGTTCATCGCCATCCCAATTATACGTAAGTTCTATTTCTGCTTTCTCATCATTTGGAGCTGCAAGAAATATAAGTGTATATCTACCCTTTTCATTTTCCATCCTTCTTGTTTCTTTTAAACCAAGACCTTTACAAAAAAACCTTAAAGACTCATCTACATCTTTTATTCTAATCATTGTATGCAAATATTTCATAAGCTTAAGTTATAATTAAAAACTACTCTAATTCAATAGTGCTTGGAGGCTTCGATGATACATCGTACACAACTCTATTTATGCCCCTTATGCTGTTAACTATTTTATTTGATATAGTTTGCATAAAAGACTTCTTAAAGTCATAATAATCTGCTGTCATTCCATCTTCAGAAGTAATTGCCCGTAACAGACATAAATATTCATAAGTTCGATTATCTCCCATTACACCAACAGTTTTTACGGGAAGCAATGCAGCATAAGCTTGCCAAATTTTATGATAAAGATTATTTTCCTTTAAGGCTCTTATAAAATAATAATCAGCTTCTTTTAAAATTTTAATTTTTTCGTTAGTAATTATGCCTGGAATTCTAATAGCTAATCCTGGTCCAGGAAAAGGATGTCTTGAAATAATTTCTTTTGATAAATTTAATTCTAATCCTAATTTTCTTACCTCATCTTTGAATAGAAATTTTAATGGTTCAACGAGTTTTAAGTTCATTTTTTTTGGTAGTCCTCCAACATTATGGTGAGATTTTATTTTAGAAGTTTGACTACCAGTGACTGATTTACTTTCAATCAAATCTGGATAAAGGGTTCCTTGTGCTAAAAATTTTACATTTTTTATTTTTTTTGCATAACGTTCAAATATTTTGATAAAAAGTTTTCCAATTATTTTTCTTTTTTTTTCTGGATCAGAAACATTTTTTAATTTTTTTAAAAATTCCTTTTCAGCATTTACAGAAATTAAATTAATTCTTAGACGCTTCTTAAAGGTTTGGACAACCTGAATTTCTTCATTTTTTCGTAAAAGACCAGTATTAACAAAGATACAATAAAGTTTTTTTCCAATAGCCTTATTTAATAATTGTGCAACAACGCTGCTATCAACACCGCCAGATAATGCGCAAATAACTTTATTATTTCCAACAGTATTTTTTATATCTTTTATAAGTTGTTTTTTTTGGTCTTTAGAAGACCAATTTTTCTTAATTTTACATATTAAAAAAATAAAATTGCTAATTATTTTTTTTCCATCTTCTGTGTGTGTTACTTCAGGATGAAATTGAACACCATAATAATTTTTTATATTATTCTCAACAATTGCAAATTTTGAATTTGCGCTTGATGCAATTACTTTAAAATTTCTTGGAAGTTTTGAAACTTGATCGGCATGACTCATCCATACCTTTTTTATTTTTTTATTACTAAAAAATTTATTAATTAATAGACTATCTTTTTTTTTATGAATATTAGCTAAACCAAATTCCCTATGTTTTGATTGTTTCACAGTTCCACCATTGAGCTTTGATAGAATTTGATGCCCAAAACAAATGCCTAAAATAGGAATATTTAATTTTAAAATTTTTTTATCGAATGAAAACTTATTTTTTTGATTAACATTAAGTGGACCGCCAGATAAAACAATTCCTTTAATGCTATTGTTAATATATTTTGCGTTTATTTTCTTGTGACTTACTATCTCTGAAAAAACCCCTAATTCTCTTATTCTTCTTGCTATTAACTGCGTAAATTGAGAGCCAAAATCTATAATTAATATTTTATCTAAACTTTGATCAAGACTCATTATTTTCAGGTTGAATATTCTTTAATGAATCTTGAATTTTTTTATTTTCATTACACAATTTATTACAAACTTTTGAAAATCTTTCAGAAAGATCTTTGACTTTTTCATAATTTGATTTTTCCAAAGCTATTTGCATCATCATTAGAATGGCATCTTCATTATTTGGTTCAATTAAAAGTGTTGTTTCTAAATTATATTCCTCTTTTCTTTGATCTTTTTCATATTTATAAATTTTTGCTAAATATAAATATGAATTAGCATCATTTGGGTTAAAGACTATATTTCTTTCAAATAAAAAACGTGCGTCTTGATATTTTTCTTGATTGTAAAGTTCTAAAGCTTGATTAAAAAAATTCTCCTTACTGGTAGCAATACTTTTTACACAAATAGTGAAAAAAATTATTAAGCTTAATTTTGTTAATTTATTCATTAGTATTAATTCTCATCTTTAATAATATCAACATTGTGAACCATACTCTCATAAAATCCAGCTTTCGTAATTTTAACAAACTGAGGTTTATTTCTTAATTTTATTATATTATTTGATCCAAGATATCCCATAGATGATTTAAGTCCACCAATCAACTTATAAATAACTTTTCCAACTTCACCTTTATATTTTACAAAACCTTCAACTCCCTCAGGAACATATTTTGATGTATCTTTTTGTTTTTTTTGAAAATATCTATCTGCCGATCCTTTATTCATTGCACCAACAGAACCCATGCCCCTAAAACTTTTTAATAATTGACCATTTTTTTTTATTAATTTACCAGGAGCTTCATCAGTTCCCGCAAACAATGAGCCTATCATTATAGCGTCAGCTCCAGCTGCAAATGCTTTAGCTAAATCTCCAGAATATTTTATTCCACCGTCAGATATTATTTTGATATTTTTATTTTTTAATTTGCTTCTTACTGACAAAATTGCACTTAATTGAGGAACACCAATACCTGCAACCAACCTAGTTGTGCAAATAGATCCTGGTCCAATTCCAATTTTAATAATATCTACACCTAATTTAATAAGAAATTTTGCAGCTTCTGGTGTAGCTATATTTCCTGCACATAAAGTAATTTTATTGCTTTTAATTCTTTTGATATATTTAATTATCTCAGCTACTTTTTTTGTATGTCCATGTGCAGTGTCTACTACAATTAAATCTACACCTTCTCTAAGAATTTTTTTTGCCCTTAAAAATTCATTTGGCCCTGCGCCTACAGCAGCACCAACTAGTAATTTTTGTTTTTTTACTTTTTTAATTTCTAATAATTGTTTATCAACATTTAAGTTTCTATGAATAACTCCTATTCCACCTGCTTTAGCGATTGCTATTGCCATTTTACTCTCTGTAACAGTATCCATAGCAGATGATAAAAGTGGGATTCTCAGCTTTAAATTTTTTGATAAATTTACACTTGTATCTGCTTCAGACGGTAATATTTCTGAATACTTTGGAGCTAGTGTAACATCATCAAAGGTAAGTGCTTCTTTTATTGAAATCATAACCTTATATAGACGATTCTTTTTAATTTTAAAGTCTCTATCTAATTTTATGACAAATAATAAAACTTTCTTTTGAGTCTTTTCTGCTAGATTTGGGTTTAAAAACCTTTACTGCTTTAAAATATTTTTTACCTTCTGCGACGATTTCGTTAAACGTGCCACCCATAAAAATTTTAGATATAAAAAAAGCATTATCGGCCATAATATCTTTAGCAAAAAACATAGCCTCCTTACACAGTTCTCCTGTTTGAATAGAGTCTATGTTTTTGATACCAGTAGTATCTACTGCCATATCTGACATTACGACATCAACCTTTCCATTCAAGTTTTTTTTTATTTCATTTTGTGTTTTATCTTCAGTAAAATCTCCTTGAATCTGAATACTATTACCAATTGGTTCCATTTTTTTTAGATCAACTGATATAATTTTTCCATTTTTTGCAGTCTTAATTGCATATTGTGACCAACTGCCTGGAGCTGCCCCAATATCAATTATTGAAATACCACCTTTAAAAATTTTAAATTTTTCATTGATCTCAATTAATTTATAAGCGGAACGAGCTCTATATCCCTCTAATTTAGATTTCCTTACATAAATATCTCTACGTTGCTTATTGACCCAGTTTTTAGAGATTTTATTTTTTTTCAATTAATTACTGAACCTCAAACTTTTATTAACAACTGTACCTTTAAGAGTTTTAATATCAATCTTAATTTCTTTATTCAATCTCATATCTTTATTATCTTTCCAGATACCCGCTGCTAAATGCATAATACCAATTTTATTATTAGGAAGGTATGGTTCTACGAAAGTGTTATTTTGTTCATCAAATTTAGGTAACAAATTACTTGTTATCCAATTACAATTTAATGGAAGAAATTCAGTTTCAACATTATCTATATAAACAGACATATTCATTGCTAACTGTTCTGATCCAAATATTTCACCACCTTTTAAAGTTTGCTTTAAGTTTTGTTGCCAAGAATTCCAAGAACTTGAATTTTTTTCCAGTGAAAACACACCAATGTTTATATGTGGAGCAAAAGCTAGCTTTCGGGCTTTGTCTAAACTAATATTTGATTTAATAGCGTGTTTAAAATTTTGAGACTTTATTAAAGCTAGTTTTCCAAAAATCCAATTTACTTTAGAAGTAATTTTATAACCTGGTCCTATAGTTTGTGTTATTCCTAATTTTCCCTGATCACATGCTTTAAAATGAAGCTCAACACTTTTCCAGTCATTTACCCAGGCATCGCAATCAATCCACATATATTTTTCATATTTAGGAAAATATTTAGGTAAGAAAGCTCTGGAAACTTGACTTTTTAACCACTCGCGACCTTTGATTTTACTCTCAGCAACTTCAATGTCCCACTCCGCAGATTTAATTTCATCTACTTTATTTGATAATTCTTTTTTTTGTTCGTCAGATAGTCCGGCATCTAAAATGCAGATTGCAATTTCATTACTTTCTTGAAATCTTTTAATAGAGTTAATTAATTCAGTTAATAGTGGATAATAATTGGAGTCAGCTAGAGAGACAATAGCTTTTTTTTTCATTACAAAATATCTTCAAGATCATCATCTTCATCTTTAAAGTTTTGATCTTCGTTTTCTTTTTTCAATTTTTGATAATGAAAAAAACTTACTGGAATTGCCACTAAGTACAATATTGCACTTATTGAAATAACATTAAAAGGATAAACTAATAAAAGTCCAAAAAATGATACTATTCCAAATAATAGAAAAATTGTTGTTCGTCTTTGAATCACAATCTTTTTAAAAGAGTAACTTGGAAATTTACTAATAAGCAAAAGAGAAGTGGAAATGAAGAAAATCGGAACAACAATCTTATAATTGATTTCTAAAAATTGTAAACTTGACATGCTAAAAATTAGAGGAGTTAAAACTAGTATACCTCCAGCAGGAGATGGAACTCCTTCAAAAAAATTATCTTTCCATGAAGGTGCTTGGCCAGTATTAATATTAAATCTGGCTAGCCTTAGTGCTACACAAATCACATAAATAAGACACAGTAACCATCCAAATCTTCCTAATTCATTTAATTTCCAGAAATACATTATAAATGCAGGGGCCACTCCAAAGCTTATCATGTCAGTCAATGAGTCTAATTCTTTACCAACTTTTGATGTTCCTTTGATTAATCTTGCAATTCTTCCGTCTAAACCATCTATTACAGCTGCTAAAATAATTGCTACTACTGCAAACTCAAATCTTCCATCTAATGCAAATCTAATTGAAGTAAGCCCAATACAAACTCCAATTAGTGTTAACATATTCGGTAAAATAACTCTTGCGTTATTTTTTTTTTCACTAATAACTTTGAGATTATTTTTTGGTTGTTCCATAATTAATTTTTAGCAATTAAAGTTTCTCCTGAAATTGCTGTTTGACCAACTTTTACTAATGGTTCATAATTTTCATAGTAAACATCTGCTCGACTTCCAAATCTAATCATACCAATTCTTTCTCCTTGGCTGAGCTCTTGGTTCTTATTTGTTTCACAAACAATTCTTCTTGCAACTAAACCTGCTATCTGAACAACTATAATATCATTTCCATGCTTATCTTTTATTTGATAATAATTTCTCTCATTATCTTCACTTGCTTTGTCCAAAGATGCATTTAAAAATTTACCTGGTTTATATAAAATTTCCTCGACAATACCTGAACAAGGGGTTCTATTTACATGACAGTCAAAGACATTCATAAAAATACTAATTTTTTTAAATTTTTTATTTTCTAAATTAAGTTCTTTTGGACCATCTACCTCCTCAACTTTAATTACTTCTCCATCTGCTGGGCTTACTAAGTAACTATCGTCTCCTATAATTATTCTTTCAGGATCTCTAAAGAAATAATAGACCCAAATAGTTAATAATAATCCTATTAATCCTAAAAAATTATTTATGATTAAAAATATGATAGTTATAAAAACAGCTATAACTATAAACTTGTATCCCTCAGTGTGGATTTTTGGAAATATCTTACTAAACATATTCTTCTATTTGATAATTTTCGATTAATATGTATATAAAATGATCAAATTCAATTAATAAGATAATTTTTATTTAATGAGCAAAATCAACGTAAAAAACCCAGTAGTTGAACTGGATGGTGATGAAATGACTCGAATTATATGGGAGTTCATAAAAAATAAGCTCATTTTACCTTATATTAATCTTGGTATTGAGTATTACGATTTAGGTATGAAAAGTAGAGACAATACTGATGATCAAATCACAATTGACTCGGCTAATGCTATTAAGAAAATTGGTGTTGGTATCAAATGTGCAACCATAACCCCTGATGAGGCAAGGGTTGAAGAATTTGGTTTAAAAAAAATGTGGAGATCACCTAATGGCACAATAAGAAACATTATTGGAGGAACTGTTTTTAGAGAGCCAATTATTTGTAAAAATATTCCTAAACTAGTCCCTTCATGGACAGATCCAGTTATTATTGGACGACACGCATTTGGAGATCAATATAGAGCAACAGATTTTAAGGTTCCTGGTAAAGGGAAAATGGAAGTAAAATGGACTTCTGAAGACGGAAAAGAAGAAATAAAATATGAAGTATTTAACTTCACTGGCCCAGGTGTTGCTCTTTCAATGTATAATTTAGACAAATCTATTCAAGATTTTGCAAGATCTTGCTTTAGCTATGGCTTGATTAAAAAATGGCCAGTTTACATGTCAACGAAAAATACAATTCTTAAAAAATATGATGGAAGATTTAAAGATATTTTTGAGGAAATATTTGAGAATGAATACAAAAAAGAATTTGAAAAAAATAATCTAACTTATGAACATAGATTAATTGATGACATGGTTGCATGTGCAATGAAATGGAGTGGAAAATATATTTGGGCATGCAAAAATTACGATGGAGATGTTCAGTCAGATACAATGGCTCAAGGCTATGGCTCATTAGGTTTAATGACCAGTACTCTTTTAACTCCAGATGGAAAAGTAATGGAAGCAGAAGCGGCTCATGGCACAGTAACTAGACATTACAGAATGCACCAACAAGGAAAGGAAACCTCTACTAATCCTATAGCGTCAATTTTTGCATGGACCAGAGGACTTGCTCATAGAGGAAAGTTAGACAGCAATCAAGATTTAATTAATTTTTCGCAAACGCTCGAAAAAGTTTGTATTGAATGTGTTGAAAATGGTTCTATGACAAAAGATTTGGCGATCTTGGTTGGTCCAAATAGTAAATTTTTAACAACAAATCAATTTTTAGATGAAATTGATGGTAATTTAAAAAAAAAATTAAATTAAAGTCTTTAGCTTTTTAAAAGCTTCGTCTATTTTTGATTGATCTTGACCACCTGCTTGAGCAAAGTCTTTTCTTCCACCTCCACCTTTTCCACCAATTATTTCAGAACCTAGTTTTACAAATTGAACAGCATCAAATTTGGTTGTTAGGTTATCAGTAATTCCTACTGCTAGTCCAACTTTATCATCTTTACTTGCAAAAACGATTACTATTCCTTCATTCAATTCTTTCTTTCCATTATCAACTAATTTTCTTAAATCTTTTGGAGGTAAATCTTGGATTTTTTGAAATCTGACTTTAATATTATTTATAATCTCATCATTAATAATATTTCTAGATTTATCTCCTAAAACATTTTTCACACTTAATTGCTCCAATTGTCTAGACAGGTCTTTTATAGAACCTTTTAAATCTTTGTTTTGAAGATTTGGTTTTCCACCTAGTTTAATAATTTTAGAAGAAAGCTCATTTATCATTTCCTCATCTTTTTGAACTGATAATGAGGATAATTTTTCCTTATTTTGAATATAATCTTCCAACTGTTTATCTCTCAAGGCTTCTACTCTTCTAACGCCTGCAGCAATTGAGGATTGGCTAATTGTTTTAAATTTGCCAATATCACCAGTGTTTTTTACATGAGTTCCACCACAAAGCTCTGTAGAAAAATATGTATTTTCCTCTTTACCCATTGAAACAACTCTTACTTCTTCACCATATTTTTCCCCAAAAAAAGCAAGTGCTCCCTTTTCTATAGCTGCTTTTGGAGTCATAATTCTTGTTGTTACTTCAGTACTGCTAGTAACGTATTCATTAACTATTTTGTCAATTTTTACTAATTCGTCGTTTGATATTGGTTTCATGTGACTAAAATCAAATCTTAAACGATCTGGTGCAACAAGTGAGCCTTTTTGCATAACGTGTTTTCCTAATGTTCTTCTTAAAGACTCGTGTAGTAAATGTGTTGCTGAATGATAAGCCTTAAGATTGCCTCTTCTTTCTTCATCAATCTTCATTTCAACAACGTCGTTAATTTTAATTTCACCATTTTTCAATGTTCCATAGTGAACAAATAAATCACCAAGTTCTTTTTGAGTGTCAGTTACTTCAAATACAAAATCTCCTACTGATATTTTTCCTGTATCACCAAGTTGGCCACCTGACTCTCCATAAAAAGGTGTTTGGTTAGTTATAATTGCTCCTTCCTCACTTCCAGATAATTTTTCAGTTTCTTTATTGTCTTTTACAATTGATAAAACTATCCCTTCTGATCTATTAAATTCATAACCTAAAAATTCTGTTGGACCTACTCTATCTTTAATACCAAACCAAATTTGTTCTTGTGAACTATCACCTGAACCTTTCCAGTTCTTTTTAGCAAGTTCTTTACTTTTTTTCATTAGTTCATCAAATTTATCCTGATCGACTGTTAAAGATTTATTTTTTAGAATATCTTCTGTTAAATCTAACGGGAAACCGTATGTGTCATATAGTTTAAATGCTACTTCTCCTGGCAAAACTTTTTCAATCTTATTTATTTCGTCATTAAGAATTTTTATTCCTCTATCGAGTAGAACTAAAAATTTTTCTTCTTCCATTTTTAAAGTTTCTTTAATTAAAGTTTCTGATCTTTCTAATTCTGGATAATTACCCTTCATTTCTTCTTTAAGAGAATCAAAAATTTTATTAAAAACTGGTTCTTTAGAACCAAGTAAATGTGAATGTCTCATACCTCTTCTCATTATTCTTCTAAGCACATATCCTCTTCCTTCATTTGATGGAAGAACACCCTCTGCCAAAAGAAAAGAGCTTGCTCTTAGGTGATCTGCAATTACTCTAAAACTTGAGATATTATTTTCATTCAATTTTACTTTTGTAAATTCTGAAATTGAAGCAATTAATTTTTTAAAATGATCTGTTTCATAATTATCATGTGTCCCTTGTAATAAAGCTGCAATTCTCTCTAAACCCATTCCAGTATCAACTGATGGTTTTGGAAGATTAATTCTTTTATCTTTTGAAACTTGTTCAAATTGCATAAATACTAAATTCCAAATTTCGATAAACCTGTCTCCATCTTCATCTTTGGTTCCAGGTAATCCTCCTGGTAAATGATCGCCGTGATCAAAAAAGATTTCAGAACAAGGTCCACATGGTCCAGTTTCACCCATAGACCAGAAATTATCTGAGGTTGCTATTCTGATTATTCTATCATCGCTAAAACCCGCGATTTTCTTCCAAAAATTGAATGCTTCATCATCTTCATGAAAAACAGTTACATAAAGCCGATTTTTATCTATTCCAAAATCTTTGGTAATTAAATCCCAAGCATAATGAATTGCTTGTTCTTTAAAATAATCTCCAAAAGAAAAATTGCCCAACATTTCAAAGAATGTATGGTGCCTAGGCGTATAACCCACATTTTCTAAATCGTTGTGCTTACCACCTGCCCTTACACATTTTTGTGAAGTAGTCGCTCTTACATATTCTCTTTTTTCCAATCCTGTGAATACATTTTTAAATTGAACCATTCCTGAATTAGCAAACATTAATGTTGGATCATTATTTGGAACCAAATTGCTGGAGTCCACAATTTTATGATCATTCTTTTCAAAATACTTTAAGAAAGTATTTCTTATTTCGTTGAGTGTTTTGTCTGCCATATTTTTAAAATACAGCTTTTTTATTTTATGTCTAGATACAGTAAGGGAAAAAAGGCGCTTAATTTAAGCGCCTTTTATTAATAAAGATGACCTATTAATTCTTTTTTGATGGAGGAGTAGCTTCTGCTTTATCAGCCTCTTCTTTTTCAGCTACTTTCTTTTCTTTTTCCAATTTTTCAGGATCAATTGGATTTCCTTCTATTTTCTTAGAAATCACACCTGCTTTTTCTCTAATTGCCATTTCAATCTCTGCAGCAACTTTAGGATTTTGAGCTAAATAAGTCTTAGCATTCTCTCTACCTTGACCAATCTTCTCACCTTTATAAGCATACCAAGCACCTGATTTTTCAATTATATCTGCTTTGGAACCAAGATCGACTAGTTCACCCATCTTGCTAATTCCTCTTCCATACATCAAGTCAAATTCAACAACTTTAAACGGTGGTGCAACTTTATTCTTAACTACTTTCACTCTTGTAGAGTTACCAATAATTTCATCTTTATCTTTGATGGCACCAATTCTTCTAATATCCATTCTTACAGACGAGTAAAACTTAAGTGCGTTACCACCTGATGTTGTTTCTGGACTTCCGAACATAACTCCAATTTTCATTCTGATTTGGTTAATGAAAATCATCATCGTATTTGTATTTGATATTGAACCAGTTAATTTTCTTAATGCCTGACTCATCAATCTTGATTGAAGACCAACATGATGATCTCCCATCTCGCCTTCAATTTCAGCTTTAGGAGTTAAAGCTGCAACAGAGTCGATAACAATTACTGAAATAGAGCCTGATTTTACTAGTGTATCAGCGATTTCTAAAGCTTGTTCACCAGTATCTGGCTGTGAAATTAAAAGTTCTTCTGTATTCACACCTAATTTTTTTGCATACACTGGATCTAATGCATGCTCTGCATCAACAAATGCACAAATGCCTCCAGATTTTTGAGCTTCAGCAACAACTTGTAATGCTAATGTTGTTTTTCCAGATGACTCTGGTCCGTAAACTTCAATAATTCTTCCTTTTGGTAATCCGCCTATACCTAAAGCTAAATCAAGACTTAAAGATCCCGTGGATACTGACTCAATATCCATAGCTCTTTTTTCGCCAAGCTTCATTACAGAACCTTTTCCAAAATTATCTGTAATCTGAGCTATTGCAGCATCTAGTGCTTTGTTCTTTTCTTTAACGTCCATTTCTTGATCTTTAGTAGATTTAATTACTTTTAGGTTACTTTTCGTCATTTTTTGCCTCTTTTTTTGTATTTTTTAACAGTCGAATCATAAAATAAATGTACACATTTTGTTCTCATTAGCAATATATTTATTAATTTTGATAAAAAAAGATCGAATTATTTTAGATTTAGATAATCGCTATTAAGTAAACCAACAGATTTTAATACTCTATATTGAGACAATAAATAGCTTCTTTCAGCTTCAGCCAGATTTATTTTTGCATTAATTAAACTTGATCTTGATTGCAAAACGTCAAAAGTTGATCTGCCTGATCCACTTTCATACTCAAAACTAATACCTTCAGTTGCAATTTCAGCTGCTTTAACTTGAGATTGCACAGCTTGTAAAAAGCTTCTTGAGGATTGTAAAGTTGACCAAGATGAAGTTACTGATTGTGTATTATTTTTCTGAGCGTTCTCTAATAATAATCTTTTCATGCCCTTAGCTTGAAGATTTTTGCTTACATTAGATTTATTTTTTCCACCAAATTGAAAAGGCCAAGAAACAGTGGCTTGTAAAACATCTTTTTCTCTTTCGTCATAAGTTGCACTTAAATCGTCTGTATAAGTTCTCTCTAATGAAATCTTTGCTGTTGGAGAAAGATCAGATCTTGCAATTTTTACATCTAATTCTGACTGTCCGTATTCTATTTCAGCAATAATTAATTCTGGACTTTTTTGTAAAGATATTTTCTTTGCTTCACTTAAATTTTTTGGAATAGATACGTTAGCATTGTATATTTTTTTTAAATTTTCTTTTGCAGCTATAACCCCAATTACATTCTCATAATTTAATTTACTTGTTACTATATTATTTTGAGCTTCAATATACCTTGCTTGAGCGCCTGCTAGAGATGATTGAGATTGTGCTAAATCAGATGCTGTGATTTGCCCCCTACTTAATCTTGCATTATCTAATTCAAATTGTCTTTGAAGTAAGTTTACATTTTCTTCATTTATATTTAGTTTTTCATAAGCCAAAATTAACCCTGTATAAGCTTCTATTGCTCTCAAGAAAATCTCTTGTTCTTTTTTAACTAATTTTGCTTCAGTTAGATTTAATCCTAATTTACTTTTTTCATATTCTGTTTTTCTTCCACTACCATCAAGTAATGTTTGCTCAAGTTTAATTGAAGAAGTCATTGTATCAGTATCAGTAATAGATGCATCTCCCCCACTTTGATTTGTAAGTTCATTAGTCTCTTCAAAATTTTTTGTTCCTGATAAAGTTAAAGTAGGTAATAAGTCACTTCTCGACATATTGATTACCTCTTTTTGAATTTCTAAGTTTTTTCTTTCTGCTTGAAGCTCAAGATTGTTATCAAAAGTTTGTTTTAATGCTTCTTTTAAAGTTGCAGAAAAAGCGCTTAATGGAAAAATTAATATACAAAATATTATTAATGAGAATTTTTTCATTTGTTATATTTTATTGTTTTAATTTGGTGGTTACTATTTAAATTTAATATAATTGTAGAATATTTTGGCGCATATTTAAACATGTTCTGTGTAATTCTTTGATAAGTTTGCATAAAATTAATTACATCGCCTTTACTCATGATTTTGTGATTAGATTTTTTCTTTGTTTTTAACCATAACTTGTTTTCCTGCTTCATCCTCCACTTTTGCAATAAACTAAAGTTTTTTGCTTTTAAATAAATTAAACAATTTAATTGTGAATATAACTTTTTATATGAAGTTTTTAATTGGTTATTTACATATTTTCTCCAAATAAGTTTTTTATCATTTACTCTTTCGAGTGAATTGATTGCTTTTTTTAATGTATTAGAATTCTCTGATCTGGCACCTACACACCAACCTTCAAATATAATTACATCGGGTCTTTGCTTGATATTATACCAATTTTTTTTTGGAAATCGGTCATCAATAGCTTTATTAAATTTAGGAATTTTGATTTTTCTAAAATTTTTAATTTTTGCTTGTCTAAAAAAATCTAACATGATTTTGATATCATGTGTTCCTGGAACTCCTCTAGTCATCAACATTTGATGTATTTTTTTTGATAATCTATATCTTTCTTTTCTCGTTTTATAAAAATCATCAATAGAAACTTTAAAAACTTTAAGTTTAAAATATTTTTCTAATATTATTTTTAGAATTGAACTAATAGTTGTTTTTCCTGTTCCTTGACCACCTGCTAAACCAACAAGGTATGGTTTTCTATTATTGGCTTTTTTTGCAATCCAAAAACATATTGGAATTAAAAATTTTTTAAGCATCCCCTCTTTATTAATAAATTTTTCTTTCGGAGTTTCTTGTGATTTAATAAATTTTACACAATCTCTTTTAACTTTTTCAAAACACTCAGCAGCTAATTTCATTTAATTTCTATTTTTTCTGATCCATTGGATGATTGAGACCATCAAAGAATATAACATCTTTTAAATCTTCTACCTTTACTTCATCTACACATCCTAAATTAATTCCTGTCATCGCTGGAGCACTTCTTGGATTGTGGTGAGTATAAATTCCACATTCAATACAAAAGTAATGATTTGCCACTTTGGTATGATACTGATAAAGTTTTAATTTATCTTGTCCTTTTGTAACTTTAAAATCTTCATTTTTAACCATTCCCATAGTTGCATTTTTTCTTTTACAAATAGAACAATTACATTTGACAATTTTCGCTAATTCTTTAATTGTACCTTTAACTTCAGCTTCGACAGCACCACAATGACAATTTAATTTCATATAACTCCTTTTTTATTTTAAAACACTTTTTGCTGCAATCTTATTTCCGTCTAAGTCACGAACATATCCGTAATAATTTCCGTCTTTTCTTATACCTGGCGCCCCCTCATCAGTTGCTCCTTTCGAAATTGCAATCTCATAAAATTTTTCTACTGCTTCTTTTGACTCTGCTAACAATGTTATTTGTGATCCATTACCCATAGTTGCTGGTTTACCATTTACTGGGTTGGTTATATAAAATATTACTTTTTCTGGATCGCTTAAATGAGCATAACCAATATATTTTTCTGTAGTTAGTATTTTTTTTAACTTTAAAGGTTCAAATGCAGCATCATATAGCTCGCTTGATTTTTTATAATCATTAGAACCAACCATTACAAAATCTAAAATACTCATAATTAAATTAAAATTTATATAACTTAATAACCAACTTAAACTACTAGTGGTTGAAGTTATCCACAAGCATACAAAATATAGTTTCGATGTTCACGTTTTGATTCACTTTTGATTCAGTTACAGACTCAAAATACAACCTCTTGAGTGTATTCAATAAATAGGCTATAAATTAGAACAAAACAAGAACATGAAACTAACAATCCCTTATTATTTACATAAAGCAGGCGCTGGTTTTCCTTCCCCTGCCACTGATTATATCGAAGAAGATATTGATCTAAACATGCACTTAATAAGAAATGTTCCAGCAACTTTCATCATCAGAGTTCAAGGTAAATCTATGGTCGATGTTGGTATTAATGATGGAGACTTATTGGTGGTTGATAAAAGTTTAAAGCCAAAAAACTTTTCAACTGTGATTGCAAATGTTCATGACGAACTTGTTGTTAAAACTTTAGTTCAAGAAAGAGATAAAAAATTTTTAACCTCTGGATCTAAAGAATTTTCTGACAGAATTTTAATTAACGAAGAACAAGATATTTTTATTTGGGGAGTTGTTACTTATGTCATCCATTCTACGTACTAAAAAAATAGCATTAATTGATTGTAATTCTTTTTATGTTTCTTGTGAGCGATTATTTAATCCTAAAATAAGAAGAAAACCAGTTGTTGTCTTATCTAATAATGATGGTTGTATTATTTCAAGATCAAATGAAGCAAAAGCATTAGGAATTAAGATGGGCGAACCTTATTTTAAAGCAAAAGATATTATTATTAAAAATAAAGTTGAAGTATTTTCTTCAAACTATTCTTTATATGGAGATTTATCTAGAAGGGTAATGCGAACACTTAAAAGATTTAATTCAGAAATAGAAGTCTATTCTATTGATGAAGCTTTTTTAGATTTATCAAATTTTCCAGATCAAGATGTAGAAAAGGTTGGAAAAGAAATTAGAGAAACAGTTTTGCAATGGACTGGTATTCCAACAAGTATTGGAATAGCAAAAACGAAAACTTTAAGTAAAGTTGCAAATCATATTGCAAAGAAAAAACAATCAGGGGTAACAAGCTTAATTGGAATAGAAAACCTAGATCCTATTTTAGAAAAAGTAGAAATCAATGATGTCTGGGGTGTTGGAAGACAATTGACTAAGTTTTATAAAAAACATGGGATTTACAATGCCAAACAGTTGAAAAATAAATCTAATACCTGGATTAAAAAATCATCAAATGTTTTAAGTTCGAGAACAGCAATGGAGCTTAGAGGAGTTTCTTGTATAGGTTTAGAGACAACTACCACTAAAAGAAAGAGCTGTGTTGTTTCAAGATCATTTGGCAAAAGAATTGAAACATTTCAAGAATTAAAAGAAGCAGTTGCAAATTATTGTTTAAATGCTTCTGAAAAAATTAGGTCAGAGTCTTTAGTTGCAAAAGCAATTACAGTATTTGTTAGAACTAGTCCTTTCCAAAGAAACTTTGGATATTACTCAAATGCAAAGACAGTTGATTTTCCTATTGCAACAAACAATAGTATTGAAACAGTTAAGACAGCGGTTGCAATACTTGAGAGTATTTTTAAAAATGGTTATCGTTATCAAAAAGCAGGTGTGATGCTTACAGGATTGTCGAATGCAAGTGACAAAACAAATTTATTTACATCTGAGAAAGATGAAAAAATAAATAGCTTAATGAGATCAATTGATAATACCAATCACCGATATGGAAGATCTACTTTAAGTGTTGCAAGTGCTGGAGTTCATAAAAAATGGAATATGCGAAGGCAATATTCTTCTAAAATTGATACAGCTGACTTTTATTGTTTGCCCACTATTAGGGCTTGATTTATCTAGCTTTTTTAATAAAAAAGAGGCATGCAAAACCAAGAAATAGTTAAAATAATTGAAAACCTTAAAGGCCGAAAAAATTACGAGGAAAAAAGAGCCGCTAAATTAGGTTTTGCTTCTCTTTATGATTACTTTGAAGACAAGATTTCAAAGAAACAAAAGGCTCTTGAAGACGAACAAAAAGAATTAGAAGCTGCAAAAGCTGACGATCAGCCAAAAGCTGCTAAAAAAAGCTGCGGTTGCTGCTAATCAAAATTAATCAAAAAGGTCTTGGATTTTGTGGATAGCCAAGATTTTCACAGGTTGCTGGTTTATCACCCTCACCAGATGGAATACACTTACTAACAGATATTGCTCCATGAACTTGAGAGTTATTAGTTAGTTGATTGATAATTTCATCACAACCACTCCATAAATCATCACATTTATCTGCTTTTCCAACATTAGAATAACGAATGACCGCATCTTTAATTTCTAAACCTTGATCAGTAGCATCTGTCATATAATTTCTATAAGGCCCAAATTTAAATCTTACTTTACTTGCTCCTCCTAAGACATCCCCAAAATAACTAGATCTTAACTTTCCATCAATCCATAAATGTAAAAATCCATCTTTAGCCCATTTTGCATTAATTAATAAATTTACCCATTTCCCTCTTAAAGGAGAAAATCTATCATCAAGGTGAACCACATAACCATCAAAATAGTATTGTTCTCCAGCCTCATTTGGTGCAGCTTTATAATTTGGTCCATTAAATATCCATATAATACTATTATTATTTATATTTAGTCCAGGTCCTACGGCCTTTTCTCCTTCCTTTCCGTAAATCATTTTAAAATCAAATAAAGACAAATTGTGCTTAGATGTATTTATATTTTTCGGAATGAAATAGCCAACTCGATACCATTTAGTTTTTCCTTTTTTAGTTGTGTATTTTTTGGGTTCATGAATTTGGAAACGCTGAGCGAAACCTGGTCTTCCCCATCTGTTCCAATCGTACTTGTGGCCTATATCAGAATAACTTAATTTAAATTCAATTCCTTTTTCTGCAACGCCCATATTATCCTCAAGATTATCGAAAAATTTATAAAGTCCAGGTCGATTAGGAACATTTCTACTATTAAATTCCATTTTATTGTCTGATTGAGCTTTAAGAACGTAAAAAGCAAAATCTTTTTTTTCTTTTTTAGTCATTTTTGATTTGAAATCACCTGAGTAAGATTGTGATGGAAGCAAAAGAAGAGATAGAAGAATAATTAAAATTTTTTTCATTTTACTTTGAAATTAACATTGGGTGTAATGTAAATACTCTAGATGGCTCAGATTTAATTTTTGGTAAATATTTATTATTAAAAGTATCGTTGTATTTTTTCATAATTACATCTGAATTTTTATAATCTGGAAATTTGCTTATATATACTATCAAATAAGTTGAAGATTTAATAAAGCTTTTTGATGGTTTTTCAATTGATCCCCATCGATCACCCCCGTCTGGACACGAGATTGCATATATTTGATTTGTTTTGGAGGGATCCATTATTCCTTTGATTACAAAATCTGCTCCGTTATGTAAACTTCTATTATCCACATTATAATTAAATAAATCTCGTCCCGTTGCATCCTTTAATAGAGAGGCCATCATTAAAAGATATCCATAACTATCAGCATTATATTTTAAACCCATACCACTTCTTTGAGTATCTATAGGAAAACTACCATCTGGTCGCATATCATTGACTGCAAGCTTAACCACATCAATTGAATGTTGCACTGCTTTCAAGTCATTAACCATTAATCCCCAAATCATAGTAATATAAGAAGTTAAATAAGCTTTATTATCTTGCCTATCCTTCCATCTACTTTTTGCAACTTTCTTTACTAAATTATTTAACCAAGGTCCTAAAATCTTTCTTTCTTCTGCATCAAACTTATCCGCAATAACAGCTGTTGTTGTTAAGATTGAATTTATTAAAACCATCATTTGCCAATCGACAGGTTTTTTTCCCCATGAAACATTAATACCCTTTCTTAGAGCATCTTTTTGAGCCCAATCTAATAATACGGTTTTAATTTTATCTATGTTTTCCTCATTATTACTAGCTCTTCCTGCATATGCTGCCTCTTGAAAATAATTCATTGCAAAATTAGCTTCTGCTACTTCCTCACCGTAACTTTCATCTAGTTTTATTTTCTCAAGTGGTTTTGGAGCTCTACTTAAATTTAGCTTATGCTTATCTTCATTAGATAATTTGTAGAAAGGTGATATCCATTTGTTTTTAATAAAATATTCTTCTTTTTGTTTAATTAATTTATATCCAAAACCTTCACCATAAGTTGGGTGCTCAAAACACTCTTTTGCTTTATTGTAAGCATTCCATAAAGCTTTTGTTTTACTTTTTGATAAAACCTTTTTAGGTTTTGAGGTTAAATCTAAATCTTTATAATTATCAATACTTTTTGCACAAGCAACTTGTGAAAATATTAAAATATAAAAAATAATTAATATTTTTTTCATGTTAATTAATAGGTGTTAAAATTACTTTAACATTTTCAGTTTTTTTTTCATAATTTTCGAGAATACCTAAGCCTTCGTAATGAGAAGATTTATTCTCTAACATTATTGTAATATTAGAGGGATCATCAGTATCTAAATCTAATTTACCTTCAATTTCTAGGTTATCTTGGTGTTGTTTAAGTTTAATATTTTTTCGATATTTATCTGAAATAATTTTGCTTGAGCCTAATTTCTCAAAAAAAAATTTACCGTTTTTAATATTAATCTTATCGGAAACTATAAACTCATCCTTAATTATTTTTTTTGTTTCTTTATTAATATCAACCCAGTACCAACTTAGTTTGTATCTTCCCTCAATATTTAAATTTGTTGTAGGTAGATTTTTACAGTCATGAAATAAAGCTGCTTTCTTACATTTTTTTCCACTTTTAAAAGCATCATAATAAACAACTTGAGTTTCTACAGTTTTAAACCTTTTTCCATTATAAATGCCAAACCTAAAACTAGGTCCCATTTTTTTTCCATCTTTTTTTCTTTTAAGTGATTTTCCAATCGTTTTACCTTTTGATTGATAAACTTTTTTATCATTAATCCATAAATGAATGAAGCCATCTTCTTTTCCAGTCCAATTTACATTAAGTAAAAAGTCATGCCACTTATTATGTATTTCAGGATAAGGTATAATTACTTTATTTACATAACCTCCACATTTTTCAACACCATCTTTAACCAATAATACTCCTTCGGGATCTAAATGAAAAAGCAATGGAATCTCTGGGCAATCTTCATCAAAACCAGAAGAGTTAATTCTATCTAATTGCTCAATGTAAGCAGTAGGCATTTTAAATTGCCCCAAAATTGTATAAGCGGGTTTAATATGATTTGTACCTTCTGGAATATACATAGACCACGCATACCAAACATTTCCAACATGTCCTTTTGCATTTTTTGGATAAGCTCCATCAAATGAAACTTCACTTCTTCCCGCTTTGTTAGGTCTATCGCAATCACGTCGATGACAATCACCATCTCTCATCTCAAAACGTAATGAATATTTTCCATCTCTAACAATTTTTGTTTCATATCTTAAGTTCCAAGGATTAGGAGCAATTCTTCCATGAGTTTCTATTTTTCCCCACACTCCTGTTTTCTCAGGCCACTTAATAAATTTTAAATGTTTAAAAACATAATTTTCATCTAAGTATTTTTTTGGAGGATCTTTTGCTTGTGCAGATAAGGATAAAATTAAAATAGATAATATAAATAAAATTTTTTTCATATAACTAATTTAATTAGACTCAAGTCTTCTTAATTTTCTTTTTAATTTCTTTATTTTCTTTGAAATTTCAGCATCATAATTTTTTTTAGCTTTTGCAGTTAAAACAGCAATTTCGTCTTGAATTAATTCAGCTTCACTTTTTTTAATCTCAGTTTCGAGTTTATAATCTAATTCTAAACTTTTTTCTGATTTACCAAATCTGATTTTATCATAATAAACAACCGTTGTTCCTCCGTCTCTACCTAATTCCCATATACGGTCTAGCCAGTTCCTATAGACGCCAATCTTTATGTTTGCTTTTAGATTTTTTGCATAAAAAGTTGGACCTTGATAATCATAAATCATTTTACCATCAGCCCATATTTTATAATAACCATTATCTTTATGAGACCAGTTAGCATTGACGACAATATCTGTCCATTTACCTATTACATCTACACTTTTACTCTCCTCCCAATCAGCTACTGCATTGAAAAAAGTATATTTACCATCACCGTGATCAAAATTTGCAAGCTGCTGATATCCAGTTCCATCGTTGTGATCAAATTGAAATAACTTCAAACTTGAAGGACTTAAAAATTCTTGTCCTTCAGGAATATAAATTGACCAGGCATACCATTTTTTACCTTTATAAAATTTTTTTGTACCCATCTCTGCTCTTTCAGACTTACCATTTGTCCTTTCGCAATCATTGTTGGGTTGATTTTCATTAGCTAATTCTTTCTTATCAAATGAACCCCAACACTCACCTGGTCTAACTTCAAACCTAAGACTTAATTTACCATCTCTGACAGGATGACCATCCTCTTTAGATACAATTTGAATCTGATGATCTAAACCTTTCGTTCTTATGCTTACTTGCCAAACGCACCCTGTACCTTTTGATATATCTTTTGGTAAACAGAATTGTTCGTCTTTTTGATCTGAAATTGATTTTGCATTAACTGGTATATTCCAAAATAAAAATAGACCAAAAAAAGTTAATAAAATTTTTTTCATTTAATTAAATAAAGTATCTACCTCAATTTTCTGGCTCTCTAATTTTTCACAACTGTAACCTAGTTGTTCTAATTTAAGTTTTGAGCATTTTTTTTTAGCATATCTAATTTCATCATAATAATTTATTTGTGTATGTGGATGAACACCGTCCTCTGCCATTCTATATATTCCAAATTGCATTGCTGAATTATTGCTCCATTCTTTTCTTTCATTAGGTGGTTTTATAGGTCCTTGATAATGGTAAACCAGTTTGCCATTGATCCACATTTTCAGATACCCGCTATCTTTTGAAGTATAGTTAACATTCATTATGACATCATTCCATTTATCGAATAATTCATTTCTATCCATAATTTTGACGTTAGCATTCTCTTTCCAGCTAACTGAACAACCATCATTACCTTTCGCGTTTTTTTTTTTATAAATTTCTGGTGCATTACAAGCCGTACGTCTTTGCCAATAAAGACCTTCTGGCCTTAGATCGGTATTAAACATTGGTGCCCAATCACCGTCATTATGGATTTGCCAAATTGAATTATGGCCCTCAAATGGAGTATCAAATTTTTCTACATACCAAGAGATCGTATGCCAAACATTTCCATTAAAAGTAAAAATTTTATCTATATTAGAGGGTAACAATTCATATCTTTCAGATCCAAAAGGGCCATTATTACAATCATCCCATCTTTTAGATGTTTTACCGCAACTTCCACTTCTTAATTCAAATCTTAAGGCAGTCTTTCCATACCTTACATTGTCAGTTATTTCTTGAATTGCGTAAGGCTTCCAATGTTCCATTATATAACTGAACTTCCATTTATGCGGCCACTTATAAAATACATCCCCTTTTGTTTTTATTACTCTATTTTTTTTGATTTTTAATGTGTTTGACTCTGCTGGAATGCTCCAGAATATACTTAAACTAAAAAATATTAATAAAATTTTTTTCACTATCCTCCAAAAGCAACTTGACTTGAATAATGAACATAACATCCATCTTCATGCTTATCAGTACATTTTTTCATAGCATCTTCAATAGCTTGCTCTTTACTGTCTGTTCTAACTTTAATTAAAACTTTTTCATCTAATTTATTTTTTACTATAGCGATATACTCAAATTTTTTTTTAGCTTTTTTTTTTGTATCAATCCATTTTCCTGGATAAACGCATTTGTTATCAATCAAAGCCCATCTTGCAGTAAAATTTTTATTTTTCTCATTTTTAATAAACTTCTTAACATTTTTATTAGCAAATATTTTTTCAGTTAATTTTGAGTCTTTATAAGCATAAAGATATGCTGGAACCCAAGAATAAGTTGGATTATCAATAATTTGCTTTTTATAATCTCCAATAGCTGATTTATTTTTTTTAGCCCAAGGATAAATTAGACTATTATCTAAATCTGCATCTAGCATAAATTCAACTGCTCTGTGTATTTTATCATTAAATTTTTCATTAAATGGGTCTCGCTCAGAGTCTTTTAATAAATATGCTAAAAACATTATAATATTTAATGTTCTTCCAGTATAGAAAATAGCTCTACTCCCTCTCGCTGCTTCAACTGGTAGTACAATATGTTTATCATTTAAAATCTCAAATTCTTTATCTAAATATTTATTAAATATTTTTTCACCTTTAGATAAAAGTTTCTCGTCTTCAAAAATACCTCCAGCTAAAATAAAACTTCTTGCAGAATTTAAACTATGATTATTTAGACCTTGAGGTCTTCTTGAAACATCGTTCTTCTTCACTGATTTGATTGCCCATTTTTTAATTAATTGATTTGTCTTTTTTTCAATAGGAATTTTTTCTTTAGCTACCCAGTAAGCAAACAAGACATGGCTTAAAATATGATTATTAATAAATGTTGCTTCATACCAATCATTATTATCTGGTCCCCCATAGTTTTTCATTATTGCTTTATTTTCTGCTAAATATTTGGCGTGCTGAACTATTTTTTCACATATTTTTTTGTCACCTAGTAAACAAGACATAGATGCCTCTCTATATCTTGTTTCTATCCAATATATATTTTTTAAAAGACCTTCTTCTCGATAGGTTGCTCCACTTTCAAATTTAAAGTCTAACTTAAGTTTTATAAATGTATTTTTGTAAACATCATAATCCATATTTGAAAAACGATTTTTTTTGGGTGCACTACATTCACCAGTTGCTCTATCAAGATTAAAACTTTTTGCCTGAACACTTGAGTTTGAAAATAAAATTGTAAATAAAATTAATAAAAATATTTTTTTCATGTATTTGTAATTAACATTGAAAATTTATAATGACTTCCTCTTTATTGTTTCATTTTTATTTCGGGTAATGGCTTATTCCATTTAATTGATTTAGAAATTTTTTTACCATGTGTTTTATCCCTCCAGGAGCTTTTTTTAAACCTTACGTGGGAAATTGAATCTTTTTTATCTGATGAGTAAGAGCATTTATCTTGACTCAATATTTCTTCACATTTATCGCTAAATCCAAATTCTTTTACTGTTACTGATTGAGTTGGGATTGTTTCTAAAGACATTTGCTCAAGCCATCTATAGAAACCCCACTTAAAAGTATACCCATTTCCTATTGTGAAATTAGGGCCATAAACCTCAAAAATTCTTTTATCATCAAGCCATCCTATAATTTCACCGTTTTCTTTTTTTGAAGCCAAAATTTTAAGGCTTAGAGTTCTATAATCTTTATAATCTTTGACATAACCAAGATAAAATTTATACCCAATTTTATCAAAATTAGTATTGTCTGGATCTCCTTGGAGATAAAATACTTCTTTTGTAAAATTTATCTGATGAGCAAGTCGATTATCAGAATATTGGAATTTCATCCATGGTAACAGCCTAGAATTACCCTTGTTAGCAATTACTTGAAATAAAGAACCACCTAAATTATTTTTAATTGGAAATTCATTTAATTTAAATTTGTATTTTACATAAACTGGTTTTTTAAATTTTCTAGGTTTTTTTGCATTTGCCATCTCCCATCTCTGATTTCTCTCGCCAGTTCTTCCCCAATCATCTTTATGTCCTTTAAACTTTGTATCCAGAGTAATTTTAATAGCTTTTCCATTTTCATCTTCAACAATTGATAGAGCCTTTTTTTTAGATATTGATCTAGTATCATTTACTAGCTCTTTTTTTGCTTTACCGATTAAAATCTCTTTTTTTAAAAATTTGTAAGGATTGTCCTTTGAATAAGAAACATTTGATGACAGTAAAGTTAAAATAATAATTATGAAAATTTTCTTCATTTACCTTTTTTTATATTAGAAGAAAAATTAATGGAATAACAACAAACAATTTTTTCATATTTTAAATTTTTTAAAACGTTTGTTGTCCCTTGATTTAAAAGTCAGCACAACCAGACTTTGTATAATTAATATTAACTATTAAGATTGTGATGTCAATTGTAAGAGTTAGTGTTAATTTAGAATTCTAAGATTTTTTTAGATCCATCACTGTATGTAAATTCTACTTGTTTTTTTGAAATACTTTTTATTGATGTAAATCCATCATATTCAGCAATGAATTCATTTAATTTCTTTCTACCTTTTTTGCTCATTTTTTTTCCTGGAGCATTCACACCAACATCAATAATTAATTCTGCTCCATTTAAAAATGCTTTTACCCAAGCTTTGACTGGAGCACCACAAGTCATAGCTTCAGTTAACCATATAGGTTTATTGACATCTGCACTTTTTAATAAGGCTGCAAATTCATCTACCCAAAGCTCTCTATCACACTGTCCATCTGGACCACTTATATGGTGGATATTTGCGATATCAAAATGATCTTTGATTTTTGGCAAAGCAGATTTCCAAAATTTTTTGCTTTCTGGAAACATTCCTGCAGCACCTGCCATTACAATCACTGCATCTGGCTGCTTTTCCTTAATTACCTTAGAAGAAAAATTAAATATTTCTACAAAGTCTTCCTCACTTCCTTTAAAGAACATTTTAAATTCTGGTTCGTTCATAATATCCCAATATATAATTGGTTTAGTTAAACCAGGCATATCATTTGCACCATCTCCATCATAACGATCAACTAATTGTAAAAGAAAGTTTTTGTAGTCATCCATGGAGCAAGGTTTACTAAGATACTTTGTAAATTTTTTTCCAAAAGGACTTCTTGCTTTTTTTCTTTTACAAGATTTTTGCTCCCAATTAGCGTGAGGCCAGATAGTAGCTAAAATTGTTTGATTGTGTTCTTGAGCATAAACAACATATTTGTCTGCCTCTTCCCAAGTAAACGTTCCTTTTTCTTTTTCGATGTGGTTCCAAATAAAAGGTCCTGGATGAGGTCTAACCCATTGACCATCTTTACCTCGCATTTTCTCATCACGCATTTCGGTTAACTCTCCAAATCTAGAGTTTGCAAATGATGTATTTGAAATCAGGTTTAAAAAAACAAGTAATAAAATAAATCTAATATACATTTTCATTATTATTTAGGATCTGGACCTGGACCTGGATCACCTGGAGGAGGGGCACCTGGTTGACCTGGAGTACCTGGACCTGCTGGATCACCTGGAGCGCCTGGACCTCCCATTGCTCCTTCAACAGCTCCACCAATATCACCCATGGCACCGCCCATGCCGCCCATGTCACCGCCCATCGGACCCATGTCTCCCATTGGACCGCCTTCAGGACCGCCCATCGGACCCATGTCTCCCATTGGACCCATATCTCCTGGACCAGCTGGACCTCCAGCCATTGCACCTGCCATAGCTCCACCCATTGTTCCAGTCATTCCATCTTGCATAGCGCCTCCCATGGCTTTACCCATTTCGCCTTCGCCCATGCCTTCCATTCCCATTGCTGCTCCCATTGCATGAGAACCCATAGCTGAGGCTGCTGCTCCTTGAGCAGCCATAGCTGATCCCATTGCGGCACCTGCTAATCCTCCTGCTCCTTCAGCTGCCATTGCAGCACCTGCTACGTTTCCAATTGCTGCTCCTGGGTCAACTCCTGTTCCCATTGCAGCAGAGACTTGTCCTAAATTCATTCCACCTTTCATGCCACCTTCTAATCCTTCAGGTGTTCCACCCATAATGTCTCCTAATTTTGCACCTTCAGGACTTCCCGCTAAGCCCATGCTTGCTGCCATTTCTGGATTCATTTGTGAGTCTAAATTCATTTCTCCCATTCCAACCATTCCACCACTCATCGCTGCTAGACCCATATCGCCACCTTCCATACCCATGGCTCCACTTAATCCTTTCATTCCTTCAGCTCCCATTGCAGCCATCGTTCCTTGATTGACTAATCCAACTTCCATCATATCTCCCATTTGACCAGCTGATAAATTTCCAGACTTAGCCATTTCCGCAACACCTTTAATTGCTTTACTACCTAACCCAGCAACGTTAGTTGACATAATTGTTGATACATCCATACCTGCAATTCCAGCTGCACCCATACTTGCTACCATTCCAGGAGTTAAACCTGTTTGCATTGCCATATCAGCCATTCCTAATTTGTCCATTTCTCCAACTTCCATTCCTGTCATGTTTGCCATTGCCTCACCCATGTCAGCTTTAGACATATTTTCCATAACTCCACCCATCATTGTACCTGCTGGATTATTTGGATCTAATGCTAAACCCATACCTACAGCAGTCATTCCTTCAGGTGGTGCCATTGCACCAGGTAATCCACCGGCTAAAGATGGTTTTGCCATTACCATTGCACCCATCATCATTCCAGATTCACTTATATTTTCTGGCATTTCTAAAGCTTCAGGTGCAGTCATATTATTTGCAAAAGAGTCCTTCATCTCCATACCTTTTTGAATAGCGTTCTGTTCTTTTGGTGCTTTACCAGATATGGCTTGACTTATCATTCCAACTGTTCCTGACATTGCAGAAGTTATTCCAACATCTGGATTAGCAAATGCTGTTTGCAATGTTTGAGCCATTTGATCCATTCCCATCTCTTGCATTGCTTTTCCAATTTCTTGCATTCCCTCTATACCACCCATGCCTTCTGCCATTTCAGTCATGCCTTCCATCCCGATACTTGTCTCCATACTTTTCATCATTTCTTCGCCCATACCTTTTGCACTCATCGTGGCTACTATTGCACCAGTCATTGATTGACCCATTTGGCCCATCGTGTCAGGATTAGCTGCTAAGGTTTCTAGTGCAGCAGTTGCGGCTCCAACTGGTAATGCGTTTAATGCTCCTGCCATCATTGCTGGATTCATTCCCATTTCGGCAACATTCATTGAAGCAAAATCTCCTGGGTTAAAATTCGCCATATCAAAATTAGCTGAACCAGTTATAGCTTCCATATCGACTAAACCTGATTTTGATAACCCTTCCATGGCAGCACCCATCCCAATACCTTGAGCATCTAGAGATCCCATCATTCCTTTTGCATCAAATCCAGCAGCACCTAGAGCGTTCATCTGCCCTGCCATTTTTTGTAAAGAGACAACTTTTCCAGCACCCATTTGGCCAGCAATACTTGACAAAGCCGCCATTTCTTCTGGAGAAAAATCATTTGCAAAATCTATTCCTGTCATGTCTAAAGCTGTTGGGTCTGGAATGGCACCTAGAGCCATATCAGTAACGCCTTCAACTAGAGACATTGCCTGAACTGCAGAGGTAATATCTCCTTTTTCTAAACTTTTTGTAGCAAATTCCATTGCGCTCTCTGCTTGAGCTATAGATACATCTAAAGCTTTTCCTATATCACTTTTTGCTTGGCCTAAAGCTTCTGTTGCACCTGAAATATTTTCAGCAACCTTACTTGCATCTGCTGCTAATTGATCTGCTGCAGCTTGAGCTGAATTTCCTGCTGCTTCTGAAATTCCTGACATAGCAGCTATATCATTTGCCTTAACAGAAAAGTTTAGGAATAAAAAAAATAATAAAAAAATTTTAATTACAATTCTCAAAATTATCAATTACCCTCCTCAATTTTCTCTTGTGCTTTTATAGTAGCAGCTCTTTGTGCATTTACTTTTGCAGTTGCAATTTGTTTTTTTAAATTTGCTAAAACTGCTGCGCGCTCTGCTATTTCAGGTGTTAATTTTTTTGCCTTCTTTTTCTTTTTCTTTTTATTTTTTTTATGGGCAGCATAAAGCATTTTACCTGTTGCCCAGAATTTTAGAACTGCCTCTGATGATTTAGCTTTTGGTGAGATGTTTAAGCTCATTCTCATGGCCTCTCTTCCTTTTTTAATACCTTCTAATGTTTCAACACTTGCGTTTTTGTCATTAAGCATCTCATTAAATAAAGCTTCAAAATAAGCCATGTCTCTGATCATGTGATGTTGATATTTATTTAACTCACCTTTTCCTTTAACAAATCTTTGATAAACTTTTCTTCCAGCTTCACCTTGCTTTTGTTTACTTTTAATTAAGCTTTCATGAAACATTCCCTCAGGGTAATCAATTTCTTCATATATAAATGCTTCTGGTCTTTCGCTTATTGGCCAGTCTTTTAGCTTCTCGTACTTTTTACAATAAGTACAATCTTTCTCTTTTTCTTTTTTTGCAGCTTCTAAATTTTGATTTGTAAAAAATATTATTATGAAAATAATAAATAAATTAAATATATTTATGGCAGATTTACTGCCAAACTCGCCTGGCTAAACCTTTCATACTTAGACTCTATTCTTATATTAAAAGTAAAAAAAGAAATCTTTTTTAGGTCAATATTAGCTTTTTAAATTTTTATTCAATTAAAACGAGTATTTAAATATTTATTTTTTTTATGCAAATTAATCTAAATAATTTAAAAATCCTAAGAACCAGAATTTATGTTTTAAATAATTTATCAGATAAATTTTGTAGTTTTTCTCCCCAAAAAACTTCTTTTTGAATTCTTTTAAAATCAATATCAAATACTGTTGCCATTGCAGATGCATAAATTGATCTTGCATCGATCGTTGAATTTAAATCTCTTCCTTCAAATAATTCTTTTTTTTTCAAACCTGGCCAATCAGTATATATGTCTGATTTTTTTATTAAACCGCCACTCATAAGAACTGCTGTTCCATAACCATGCTCAGTACCATTGCTACTATTCTGTTTAATTGTTCTTCCAAATTCTGTTAGTGTTAGCACAAGAGTATTTTCAAACTCGTTTCCCATCGAAGCTTCAAGTCCTTTTAAAATTCTATCGTATTCTTTTAAACAATCTGCATGAGCCCCATCTGTTGCACCTTGGGCAGCATGAGTGTCAAAACCACCCACCTCAAAAACTGCTACTCTAGGTCCGTCAATTTTTGCTAATTGTTTGCCTGCTTTAAGAGATAATGCTGAATTTTCTGTATAGCCATAACCTCCATCTTTCCTGCTTCTAATTACTTTAAGTGTTTCACTTAAATGTGTTTCTGAATGACTATCAAATTCATTATTTATTAACTCTAAAATATCTTTCGCAGGCATTGCTTTTCCAACAGGGAAATAATTATCATTCATTGGAACCCCTCTAATTAATAATGGCATTGGCAATGATAAAGCTAAGCCATTGCCAGTTAACCCTGCTAACTTCATTCCCCTTCCTAGCCATCCTGTTTTAATTGAATATGGAATTTTTCCTCCAGACTGCATTAAATTTTGTCCATCAAAATGAGAACGTCCTGTATATGGAATACTGGTTGCATGAACTGCAGATGCTAAATTTTTATCCCATAAAATTTTAAAAGTTTGTAAAGCAGGATGAAGGTCGAAATCTGAGGTTAAAGAGAATGTTTTATCAAGATTAATTTTACTTCTAAGTTTTTCAAATTTTTTATCACCCTTTACTGGGATTGCGCATAGTCCATCCATTCCTCCCTCAAGCATTATAATTACCAGATTTTTTTTTGGACCAGTACTTGCAAAAGAAGGTAATCCAAAACCTGCAAAATATAATGAAGTCACGGCTGTTGTTTTAAGAAAATCTCTTCTGTTAATTTCTAATTTCATGCTTTTAAAAAATCTGGATGATTAAACAACAAAACTTGTTTGTCGCTAAGGTTATTTTTTTTATTTAGGTAAGACATAATTTTTTTTGGATTATCAAAGTTTTTTTCTACAATCTTATAAAAGAATTCATTATTATTATTTTTAGGCTTATTAAAAAGATAACTTTCTTTTGCATAAACTAACCGTCTTATTAAAAGTTCTGGTGACAACCAATCATTTGAAATGTCTGACCAACCATTTGGTTGCTTTGCTTTATATGGATGATGTCCAATTCTTTTTAGTAAACGCTCAGGATATCTTTGACCTCTAGTTGGCTTGTTTCCTAATTCATATAAATCCATCAAAGTAGAACTTGGAGGCCATTGTAAATCTGAAATTTTAGCAACTTGGATAAACCAATTTTCTGGGTTTTGAAATTTTTTATATTTATCATTATATTCAAAAGCAACTTTTATAGCGGCTTTGTGGATCTCAGTTAAATGACCGTCAGATTTTTTAAAAGCATCGATAATTGGTTTTTTCATCTCTTTTGTTGGTTCGTCTGTAATTAAATACCTACATAATCTTTCAGCAACAAAATCCCTGCAATTTGGATGATTAACAAGATCTTTGATTACGGCTGATAATGCCTTTTTTCCTCTTTTGTATTCTTTTCCTAAAACTTTTTTCTTACCAGGCTGATGATATTCTGAATTAAACCAAATATCTCCTGTCTCTAAATGTTTTTTACTCCATCGTCTTTGCCAACCAGTCATTATATATGCTAATTGAATTATATCTTCTTGAGTGTATCCGGCTTCAGGAGACACTGTATGAAGCTCTAAAAGTTCTCTAGCATGATTTTCATTAATTGTTGCAGGTTCTTTTTTTTTCCTTCTCCAATCTTTAAAAGCTGTAGCACTTTTGGGGCCGGCACTTTCACTGTTATCTAAATGATGTATCATTGCCCAAGAAGTCGTAACGTCATAAACCATTTTTTCAAAAGTTTGATTTAAATTTGGTCTAATTATTTCTCTTTGATAAGGGCCTGTTGAATATTGGGGCAGAAAATCTTTATCACTTATAGTAAAAAAATTTCCCCAAAACATCCATAACTTTGTCAAAACTGGGCTTTGACTATTGATTGCCTCATTATGTCTAACAGTTATCTCTAAGGACTCCCAAAATTTTTGACCAGTTTTATGCCTAAGAAGGTCTCGGTGTGTTTTATAAAGAATTTTACTATCTTTATACTTTTTTCTTAAAACTTTTCTATCAGTGTAAACCCATTCTCTATACAGGAGCCTTAACTCTTTTTCAGAATTTAATCTACCTTTCCAAGATAATTTTGGTACATTGTTTAGCTGATTAAGGGCCCAATTTAACGGGTCTGATGGTACCTCCTCATTAGGACCAATTCCAAAAGCAACTTTTCTGAAAAAACTTTTCATACCCTTTTGCTATTTATATCACTTTATATTTTCGATATCATGTATATTTGATAAAGAATTATTAAATTCCTCATAATTTTCTCTCAACGCTAGGCTTGAAATTGAATAAATCATTATCAATAATAAAATTAAAGGTACCATGGTTATAATCGATGCATTACTTTTAATTAATAAAATATAAAAAATTATAAAAAGAGCTGAACGAATTAAAACAGTTTTTCTAAAAACACTTATAATTGAAAGTGAATGTTTTAATAAATTAAAAAAACTCATCTTTGATGGTCCAAAATATCTTTTTGCTCTAATAGATGGCATTGAAATTAAATCTTTTTCAATTTTTTTTAATGAGCCAGAAAAACTATTCCATGTTGCTTTTTCCTCTAGCATTTTTTTTACTGTTGATTTTGAAAGACAAGTAAAATTTCCAAATTTGATTGATTTGCCAGTAAAAGCTAAAGTCAAAAACTTATGGAATTGATAACATATTTTAAAAAATACACTTTCTGATCTTTTAACTCTTTCACCAACAATTGATTTATCTCCTGATTCTCTTGATATTTTTATAAAATCTTTTATTTCTTGAGGTCTATCTTCTCCATCTCCATCCATTGGAATCACATAATCGAAATCTTTTTTTTCATAAATATATTTTAGCCCCGATGCAATGCACCTAGTATGCCCTCTATTTTGTTTCATGTTTATTAGCTGAATAGATTTGATATTTTCGACATTTGGGTAATTATCAACAATCTGTTCTGACGAAGCATCATTAATAATAACAAGAGATATTTCTGAGTCTAAGTCTTTTACTTCACTATTTATATGATCAATTAATAATTTTAACGATTTTCTGTCATTATAAATTGGAATTAAAATTATATATTTCATCAACTACTTTGATCCTACACAAACATTATCGAGACACATATAATATTCCAATTCACCTAGTTTTTCTTTTTTAATATTTCCTTCCCAAACTGGTCTTGATTTTAAATGATATGATAAATTTCCTGCATTCCATTCATCCCCCAAAACTACATTTATTGGTGAGTTAAATTGCTGATCCCAGGCATATTGAGTTTTTATTGCAATCTCTTTACCTTGGTAATCAGTTCTTTTATCATCTTTGGAAATTGAAACATAAGCATAAAGTGCAGGTGACAGAAAAAATAAAAAAATAAATCCAAACATAAAATGTTTTAATTTTTTAATATTAATTTGGGCTTGAAGCAAATAAACAAATAGTGTCCCTATAAATAAATAAAAAGGAGGCATCCACATTGTTCTTATTTTAGATCCAGTAAATAAAGATGTTAAAAAAATCAAAAAAATTGGTAAAATATTAATCGCTAACAAAAAAAGACATTTTTTATCTTTAAGGTTTAAATTAAATTTAATTTTTTTTATTAATATCCATATTAAGATTAAAAAAGGAATTAATATTCCTATTTGTTTGAGTAAAAATGTTAAAGGAAACTTTATATGATGATGAAAGCTTGAAACTTCCATTCCAGTTCTTGTTAATCCATAAGTAATCGTTATAAAATCATTATTATTTAACCAAATTAAATGTGGAACTAGGACAACTAAAAAAATTTCTATAGCTAATAAATATTTAAAATCGAATTTTCTCTCTTTTTTTATGAAAATTAAAAAAATAAATAAAAAACTTATAGAAACTAACAAATATATAAATAAGTATTTTGATAAAAAACCAATTGCAGCAAAAAATCCAACAAACAAACAATCTAAAAATTCAATTTCTTTTTTACTATAAATTTTCCAAGAATAATAAACTGTTAGTGACCAAAAAGGTAACTGGCAAATATTCACGTTAAATTCTGGACTAGTAAAATTAAAAAAATAAATTGACTCAATAAGAAAAACTGAAATTAAACTTAATAAATTATTTTTTAGAATTTCTTTAGACAGTTTAAAAACATAATAAAAAGAAATAATTACAAAAATTTGACTTAGTAGATAAAACGCCCAATCCTGTGAACCAAAAATTTGAAAAAAAACTTCCGGAAAAAAAGCACTCATCGGTGGATGTTTATTAAAACCCCAATCTAAATTACTTCCCCAAGCTAAAGCTTCGATTACATCTAATGGCAAATTATGATTGGTAAGTGATGGAATCAAAGTCCAAAAAATTAGATGTGTTGTAACAAAAATATAAAAAACATTATCTATATTTTTGTTATTAATGGTCATTTATAATTGTTTATAACAATTAAGCTCGCTTGACACCCATATTTTGCTGAATATACTGCCAAAATTCAAAATTCAACTATGCCTAAGACTACTAAAGTAAAAAAAAAAGTCGTTAAATCTAAAAAAAAAATTGTTAGCAAACCAAAAAAAATTGCTGCCAAAGATATTTCTAAACCATTGGTAAAAATTTCAAAAAATTATATGCCAAAAGAAACCGAAAAATATATGTGTGAAAAGCACAAAGTGTTTTTTAGAATAAAACTAACTGAATGGAAAAAAGAATTAATAAAAGCTAATAATGAAGCTCTTTATAATGGAAGCATGGACGACAATAATATTTCAGCTGATATTGTCGATCAAGCAAGCTCTTATATTGATAAAAACGTAGAAATGAAAGCTATCAATAGACAAATTAAATTGATTTCAGAAATTGATAAAGCTTTAATGAGAATAAGAGAAGATACATACGGTTACTGTTTAGATACAGCAGAACCCATTGGTCTTAAAAGATTAATGGCAAGACCAGTTGCAAAATATACTATCGCTGCACAAGAAAAACATGAAAAAGATGAAAAAGTTCACGCAGACGACTAAAAATGAGAAAAAAAAATTCTAAGCAAAATTCAATCTCATTTCTTTTTGCAAAGAAATATATTTATTTTTATTATCCTTTTTTTTGGATTTTATTGCTATTATATTTATTTCTTAAATGAACAAAAAATTAATTTTAATTATTATAGTAATAGTTGCTATTGAATTTTCGGGTTATGGAATACTAAGTACCCTTTACAGGTTTTTTGGATAAATTTTAAAGTTTTGGTATCTTGGCATCCTTATTCATGAAACTATAACCTTTAATAACTGCTTCACGATCAGCTATTTCTAAATACCATCTAGACAGGTTATTATAATTCTTTAATCCTATATCATGCCACTCATGTCTTGCCATCCAAGGCCATGTTGCAATATCTGCAATTGTATAATCGGAACCAGCAAGAAATTGAGAGTTATTTAATCTAGCATCTAATTCTCCATAAATTCTTTTAGTAATCTTAAAATATCTTTCCTCACCAAATTCACTTTTTCCTGGGTTATAATGATGAAACTGATGATGTTGACCTATCATCGGGCCCACAGTTCCCATCTGTGCCATTAGCCATTGATTAATAGTAATTCTATCTTTTTCATTATAAAATTTTTTACTTTTATCACCAAGATACATAAGTATTGCACCTGACTCGAAAATACTCTCATTATTATCATGATCTATTATAACTGGAATTTTTCCAAAAGGGCTTATCTTTAAAAACTCTGGTTTGAATTGCTCATCTTGACTAATATCAATTTTGGTTACTTTGTATTTGTAACCTATCTCCTCTAGCATGATACTAATTTTCCACCCATTAGGTGTATTGGCGGAAAAAAGCTCAATCACTTTTTACACCAAGTCTATCTTTAATAGTTTTAGAAGATGTTGTGAATTCAAATCTATATTTTTCATTAGGTCTTGCTAATTTAAAGCAGGCTCTGGCTGCAAGAGCTCCCTCGTGAAATCCAGATAAAATAAGTTTTAGTTTTCCTGGATAAGAGCATATATCGCCAACAGCGTATATTCCTTTTTGATTGGTCTCAAATTTTTCGGTATCTACAGCTACTGTTTTTTTATCAATATTAAGACCCCACTCAGCTATTGGACCAAGCTGCATAATTAGACCAAAAAACCCTAATACAAAATCTGTTTTGATTGTTTTTATTTCTTTGCTGTCGTGTTTAATCTCTATGCTTTCTAAATTATTTTCACCAACCACATTTGTTAGTTGGTATTTAGTATAAAGATTAATTTTTCCAGATTTTGCAAGCTCATGAACCTTATCAACAGTGGCTTGAGCACCTCTGAAATCTTCTCTTCTATGAATTAAATTAACATGAGATTTTTTAGATAGCTCAACAGCCCAATCTAAAGCACTGTCTCCACCACCAAATATTGAGACCGTTTTCCCTTCAAATACTGTTTTATCTTTTACAGAGTAATAAATTGACTTATTTTCAAATTTTTCACATTCTTTTACAGGAAATTTACGAGGCTCAAAAGAGCCAACCCCACCAGCTATTATAACATTAGGAGTTAAAAATATTTTGCCATGGTTAGTTTTTACAAACCAATTATCTCCTTCTTTTTTTACCTCATCAACTCTTTCACTTAAATGAGTTTTGATATTAAAAGGTTTGATTTGATTTATTAAATTATTTGTAAGTTCTTCACCAGTACATTCTGGAACAGCTGGAATATCATAAATTGGTTTATCAGGATAAAGTTCTATACATTGACCACCAATTTTATCGAGATTATCAACAATTTCACAATCAAGGCCAATTAATTTTAGTTGATGTGCTGTAAACAAACCTGTTGGTCCTGCTCCAATTATTAATGCGTCTGTTTTATTCATTAGCTTTGTTTTGAAGGTATATTTACTATAAGACCGTCTAACTCATCAGAAATCGTAATTTGACAACTTAGTCGACTATTTTTTTTTGGCTCAAATGCCATATCTAACATATCTTCTTCCCCATCATCTTTTGATGGAAGCTTATCAAACCAATCATCACTTATATACACGTGACATGTCGCACAAGCCATACCACCTCCACAATCAGCATCTATACCTGGCACATCATTTTGAACTGCACCTTCCATGACAGTAAGTCCATTTTGTACATCAACTGAATAGATTTGATTGTCATGTGTAACGTAATTTATTTTTGCCATTGATTAAGATATATGTACTTAAAAAAAAAGGGCAAGTATGTCTAAACATACCTGCCCTTTTTAAATTTTCTAAGTAAAACTACTACTTAGCTCTTTTTCCGCTTGAACTAGTTGCAGCAGCCCAGATTACTAGACCGAATGCAATTTTGTTAATGAAGTCAGCTAAGTTGTATACGACGTTAAGTGAGTTTGCATCTACACCACCAGTTAGGTAACCAAATACATAACCTAATGGGTAAATTGCCCAACCTACTGTAACAATCATTCTCATAGCACCAAAAGCTGTTACAAGAGCTTTGTTGCCACTTTTAGCTGCAGCTTTACCAGCTTCACCTGAGAATATTTCATATAGAATGTATATCCAACCTGCCATTCCAATAATGAAACCTAGTGTAGCATTAATATATCCTGCTTCACCTAAGTATCCACCGATAAGCATTACTAATGAACCGATTAACAATCTCCAGAACATTCCAGAGTTTGCTTTACCGATAGCTGCTAGAATTAAGTAAAATTCTACCATCTGTAAAGGCACAGTGATTAACCAGTCAATGTATCTGTAAACAGTTGGCGAGTCACCAGTAGATACCCATACTTCTCTCATGTACATGTAGTGTATGAATGCAATACCAGTTACTAGACCAGCAACAATAACTGATGTTCTCCAGCCTGATGCGACGTTGCCCGCTTCCATGAAAAAGAAAGCAGTAGCTGCTAACATTCCCATAGAGATAACCCAGAATGAAATTCCTACGAAGTCATCTTGCATCAACATCGTTGCGTCTGCTGCAATAGCTATACCTGAAAAACCGATCAAGGCCATAGCTGCTAAAGCAAACAGTTTAAGTTTTTTCATAAAAAACTCCCTCTTCGTTAGTTTTTATTTTTAGTTTATATAAACTAGACTTAAGTTACCCTAAGCCAATTTCGTGGTTAAATAGCAAATTAAATTAGATAAATGAAGACTTAATTGTGACTTATTCTCATTGATTTTACTTAATTTTTAAAATTAAATACAATTTACAAGTTAAAAATCAAAAAAAACAAGGAATTCGAATCAATTTTTTATGCCAAGTAAGTTTCAAGAAATTTATGAAAATTCTATAAATAACCCTGAAAAATTTTGGCAAGAAGCATCTAAAGATATATTTTGGTTTAAAGAACCAACGAAAATTTTAGATAAATCTAATCCTCCATTTTATAAATGGTTTGAAGATGGCGTCACAAATACGTGTTACAACGCTCTAGACATTCATATTGACCAAGGTAGAGGCAAAAAAACAGCACTAATATACGATAGTCCTATCACAGGAAACAAAAGTCATTTAAGTTATGAAGAGCTAAGATCAAAAGTTTCAAAATTTGCAGGAGCCTTAAGAGCACAAGGCACTGAAAAGGGCGATAGAGTAATAATTTATATGCCAATGATACCAGAAGCAGTAATTGCAATGCTCGCTTGCGCGAGGATTGGTGCAATTCATTCTGTTGTATTTGGAGGTTTTGCCTCAAATGAGCTTGCAAGCAGAATAGACGATAGTAAAGCAAAGTTATTAGTGACGGCTTCATGTGGTTTCGAGCCAGGAAGAACGGTTGAATACAAACCTCTTGTGGATGAAGCTGTTAAAATAGCTAATCATAAAATTGAAAAAATGATTTTATTCCAAAGACCTGGTCATGAGGTCAAATTAAGTTCTTCTGATGAGGTTAGTTGGGAGGAAGTGGTCTCCAACGCTAAAGATGCTGACTGTGTTGAGATGAACTCGAATGAATATGCGTATATCTTGTATACATCAGGTACAACTGGAACTCCAAAAGGTATTGTAAGAGATATTGGTGGTCACATAGTTGCTCTCAAATGGACAATGAAAAACATCTATAACATTGAAAGAGATGATGTTTGGTGGTCTGCTAGTGATATTGGTTGGATTGTTGGACACTCTTACATTGTTTATGCACCTTTATTTAAAGGATGCACTACAGTTTTGTTTGAAGGTAAACCTGTTGGCACTCCAGATGCAGGAGCTTTTTGGAAAATTATTTCAGAATATAAAGTAAAATCACTATTCACTGCTCCAACAGCTTTTAGAGCTATAAAGAAAGAGGATCCGGAAGGAAAGTTTTTCTCAAAATATGACTTAAGCAATTTTGAAAGCTTATTTTTAGCCGGAGAAAGAGCAGATCCAGATACAATTAAATGGGCTGAGAATTTACTTAAAGTTCCTGTAATAGATCATTGGTGGCAAACAGAAACTAGCTGGGCAATAAGCTCAAATTGCACTGGAATTGAAATGATGAAAACAAAATACGGTTCAGCTTGTAAAGCAGTTCCTGGATATGATGTAAAAATCATAAAACCAGATCAATCTCTTGCAAAACCAAACGAGATGGGTGACATAGTTGTAAAACTTCCTTTGCCTCCAGGCACGTTCCCGACATTGTGGAATGCAGACCAAAGATATAAAGAAAATTATATGTCTAATTATGAAGGTTACTATCAAACATATGATGCAGGTCATATCGATGATGATGGATATATATGGATTATGTCTAGAACTGATGACATTATAAATGTAGCAGGTCATAGATTATCAACAGGTGCAATTGAAGAAGTATTGTCCGAACATCAATCTGTTGCAGAATGTGCAGTACTTGGAATTGCAGATAAATTAAAAGGTCAATTACCTATTGGTTTAGTAGTTTTAAAATCTGGCGTTGATAAAGATAACGACATTATATCTAAAGAATGTGTGCAAATGGTTAGGGATAAAATTGGACCAGTTGCTGCATTTAAAGTTGTAATTGTTATTAAAAGATTACCAAAAACAAGATCAGGAAAAATCTTAAGAGGTACAATAAGAAAAATTGCGGATGGTGCTGATTATAAGGTACCACCTACAATAGACGATCCTTCAATTCTAACAGAGATCACTGAGGATTTAGTTAATCACAAAATTTTAAATAATGGTTAAAACATATTTATTTCTTGCAGGTGCAGTATTTTTTGAAGTTGCTGGAACTATGTTATTACCTATAACTCAAAATTTTACAAAACTAATGCCAACTGCTGCTCTTGCATTCTTTTATCTTTGTGCTTTCTATCTTTTAACTTTTGTAGCAGATAAGATTCCTATCGCTATTATGTATGCGACATGGAGTGGTCTTGGAATTTTTACAATTGCAATTCTCGGCTATATATTCTTTAAACAAACTTTAGCTTGGCAAGCAATATTAGGATTATTTTTAATTGTGATTGGTATAATTTTAGTAAATAGTTTTACCGGAAAGCTTAGCTAAACTGCAAAGGGGTTCCGTCAGGATCGCCTAAAATTTTTCCATCCTGCATTTTAATTTTTCCAGCAATAATTGTATGGGTAGGTGTTCCTTTAAATTTAAATCCATTAAAAGGTGACCATTTACATTTGCTTTCTATATTTTCATTTTTAATTTCAATTGTTTTGTTCATATCTACAATAGTAAAGTCAGCATCATAACCTTCTTTAATAAATCCTTTATTTTTTATTCCAAAAATTTTCACTGGATTTTCACAAACAAAATTCATCAATTGGTTTAGTGATAATTTTCCATCATTAATATGATTTAACATTACAGGCATTAAAGTTTGAACTCCTGGCATCCCTGAGGGAGTATTTGGATATACCTTATCCTTATTCTCTTTTAAATGGGGGGCATGATCTGACCCAATTGTATCATTCAAGTTGTTTCTCACTCCGTACCATAATCTATCGTAATGAGATTTATCTCTGAGTGGTGGGTTCATCTGAGCATAAGTTCCTAGTTTGTCATAACAATCTGGAGCATAAAGAGTTAAATGTTGTGGGGTAATCTCAAACGTAATGTTTCCTTTATGTTGAGATAAAAAATCTATTTCCTCTTTTGTAGTAATATGAAGCACATGAGCTTTTTTATTGTGCTTTTCTGCAATTCGTACAATTCTTCTAGTAGATGCTATAGCGCATTCTGCACTTCTCCATACAGGATGCGTATGTACGTCACCATCTTTAATTAATTTTTTATTAACTTTCAGAATTGACTCATCTTCAGAATGAACTGCTACGACTTTTGATGCATTTTGAAAAACTTTATTTATGTCATCTTCTTCAGCAACTAACAGATTTCCAGTTGAAGATCCTGCAAAAAGTTTTATTCCACAGCACCCTTCCAAACCTTCGAGGCTTGCTAGATCATCTGCATTATTTGCAGTTGCTCCAAAATAAAAAGCATAGTTGCAATACATTCTATTTTTAGCAAGATCTAACTTTCTTTGAAACTCTTTCATATTAGCTGTTGGTGGATTCGTATTTGGCATTTCAAATACACTGGTTATTCCTCCTACAATAGCTGCTTTACTTCCTGAGTGAAGATCCTCCGTATCAGTTGATCCGGGTTCTCTAAAATGTGTTTGGGTATCAATGCAACCAGGCAATACTGTGTGACCTTCTGCATTTATTATATCTTTTGCTTCCTCTGAAATTTGTCCAATCTGCTGAATTTTTCCATCTTTTATAGCAACATCAACATTTTTTAATTCACCGGCGATGTAGCATTGTCCGTTTTTAATTATAAGATCTAACATTTTAAGAAAATGTTATTATATTACATCCTAAAATTAATCAATTATGAATATTAAAAACGTTTATATTTTAGATGACAGAGCAATTCTTTATATTAATGGAGACGATTCAAAAGAGTTTCTTCAAAATCTTATCAGTAACGATATAAACAAAGTAAGCGATGTAAAAACTTGTTTTAGTTCATTGCTTACACCCCAAGGTAAATTTTTATATGAATTTATAATCCTAAAACATAAGTCTGGGTATATTTTAGATTGTGAAAAACCTCAGGTAGAGGAATTATTCAGACAATTATCTTTGTATAAGCTAAGATCAAAAGTTGAAATTCTTAATTTAAGTAACGAATTTGTTGTAGCGGCATTTTCTCATGAAAAATTCTTAACTTTTGATGAAGCAAAAGACCAACCTGGTTATACAATTAAATATAGAGAAGATCCAATATTTTTAGATCCAAGAAATAAAAAACTAGGTGCTAGATTAATTATCAATCTAGAAAAACTTTATTTATCCTTAAAAAAACTAGATCTTCATGATGCAAACTTGAAAGAGTATTATTCATTAAGCCATAAACTTGGAATTGTCCCAAAAGATTTAAATAAATTACAGAATAAATTATTTGGTATTGAGTGTAATTTTGAGGAATTAAATGGAATAGATTTTAAAAAAGGCTGCTATGTAGGACAAGAAAATACAGCAAGGATAAAACTAAAAAACAAACTTTCAAAAAGACTATTTCCAATACATGTAATTAATGGAAAACTTTATGAAGGAGAAAGTATTTATAATAATCAAATAGAGATAGGAAAGGTATTAATTGACAATGATTACCCTTTTGCTTTAATAAAATTTTTGGATAAAAATTTTAATGAAAAAGTAAATTTTAATACCAAGGAAGCTTACATAAGTATCAGAAAACCTGACTGGATCAATTAAAATGAATTAATTTGGTGCGGTCGGAGAGACTCGAACTCTCATGGACAAAATCCACACGGCCCTCAACCGTGCCTGTCTACCAATTTCAGCACGACCGCAATATGCCTCATAATAAATGAATGACAATTATCTTTCAAATTGCTAAAATATTTAATGGAATTTACACAAGAAGTAAGAAAAGCAACAGATCCTATTTATCAAAAGATTTCAAAAATAATGCCAGAGATAGAGTGGTCTGTGCATGCACCTTATATTCATCGGATTAATCAATTAAAAAAAAAGAAGAATGCAATCATTCTTGCACATAATTATCAAACTCCTGAAATTTATCATGGCATATCAGATGTTGCTGCTGACTCTTTAGCTCTTGCAATAGAAGCATCAAAAACGAGTGCAGATATAATTGTTATGGCAGGAGTTCATTTCATGGCAGAAACTTCAAAATTGATGAGTCCAGAAAAAAAAGTTTTGCTTCCTGATATGGGCGCAGGTTGTTCATTATCATCGTCAGTAACAGGTAAAGACGTAAGACTTCTAAAGGAAAAATATCCAGGCGTCCCTGTTGTTTCATACGTAAACACCTCAGCTGATGTTAAGGCAGAAACAGACATTTGTTGTACATCTGCAAATGCAGTTAAAATCGTAGAATCTTTAGGTGTTAAAAAAGTTATATTTTTACCGGACGACTACCTAGCAAAATATGTTGCATCTCAAACAAATGTAGAAATTATTGCTTGGAAGGGAATATGCATGGTTCACGACCAATTTAATGAAAAAGAAATACATGATATTAGAAAAAATAATCCTGGAATTAAAATCATAGCACATCCAGAATGTCCTCCAGAAGTAATCAAAGCAAGTGACTTTGCTGGATCAACTGGTGGTATGATTGACTATGTAAAAAACAATCAACCTAAAAAAGTTATGATGGTCACTGAATGTTCGATGAGTGATAATATTCAAGTTGAAAATCCTAATGTAGAATTTATTAGACCGTGTAACCTTTGCCCTCATATGAAAAAAATCACCCTTCCAAAAATATTAGATTGTTTAGAAAATGAGACTGGTGAAATAATAATGGATAAAGAGACAATTGAAAAAGCTAGAATTCCTGTTGAAAGAATGGCTGCAATCGGCAGATAACTAAGTGCCCAAAATAAAACTCAGTAAAGAATTTATAAGAAGCACTGTAAAGCTAGCATTAAATGAAGATCTTTATCCTTTGGGAGATATTACCACAAGTTTAGTTGATAATGATCAAATTGTAACAGCAAAATTAATTTCAAATCAAAATGCAATTGTTGGAGGATTACTATTTGCAAAACAAACTTTTGCATTAATTGACAATAAAATAAAATTTATTATTAAGAAACAAGACGGTTCTAGAACTAGAAATGGTAATATAGTTGCTATTATTAAAGGAAAAGCAAAAAATATTCTAATTGCTGAAAGAGTAGCTTTAAATTTTTTGTCTCATATATCAGGTATAGCAACTAAAACAAACGAATTTGTAAAATTGGCTGGAAGAAAAACAAAAATTTGCTGTACGAGAAAAACAATTCCAAATTTAAGAGTTATTCAAAAATATGCTGTTAAATTAGGAGGTGGCATAAATCATAGATTTAATTTAAGTGATGAATATTTAATTAAAGATAATCATATCGCGAGCTCGAATTTAAGAACTTTAGTAATTAAAGCTGTTAAAAACAAAAAAAGGAAAAAAATTACGGTAGAAGTTGATACAATCAAACAACTTAAATCAATTTTAGGTTTAAAATTTAATACAGTTTTGCTTGATAATATGAATATAAAAAATTTAAGCGAAAGTGTAAAAATTGCAAAAAAATATTATGAAACAGAGGCTTCAGGCAATGTTACTAAAAAGACTGTGAAAGCTATTGCGTCTACTGGGGTTAACAGAATTTCTGTAGGAAGCATTACACACAGCGCGCCTGCAGTTGACTTTAAGTTAGAATTCTAATTTACAAATTTTGAAAGATCTGGCTTAAAATAATTTGGACCTTTCATTACTTTTCCAGTTTCATTGTAAATAGGATTTCCATTTTCGTCTAACTTACTCATATTAGAATTCTGAACTTCATCAAAACATTTGTCTAAGTCAATTCCAAATGCATGTCCTGCCCCATAGGTTACATATAATATATCTGTAAGCGCATCAGCCACTTCTAATAAATCCTTATTTTTCATAGCTTCTGTAAGCTCCTCCAATTCCTCTTTAATAAGATCTATTCTTAATTTATTTATTTTTTCAGTACTAAATGATGGTTTAGTTTTAACTTCTTGACCAAAAGTTTTCATGAAAGTACCAACTTTGCTAAAATTCGACATAATGCTCCTATATGTTTTTAAAAATTTATTGTATGTTAATAATTATTTGTTACTTAAAAATTAATCAATGAAATTAAGAAAAGAATTTGACAGTATTGGAAGTATAAATGTCCCAAATAATAAATATTGGGGAGCATCTACTCAAAGATCTAATAAATATTTTAATATTGGAAAAATTTTAGTTAATATTTCAATTATTAAATCAATAGCCATTATCAAAAGGTCTGCTGCAATTGTTCATCGTAAAGATAAACTAATTGAACATAAGATTTCAAAAGCAATAGTAAAAGCATCTGATGAGGTAATTAAAGGTAAAATGGATGATAATTTTCCATTAAAGGTTTGGCAAACTGGTTCTGGAACCCAAACAAATATGAACGTGAATGAGGTAATTGCAAACAGAGCTATTGAAATTTTAGGGAGAAAAAAAGGTACTAAAAAACCAGTTCATCCAAATGACCATGTGAATAAATCTCAATCTACAAATGATGTATTTCCTACTGCAATGCACATTTCTATTGCTAAAGAGACAATAAGTAAAATGTTACCAAATTTAAAAATTTTAGAAAAAGCACTTAAGAAAAAATCGAATGAATTTAAAAATATTGTTAAAATTGGAAGAACCCATCTTCAAGATGCAACTCCTCTTTCTTTAGGTCAAGAATTTTCTGGATATCATTTTCAAATTAAGAAAAGTATTGAAAGAATAGAATATGCATTAAGGGAGATTTTATATCTTGCTCAGGGAGGTACTGCTGTTGGAACAGGAATAAACTCAAAAAAAAATTTTGATAAAAAAATCATTAATGAGATTGCAAATTTCACAAAAATTAAATTTAAACCAGCGGTAAATAAATTTGCAGAACTAGCTGCTCACGACTCTATAGTTAATTTTTCAGGGGCATTAAATACTTGCGCTGTAGCATTAATGAAAATTTCTAATGATATCCGATTTTTGGGTTCAGGTCCTAGAGCTGGCTACGGTGAATTAATATTACCAGAAAATGAACCTGGCTCATCGATAATGCCAGGAAAAGTAAATCCCACTCAATGTGAGGCTGTTACAATGGTTTGTGTAAAAGTTATTGGCAATCATAATGGTATAACGATGGCTGGTTCCCATGGTCATTTTGAATTAAATGTTTTTAAGCCATTAATCGCACATAACATTCTACAATCGATTGATTTGATTGCTGATAGCACAAAAAATTTTTCCCTATATTGTGTGAATGGTATTAAAGCAAACAAGAAAAAAATTCAGGAGCATTTAGATAATTCATTAATGCTTGTCACGGCTCTGGCCCCGCATATTGGATACGATAATGCTGCTAAAATAGCTAAAACTGCACTAAAAAATAATACAACACTTAAACATGAAGCTATAAAAACGGGTCTAATAAGTGAGTCAGACTATAAAAGAATTGTAGATCCAAAAAAGATGATTTACCCATCATAATTTTCTAAAGACTCATTTAATAATTTTTTAAAGTAAATTTTATTTTGCAGATCATCACTTTTTATCGAAATATTTCTTAATATTTCTGTTATTTTCTCATTTGAATTTCCATCAATCCTAACATCATAAATATTTATTACTTTTTGATCAAAATTATAACTAAAATTCAAATTAATTTTTTTTATTTGTTTTCTTAAATTTTTTGGACTTTGTAAAAATCTATATATCTCATTATTGTTTATAATATTTATTTGAGTATTTGCATCTAATATCAATTCACCGTCTTTGATATAGATTAAACTATCAAAAAATCTAAAGTTTGCTTTATTTTTCCAATCTAGTTGTGTACCATCTATATCAATAAGACCCTCTTGAATTTTCGACTTCAATGAAATATTAACAAAATTACTATAATCTAAAATTTTTTTTGCATTTAAATCTAAATTAAAACTAATATTTTTATTATTTAAAATACCTGTTTTTAATAATTGAGGAATAATAGTATTAGAATTTAATATATAAAAAATATTTAGTTCATCAGTATTTCCTCTTAAATTGGAGTAAAAAGGTTTAAAAAATAATTGCCCATCATATGAAAATCTATAATCATCTTTTTTATCAAAATAATTAAATGTAAATAAATTTTTTTTCTTTTTATAATTAAGGATACTTTTAAAATTATTTAATGATATATTTGCAGTACCTAACTTAGTTTCATTTTTGTAGAAATGTTGATTTTCTAAGAAAATTCTTAATAAATTGAAATCTAATTTTGTATTTACTATTTGCTTGTCTCTATCATTAAATATTTCTATGGAGTAAGGTATATTAAATAATTCGTTATCAGAATAAAGAAAATTAATTAGATTTTTTTCATTAAAGTAATATTTCATTTCAGAAATTTTATTTATAAATAGAACTTCTCTTTCAATACTACTAAAAAAGATATTACTATTTTTTATTTCCAATGTAGTATTTAAAAAGTTATTATCTAGTATGTCTATAAAAAAATTATAATTATCTGAATTTAAATAAAAAATTGCCTCCTCAAGAATTACGTTTTTTATATTAATATCATTTAGTGAAAATAAATTTTTACCAGATATATTAATTTTTAAATTATTAATTTTTGATATTTCATCCCCGTTATAAAATATAAAAGTTTCCTCTGATGAAAAATGTGGTCTAGGGAAAAAATTATATTGCAATTTTTTTGAAAAACTAAGATTCAGATTAAATTTTTCAAATAATTCATTATTTAATTTATTAACAACATCATTTTGATTGTAGATATTTGGTATAGATAAATACGATAAAAAAAAGATAATTAAAGCAACTGATGTGACAAATATTTTATTACTTTTAATAATACTTATTAAATTTTGACTGTTTAACTTGTTTAAATTTTTCTCTAAAAGTTTATTAATAAATAGATTTATGTTTTTAAAAAATTTAGCAATAAAATTAGATTTACTCATAATAATTAGGAAAGTTTATAAAGTATTATTTTAAATGATAAACAAAGATTATTTAAACAATTTAAATGAAGCCCAAAAAGAGGCAGTTTTATATTTAGATGGACCTCTGCTAATTGTTGCTGGAGCTGGTTCAGGAAAAACAAAAGTTTTAACATCAAGAATAGCTAATATAATTAAAGAAAAGAAAGCATTTCCCAATCAAATTTTGGCAGTTACTTTCACAAATAAAGCTGCAAAAGAAATGCAATATAGAGTGAGTAACATACTGGGCTCTGCAGCTGTGGGGCTGTCTTGGCTGGGTACATTTCACTCAATATGCTCAAAATTATTAAGAAAACATGCTTCAGCTGTAAAATTAAATTCAAATTTTACTATAGTTGATACAGATGACCAAATAAGATTAATCAAAAATATTTGTAAAGCTGAAAATATAGATATCAAGCAATTATCACCAAGATTTATACTTGCAATAATAGATCGCTGGAAAAATAAAGGCTCATATCCAGATGAAGTAATTATAAACAAAAAGGATATTTATGAACAAACTATCCTACCACTTTATAAAATATATCAACAGAAATTAACTGACTTAAACTCTTGTGATTTTGGTGATTTAATTTTACATACCGTTAAAATTTTGGAGAGGAACCCAGATATTAGAAAAATTTATTCAAATCATTTTAAGTATATACTCGTAGATGAATACCAAGATACAAATTTTATTCAAAGTAAATGGTTAAATCTACTATCTGAAAAAAATAATAATATTTGCTGTGTGGGAGATGATGATCAATCAATATATAGTTGGCGAGGGGCTGAAATAAAAAATTTTTTAGAATTTGATAAAATTTATAAGAATACTAAAATTATTAGACTTGAACAAAATTATAGATCTTCTCAAAATATTTTATCTGTAGCATCGAACCTTATAGCAAATAATGAAAACAGGTTAGGAAAAACTTTAATAACAACTATGGATGAGGGTGACTTAGTACAACTAAACTGTTACAAAAATGGCAAAGATGAAGCTGTTGGTGTTTCAGATGAGATAGAAAAAAAAATTAAAAAAAAGTATTCTTATAATAATGTAGTAATTTTAGTAAGAGCTATATTTCAAACAAGAGAATTTGAAGAGAGATTCTTAAAAATAGGAATGCCTTATAGAATCTTAGGAGGAACTAAATTCTACGAAAGAGCTGAAATAAAAGATTGTGTAGCTTACTTAAGATTAATAAAACAAGAAAAAGACGATTTAGCTTTTGAGCGAATTGTCAATAATCCAAAAAGATCTATTGGTGATAGCACTCTTAAAAATATACATGAATTTGCTAAAGAAAATAATTTGAATTTAGAAAGAGCATCTATAAATATGCTCGAAAAAAATTTAATTAAACCCAAAGCTAAAATAGGACTTAGTTTATTTTTAAATTTTTTAAATAAGTGGCGTAATGATCTTCAAATAAAAAAAATAAATCATGTTAAATTGTTACAGATAGTATTAGATGAGTCCGGATACTCAGCAATGATTAAAAATAAAAAAGATTTAGATAATGAAAATAGATTAGAAAATATTAAAGAATTATTAAGTGCAATGAAAGAGTTTGATAATTTAGAAAGTTTTTTAGAGCATGTATCTCTTGCAACTTCAATCGATCAAGAGTGGGAGGGAGAAAAAATTAATATGATGACAATGCATGCTGCAAAAGGGTTAGAATTTGATGTTGTTTTTTTACCTGGTTGGGAAGAAGGTTTATTTCCTCATCAAAAATCTATTGAAGAGAAGGGACAAAACGGCCTTGAAGAGGAAAGACGCCTTGCATACGTGGGGATTACTAGAGCAAAAAAAAGAGCCATAATATCATTTTCTATGAATAGGTTTTATCAAGGTGACTGGATAGACAGTATGGCTTCTAGATTTATTGATGAATTACCAGAAAAATATTTAGAAAAAAATTCATTTTTTGATGAAGAAAACAATAATGATGATGATTTTGAGTTTAATCAAGATTTTGAGTTTGAGGAAAGCACTAGAAGTCCTGGCTGGCTTAGATATCAAAAAAGAATAAAATGAAAAATTATATACAAGAACTTAGAAAAAAATTTAACCAATATAATATCGATGGTTACGTTATTCCCAAAAATGACGATTATTTTACAGAATACTCAAAAATAAATCGTTTAAAAATTATATCAAATTTTAGTGGATCTGCCGGTTTAGCCATAATTTTAAAACAAAAAAATTATCTTTTTACTGATGGCAGGTATACAATTCAAAGCAAAATCGAGAGTGGCAAAAATTTTACAATTTTTGGATTTGAAAGATTGATCAATTTGAGTTTATTTAAAAATTTAACTCTTGGTATTGATCCAAAATTATTTACCGATAGTCAAATTAAGAATTATTTTCTTAAATATAATCGTATTAAAATTATCAAAAAAAATTTAATTGATGAAATAAAAAAAGAAAAACTGAAATCATCTTTTCCTTTTTTCGCACTTGATAAAAGTATAGTGGGTGAAACTAGAAAATCAAAAATTAATAAATTATCTAATTATCTCAAAAAATTTAAATCAGATTTTATATTTATAAGTGCGCCTGAAAATGTTGCATGGATTATGAATATCAGAGGTAATGATGGACCAAATAGTCCAATTCCTAATTCTAGATTAATAATAAGTAAGACAAAAAAAATAATATTATTAAGTAAATTTAATAAATGTAAGAAACTTATTAAAAAAAAAATAATTAAAAAAAATGAATTTTTAGATATCAATAAATTACCAAGTAAAATCACACAACTTAAAGGAAAAAATTTTATAATAGATAATAAATCATGCTCTTTATATTATGAAAATTTAATAAAATCTAAATTTAAGATTATTGGAAGAGAAGATCCAACATATCTTTTAAAATCAATTAAAAATAAAACAGAAATAAACAATACAATTAAAGCTCATATACTCGATGGCGTAGCTTTAACAAAATTTTTATATTGGATTAAAAATATTAATAAAAAAAAAATTACAGAGATAGAGGCTGAAAAAAAATTAGAGAAATTTAGAAAAAAAAATAAGAATTTTCTATACCCGAGTTTTGATACTATTGCAGGATCTGGAAAGAATGGAGCTATAGTACATTATCGTGCAAAAAAACAAAATTGCAGAACTATTAGTAAAAATGATATTTTTTTATGCGACTCTGGTGGTCAATATAATTATGGAACAACAGATGTAACCCGAACAATATGTTTTTCCAATCAGAGCAAAAATATAAAGGATATTTTTACAAGAGTTTTAAAGGGGCATATTGCTGTAGCTACAACTGATTTAAAAAAAGACAATTTAGGAAAAAAAATTGACAGAAGAGCAAGAAAATTTCTTAAAAAGGTTAATTTAGATTATGCCCACGGTACTGGTCACGGAGTTGGTTTTTTTCTAAATGTTCATGAAGGCCCCCAATCAATTACAAAAATAAATACTGTTAGAATTAAAGAAGGCATGATTTTAAGTAATGAACCTGGTTACTATAAAGAGAATAAATTTGGTATTAGAATTGAAAATCTAGTTTATGTAAAAAGAGAGAATAAAAAGCTATTTTTTGAAAATTTAACAATGACTCCAATTGAAAAAGATTTAATTAATTTTGAATTACTTGATAAATCTGAGAAAAATTACTTATTCAAATATCATTTGAACGTTTATGCTAGAATATCAAAATATTTAAATCAAAATGAAAGAAGATGGCTAGCTGGTTTTATTTAATAAATTTAAAAATTCTTTTTGGTCAATAGATCTTATCTTAAGCGTATTAGCTTTATCTACTTTTCTCTTTGTCGGTTTTTCCCCAACAATTAAATAATCAAGTTTTTTTGAAACACTGCTTACTGTAATGCCTGAGTTTTCCTCTATAAGTGATTTAACTTCCGCTCTACTAATTCCGTTCAATTTTCCTGTAACTAGAAATGTTTTGCCATTAAGTTGACCATTTTTTTTTGGCACTTCAACCTTTTTAATGATTAATATTTTTTCAAGTTCATTTAAAACTTTTATATTGGTATCATTTTGAAAAAAATTTTTAATTGAGTTAACTTGTGTTTCACCTATTCCATCAATGTTTAACAATTCTTCAAATTTTTTTTTTTTTGATAAATTTTTAAAATTTAAGAAAGTTTCAAAATGCTTAGACAATAATTTTGCATTCTCCAAACCTATGTGCCTTATTCCTAGTGAAAATATAAACCTTTCTAAGGAAATATTTTTCTTTTCATTAATTGAATATTTCAAATTATCTACAGATAATTTTCCCCATCCCTCAAGATTTTCAATTTGATTATAATCTAGTTTAAATATATCTTGTGGGTATTTTATTAATTTAATTTTCCAAAAAGCTTCAACAATTTTTTTTCCAAACCCATCAATATTAAACGCATCTTTTGATACAAAATGTTTTAATTTTTCAATTGAAATTTTATCACAATAATAACCCTCGCTTGAGCATCTTCTAACTGCATCAATTTTTTTGGTTACAATGTTAAATTCTTTTACTGTTTTTGAACCACAGGAAGGACATTTTGTTGGAAATATGAATTTAGATGAATTTTTTAATCTTTTTTTTAAATCAACAGAAATAATATGTGGAATAACGTCTCCAGCTCTTTCGACTATAACTGTATCTCCTATTCTTATATCTTTTCGATTGATTTCATCTTCATTATGCAAAGTTGCGTTTGAAACTACAACACCACCAATATTTATAGGTTTTATTTTTGCTACAGGCGTTAAAGCTCCAGTCCTTCCTATTTGAATTTCAATATCTAATATTTTTGAAATAGCTTTATTTGATGAAAATTTATGGGCAACTGCCCATCTTGGAGCATTTGCAACATTACCTAATCTTTTTTGTAATGCAAAGTCATTAACTTTATAAACTATACCGTCTATATCAAAATCTAAATTTGCTCTTTTTTTTTCTACATCGTTATAATTTTTTAATAAGTTTTTCACCCCAGAAATAAGTTTATTTAATGGATTTGTTTTAAATCCCCACTCATTTAATTTTTTTAAATAGTTGAATTGATCGTTAACTTTTAAACCTTTTTCATAACCAAATGTATATGCAATAAATTTTAAAGGTATTTTTTTTGTGTCCTCAGAATTCTTTTGTCTTAAAGAACCTGATGCTGCATTCCTAGGATTAGCAAATTTTTCTCTTAAATTTTCAAAATCACTATTTTGAATAAATACTTCTCCTCTAATATCAATATCTTCAGGAAAATCTTTAGATAAAATATTTTTTGGAATATCTTTAATAGTTGAGAGATTTTCTGTAATATCTTCTCCCACCTTGCCGTCACCTCTAGATAAACCTTTAAATAATTTTCCATTTTTAAATGTTAATGAAGCAGAAATTCCATCAATTTTAGGTTCCGCACTATATAAAATTTCATAATTTTTATTTAATGACAAAAAATTAATTAATTTTTTTTCAAAATTTTCTAAATCTTCCTCAGAAAATGCATTTCCAAGTGAAAGCATAGGCACTCTATGTAATGATTTTTTGAAGTTTTTTGAAGGTTTAAATCCTACTACATTTGAGGGTGAAGATTTGGATTTAAGAAAATGATATTCATTTTCTAATTTTAAAATATAATTTTTTAAATCATCATATTCTTTATCAGAAACTTTTGGATTACTATGCTCATAATAGGCTTTATTATATTCATTAAATTTATCTATTTTTTTTTTATAATCAGACGAAATTCTTTTTTTATTCATTAATATTTAAAAAAGTTTGAATTTTTTTAACTAACTTATTTTTTTCTTTATTTTTCTTTTTTTCTTTTTTTTTGTATGTTCGGTCAAAAAAAGTATATGAATTTTCATACCATTGAGAAGATTGATAATTGTAACCTAGTAATTTTGCATATTTTCTTGCTTCTTTCTTAAGCCCTAATAAATAATATACTTCTACTAATCTATATAAAGCTTCCTCCACATAAATTGTTGTATCATAGTCATTAACTACGTTTTTAAATCTATTTATTGCTGGTATCCATTTTTTTTTATCAATATAATATCTTCCAATATATAATTCTTTAGCAGCTAAAATATCATTTATTAATTCAATTTTAAAACTTGCATCTAGAGAATATTCTGTATTTGGATAATTCAAAATAATATACTTAAAATATTCTTTGGCTTTTAAAATAGCAAAAGTATCTTTTTTTTCATCTACGATTTGCTCATAATGAGATATTGCTAAAAGATAATATGCATAATCTAAGTTTTTATCCTTTGGATAAATCTTTAGAAATCTTTGTAATTCTAAAATTGTGTCTTCATAATAATCCTGTGTATAATATGAATAGGCTGCCATTAATGAAGATTTTGGTGCTAAATCAGATTGAGGAAATAAAATTTCAACTTCATTAAATTTTTTTGCTGCAAATATAACATCTCCATCCTCTAAAGCTTCTAAGCCCTTTGAATAAGCCTCTATTACTTGATCATCTAAGCTTTTTTTGTTTATTACAGATTTTTTACTTTTATCATTAACACAAGATGTACTAATGATTAAAATACATATTAATAATATCAATCTATTCATAATACTTAAATATTATAATTATTTAGAATAATTATTTAAGTTGATCTTATATAATTAAGCAATGGATCTTAATAGTTTTTTATTTATTAATGTATGAGGAAGATTTTTTTCTTTAATTTCTAAAATTGAAAAATTATCCTTATTTTCAAAAACTTTTCTTAACAATTGATTTGTTAAGAAATGGCCACCTTGAGAACAAGTTACAGATGCAACAATTCTATATCCTGAGGTATATAAATCTCCAATACAATCAAGTATTTTATGATTTACAAATTCTTTTTCATTTCTTAATCCTTCTGGATTGAGTACTTCCTTGTCTTTTACAACAATGGCGTTTTCTAAACTGCCACCTTTTGCAAAACCATTTTGTTTAATCATTTCTACATCTTCGTATAAACAAAATGTTCTTGAATTGTAAATATCGTTTAAATCATCCTCATAAAATTTAACTATATTTCTTTGATTTCCTATAAGTTCATTTTTATATTTTATTTCAAAGTCTATATCCAAACTTAACGTTGATGGCTTAATAGATATAAATCTGTCTCCATCTAAAAATTGTACCTCTTTATTGATTTTAATTATTTTTATTGGTGCATTGCTTACTTTAATTCCTGCTTTAATAATTCTTTCAATAAAAACTTTCGCTGAACCATCTAAAATTGGAACCTCTTCATTATCAATTTCGATTAAAGCATTATCTACACCTAATCCAAATAAAGCTCCCATTAAATGTTCAATTGTAGAAACTTTTGCGCCAAATTCATTTTCAACAGTTGTATTTAAAGAAGTATTTGTAACATTCATAAAATTTGGCAAAACTAAATTATTATCTTTTAAATCAACTCTTTTAAAAACTATTCCAGAATTTTCTTCTGCAGGCTTAATGCACAGATTAACATTAACGCCACTGTGAAGAGCTATTCCATTAAATGAAACATTATTTTTAATAGTTTTTTGAGTTAAATAAGACATTAGACTGTTTTATTTTGAAAAATTAGGAATTAAAAAACAACTAATGTTACTAGAAAAAACAATTTTAGCTGAATAGTTGAAAAAATTTTTCAAAAAATCCCATTTTATTTGGATTTTTTATAACTAAATTAACTTCATTCTCATTGTAACCACTCAAAACTTTGGAAATTTTATATTCTGTTTCAATCTCTTTATTTAAAATAAGGTTATTAATATAGCTTGTATTTAAAAACCTATTTATTTGAATGTGATATTTATCCAGTATGAGATTAATTTCTGATGATAATTCTATAGGTATACATATAAAGTTTACATCAATACAAATGGTATCACTTTTTAAATCACTTATAAAATTTAAATAAGTTTCTCCATTTATTATATATTTTTTTATTAGCATGTGCATAATTTTGTGATCTTTATAGTTTTCTTTAAACAAATCCTTAGCTTCTAAAAGCAAACTTTCCAAAGTTTTTAAATTTATACCTTGTTCATAATTTTTTTTTTTTAAGCTCATATTAATATTAAGAATCTTATCATTATCTATGACTACAAAAATATTATTAACAAACTTTCCTAAT
>CACOMZ010000005.1 GCA_902628525.1 uncultured Pelagibacteraceae bacterium
AAAATTAACAGATAGAATAAAAAAAGTATTTAAAGATAAAAAATACCCGATTTTAATTGATCAAGAAGGCGGAAGAGTAAATCGATTAAGAAAAATTATCTCATTTGACAATTTGACTTCTGAATATTTTGGAAATTTATTCTTAAAAGATAAGAAAAAATTTAATATTATCTATAAATTATTTATTGATAAAACTTCGTATTTGCTCAAAACAATCGGAGTTCATATAAATACTGTTCCTGTATTGGATTTGCGTGTTAAAGGAGCTAGCAGCATTATTGGAGATAGATCTTTTTCAAAAAATAAAAAAAATATATCTAAAATTGGAGATATTTGTATTAATTATTTTCATGAAAATTCCATTGGAACCGTGATTAAACATATACCAGGACATGGATTAGCTAGAGCAGATAGTCATAAATTTACTCCTGTAGTAACAAAAAACTTAAATTATTTGAATAAAAACGATTTTTTTCCATTCAAGAAAAAAAAGAGTTATTTTGCAATGACTGCACATGTAATTTATCGAAGTATTGATAAGTTAAATACAGCTACACATTCAAAAAAAATTATAAATTTAATTAGAAATAAAATTGGCTTTAAAAACATTTTGATTTCAGATGATTTATCAATGAAAAGTTTAAAATATGATTTAAAAACTAACACAATAAAAACATTTAGCGCAGGTTGTAATCTAGCTCTTCATTGCAATGGCAAATTGTCTGAAATGAAGACTGTTGGTGATAATTCGCCAAAGATAAATAATTTTATTATTAAAAAAACATCTCAATTTTATAAAATTTTAAGCTAATATTAAAGCATGACCGTAACTGATTCTGCATTATTTAATGTTGATATAAATAATTATAATGGACCTTTAGATGTACTTCTAGATTTAGCCAAAGCTCAAAAAGTTGATTTAGAGGAGATATCAATTACAAAATTAGCAGATCAGTTTCACGATTATATTACAAAAGAAAAAGATTTGAATTTAGAAATTGCTTCTGAATATTTATTGATGGCAACTTGGTTAGCATATTTGAAATCAAAATTGTTACTTCCAGGAACACCAGAGGAGGAATTTAAAGTTCAAGAAGTTGCAGAAAAATTAAAATTACAACTTAAAAAATTAGAGTTAATTAGGTTGCTTTCAGAACAAATGCTCAAAAGAAAAAGACTAGGAAGAGAAATTCGATCAAGAGGAATGAGGGGAAATATAAGATCTATTTATAGTACTGAGTACAACATAAGTTTATTTGAGCTTCTTAAATCATATTCAACAATAATTATGACTAAGGACTTTCAAAAAATGAATATCCCAAAATTACCTGTATTTACTGCTGAGGATGGAATTAAAACAATAAGAGATTTTTTTGGTAAATTGATTCATTGGAAAAAATTAGATGATTTAATTCCTCAAAATTTTAAAAGTGGTTCAAAATATAAAAGTACTGGTAAAGCAGGAATATTTGCTGGTTCGTTAGAATTAGTTAAAGAGGGAAATTTAACCATGAAACAAGATAAGTTGTTTGATGATATTTATGTAAAGGAAAATAATGATTAAAAAAGAAAAAATTGAAAAAAATAATATTGTTAAGTTTCCATCCAAGTTAACTGATTTAGAAAAAGAAATCGAAGCAGTTATCTTTGCTGCTGCTGAACCATTAGATATTGATACAATCGAAAGTAAAATTACAAAAAAAGGGAGTGTAGCTAAATCTCTAGAGAAGTTACAGCAAGAATACTCACATCGTGGTATTAATCTTGTTTGTATAAAAGATAAGTGGTCTTTTAGAACTTCTCCTAACTTGTCTAATATAATGTCACAAGAAAAGACAGTTGAAAAGAAACTCTCTAGAGCTGCTGTGGAAACTCTAGCTATAATTGTTTATCATCAACCTGTCACTAGAGCAGAGATTGAGGAGATAAGAGGTGTTGCATTTGGAACAAATACTCTTGAAATATTGATGGAGCTTAATTGGGTGAAGCCAGGTGGTCGTAAAGATGTACCAGGTAGACCAATACAATATGTTACAACAGACGAATTTTTAAGTCATTTTAATCTCCAAAAATTATCTGATTTACCAACAATTGATGAATTAGGTGCAGCTGGTCTAATTGATAGTTCAAGCATTGATAATGCAATTTTTGGAACAGGAAAATTCTACAAAGAAAAACAAGAAGAAAAAAAAGAAGATATTTATTCTAATATTGATGAAATGTTAAATAGTACTCTTGATACAGAAGAGAAAGATTAACAAAAAAGTAACTTTTAAATTAATCATAAAAAGGTTATAAGTTTTTTATGAGCATAGGAATTTGGCAAATTGCAATCGTAGTTATATTAGTAGTCTTATTATTTGGACGAGGTAAAATTTCTAGTCTAATGGGTGATGTAGCTAAGGGAATTAAAAGTTTTAAAAAAGGAATGGCTTCAGACGTTACTGAAGACACTGAGCCAAAAAATATTTCCGACGAAAATAAAGACTCAGAAAACAAAGATTAAATCAAATGCCTACTATTGGTTGGTTTGAGATATTAATTGTTGTTGGTATTGCAATTGTTGTTCTCGGTCCAAAAGATTTTCCAATCATGTTAAAAAAAGCTGGTTCTTGGATAGGAAATGCAAAGAGATATGTAAATAACATTCAAAATGAAGTTTCTAACTTAGAAATTGATGAAGAAAAAATTGATAAAGAAATAAAAAAAGAAACTAAAAAAGATGAGCAATGAAGAAAATGAAGGTGGATTTGTTAGCCATCTAACAGAACTAAGAAAAAGGTTAATACATAGTTTTGTATTTTTGATAATCTTTTTTGTTGTTTGTTATATCTTTGCAGAACACATTTATGGTTTTTTAGTTGATCCATTTGCGCAAGCTGTAAAAGATGATGGGTCTGATAGAAGGCTTATTTTTACAGCCCTACAAGAAACTTTTTTAACCTATATTAAGGTTTCTTTTTTCACCGCTTTTTTCGTGACCTGTCCATTTATTCTAATGCAAATATGGAAATTTATTGCACCAGGTTTATATAAACATGAAAAAGTTGCAATACTTCCTTACCTTATATTAACACCCATCCTTTTCTTTTTGGGGGGTATGCTTGTTTATTACTTGATAATGCCCTTAGCTATTAAATTCTTTTTATCATTTGAAAGCACAGGGATGTCCACAAGTTTACCTATTCAATTAGAAGCTAAAGTAAATGAATATTTATCACTTGTTATGAAGTTAATTTTTGCATTTGGTATAAGTTTCCAACTACCTATAGTCTTAAGTTTATTAGCAAGAATAGGTATCGTTGATAGTCAATTTTTAAAAAAAAGAAGAAAGTATGTTGTTGTAATTATATTTGCTGCTGCTGCATTACTAACACCTCCAGATCCAATTACCCAAATAGGTTTAGCAATACCATTATTAATTTTATATGAATTATCAATATTTTCAGTAAAATTTATAGAAAATAAAAATTTAGAAAATACTGATGCATAATTTAAAAGAAATTAGAAAAGATTTTTCAAAATTTGAAAAAGATCTCAAAAAACGTTCAGTTAAAATTGATTTTAATAATTTAAAAAAACTAGATGAATTCAATAGACATTTAATTCAAAAAAAAGAAAATTTAGAAAAAGAAAAAAAAGATATTTCAAAATCTAAAGATGAAAGTTTGTTTAAAAAATCTAAAGAAATATCAATAGAATTAGAAAAGGTTTCTGAAAAACAAAAAAATACTAAAATTGAATTAGATCATATTTTATCAGATATACCAAATTTACCTCATCCAGATGTTCCAAATGGAAAAGATGAAAATGACAATGTGGAAGTTTTAAAAGCTGGGAAAGTTCCTGAATTTGATTTTAAACCAAAGTCACATTACGAACTTGGTGAAAATTTAGGCATGCTTGACTTCGATCTTGCAACAAAAACAACTGGATCCAGATTTGTTTTTGTTAAAAAAGAACTAGCACTATTAGAAAGAGCTTTATCTAACTTTATGCTTGATACTCATATTGTTCAAAATGGTTATCAAGAAATTTCACCCCCTTTGATCGCTTCAGATAGTACAATGTATGGAACTGGTCAATTACCAAAATTTGAAAATGATCAATTTGAAATTAAATTTGAGGAAGGATCAGAGAGAAAATTTTTAATTCCAACCGCTGAGGTAATTTTAACTAATATTGTAAAAGATAAAATCGTGGATCAAAAAAATCTACCTATGAGATTTGTTGCTTCAACACCATGTTTTAGAAAAGAAGCGGGTAGTTATGGTAAAGATACTAAAGGAATGATTAGACAGCACCAATTTTACAAAGTTGAACTAGTTAGTATTGTAGAAAAAGAAAATTGCTTAGACGAATTAGAACGTATGACTAATTGTGCAACTGATATTTTAGATAAATTAGTGTTACCCTATAGAAAAGTAATTTTATGTTCTGGTGACATGGGTTTTAGTGCTGAAAAAACTTATGATATTGAAGTATGGCTACCATCAGAAAATAAATACCGTGAAATTTCGTCATGCTCATCTTGTTCAACTTTTCAAGCTCAAAGAATGAAATCGAGATATAAAAATAAAAATAAAGAAACAGTTTTTGTTGGAACATTAAATGGTAGTGGATTGGCTGTAGGCAGAACTTTGATTGCAGTTTTAGAAAACTATCAGCAAAAAGATGGTTCAATTATTGTCCCAAATGTACTGCGACCGTATATGAATAATTTAGAATTGATTTCGTCTAAATAAAGTTGTTTTAATCATATAGATAGTATAAATATTCACATAATTTATAAGGAGATTTATGGAAGGTTCAGGAATAGGACAATTTATACCGTTAATTTTAATTTTTGTTATTTTTTACTTTTTCTTAATTAGACCGCAGCAAAAAAAAGTGAAAGAACATAAAGCTATGGTTGAAAGTCTCAAAAGAGGTGACAAGGTAGTTACTTCAGGTGGTATTACAGGTAGAGTGGAGAGACTTATAGATAATGACAAAGTTGAAGTAGAAATTGCTGAAAATGTAAAAGTTGAGATCGTAAAATCAACTGGTATTCAAAGTCTCATTAACGCAAATACTCAAGAAGTTAAGAAATAATTTATTTTAATTAAGTGCTTTATTTTTCAAAGTTAAGAATTTTATTTATAACTTTTTTCACTGTTTTATTAATTTTAATTGCTTCATCAAATATTTTTAAATTTGATGATAGTTTTTTTGATAAAAAAATTAATCTAGGATTGGATCTTCAAGGTGGATCTTATTTATTACTTGAAATTGATAATGAGCCCGTAATTGAACAAAAATTACAAAATTTGACAACTACAATCAGAAATTATTTCAAAGAGAAAAATATTAAAATCAACAATATTCAAATAGAGAGTCAAAATATTTTCTTTAATGTAGCCGATAAAGATAAACAATCTGTAATAGATGTTTTTCAGGATGAAAATAGCGATCTTAATCCTTACTATCCAAGATTTAAATCACACCAGCTTAAAATTGAGGACACAGGATTAAATCTTAAAGTTAATTTTTCTAGACAGGGTTTAATTACACTTAAAACTTCTTCTCAGGATCAAGCAATAGAAATTGTTAGAAGAAGAGTTGATGAAGTTGGTACTAATGAACCTAATATTCTCAAAAGAGGAAATAATCGTATTTTAGTTGAGCTTCCCGGTCTAGATGATCCAATGAGAATTAAAGCATTACTTGGAAAAACTGCTAATTTGACTTTTAGATTTGTGACTAATGATGAAAATGATCGTTTTGGGATAGAAAATTTAAAATTTGAAAATGGATTAGAAGAAGCAAGAGTAAGCAAAAGAATTATAATTAGTGGAGAAAACCTATTAGATGCTCAGCCAAAAATGGATGCACAAACAAATCAAACGATTGTTTCCTTTACATTGGATAGAGTGGGTGCAAAAAGATTTGGTAAGGCAACATCAACAGGTATTGGTAAACAATTAGCAATTGTTTTAGATGGTAAAATTATTAGTGCACCTGTAGTTCAAGATACGATTGCTAGTGGGTCTGGTCAGATTAGCGGTGGTTTTACTTTTCAATCAGCAACAGATTTAGCCTTATTGCTTAGATCTGGTGCATTACCAGCCCCTTTAGAAATAATTGAGGAGAGAACAGTAGGACCAGATCTTGGACAAGATTCAATAAATGCAGGTATGATTGCTTTGGCAATAGGATTTTTGTTAGTGATAATATTTATGTTTGTTAAATATAAAATTTTTGGAGTAATAACTAATGTAACTTTAATAATTAATTTATTTATTCTTTTAGGTATTTTAACATTATTTGAAGCTACCTTAACATTACCAGGTATAGCAGGAATTATTTTAACTGTAGGAATGGCAGTTGACGCAAATGTGTTAATTTTTGAGAGAATTAAAGAAGAACTAAAAGATGAAAAAAATAATATTTTAGCTTTTGATGGTGGATATACAAAATCAAGAACAGCTATTTTAGATGCAAATATTACAACTTTACTTGCAGCAGTCATATTATTTTTTATGGGCTCTGGTCCTGTAAAAGGGTTTGCTGTTACATTGGGTGTTGGAATATTCACTACACTTTTTTCAGTTTATTTTATAGCAAGATTATTCACAAGTATCTATGTGTCCAGAAATAAAGATAAGGAGAAATTAATCTAATGATTTCTTTTAATAAATATTACAATCACTTTAATTTATTATCATCAGTTTTAATTGTTGTATCATTACTATTATTAATTTTTAAAGGATTAAATTTTGGTATTGACTTTAAAGGTGGTACTTTAATAGAGTTAAGATCAACTGACACTAAAATTAATGTATCATCTTTAAGAGATAAATTTAACCAAATGGATTTAGGTGATGTTTCTGTTAAAAAATTTGGAAATGATACTGATTTTTTGGTTAAATTTGAAAATAAAGATAATAAGAAAAATATTATTGAGGAAATTAAAAAAAATTTAGATAACTCATTTGGTAATAATTATGATTTCAGAAGAGTCGAAAATGTTGGTCCGAAAGTAAGTGCGGAATTATTAAAATCAGGAGTAATTGCTATATCCTTATCGTTAGCTTTAATGTTAATTTATATTTGGATAAGATTTGAATGGCAATTTAGTTTGGGAGCCATTCTGGCTTTATTTCACGATGTAATTGTTACCTTGGGTGTTTTTTCTTTATTTAGTTTAGAGATAAACTTATCAATAATTGCAGCTGTTTTAACTATAGTGGGATATTCTATGAATGATACTGTAGTAATTTTTGATCGTGTTAGAGAAAACTTGAGAAAATATTCCGATATAAAAATATTTGAATTAACAAATATTTCAATTAATGAAACATTATCTAGGACGATAATAACATCAGCCACCACATTATTAGCACTGTTGGCTATATATCTTTTTGGTGGCGAGATATTAAAAGGATTTTCTCTGGCAATGATACTTGGTGTTGTTTTTGGAACTTATTCTTCTATTTATATAGCTAATACTGTTTTGGTAAGATTAAGAGTTTCTCAAAAAACTGTTTTAAGAGAAGACGATCTAAAATAAAAATTAATCGTTAAAATTAACAAAATTACATTATAATAAAAAATTCAATGTAATTTTTTATGAAAAAAAAACTTTGGCATCCATCAAAAATACAAAAAAAAAATTCAAATTTATTCAAATTTGAAAAATTCATATCTAATAGATTTTCTAGAAAATTTAATGAGAATTATGAAAAAATTCATAGATGGTCAGTAAATAATCCTGGTAAGTTTTGGGACAGTATTTGGGATTTTGCAAAGGTTAAAGGTAACAAAAGTAATAAAAAGATTAAACAGTCAAAAAAATTCTTTAAAAATATTTTTCTTCCAAAATCTAAATTAAATTTTTGTGAAAATTTATTATCAAAAAATACTAATGAAAAGGCTATAACATTCATCAGTGAAAATGGATATCGCGAGACTAGGAATTGGAAACAATTAAATAAAAATGTAAAAAATATTTCATATTTTTTAAAAAATATAAATATTAAATCAAAGGATAGGGTAGCTGCTTACATGCCTAATACTTCTGAAACAGTTGAAGCTTTTTTAGGAACAGTTGCCATTGGAGCTATATGGTCATCATGTTCTCCAGATTTTGGAATTAATGGTGTTGTTGAGAGATTTTCTCAAATTAAACCTAAGGTTTTAATTGTTACTGATAAATACTTTTATGCTGGAAAAAAAATTAATGTGTTAGAGAGAATCCCAGAAATAATAAAAAAAATACCCTCTATAAAACATATTATTATTTCAAAATATCCTGGTCAACCAAATTTAAAAAAACTTCCACAATTCAAAAATATCAAAACACATAATTGGCAAAATTTAATTAAAACTAAATTTACATTTATTAAATATTTTAAATTTGATTTTGAGCATGACTTAGCAATTCTTTACTCTAGTGGAACTACAGGTAAACCTAAATGCATTTGTCACAAGAGTGGTGGAGTACTATTACAACATTTAAAAGAACACCAGCTGCATTGCAATATAAAAGAAAATGACAACGTTTTTTACTTTACTACTTGTGGGTGGATGATGTGGAATTGGTTAGTTTCAGTTTTAGCTTCAAAAGCATCAATTGTTTTATTTGATGGTTTTCCAATGTTTAAAAATGAAGGTTTGCTTTTAAGAATTGCTAATAAGGAAAAAATAACTTTGTTAGGTGTAAGCGCAAAGTATATAGATACACTAAGAAAAACAAAAAAAAATTACAAAAATATTTACAAATTTTCAAAACTAAGAACAATTTGCTCTACTGGATCACCTTTATCAGAGGATAGTTTTAATTATATTTATAAAAACATCAAAACAAATTTACATTTGGCCTCTATATCGGGGGGTACAGATATTGTTTCCTGTTTTGTTTTAGGTAATTTATACCAATCTGTTTACTCCGGAGAAATCCAAAGCAAAGGTTTGGGTATGGATGTTCGTGTATTTAATGAAAAAGGAAAATCAATTTTAAATCAGAAAGGAGAACTTGTTTGTGTTAATCCTTTTCCATCAATACCATTAAGATTTTGGAACGACCCTAGGGATAAAAAATTTAAAAAAGCATATTTTAATAAATATAAAAATATATGGCATCATGGAGATTATGCAAAAATAACAAATAATAAAGGTTTTATAATTTTTGGTAGGTCAGATACAACTTTAAATCCTGGTGGTGTAAGGCTAGGTACTGCTGAAATCTACGCTGAAATAGAGCAATTTAAAGAAATCAGAGAATCTTTAGTTGTTGGACAATCCTGGGATAACGATATCAGAATTATTTTGTTTGTAGTTTTAAATCCTAAATATCAATTAAATGAAAATCTAATAAAAAAATTAAAAATGCAGATTAGAAAAAATGCTTCACCCAGACACGTTCCGCGCAAAATTATTAAAATAAATGATATCCCTAGAACAAAGAGTGGAAAAATTGTTGAATTAAGTGTTAAAGATATAATTGAAGGAAAAAAAATTAAAAACAAAGAAGCATTAGCAAACCCTGAGTCATTAAATCAATTTATTAATATAAAAGAATTAAAATATTAAATATATTTGAATTACTAATTAAAATAGATTAAAAGAATTATGATTTTACAAATTAAATTTTATGCATGAGTTACCAAAATTAGATTATTCAAAAGATGCTTTATCACCAATTATGTCTGAGGAAACTTTAGACCTTCATCATGGAAAACATCATCAAACATATATAACTAACTTAAATAATTTTATAAAAGATACCGAAATGGCAGAGATGTCACTTGAAAATATTATTTTAAGTAGTTCAAAAGACGCCTCTAAAGCTGGAATATTTAATAATGCAAGTCAACACTGGAATCATAATCTTTTTTGGAAATGCATGAAACCAAATGGTGGTGGTAATATGCCATCAAAACTTGAAAAAAGAATAGTTTCAGATTTTGGAAGTATAGATCAATTTAAAGCTGAATTTAAACAAGCTGGAATTACACAGTTTGGTTCTGGATGGTGCTGGCTTTCAATTAACAACGGTAAGCTTGTTGTAACAAAAACTGCAAACGCTGCCAATCCATTAATAGAGGATATGAAGCCTATACTAGGCTGTGATGTTTGGGAACATTCTTATTATATTGATTACAGAAATAGACGACCAGAGTATCTTGATAAATTTGTAGATAATTTAGTAAATTGGGAATTTGTAGAGTCTCTTTTAGATTAATTATTTATATCTTTTATTTTTCTAGCGTGAATAAATGATCTAACACATTGTATAACAAAAAAAATTCCAGTAACTAACATCATTAGCTTAGATATATCGGCCCAAAAATTAGAAAATAAACTTTCATTTATAATAGATCTAATTACATCTAAACCACCCAACAAAGCAACTAATCCAAAAAAAACTACGATATGCATAAATAATTTTCTCTTATTTTCAAATTTAATAGATAAATTTGAAAAAATTAATATTGGTAATCCAATTATTGATGGGATAAATGATGTAAAGGAGTCACTTCCACTCATAAAACTCACTATTACACCCCAAAAAATTAAAAATGAACCATAATAAACTGAAAAGTTTTCAATTTTTATACCAAAAACTTTAAATTCATTAATATTCAAGTTATTGTTCATAATATCAGGTTAGATTAATTAAATTAAAACTAGCATACAAAAATATTCCTAGCCATATAAGACCTTTAACAAAAAAAAATGTGAGACTACCAAGCACAAGATATTTGCTGGTTTTTGTTTTAAGTAAATTTTTACTTAATTTTTTAAATATTTTTTTTTTGTACATTATTTTTTGTTACTTAATATAAATTGCCAATACAGATACAATAAATTTTCTAATCAGTTAAAAATCCTCTTTAAAGTAAAGTCTATTTATATCAACTACTAAGTTTGTCAGATAGCAGGTTGTTTTTAGGTTTAAAGTAAAGGCTTTAAAAATTGGCCAGTATAGCTTTCTTTTACTCTGCATACTTCTTCAGGCTTACCCTCTGCAACAATATTACCACCTTTAACACCGCCCTCTGGACCCATGTCAACTATATGATCAGCGGTTTTGATGACATCTAAATTATGTTCAATAACCACAACTGTATTCCCAAGTTTGACAAATGTATGAAGAATCTCCAGTAATTTTTTAATATCATGTTGATGTAAACCTGTAGTAGGTTCATCAAGTATATACATTGTTCTGCCAGTTGATCTTTTAGAAAGTTCTTTTGCAAGTTTAATTCTTTGCGCCTCTCCACCAGAAAGGGTTGTTGCCTGTTGTCCAATTTTTATATATCCTAAACCGACTTTTTTTAAAGTTAATAATTTTGTTTTTATATTTGATATATTTTCAAAATATTCACATCCTTCATCTACTGACATATTTAATACATCTGCAATACTTTTGCCTTTAAATTTGATCTCTAAGGTTTCTTTATTGTATCTAGTTCCCTTACACTCATCACATTGAATATAAACATCTGGTAAAAAATGCATTTCATATGTAATAACACCGTCACCTTCACATACTTCACATCTTCCACCTTTAACATTAAATGAAAATCTTCCTGGTTTATATCCTCTAGTTTTAGATTCTGGCAAACTAGTAAACCAATCTCTGATAGGTCCAAAAGCACCTGTATATGTTGCAGGATTTGATCTTGGTGTTCTACCAATTGGTGATTGGTCTATATCTATAATCTTATCAATTAATTCTACTCCCTTGTATCCTTTAAATGATTTAGGAGTTTTTCTGGCCTTATTGTTAAGAGTTAAATTTAAAGCATGAAATAAAGTTTGGAGTATTAATGTTGATTTCCCACTACCTGAAACACCAGTAACGCATGTAAAAGTTCCCGTTGGGATTTTTAAATTAACATTGTTTAAATTGTTTCCACTAGCTCCATTAATTTCAACAAATCTTCCATTTTTAGCTAATCTTCTGGTTTTAGGAATTTCAATTGATTTTTTATTAGCAAGATATTGACCAGTAATACTACTTTTATCCTTTTTTATTTCTTCATATGAACCCTGAGCTGTTATTTGACCACCATTAGTTCCCGCTTCTGGACCTAGGTCAATAATATGATCAGCGTTTTCCATTGTTTCTGTATCATGTTCAACTACGATAACTGTATTACCAAGATCTCTTAATCTCTTTAAAGCATTTATCAATTTTACGTTATCTTTTTGGTGAAGACCAATTGAAGGTTCATCGAGCACATAAAGCACTCCTGTTAATCCAGATCCTATTTGTGAAGCTAAACGAATTCTTTGAGCTTCACCTCCTGATAAGGTACCAGACTCTCTTGATAGAGTTAAATAATCTAAACCAACATTTAATAGGAAATTTAATCTTTCATTTATTTCTTTTAAAACGTGTTCAGCAATTTTAAATTGTCTTTTATCTAGATTTTTTTCTAAATTTTTAAACCACTCTGCTGCATCAGAAATAGATTTTTTGGTAACTTCACTAATATTGAGATTATTTATTTTTATACATAATGCCTCTTCTTTTAATCTGTCACCATTACACGCTTCACAAGCTGTATCAGATTGATATTCTGCAATTGCCTCTCTTTTCCATTCACTATCAGATTCTAAAAATCTTCTTTCAAGATTATTGATTACACCTTCAAATGTTTTATTATAAGAATATTTTTCGTAACCATCGTCATAATTAAATTTTATTTCTTCTTCATCTGAACCATATAAAATAATATCTTTAATTTTTTTAGGTAATTTTTTCCATTTCTCCTCTAAAGAAAAACCATAATGTTTGGCCAAGGATGCTAAAGTTTGAGCATAGTATAATGTTGTAGATTTTGACCATGGTTCTATTGCACCATCAACTAAACTTTTTCTTTCATCGGGTACAACTAGATTTGGGTCAACGTTTAATTTCATCCCAATACCTTCACATTCTTCACATGCTCCATAAGGACTATTAAATGAAAAAAGTCTTGGTTCAATTTCTTCAATTGTAAAACCACTTTCTGGACAAGCAAATTTTGTTGAATAAATTAATTTTTCAATTTTTCTAAACTTAAGTGGAAGTGTTTCGTCTTCATATTCTACAAAAACTAATCCATTCGCTAAATTTACTGCTGTCTCAACACTTTCTGCTAATCTATTTCCAAGTTTTGAATTTAAAACTATTCTATCAACTAGAACAGATATATCGTGTTTAAGTTTTTTATCTAAAGTAGGTGATTTATCAATATCATATAAAACATTGTCTATTTTTATTTTTCTAAACCCTCTTCTTTTATAACTTAAAATATCTTTTTTATATTCCCCTTTACGACCTCTTACTACTGGTGCATAAATATATATTGTTGATTTTTTTGGCAATTTCTTAATAAGATCCACAATTTGGGTGATTGTTTGCGATGTTATAGGTTTGCCAGTAAAAGGTGAGTACGGTATACCAGCTCTAGCATACAATACTCTCATGTAGTCATAAATTTCCGTCACTGTTGCTACTGTTGATCTTGGATTTTTTGATGTGTTTTTTTGTTCTATAGCAATTGCAGGACTTAAACCCTCTATTAGATCTACATTGGGTTTTTTCATTTTGTCTAAGAATTGTCTTGCATAAGCAGACAAACTTTCAACATATCTTCTTTGACCTTCGGCGTAAATTGTATCAAAGGCTAATGATGATTTCCCAGACCCTGAAAGACCGGTTATGACGACAAATTTGTCTTTTGGAATTTCAACAGTAAGGTTCTTTAAATTATGTTCTTTAGCACCCTTAATAACTATCTTTTTCATCATAATTTTTGTTGCTTTGAGTTAATAAAATTAATATTCAGAGAAATTGTGGTATAATTCTAATTAACTAAATTAACAAATATTAAATATTATGGCTGGAAGTTTAAATAAAGTATTATTAATTGGTCGTTTGGGCGCAGATCCTGAAATTAAGCAAATGGTAAATGGTAAAAATGTAGCTAGATTAAGTCTTGCAACTAGCCAATCCTGGAAAGATAAAAATACAGGAGAAAGAAAAGAAAAAACTGAATGGCACCGTGTAGTTGTATTCAACGAGGGCTTGGTAAATGTGGTTCAACAATATTTAAAAAAAGGTGCTCAGGTTTATATTGAAGGTCAACTCACTACGAGAAAATGGAGAGACGAACAATCTGGACAAGACAAATATTCTACAGAGGTTGTTATACAGGGGTTTAATTCATCACTTACTATGTTAGGTGGTGGTAATCAAAGCAGTGGAATTCAGAATGATACAACACAACAAGGTGGTATTGAGGATACATCCCAAGTATCAGATATGGACGACGAAATTCCATTTTAATTTTTTATGAAAAACACTGAAGAAATAAAAGATAAAAATATCAAACTAATCTCAATGCATGATGAGATGAGCTCATCATATCTATCTTATGCAATGAGTGTAATTGTTAGTCGTGCACTTCCAGATGTGAGAGATGGGCTAAAACCTGTTCACAGAAGAATTTTGTATGCAATGTATAAAGGTGGATATGATTGGTCAAAACAATTTAGAAAATCAGCAAGAATAGTTGGAGATGTAATTGGTAAATATCACCCGCATGGTGATCAATCTGTATATGATGCTCTAGTAAGAATGGTTCAAGATTTTTCCATGAGCTTACCATTGGTTCAAGGACAAGGAAATTTTGGTTCAGTAGATGGTGATCCGGCTGCTGCTATGAGATATACTGAAACTCGTTTATCTAAAGTTTCTCAATATTTAATTGATGACATTGAAAAAAATACAATTTCTTTTAAGAGCAATTATGATGAGACGGAAAAAGAACCAAGTGTCTTACCTGCTCAGTTTCCAAATCTTTTAGTTAATGGTGCTGGTGGAATTGCTGTTGGCATGGCAACAAGCATACCTCCCCACAATCTTGGAGAAATTATTAATGGAACTTTAGCTTTAATTGATAATAAAGATATAAAGATTAAAGAACTTATGAAATACATACCAGGACCAGATTTTCCTACAGGTGGTGTTGTGATAGGAAAAGATATTATTAAACAAGGATACAATAATGGAAGAGGATCGTTTAAAATTAGGGGTGAAATTTTAATTGAGCAACAAAAAAATGGTAGAGAGAGACTTGTAATTACCTCAATTCCATACCAAGTCAACAAAGCAGTTTTAAATGAAAGAATAGCTCAGCTAGTTAGAGAAAAAAAAATTGAGGGTATTAAAGATATTAGAGACGAGTCAAACAGAGAAGGTATTAGAGTAGCAATAGATTTAAGAAATGGTGTTGAACCTGAAACCATTAAGAGACAGCTTTATAAAAATACCCAAATTGAAAGTTCATTTGGTTTTAACACACTAGCTATTGTTGAAGGAAAACCAAAAACATGCAGTCTTAAAGAATTTCTATCAAATTTTTTAAAATTTAGAGAAGATGTTGTAATTAAAAAAACTAAATTTGATCTTCAAAAAGCAGAGGAGCGTGCCCATATTTTAATCGGATTATCTGTGTCTGTTGAAAACTTAGATAAGATAATTAAAATAATTCGTTCATCAAAAACCCCAGATGAGGCCAAAAGTTCAATTTTAAAAATCAAATGGAAAATTAATAAATCTCAAAAATTAATTTCTTTAGTTGAAGGCAAGAAAGCAAAAAATATATACTCCCTGTCCGAGCCACAAGTAATTGCAATATTAGAGTTAAGACTTCAAAAATTGACAGCTCTTGGTATTAATGAAATTGAGGCCGAGATTAAAAAATTAGCAGAGCTGATTATGAAATATAAAAAAATAATATCTTCAAAAAAAGAATTATTTAAAGTTATCAGTGAAGAGTTAAAAAATATAAAAGAAAAGTTTGCAGTTCCAAGAAGAACGAAAATTATAGATGCTGTACTCAATTACGATATTGAGGAAACTATTCAAAAACAATCTGTAATAATTACAGTCACATTGCAAGGATATATTAAACGAGGATCTTTAGATGGTGTAAAAACACAAAAAAGAGGAGGTAAAGGTAAGTCAGGTATTACAACAAGAGATCAAGATTCTGTTATTCAAACACTTTCCGTAAGCACTCACACTTCTGTTCTGTTTTTTTCAACAGAGGGGCTAGTTTATAAGGTAAAAGCATGGAAAATCCCAGAGGGTTCAGCATCTTCAAAGGGTAAATCCTTATTTAATATTTTGCCGTTGAAGAGTCATCAGTCAATAAGTTCAATTATGCCAATGCCAGATGACGAAACAGATTCAAAAAATTATCAAATAATTTTTGCTACAGCTTTAGGAAAAGTAAGAAAAAATAGTTTAGAAGATTTTTCTTCTATAAATGCATCTGGAAAAATAGCAATGAAACTAGATAATAATGATAAAATTGTTGGAGTTAAAATTTGCACAGATGATCAGGATATTATTCTTAGCACAAAATTCGGTAAGTGTATTAGATTTGAGGCAAAAAAATTAAGAATATTTAAGGGTAGATCCTCTAAAGGAATTAAAGGTATAGAACTTGCACCAAATGATCAGATTGTTTCATTATCTGTTATTGAAAATGATAAAATAAAGAGAAATGGAAAAAAATCTAAAGATGAAAAGTATGAAATTAAAGCAAAAGAAAAGTTTGTTTTAGCCATTAGTGAAAATGGTTATGGTAAGAAAACATCACATATTGATTACAGAGTAACAAATAGGGGCGGGAAGGGAATTATAGGAATTATAAACTCACCAAGAAATGGTAATATCACATCTTCTTTTCCAGTATTCGATGGAGATGAAATTTTAATTTCCACAAACAGAGGTAGAGTAATCAGAGTTGCTGTCAAAGAGATAAGAACTGCAGGTAGAAATACTCAAGGTGTGAGAATAATAAAATTATCCGGAGAGGAAAAAGTAGTTACGGCAATCAAAATCGATGATAATTTAGTTTGATGAGCAAAACAGCTGTATATCCAGGTACTTTTGATCCTATAACATTTGGTCATATTGATGTTATTAAAAAAGCTTTAAAGCTATTTGATAAAATAATCGTAGGTGTCTCAGATGAAAGTAATAAAAATTATCTTTTTACCTCTCAAGAAAGAATAGAAATTGTTAATAAAGCATTATTTAAAGATCTTAATTTAAATAAAAAAAAAATAATAGTTGTTTCTTTTGGATCCTTAACCACAGAATTGTGTAAAAAATACAAATCAAATATTATTTTAAGAGGTTTAAGAGCTGTCTCGGATTTTGAATATGAATTTCAATTAGCTGGTATGAATAGAAAATTAAATCAAAGTATTGAGACTATTTTTTTAATGTCTGACGTTGAACATCAAATAATTTCATCCAGATTAGTTAAAGATATAGCAAAATTAAAAGGAAATATTAAAAAATTTACTACCAAAAGTACTATTAAGTCATTAAAAGAAAAATATGAATAAAATTTTAGTAAAATTAATTATTTTGTTTTTTTTAATTATCAATCAATCAATTGCTGAGGAGAATATAATGATTTTAAAATTAAAAGATGGTGAAGTAAAAATTGAATTATTTGAGGATGTGGCACCAAATCACGTAAAAAGAATTAAAGAACTCGCAAATAGTGGAAAATACGACAATGTAGTTTTTCATAGAGTTATAGATGGATTTATGGCCCAGACGGGGGATGTGAAATTTGGTAATTCAGCGTCAAAAGATTTTGATTTAAGAAGAGCTGGTATGGGCGGATCTGATCTACCTGATTTAAATCAAGAATTTAATAGTCTCCCTCATGATAGAGGCACTTTATCTATGGCAAGATCCTCTGATCCAAATAGTGCAAATAGTCAGTTTTTTATTTGTTTTAAGCCTGCACCATTCTTAGATAGACAGTACACTGTTTTTGGTAAGGTTTTAGAAGGAATGGAATTTGTTGATAACATTAAAAGAGGCGATGATAGTAATAACGGAGCTGTAACAGATCCAGATAAAATTATTAGCTTTAAATCAAAATAACCTTTAATGGCATTAAAAAGATTTGCCTTTAATGTTTTAAATAAAGATAAATTTGCTAGATGTGGATTAATTGAAACACATCGTGGAAATATAAATACCCCCGCATTTATGCCTGTTGGCACTCAGGCTACTGTTAAAGCTTGTACTATAGATGATATAAAAAAAACTGGATCAGAAATAATTTTATCTAACACCTATCATTTAATGATCAGACCTGGTGTAGACAGAGTTCAGAATGCTGGTGGTTTGCATAAATTTATGAATTGTGATCTGCCAATTTTAACAGACTCAGGTGGTTTTCAAGTTATGTCTCTTTCAAAACTTAACAAAATTGATCGAGAAAAAGGTGCTATATTTAATTCTCATGTTGATGGAAAAAAATTTTATCTCAGTCCAGAAGAGAGTATAAGAATCCAATTAGGATTAAATTCTGACATTGTCATGATTATGGATGAGTGCCCTAAAAAAACTAATGATTATGAATTAATAAAAAAATCCATGGATCTTTCACTATACTGGGCAGAAAGATCAAAAAAAGCATTTGGAAATAATCCACACAAAGCATTGTTCGGTATTATTCAAGGAGGCTTGTTTAAAGATCTGAGACTTAAGTCTTTAAAAGAACTTGTAAATATTGGTTTTGATGGATATGCAATGGGTGGTTTAGCTGTAGGTGAGACCCAACAAGAGATGTTTACAGTCTTAGATGATATTAAAGAATTTTTACCAAGTGAAAAACCTCATTATCTGATGGGTGTGGGAACTCCCTCAGATATATTGGGTTCTGTAAAAAGAGGTATTGATATGTTTGATTGTGTGCTTCCTACTAGATCAGGAAGAACAGGTTTGGCTTTCACTTGGCAAGGGAGAATCAATATTAAAAATAATAAATATCAAAATGACAATACACCTCTAGACCCTAATTGCGACAATCTAAATTTGAATAAGTATTCAAAAAACTATTTAAACCACTTATTTAATACAAATGAAATTCTAGCCTCAATGTTGTTAACACTACATAATATTAATTTTTATCAAGAATTAATGACCAGTATTAGAAAAAATATCAATGAAGGTACATTTGATCAATTTCATGACAAATACATTGATAAGTTGTAACAAGTAATGAATTTTTAGTCCAAATTGACATTTGAAATAATATAATAATTCTGTATATAACAGTTATTCAATTTGAATAATTTGGGGGCCCTTAGCTCAGTTGGTAGAGCAATTCCCTTTTAAGGAATGGGTCGATGGTTCGAGTCCATCAGGGCTCACCACAAATTAAATGTTTAATAAATCTTTTTTAAAAAAAAATTTAACTCCCTTTTTAGAAATTTATAAAAATAGACCAATTAAAAACAATCAAAGTGGAATGAAGATAGACCATTGCTTTGCTTTATTTTGTTTTTTAAATAAGATTAAACCTGATTATATTATTGAGTCTGGGGTGTGGAAAGGCCAAACCACATGGCTTATTAAAAGAGTATTAAAAAAATCTAAAATTTTTTCAATAGATATTGACCTTTCTAATAGAGAGGTAATTTATGATGATGTAAAATATTTAAATAAAGATATCTCAAAATATAATTGGAAAAAATTAAATAAAAATAAAACTGTAATTATTTTTGATGATCATGTGTGTTTTTCGAAAAGATTAGATTTTATAAAAAAAAATAAATTCAAGCATATAATTTTTGATGATAATTTACCCAATCATCATATTTCTTACTATACACCAAAAATGATTTATGAGAGACAGTATTTAATTAAAAAAGAATTTATAAAGTATTCTAATATTTATAGATTGATTAAATTTGTAATTAGATATTTCAAAAATGAATTTAAAGGTAATATTAAGTTAAATTTTAATTATAAATTTATCAAAATTACTTATCCTGAAAATATTAGTGAAGAGTTAAACAAAAAATTCTTATCGATAAGAAAAAAAATAAAAATTTACTACGAATTTCCACCACTTAAAAAATTTAATTATAGAAACAGATTTAAAAAAATATTAAAAAACTTTTATGAAGAGATTCCTAAAACATATAAAGTACAAAAACCGATTTTTAATAAGAATGAAATTAAGTTTAGTAGAGATTTAGAACAAGAACTCAATGTTCAATATAGCAACATTTGCTATATTAATTTAAATTAAAATTAAGAAAATTCAATTGGTGGATAATCTAAAATAACCTCATTCATCCATTCATTAAGTTTTTTTATTCTTGTATCAGAAGATGGGTGTGTACTCATAAATTGAGGAGGTTCTTTTCCTTTATTAAATTCCCTCATTCTTTCCCAAATTTTAACTGTTTCTCTAATATCATAACCTGATAGAGACGAAAAAATCATGCCTAAGTAATCAGCTTCACTTTCTTGCTTTCTGTTGAATGGGTTCATTATGCCTAATTGAGCTAGTAAACCAACTGTATCCATACCTGTCGTTCGATTTATATCGGATAAAACACCTCCACTCGCAATATCTATAATTCTTGCTCCAGTATTTAATAAAACACCTCTACTAGCTCTCTCAACTGAATGTTTTGCGACCGCATGAGCAACCTCATGACCCATTACAGCAGCTAAACCGTTTGTATTTTTAGTAACATCAAGTATGCCTGTGTAAACAGCAATTTTACCACCTGGCATACACCATGCGTTTCTTATTTTTTTATTATCAATTAAAATATATTCCCAATTAAAATTTGCAGTTGGATCACTTAAATTAGATCTAAAAAAATACTCACTAATCGAATCTTCCATTTTTTTTCCAATTTCTTTAATTTCACTTAAAGTTTTTTTGTCATCGCTCATCTTTTCTTTTTCTTTTACTTTTTCATAAATTTGTGCAGCTTGGGCGTTTAATTTAGCTTCAGGAATAAGTTTTAATTGTTTTCTATCAGTAATAGGTGCAGATGTGCATGAATGAAGAAAAAAACTACCACACCCGCAACCAACGTAAGTTAAAAATTTTCTTCTATTCATAAGTCTTTAAAATTGGTAATAGTATATTAATGAATCTCAATAACAAAATATTAGTTGTATTGTTTATCATTGCAATTATTTTTGTTATTTACGCTAGCTATAGTTAATTATGTCAAAAAAAAGCTCAAAAAAGTCAATTTCCCTTACTCTAAGAAACTATTTTATTGCTGGTGTTGTCGTTTTAATACCTATTGGTTTTACTCTATACCTTACTAAAATTTTAATTGGAATTTCTTCAAACCTGATACCAAAAAATATTAACCCTAATAGTTACTTACCATTTAATATACCTGGTGTTGAAATAGTCATATCAATTTTATTAATTACAATGGTTGGTGGCCTTTCAGTTTCTTTTTTCGGAAAAAGAATTTTAAAATTAATTGATGATTTATTTAAAAGAATTCCTTTTTTAAGAACTGTCTATTCTGCAATTGTACAAATGACGGAAACGTTTTCAAAAAAAGACGATTCTAAAAAAAGTGTAGTATTAATTGAATATCCAAGAAAAGGTGTCTGGGCTGTAGGTTTTGCTACAAAAGAAAATAAAGGGGAGATGGCAGAAAAAACAGGAAAAAATTTAATAAATGTTTTTGTACCAACCACACCAAATCCTACAAGTGGTTTTTTATTAATGTTTCCTATTGAGGATGTAATCTATCTTAATATGACTTTTGAAGATGCATCTAAATTTATAGTTTCAGCAGGCACATCTACAAAGAATTCTTAAGCAATATCATTAATAATCTCTGCTCGATCATACAATTTAATTAATGGTTTGAAACGAGCTATACTTTCATTTGAATTTTCAATTCTTCTCATTTCATTTTCTGCAAGTAGAAATAAATCACTATTATGTATTGGGTCTGCTAATTTAAAATTTTTAATTCCGCTTTGTTTAAAACCAAGAACATCACCAAAGCCTCTAATTTTCATATCTTCCTCAGAAATTATAAATCCATCATTTGTTTTTTTTAGAATATTTATTCTTTTTTTTGCGTTGTCGCTTAAATTAGATTTTAACATAAGAATACATATAGAATCTTTTTCACCACGACCAACTCTGCCTCTTAATTGGTGGAGTTGAGAGAGGCCGAACTTATTAGCATTTTCTATTATTATCACATTAGCATTTGGAAAATCAATTCCTACTTCAATAATAGTTGTTGATACTAATATTTGAAATTTTTTTTTTAAAAAATCATTTAGAATTTTTTCTTTTGTATCGACATCTGTTTTGCCATGTAACAACCCAACTTGATTAGGGTAATTTTTTTTTAAAAATTCAAATTTTTTAATAGCCGAAGAATGATCTAATTTCTTGGATTCTTCAATTAATGGACATACCCAAAATATTTGATTTCCTTTATTAATTTCCTTACTTATGAATTTTAAAATATCATCAATCTTATTTTCTAATTTGCTATATGTCTTTATTGGTTTTCTATTTTTAGGTTTTTCTCTTATAATAGAAATATCCATATCTCCATATATCGTCATTGTTAATGTTCTAGGAATTGGTGTAGCAGTCATTAATAATACATCGCAATCAACTCCCCCTTTATCTGAAAGTTTTTTTCTTTGATTTACACCGAACTTATGTTGCTCATCTATTATTATTAATCCAAGTTTGTAAAATTGAACTTTTTTTTGAAATACAGCGTGTGTACCAAAAATAATATCAACTTTATTACTTTCTAAATTTTTTAGGATTTGTTTTTTTTCTTTGTATATAGATTTACCTGAAATTATTTCTATTCTTATTTTTTTTGAAAATATTTTTTTAGCAAGATTATAATGTTGTTTAGCTAATATTTCAGTTGGAGCCATAAATGCCACCTGAAATCCTGAATTTATAGTATTTAATGCAGAAATTAGAGCAACAATTGTCTTACCACTGCCAACATCACCTTGAAGGAGTCTAAACATTTTAGTTTTAGATTTAAGATCTTCATTAATTTCTTCTAAGGCTTTTTTTTGATCTGATGTCAATGTAAATTCTAATTTATTAATTGTTAAATTCTGATTTTTTATATTAATAGATTTACTTTTTTTTTTAACCTTTCTAATTTTTTTTCTTATTTCTGAATTAACTAAGAAGGTGGAGAATATCTCATCAAAAGCTAGTCTTTGATAAAAATTATCTTTATATCTCCCAATGTTTTCTGATTTATGTAATTCTTTTATAGCTGTATTCCAACTTATATGTCCGAATTTATTTAATATATAATTTGAATGCCATTCTGCTAAACTTGGTAAGTTAGTAATTATTTGGTTAATAATTTTGTTGTATACTTTTTCACTGATACCATCGGTCAATGAATATTTGTTATGAACTTTTTGTACTAATGAAGAATCCTCCGAAACATATTTTGGATTTGTTAATTGATATTTATTTCTAAAATGATTTATTTTACCACTCACTGTAATTTCTTTTCCCAAAGGAAGTATTTTTTTTATATATCCTTCATAGCTATTAAAAAAAACACAATCTATTTCTCCAGTTTCATCTCTACATAAAACTCGATTTGGTAGGTTTCTTATTCTTGGAAAGTTATATTTTTGAGGAATTATCGTTACTGTCTGATTTTCACCAATTTTTAAATTCTCAATTTTAGTTGATAAACTCCTATCAGTATAAGATTTTGGTAATTTCCATAATAGGTCAAATAAATTGTTTATATTTTTCTTCTTAAGAAGATTTTGAGTTTTTATACCAACACCCTTAAGTGAATTTAAATCAGATAATAAATATTCATAGTTTGTCTTATTGCTCATTACCAACTAATATATTCTAATATTTATGATCAATATAGATGAATTAAAAAAAAAAATTATCTATCGTTCTAATTATAGAGGCACAAAAGAGATGGATAAACTTTTGGGAGCTTTTGCTGAGACATATATTGATAGTTTGAGTGAAAAGGATTTATTTGATTTAGAAAAACTATTAAATGTTGATGATACTAATTTGTATAACTTTTATAATGATCTCAAAACTGATGTAGAAATTGAAAATAATAATGTCACATCTTTATTCAAAGGTTTTGAATATAAAAATGAATAATGGCGGAGAGACTGGGATTCGAACCCAGGAAAGAGTTGCCCCTTTGCCGGTTTTCAAGACCGGTGCTTTCAACCGCTCAGCCATCTCTCCTTGAAGAGGGTTTTATTATTATAAATATTTAATTCAACCATAAAATAGTTTAATAAACTTATTAATTGTTTATCCAAGGTCTTCTATGAATAAAGAGTTTGAAAAAGGATTGTTACTTGCAGGTTTTGGATCTTTTTGGTGGGGTTTTTTTGGAGTAATATATTTCAAATATGTTGCATTTATTGGACATATCGAATTAGTAATTCACAGGTGTTTATGGACAACTTTTACATTAATAGTCACCTCATTTTTTTTCTCAAAATGGAATATTTTCTTTAAACTAATAAAAAATAAATTTAATTTATTTTATTTGTTTATCTCTGGTATTTTAATTTTTATTAATTGGGGTGTTTGGATATATGCGATAGCTACTAATAGAATTATTGATGCAAGTTTTGGATATTTTATTATGCCAATCTTGAGTGTATTGCTAGGCTATATTTTTTTTAAAGAAAAACTAAATAAAAAAAGAATTTTTTCAATTATATTGGTTTTAGTATCAATTATTTTTTTAACTTTATTAAGTATTAAATCATTACCATGGGTAGGATTAATAGTTGCGTTTAGTTGGGGTTTTTACAATTTAGTGAGAAAAAAAATAAATGTAGATACAGATGTTGGTCTTTTAATAGAAAGTTTATTTATTCTACCAATTGCATTGATAATATTTAGTATGATTGTAAGTAATGGCTATAACGATTTTAAATTATCTAATCCACCAATGATGTTATTAATTTTCCTTGCAGGTCCCATGACTGTTTTACCTTTATTTTTATATGTAAAGGGTGTTGAACTGTGTGGTCTAGGTCCTGCTGGAATGATTTTTTATATTACTCCCACGTTTCAATTTTTATTAGGATATTTTTATTATAATGAGCCTTTTTCAATTATAAAATTAGTTAGTTTTATTTTTATTTGGATTGCTGTAATTATATATTTAAAGGATTTACATGAAACTGATTAAATTTTTTATTTTTTTTATATGTATTTCTACGAATAACTCTTTTGCTGATATCAACAAAGAATTTGAAAGTTGGAAAGTAAACTTTAAAAAAATAGCTTTAAAAAACAATATTTCTGAGGAAACATTTAATACAGTTATGTTAGATACAAAGTTTTTAGCTAATGTAATAAAATACGACAGATACCAGCCAGAATTTTACGAAGATACAAAAACATATATTTCAAAAAGAACTTCCTCAAAAAAATTGTCTAAGGGTAAGGATTTTTATTTGAGAAATGAAAATCTTATAAATTCTATTGAAAGAAAATTTAATATTGAAAAAGAATTATTATTATCATTAATGGGAATCGAGACAAATTTTGGTAGTTATGTTGGAAAAATGGATATCCTTTCTTCTTTAGCTACACTAAGTTTTGATAAAAGAAGATCTGAATTTTTTACCAACGAGTTATTAATATTATTAAAATTAATAGATGCAAACATAATTGATTACAAAACTCTTTATGGTTCATGGGCTGGCGCGTTTGGCTACTTTCAATTTATGCCATCCACAATGAAAAATTATGCAATAGACTATGATAATAATAATTCAATTGATCTAAAAAGTAACAAAGATGCTTATGCATCAGCAGCAAATTATTTAAATCAAATTGGATGGAAAAATAATGAGCCTTGTTTTTTAAGAGTTGAATTATCTGAAGAAATACCAAAAAAATACTTAAATATATCAGCAAAAAAACTTCATGATAAAAAAAAGTTAAAATACTTTAGAAAATATTTAAAAAATAATAATGAAATTGAAAAAAAATTTAATGATTTGAGTGTTGCTATAATTACCCCAGATAAAGACATTATACCAGATGCTGATACCTTGAATCCTGCATTTATTGCATTTGATAATTATGAAATTATACTTAAGTGGAATAGATCCTTAAGATTTGCCTTGGCTGTATGTACTTTAAAAAATAAGTTTAAAAATGAATTTTAAAATTATCATTTTAATATCATTATTATTTTTATCAGCATGTCAAAATACTACTACTAAAAAAAATATTCCTAATCCAAAACCATCTGACAAAGATATAACTGTACAACCCTCTGATGATATAGCATCAGTTGAGAAAGAAAATAGTGAAGGCTTCATTACAGATCAAAAGTATAGAAATATTGGTTTTACATTAATTTACGATGATATGTTAATAAAAAAAAAACAAATTAATATAAAAATTAATAATAATGAACTTGAAATTTTTCATAAAAAAATTTTTAAAAATTCATTTGTTAAAATTACCAACCCTGAAAACGATAAATCCATAATTGCTAAAGTAATTTCAAATAAAGCTGTTTTTTCAGATTTATACAATTCCGTTATAACCTCTAGAATTGCTGATGAACTATCTTTAAATTACAATCATCCTTATATTGAACTTGTTTTACTTTCAAAATCTTCCACTTTTGTAGCAAAAAAGGCTAAAACTTTTGATGAAGAAAAACAAGTAGCTGAAAAAGCCCCTGTAGATGGGATTTCAATTGATAATTTAAGTTCATCAGTTGTAAAAAAAAACAAAATTAAACCACAAAAATTTTCATACTCAATCAAAATAGCTGATTTTTATTTTAAAAATTCGGCAGAAAATATGGTTAATAGAATTAAAGAGGAAACAAATATAAATACTTCAACTATAAAGAAATTATCTAATACCAAATATAGGGTATTAATAGGACCATTTAATGATATAAAAAACTTAGAAAAATCATTTGATGAAATCAAACCTTTGGAATTTGAAAATTTAGAGATATTAAAAAATGTTTAAAAAACTTTTTATATTTATTGCTATAAGTTTAAATTTAATAACTAATACTAATGCTAATTTTGATGTAAAAGCAAGAACAGCTATCATACAAGATTATCACTCAGGCGAAATACTTTACGAGAAAGAACCTGATATATCTATTTATCCTGCTTCAATGACAAAAATCATGACAGCAATAATTGCTTTTGATTTGATCAAGTCAGGTGATTTAAAACTAGAAGAAAAATTTATAATTTCAGAAAAAGCCTGGAGATTATCTACTTCTGGATATTCATCTATGTTTATAATGGTTGGTGATCAAGTAACGGTTGAAAATCTATTAAGGGGCATAATAGTTGCTTCAGGTAACGACGCATGTATAGCATTAGCAGAAGGGATAGCTGGAACAGAAGAGGAATTTGCAATGTTAATGACTGCTAAAGCAAAAGAATTAGGAATGGATAATACTAATTTTTCAAATTCGTCAGGTATTAATGATCCTGATAATTACTCAACTGTCAGAGATATATTAAAAATGTCGAGGTATTTAATAAGAGAACATCCTGAATTTTATAAAATATTTGCAGAAAAAGAATTTACATGGGATAGAACTGGAGGAGATCCAATAACGCAAGGCAATAGAAATCCATTACTATACAAAAATCTTGGGGCGGATGGTATTAAAACCGGTTATCTTGCTGTAGAAAGATATTCTTTAGCTTCTTCTTTAGATAGAAATGGTAGAAGATTAATTGCTGTTGGTAGTGGTTTTAAAACCAAAAACTCAAGGTCAAAAGAAAGTACAAAAATGCTGACATACGGTTTGACTAATTTTGACTTAGTTCAAATTGCAAAAGCAAATGAACCTTTTCAAAAGGTTGATGTGTGGCTAGGAAAAGAAAATACCGTAGATGTACATACCAATGAAGACATTTATAAAACTATTAAAAAAGCTAAAAAAAAACTTTTAAAAGTTTCAGTAAAATACGAAGGTCCGGTAGAAGCTCCAATCAAAAAGAGTCAAAAAATAGGTATTGTTACAGTTGTTTATGACCAAGAGATAGTAGGTAAGTATGATTTACTAGCTTCAAAAGATGTAAAAAAAGTTAATTTCTTTACTAGATTGATAAAGTCAATAAATTATTTAATTTGGGGTGATGTCTAAAAAACCAATAATTGTCTTCGAAGGAATTGAGGGCAGTGGAAAAAGCCACCATGTATCAAAAGTTGCCAAATATTTAGAAAGTAAAAAAATTGATTATGTTAAAATCAGGGAACCAGGGGGTAGTTTAAATTCAGAAAAAATAAGAAAATTAATCCTTAATAAAAAATCATCATTTGATAAAAATACTGACTTACTTCTTTATTTAGCGGCCAGAAGTGAAAATATAAAATTAATAAAAAAATTTCATAAAAAAAAAATTATTCTTATAGATAGATTTGTAGATTCTACAATAGCTTATCAACATTATGGTATGGGTATAGATCGAAAAATTATAAATTTAATAAATAAATTTTTACTTAAAAATATAAAGGTTGATTTTACATTTTTGAACGTAGTAAACAAAAAAAATCTATTTCAAAGATTAAAAAAAAGAAAATCATTAAACAGATATGATAAATTTAATATTAATTTTTATAATAAAGTTCAAAAAGGTTTTCTAAATTTAGCCAAATTTAATAAAAAATCTTATAAAATAATTAATTCAAATTTAGATCTAAAAAAAAATGAGGAATTAATTTTAAATCAATTAAAAAAATTAATTAAATGAATTTAACCCCCTCAATACAATTAAATTTATTTGAACATAAAAAAACTTTTGAAGATTTGTCAAAGCTATATCAAAATGACAAATTACCAAATAAAATTATTTTATCTGGTGAAAAAGGCATAGGTAAATCAACATTAGCTTATCATTTAATTAATTATGCTTTATCGGAAGATGAAGATTATTCATATGATTATGAAAATAATTCAATTAACCCAAATAACAAATCTTACAAACTAATACAAAATAAATCAAACCCAAATTTTCACCTCATTGATATTTTACAAGAAAAAAAAAATATTGATATCAATCAAATAAGAGATCTGATAATTCAACTAAAAAAATCATCGTTTAATAAAAAAAAAAGATTTGTCTTAATTGATAATATAGAATTTTTAAACACAAATTCTATAAATGCTCTTTTAAAAATTTTAGAAGAACCCAATGAGGATATAATTTTCATTTTAATTCATAATAATAGAAGAGTTCTTTCAACTCTAAAATCCAGATGTTTAAGTTTTAAAGTTTATCTTACAAAAGATCAATCAATTAAAGTAATTAATCAAATATTTGAAAAAGATATAAATAGTATTATCAATAATAAATTATTAGATTATTATATTACTCCAGGAAAATTATACAAAATCAAAAAATTTTCTGAAGAATACCAGTTAGATCTTATAAATCTAAATTTAAATCAGTTTCTTAAAACAATTTTTAGAGATAATATTTATAAAAAAGATAGATCGATAAGTGAAATAATCTATTCTTTTATTGAACTTTATTTTAGAAATAATATATCTATTAAAAATATTAATATATTAAAATCATATCATTTTTTTTTAGAAAAAATTAACAATACAAAAATTTATAATTTAGATGAAGAAACATTATATATGGAGCTTGAGGATAAAGTGTTAAATGAATAAGACTTTTTATATAACTACACCTATATACTACCCCTCAGCTAAACCTCACATGGGCCATGCATACTCTAGTATTGTTGCTGATTTTTTTGCAAGATTTAAATCTATTGATGATTATCAAGTTCATTTCCTTACTGGTACCGATGAACATGGCTTAAAAATACAAAGATCAGCAGAAAAAGTAGGGCAGGAACCTCAAATATTTTGCGATCAAATAAGCCAAACATTTAGAGAATTATCGGATACTTTAAATTTATCAAATACCGATTTTATTAGAACTACAGAGGCTAGACATAAAAAAACTGTTCAACATCTTTGGAGTATTCTTGAAAAAAATGACGATATTTACTTATCAAATTATTCAGGGTGGTATTCAGTATCAGATGAAGCTTTTTATAATGAAGAAGAGATAGAGGAAATAGATGGAAAAAAAATAGCTATATCGTCAAAATCACCTGTCGAGTGGATTGAAGAGGAATCTTATTTTTTTAGACTTTCAAAATGGCAAAAACCTTTATTAGAGTATTATAAAGCTAATCCAGACTTTATTTCACCAGAGTCTAGAAAAAATGAAGTAATAAGTTTTGTAAAAGGCGGTCTTAAAGATCTATCAGTTAGTAGGAAAAGTTTTTCTTGGGGTATACCTGTACCAGATAATAAAAATCATATTATATATGTGTGGCTTGATGCGCTGACAAACTATCTAAGTGCTTTAAATTATCCAAATATAAAAGATGATTTATTTAGAAAATACTGGCCAGCAACAATACATTTAATTGGTAAAGACATACTTAGGTTTCACGCTGTTTATTGGCCTGCTTTTTTGTTAGCAGCTAAAATTGACCTTCCCAAAAAAGTCTATGGACATGGCTGGATATTATCTGGTGATGAAAAAATGTCAAAATCAAAAGGCAACATATTGGATCCACTAGAAATAATTAAAGAATATGGTTTAGATCCTTTGAGATATTATTTGATTAAAGAAGTTTCTTTTGGTAACGATGGAAATATTTCTCAAGATAGATTAGAAGATTGTATTAATAGTGATTTAGCTAACAACTATGGAAATTTATGCCAGAGAGTGACTGCGTTTACAATTAAGAATTGTGATGGAAAAATTCCATCAGAAATTAAATTTATCGATGATGATTTTCGCATATTAAATAAATATAAAGATAATTTAGACAAAATTAGATCTAAAATAGATAATCAAAATATAAATTTTTATATAGATTACATAGTGAATTCTCTTTTTGAAGCTAATAAATATTTTAATGACCAAGAACCATGGAAAAGGAAAGATGATAAAATTAGATTGAATACAATAGTATATACTACATTGGAAATTGTTAGAAAAGTAAGTTTTTTGTTGTATCCAATCATGCCAGAATCCGCATTAAAGGCATTAAAAATTTTTGATATTAATGAAAATCAAATTAAATTAAATACCATAGATAACAACGAGTATTTAGTTAAAGGAAATGATATAAACAAAATTGATATTCTTTTTAAGAAAATAGAAAAAAATAATGATTGATTCACATTGCCATCTTGATCACGAACCATTATTAAGCGATCTTCCCAACGTAATTCAAAGATCTAAAGATGTGGGTATAGAAAAATTATTAACTATATCAACTTCATTTGAAAGTTTTTCTAGAGTAAAAGAATTAATTAATAGAGATGAAATGATTTATGGTACTATAGGCGTACATCCTCATGAGAGTGCTACAAATATAATTACCTCAAAAGAAATTATTGAAAAATTGAAAGAAAATTCAAAAATTATTGGCATAGGGGAAACAGGGTTAGATTTTTATTACAATAATAGTGATAAAGATAAGCAGATAGTTAGTTTTAAAGAACATATTGAGGCATCCATAAAAACTAATATTCCATTAATTGTTCATTCAAGAGATGCTGAAAAAGAAACTTTTGAAATTTTAAATGAATATAAGAATGATAAAGTTAAAATTTTAATGCACTGTTTTACAGGTTCTAAAGAATTTTCTGAAAAGTTATTGGAATTAAATTCATACTTTTCAGCTAGTGGAATAATTACTTTTAAAAATTCGTTAAATTTACAGGAAACTTTCAAATCTATTCCTATGGAAAATATTTTGATTGAGACTGATAGTCCTTTTCTAGCGCCAGTTCCAAAAAGAGGGAAAAAAAATGAACCTTCTTTTATAGATTTTACTGCTGCAAAATTAGCTGAAATTAAAAATATTTCAAAACAACAACTTATTAAAAAAACAACCGATAATTTTAATAAACTTTTTTTTAATTAAATCATGAAATTTATAATTTTAGGATGTGGAAGTTCGATGGGTGTACCACGAGCAGATGGTTTTTTTGGAAATTGTGACCCTAAGAATAAAAAAAATTATAGGACAAGATGTTGTGCTTTGATAAAAACAAGTGACGAAAATATTCTTATAGATACCTCTCCAGATTTACGACAACAACTTATAAGACATAAAATAAAAAAAATTAATAAAGTTCTTTATTCACACATGCATGGTGATCAGACTCATGGCATAAATGACTTAAGAATTTTTTATCTAAATAACAGAAAGCAAATTGATGTTTATGCAGACAAACATACATCTGATAGATTAAAAATTACTTTTTCATATTTATTTAAAAGTTACTCCAAAGAATATCCTGCCACATTAAATTTAAAAAAATTGACAAAAAAAATATTTATAAAAAATAATAATAATAAAGTGAGTATTCAATCAATAATAGTTGATCATGGTTCTATTAAATCAAATTGTTTTATTATTGATGAAAAATTAGCTTACATCAGTGATGTAAGTAAAATTTATGACAAAGATTTTAAATATTTTAAAAACCTTAAATATATAATAATAGATTGCCTGTGGTATAATTTTCATCCATCTCACTTCAATTTAGATACATCATTAGCTTTAATTAAAAAATTCAAACCTAAAAAAGCCATTCTTACTAATTTATCACCAGTATTAGATTATAATAAGCTTAAAAAAAAGCTTCCTAAAAATATTATTCCTGCACATGATGGATTAACTGTAAACTTATAAAATATCTTCAATAGTTTTAATTAACTTTTTTGACATCGGTTTTGTCATGGATGCAAATGTATCTTCTATTTTGCCTTCTTTATTGATTAAAATTTTATGAAAATTCCACTTAGGAACAGCTGATTTACCATAGTTTTCTTTTGCCCATTTGAAAATTTCATGAGCATTTTTTCCCTTAACTTCTGTTATAGTTGTCAATGGAAAGTTAATATCAAAATTTACTTCACAAAATTCTTTAATATCTGCATTGTTGTTTTTTTCTTGATTAAATGAATTAGATGGAACGCCAAGCACAATTAACCCTTTTTTCTTATATAGATCCCATAATTCTTGTAATTCATTATACTGTTTTGTAAAACCACAATAACTAGCTGTATTAACAACTAGAATTACTTTATTTTTGTAATCCTTAAAATTGATTGTCTCACCAGTTATGCTCTCTATACTGAAATCATAGATTATTTTATCATAGTTTGCTAAAGCTGAATTTTTAAAAAAAAACATAATTATAGATAATAGAAATATTATTTTTCTCATGGTTTAGGTTTATTTGGTGTAAGTAATATTAAAAAATAACCAAAAAGAGTTGATAATAATGATCCAGTTAAAACTCCTATTTTTACACCATCCATATATTGCATATTTTCAGCAAAAGCTAAATTTCCAACAAACAAGCTCATTGTAAAACCAATCCCGGTGAGAACTCCTACACCATAAAAATTGTACCAACTGGTGTCGTTTGGCATTTGGGCTACTTTTAATTTAATTGATACATAAGAAAATATAAAAACTCCCAATTGTTTTCCTAGGAAAAGTCCTAATACAATACCTAGAGGAACTTTATCTAATAATGAATCAAAAGATAAACCCTCCAAAGATACTCCAGCATTTGCAAATGCAAATAGAGGCATTATTCCAAAAGCTACGTATGGACTAATTCCATGTTCTATTTTTATTAATAAAGAAAAATCTTTTTCTTTTTTTCTATGAGGAATAGTCATGGCTAATAAGACACCAGCAATAGTAGCATGGATACCTGAATTATGTGTAAAATCCCATAGGAAAAGTCCAACAACTAAATAAGGTAAAAATTTTTTAATATTAAATTTATTAATTAATAATAAAATAATAAAAGCCAATAACATTAAAGTTAAATACTTAATACTTAAATCTCCTGAGTAGAATAAAGCAATAATTACAATTGCTCCTAAATCATCAATTATTGCTAAAGCTGTCAAAAATACTTTTAGTGATAAAGGAACTCGTTTTCCTAATAAAGATAAAACACCTAATGAGAAGGCTATGTCGGTTGCAGAGGGTATTGCCCATCCATTTAAGGTTTCGCTGTCACCTAAATTTATGAAAACATAAAATAATGCAGGAACCAACATTCCTCCTACTGCGGCTATAATTGGTAATAGTGCTTGTTTAATATTTGAAAGCTCACCTTGCAAAAACTCTCTTTTTATTTCAAGAGTAACAAAAAAAAAGAATATTGCCATCAAAGCATCATTAATCCAATGCAATACTGATAATTTTAAACCAAAATTATTTACTCCAATAAACAAGTATTGATTTAATGTTGAGAAATACACTGCAGCATAATCTGAATTACTTATTACCAAAGCTACTATTGCTGCAAATAATAATACAAGCCCACTAGCAGCTTCCAGTTTAAAGAACCACTTAAAAGGTTTTGATAAATAGTTGATCATTTAAAAAATTAAATTAGGTCTATAATAAAAAGTTTTATATCTTGCAATGTTTCATATAGGTTAAACAGAAGGATTTCTAAACTTGGAAAAATGCTAATTAACGGTGTTTTTAGTGTATCTAATAGGATAATGAATGCTATTATAGAAATACTGAATACTATTAAATAGGAAAAATAGTTATTTCCACTTTTTTTGATTTTTTTATTAATAATCTTTTTTTGCACATCTTTAGAAATTTTATTATTTAAATCATCTTTATTTTCTAAACTAGATATTTTAGGTTTAAAATAATTTTCATCTTTTTTTTTGACAAGATCACTATCTACTTCAGTATTATAGATCACATCATCTAATTTAAGTGTTGACGAGTTTTCATTTTTAATTTGATAAAACCAAATATTGTTGCAAGAACCACACTGTACATCTCGTCCTTCATCAGGTATTAAAGAAGTATCAATTTTAAATTGTTTACTACAATTTGGACAGGTAATAATCATCATTTGTTTTATACCAGATTTATATTAAAATTCTTTGAATTTTGATGTCTTTATACTTTGAAAATACCAATAACTACTGTATTAGTACTCGGATCGGAGTGTAGCGCAGCCTGGTAGCGCATCTGGTTTGGGACCAGAGGGTCGCAGGTTCGAATCCTGCCACTCCGACCACTATTATGCTTTTATTTTTTAAAAAAAATAAAAAAAATTTAAATAAAAATTTAAAAATTCTTTCGGGTTATAATTTTAGGTACAGAAGTGTAGGTCAGAAATCAGAAGAGAACATTATCAAATATGCAAACTATTTTAATTTTGATTATGAATTTGAAAAAAAAAATAAATTTGAAAGACATTTTTATTGGTTAAAAATTAAAATGCTAATTGAAAATCTTGAGTCAGGTAGTCATAAATACTATTTATGGCTAGATGCTGATACTTTTTTTTGTAGATACGAAAATATTTTAAATCACATTGATAAGACAAAACATATCCATGTTCACAATAATTTTTTTAAATCAGTTCATAAGACTAGATACAAATTTGTAAATTATTTGACATGGGCTCCTAATGTAGGAGTTTTATTAGTTCGGAACACAAAATGGTCTTTAGATTTTTTTAAAAATGTTTGGGATAAAAGGAAATACCTTAAACATTTTTGGCCAGATAATGCAGCATTTATGGACCAAATTGGTTTAAAAGCAGAAATTTCAAAAATTTCAGATAACACTGTGTCAAAAGATGTAATTAAAAACGTCTCATTTTTATCTGGAATATGGAATAGTATGCCTAAAAAAAACTTTAAAAATCCGCTAAATAACGAAGTTTCAAATTTTTACTTTGATCCAGTAATAATTCATTTAGCAGGCATAAGAAGAAGGGATCGTTTAAAATTTATTAGAGAATATAAACATTTATTTATATAATAACTAATTATTTATGAAAAAAGCAATAATATATATTCCAAATAAAAATCCAATGCAATCTGGTTTAGCCAAAAATAATAAATGGATATTAGAATTTAAGACTCAAGACCCAACAAAAAATCCTTTGATGGGTTGGGAAAGTTCAAATGATACTTTAACAGAATTAAGATTAGAATTTTCCTCTAAAGAATTAGCAATTAATTACGCAAATAAAAAAAAAATTGATTATGAGTTAATTGAACCTAGAAAAAGAAAAATTGTAAAAAAATCTTATGCCGATAATTTTATAAAGTAAAAGATGTTTAGATTTTTTACACAAAAAAACTGGTTTCTATGGTCTTGGATAGGCTCCTTTATTATCCTTTCATCTCTTTGGGTGCAAGTTGAAATAGATGTAAAAATAAATGAATGGTTTGGTGTATTTTACGATATGATTCAAAAAGCACTTGCGGAGCCAAATGCTGTTACATTAGATGAGTACTTTGCAAGCTTATTTTCATTTATTACGTTGGCTGGAATGTATATAGCAGTTTATGTAGCTATTAGTTTCTTTACAGCTCATTATTTATTTCGATGGAGAACATCAATGGTTGAGTGGTATCATTCTGTTTATGACAAAGCACGAAAAATTGAAGGTGCATCTCAAAGGGTTCAAGAGGATACGATTAAATTTACAAGAATTATGGAAGGATTAGGGACGAGTTTAATAGAATCTATAATGATTTTGATTCAATTTATCCCTATATTATTTGGATTAAGTGTTGGTATTCCAATTTTCTTCTTTGGAGAATGGGAATACGGTTTGATAGTAGGTGCCTTGATTTGGACTATAGGTGGAACTGTTTTTTTAATTGTGCTTGGATTAATATTAAGACTAGTAGGTGTAGAATATGATTTACAAAAACAAGAGGCTGCATACAGAAAAATTTTAGTTATCGCAGAAGATGATGGCAATGTAAGGCCAAAAAGAATTGATGAATTATTTGATGATGTTCGACAGATTCATTTTTTAAGTTATTTAAGATACTTATATTTTAATATTGGCAGAATTGCGTATTTACAAGCAAACGTTTTATCTGCATATGTTTTTTTAGCTCCAGCAATAGTTGCAGGAGTAGTTACATTAGGAGTTATGCAACAAATTATAAGAGCTTTTGGAAGAGTAGAGGGCTCTATGCAATATTTATTAAAAGCTTGGCCAACTATTATAGAATTAGCAAGCGTTTATAAACGTTTAAGAGAATTTGAAACCAAGATTAAGCAAGAGGACCTAGCTAATGAAAAAGTTTAATGGCATTGGATAAAAAATTTATTAATCAGCTTGAAAATGTAACAGCTCAAGCTGCTTTAGCTGTTTTTTATTCAATAGGGAAAAAAGATAAAATTGCAGCTGATAAGGCTGCTGTAGACTCTATGAGGTCAGAATTAAATAAATTAGATATACAAGGAAAGATCGTTATTGGTGAAGGAGAATTAGATGAAGCTCCAATGTTGTATATTGGGGAGGATATTGGGACAAAAAAAGGACCTAAAATAGATATCGCTGTTGATCCCTTGGAGGGTACAAATTTTGCTGCAAATAATTTGCCAGGAGCTTTATCAATGATAGCAATATCTGAAAAAAATAATTTATTTCATGCACCAGAAACATATATGGAAAAAATATCCTCAAATGTAAAAGTTAATGGTGTTGTTGATTTAGACTTTTCAGTAAAAAAAAATATTTATAATTTAAGTGATTACTTAAATAAAGAACCTGAAAATTTAACTGTATGTATTATGGATAGACCTAGACATAAAGAAATTATTGATGAATTAAATAAATATAAGGTAAAAATAAAACTTATAACTGATGGAGATGTTTCTGGAGCATTGCTAGTCACTGATCAAAAATATAAAGTAGATTTATTTTTAGGCATAGGAGGTGGACCAGAAGGAGTACTGGCAGCTTCAGCTCTAGACGCTTTTAATTGTAAATTTCAAGGAAGATTTTTGTTTGAAACAAATTATGATAAAATACGTGCTCAAAAAATGGGAATTAATGATTTAACAAAAAAGTATGAATTAAATGAAATTATCTCAGGAGATTCAATTTTTTGTGCTACAGGTATTACCTCTGGGGACCTAGTATCTGGCATAAAAATAGAGGGAAATGAATTTATTTCTGAAACTTTAATTACACATAAATCGTCTAATATAAAAAAAATTTTTAAATCGAAAAGAAAGATTTTATAATATTCATCGAATATTCATAAAAATAAGTTTAATTTAATTGTTTTATTAAGTGAAAAATTCTTAAAAATTAAAAAAATATCTTCAAATTATAATAATAGACATCCTTAATAGTCCTGATAAAGCTTGATTAATGATTTTTTATGAAATAAAAAGCAGCAATTCGGTCCCTTCGTCTATCGGTTAGGACACGTGGTTTTCATCCTCGAAAGAGGGGTTCGATTCCCCTAGGGACCGCCAATCAAATGACTTATTTTGCTTATTTGTTAAAATCTATCTCTCCTGGTATAAAAAAAACATATGCTGGATATAGTATAAATCCCAATAAAAGATTAATAAAACACAACTCTAACACTGGTGCAAGATCAACAAGAGGATATAAATGGAAAATTATATATCAAAAAAAATTTAATACAAAAAGTGAAGCTATGTCCTATGAACATAAACTTAAAAAAGATAAACTATTAAGAAAAAAAATTATAAATAAATTTGATATATGAAAATTTCAATATTATTACCATATAAAGAAAACTTCTCACCATCTTATGCTGGAGCAGTGTCAATTTTTATTAATGATACGATGAAAATAAGCAAATATAAGAAAAATATCATTGTTTATGGAAACACTAGTGAAAAAAAAAAATTTAATAAAAATTATATAAATTTAAATTACAATAAATCCTTTATTAAAAGTTCTTCAAAATCCTACATATTAGAATTTCTTAAAAGGGAAAAAGAAACAAATTCAGATATAATAGAATTCCATAATAGACCATCATACCTAAAATATCTGACAAAACTTAAGTATGCAAAAAAGGTGCTGTACTTTCATAATGACCCACTTGAAATGAATGGCTCTAAATTAATTAATGATAGAATTTTTTTATTAGAAAATTTGAACAAAATAATTTTTAACAGTGATTGGTCTAAATCTAGATTCATAAAAAATTTACCAAATGAATATCAATATTCAAATAAACTTCAGATCATTAAACAATCAATCGATACAAAAAAAATTAATTTTAATAGAAAAAAAAAAATTATTACTTTTGTAGGTAAATTGAATTCAGCCAAAGGATATGATATTTTTGGTAATGCTATAATTCCTGTCTTAAATAAATATAAAGATTGGTCTGCTATTGTAATAGGGGATGAGCCTCGGGAAAAAATTATTTTTAATCATCCAAGATTGAAAATATTAGGATTTCAAAATCACAGAAATGTATTAAAATATCTCGAAAAAACTTCTATAGCTGTAGTTTGTTCAAGATGGAATGAACCCTTTGGAAGAACAAGTTTGGAAGCTGCTAGTAGAGGATGTGGTGTTATTATTAGTGATAGAGGTGGATTAAAAGAAACTATTACTGATGGAATTGTAGTAAAAAAAATAACTGCAGAAAATTTCTCTAAAAATATTAAAAAACTCATTATAGATAAAAATTTACTTTCTAAATATCAAAAAAATTCTGTCAAAAACTTTTATCTAACCAATAATTTTGCTTCAAAAAAAATTGACGATTACAGAGCACAATTGAGTGATATTACTGAAACATATATTGATGTTTCAAAATTAAAAATTTTACATATCACCAATTTAAATGAAAAACATAATGGTAGACTATTTTATAATACCGGTAGAAGAATTAATAATGGTTTGATTAAATTAAATCATAAAGTTTTAACTTTAAGTGATAGAGATCTTTTAACAAATTATAAAACTATAAGAGATATAACCGGATCTAAAAAACTTAACTCCACATTCTTAGAAACTGTTAGAAATTTTAAACCAGATCTTATATTACTAGGACATGCAGATTCAATCAAATCTGAAAGTTTAAAAATAGTTAAAAAACAAAATCCACAAATTAAAATTTCTCAATGGTTTCTAGATAGAATGGATACAAAATGGAAAAATAATAAAATAAGATTTCTCGATAAAATAGAATTTATGGATTATAGCTTTTGTACAACTGATCCAAAAGCATTAAATTTAGATAAGTTTAAAGTGTCCTTTATTCCTAATCCAGTTGATGAGTCATTAGATGATATGATGGTGTATGAAAATAAGTATGCTGAGTATGACTTATTTTTTGCAATGTCGCATGGGGTTCATAGAGGTGTGTTAAAAAAAGGTAAATTTGATGAAAGAGAAAACTTAATCAATTATTTAATTAAAAATAATCCTCATTTAAAATTTAATATTTTTGGTATGAACAATATTCAACCTATATGGGGGGATGAATTTAAAAGAAATTTACTCAATTCAAAAATTGCTTTGAATTTAAGTCAAGGAAGACCACTAAAATATTATAGCAGTGATAGAATTGCCCAATTAATGGGAAATGGAATTGCAACATTGGTTGATAAAAAAACAAAATTAAACAAATTATTTACTAATAAAGAGGTTGTATTTTATAACTCAAAACAAGATTTAAACAAAAAATTAAATTTAATGGTAAAAAATACTAATATAAGAAATAAATTAGCCAAGAGGGGCAGAATTAAATATCATAAAAAATTTAATTCAACAATTGTTGCAGATTATATAATTAGTAAAACTTTTGGTATTAATAAAAAGTTTAACTGGTAAATCTGATTTTTACTTATGAAAAAAAATATAATTTTAATTACTGGTGGTGCTGGCTTTATTGGATCATCTTTAATAAAAAAATTTATAATAAATAAATATAATTATAAAATTATTAGTCTGGACAATTACTCAACAGGAAAAAAGAGTAATCACGTTATAAATAAAAATGTAAAGTATATTAAAGGACAAAATAAAGATATAAATAAATTATTAAATAAATATAAAAAAAAGATTAAAGTTATTTTTCATTTTGGTGAATTTTCAAGAATATTTCAAAGTTTTAAGAATTACAAAAAATGTTTTGATTACAACATACACCATTCATCAAAAGTAATAGAATTTGCCAAAGATAATAAAATTAAAATAATTTATTCTGCTACTTCAAGTAATTTAGGCAATAAAGGTAAAGATGAAAATCTATCTCCTTATGCATGGTCAAAATCAAAAAATATAGAGTTAATAAAAAATTATAATAGATGGTTTGGACTAAAATATGAGTTGGTATATTTTTATAATGTTTATGGTCCTGGTCAAATAATAAACTCGCCTATGTCAGCTGTTATTGGTATTTTTGAAGAACAATATAAAAAAGGGAAGCCCTTAACAATTGTTAAACCTGGTAATCAAAGAAGAGATTTTACACATATAGATGACATTGTAAGAGGTTGTTATTTAGCTTGGAAAAAGGGTAAACAAAACGAATATATGTTAGGCACTAAAAAAAATCATTCAATTATAGAGATCGCCAAAATGTTTAAAACTAGAATTAAATATATCCCTTCAAGACCAGGTGAAAGATTTGGATCAACAATACCAAATAATAATGCAGAAAAAATTTTAAGGTATACTGCAAAAGTTAAAATCAAAGATTATATTAAAAATTTTATTAAAAATAATTAGTGTTTTCAATTTTAATTCCATCCTTTAATAATATTAATTATTTAAAGTTATGTATTAAAAGTATTAAAAATAATTCAAAATACGATCATCAAGTTATTGTTCATATTAATGAAGGCACTGATGGTTCTCTCGATTATGTTAAAGAGAATAAAATAGAATATACTTTTAGTAATGAAAACTTAGGTATGCCTAAAGCTTTAAATTTATCCTCAAAATTGGCGAAATATGACTATATTTTAATTTCACATGATGATTTTTACTATTGTCCTGGTTGGGACAGGGAACTTGCAAATGAAATCGAAAAAATTGGTCATAATAACTTTTACATTTCAGGCACTATGGTTGGAGCTGGTCAAGTTAATTTTGATGCTGGAGAAACAATGGATGTCTTCAATGAAGAAAAGTTATTAAAAAATCTAAAAAATATTGAGACATTTAATTTTCAAGGTTCAACGAAATGTCCTGGTTTAGTTCATAAGGATATTTGGAATAAAGTAGGTGGTTGGAGTGAAGAGTTTTCACCAACAGGGGGCGATGATACAGATTTTGCGATGAAGTTATGGGAAATTGATATTCGTATTTTTAAAGGACTAGGTAAGTGTTTAGCATACCATTTTGGATCAATTACAACTAGAAAAAAAAATAAATCATTATTTACTTATTTAGGCAGCAGAGGAAATAAAATTTTTTTGAGGAAATGGGGCATAAGTATTAATTTTTTTGAAAAATTTTACTTAAGATCTGGTTTAGATAATAAAAAACAATTAATTTTCAATTTCATCAATTAATTTTTTATATTTATTAAATTTTTTTAAATTT
>CACOMZ010000006.1 GCA_902628525.1 uncultured Pelagibacteraceae bacterium
CCGCATGACTTTTGATTAAATGTAGGTTTATTAAATTTTGGATTTTTTTCATTAATATACCTCAGAAAATAATTTACTTTTGAAATTCTAAAGGATGCAGTTTGAATGTAAGTTTTTGGTCTATCTTGAGATCTTTCAAAATTAGCACCTGTTTTGCCATTAATTTTAAATATATTAAATTTTAATTGTTTATTAACTTTGACATTTAAAAAAGGATGTTCTGAATTTTCAGTTATACTAATTACAGCATTTAAATTTTTGTTTGTAATAATTTTATTAAAACCTAATTTTAACGTATTATGACTTAAAAAAGGATTTGTAACTGGTGCGATTGTTATAAATTTAGGTAATAGATCACCATTTTTAACTTTATATCTTAAATACTCTAATATTGATGAAATAGAGGAAGATTGAGAAGTTGCATACTTTTTTTTTCTTTTAAAAGTTTCTACACCTTTTATTTGTGAAGCTTCTTTAAGAATCTTGTGGCAATTTGATGAAACAACGATTTTTCCAATAGCAGATTTTTTGCAAATTAAAATTTTTCTTTTTAATAGTGAAGTTCCTTCTATTTTTTGTAAATTTTTATCTTTTATTCTAGATGAACCTCCTCTTGCAGGAATAAAAATTATATTATTATTTATATTAATTTGATTTTTGATAGTCATTAGTACATTGAAATGTATTGATATTCCTTTCCTTTTATAACTACCTCTATTATATAAAACTCCACATCATTTAATTTAATTGGTTTTTTTTTTTTAAATTTTATATGCGAAAGCATTAAAAATTTTCATCCTTTGAGAGCTTTATTTAAATATTTATATTCTAAATCACAGTCTTTATAGCCACGTTTAACTACATTTAAGTATCTTTCGGTTGGATACATAAATATTGTTTTTTTTACCATTGTATATGTCATTACTTTTTTTCCATAATAAAAAAAATAATGCTTTTTATATAGAATAGGAAAATCTTCATATACATCTAGTTTTTTTTCATCACTTTTAGATATTTCAAATAATGCGCCTGGAACAATAGAATTTTTTTTAGCTTCAATATCAGCAGCTCTATACTTGCTTCTAAAGGTTAATTTAAAACCTTTTAAATTTATTTTTTTTAAAAAGATACTATCCTTGCATCTGCGTTTCATCTGAAAGTGGTGAAGATTACTGCCATAAGCAAAGTACAACATTAACGGTCTACTACTTCTATTTTTTTTTCATTAACAAATTTTAAAATTTCAATGTTACAGTTATCAATTTTATTTTGATCTTCAGATCTAATTACTATTGAGACACCTAATTTACCGTCATGAAAAAATGGGTAACTTCCAATTTCTACATCCATATTATCATTTTGAACCTTGGTTAACGAATTTGCTATTTCGCTTTCAACAGTTCTTAAACTAATTGTAAGACTTTTAATTGGTTCGCCACCAACAATTTTATTTGTTAACCCACCTAACATTGATTTTAAAATAGAAGGAACTCCAGGTAATGAAAAGACATTTTCAACATTAAAACCAGGTGCACCACTTGTTGGATTTAAAATTAAATTTGCATTCTCTGGCATCCAAGCCATTTTTTGTCTACCATCATTAAATTTTCCTGGTTCATAATAAGCCTCAAGAATTTTGAAGGCTTCTTTGTGAGCCTCATATTTAATTCCAAAGGCTTTTGATACTGATTGAGCGGTAATATCATCATGTGTAGGACCTATACCACCAGTTGTAAAAACGTAATCATATGTTGATCTAAGAAAATTTAATGTTTCAACAATTGTCTCTTCAAAATCTGGAATTATTCTGACTTCAGCAACACTAACTCCAATGGAATTTAACCATGTGGCTAAAGTAGAGGTATTTGTATCTTGAGTTCTTCCAGATAAAATCTCATTACCTATAATTAAAATTGAGGCATTTACTTTTGCTTTTTTTTCCATATGAAATATATAAATTAGTAATGGAATTTACCAAGTCTTTAATAAAAGGCAAATTAATCAAACGCTATAAAAGGTTCTTTACCGACGTAAAAATAGGTACAGAAATTGTCACAGCTCACTGCCCTAATACAGGTTCAATGAAAGGATTATTGGATGAAGGTAATGAAGTTTATTTAACTCCAAATAATGATCCCAAAAGAAAACTTAAATTTGGTTTAGAAATTATTAAGTCTAGAAAAAATTTAGTAGGTGTAAACACTCATTTGGCAAATAGGATAGTTGAACATGGATTAAATAATAATCTTATAAATGAACTTAAAAATAATGATGTCGTAAATTCAGAGGTTTTTTTTAATAAAGAGACCAGATTTGACTTTTTAATAGAGAAAAAAAGTCAAAAAATCTTTGTTGAGGTTAAAAATGTTACATTATTTAGAAACGAAAATACTGCTGAATTCCCGGATGCACCAACCGCAAGAGGTATTAAACATTTATTGACCCTTATTGATGCCATAAAACAAGGTTATAAAACCTACTTAATATTTTTAGTTCAAATTCAAAATATGAAATATTTCAAAATAGCTAAAGATATTGATGAAGAATATTATAAAAATTATTTATTGGCTAAAAATGCTGGTGTAAATTTTTTGGCATATAGATGTGATATAAATTCTAAAAAAATATTTATAGACAAAAAATTGAAAATTATTGATGAGTGAATATAAAGAAAAATTTGAAAAAATGAGAGTAGCAGGAAATTTAGCAGCTAGGACTTTAGATATGTTAACAGAAAATATTAAAGAAGGTATCTCAACTGATTATATTGATAAGCTGGGGTATGAGTTTATTAGAGATAATGGAGGATACTCTGCACCACTATATTATAGAGGATTTACAAAATCTCTATGTACATCTTTAAACCGTGTTGTATGTCATGGAATTCCATCAGAAAGAATTTTGCAAGATGGAGATGCTGTGAATGTAGATGTTACTGCAATAATTGATGAACATTATGGAGATACTAGTAGAATGTTTTCTATTGGAAAAACTCAAGTAAAATTGAATAATCTTATTGAAGCAACCTATGAAGCTATGATGAAAGCAATTAAAATTCTTAAACCAGGCATAAAATTAGGCGATATAGGATATGAAATTCAATCACATGTGGAGGAGAGAGGTTTTTCTGTTGTAAGAGATTTTTGTGGTCATGGAATAGGCACAATGTTTCATGAACCACCAAATATTTTACACTATGGTAGAAAAAACTCTGGTATGGAACTAGCACCTGGTATGACTTTTACAATAGAGCCGATGATTAATTCAGGTAAATATGATGTAAAAATCTTAAGTGATGGTTGGACAGCTGTTACCAAGGACAAATCATTATCTGCACAATTTGAACATACTGTAGGAATTACTGAAAATGGTTATGAAATCTTTACAGAATCTGCTAAAGGTTATTCAAAGCCTCCATACTTATAACTAATGATTAAAAGATACTCTCGAAAAGAACTAACTGATATTTGGTCGGAAGAAAACAAATACAAAATTTGGCTTGATGTTGAAATCGCTGCGGCTGAAGGAATGGAAAAAATTGGTCAAATTCCAAAAGGAGTTGCCTCAACTGTAAGGAAAAAAACTAAAATTAATGTGAAGAGAATTCACAAAATTGAATCTGAAGTTAAACATGATGTCATTGCATTTCTCACCTCAGTAACAGAAAAGGCTGGATTTAAAGCAAGATATCTGCATCAAGGCATGACCTCCTCTGATGTTTTGGATACTAGTTTTAATATTCAAATGGTACAGTCTGGAAAAGTCTTGCTTAAGGATATAGATCAAATTTTAAAAGTTCTTAAGAAACAAGCTAGAAAATATAAATTAACACCATGTATGGGCAGAAGTCATGGCATACACGCAGAACCAATTACATTTGGACTTAAATTAGCGTCATTTTACGAGGAATTTAAAAGAAATAGAAAAAGATTAGTTGATGCAATCAATGAAGTATCAACATGTGCCATATCGGGTGCAGTAGGAACATTTGCTAATATCAATCCCAAGGTTGAAAAATATGTGGCGAAAAAATTAGGTTTAAAAGTTGAACCAATCTCTACTCAAGTAATTCCAAGAGACAGACATGCATTTTATTTTTCTGTTTTAGGTATTATAGCTGGATCTATTGAGAGGGTAGCAATTGAAATTAGACACCTTCAAAGAACAGAAGTTTATGAATTACAAGAATATTTTTCAAAAAATCAAAAAGGTTCCTCTGCTATGCCTCACAAAAAAAATCCTATATTAAGTGAAAATCTTACTGGCTTAGCTAGAATGGTAAGAAGTGCAGTACTTCCTGCATTAGAAAATATTGCCCTTTGGCATGAAAGAGATATTTCTCACTCAAGCGTTGAGAGAAACATAGGACCAGATGCAAATATTACAATGGATTTTGCGTTGGTAAGACTTGCTAATATTTTAGATAATATGATTGTCTATCCAAAAAAAATGATGGATAATTTGAATATCACAAGAGGATTAATATTTTCACAAGAAGTAATGCTTGAATTAACCAAATCAGGTTTAAGTAGAGAAAAATCATATAGAATAATTCAATCATATTCAAAAAAATGTTTAGCAGAAAAGCTTGATTTATATGATGTGTTGTTTGCGGACAAGTTTATTATGAGTAAAATTTCTAAACAAAAACTTAAGTCGATATTTAATTACTCAAATCATTTCAAAAATGTAAACTTAATTTTTAAAAGAGTTTTTAATTAATGAAAAAGGGTAAAAAATTATACGAAGGGAAAGCTAAAATCATTTATGCAACAAATGATAAAAATATAGTTATTCAGTATTTTAAAGATGATGCCACTGCTTTTAATAATCAAAAAAAAACAACTATTGAGGGTAAAGGAGTTTTAAACAATAGAATTTCTGAGCACATCCTCTCAAATCTAGCGAAAATTGGAATTAAAAATCACTTGGTGAAAAGACTCAATATGCGTGAGCAAATAGTAAAATTTGTAGAGATTATTCCAATTGAATTTATAATAAGAAATGTTGCAACAGGATCGATTACTAAAAGATTGGGTATTGAAGATGGTACAGTTTTAAAAGAACCTTTAATTGAATACTGTTTAAAAGATGACAAGCTTGGAGATCCATTAGTATCTGAACAGCACATACTTGCTTTTGATTGGGCATCAAAAAATGAAATAGACTTAGTAAAAAAAATGATTTTAAGAATTAATGATTTCATGATTGGAATGTTTATGGGTGTGGGAATTAAACTTATAGATTTCAAATTAGAATTTGGAAGAATTAAAATTGATGGAAAGAATGAAGTTATTTTAGCGGATGAAATTAGCCCTGATACTTGTAGATTATGGGACAGTATTACGGATAAAAAACTTGATAAAGATCGATTTAGAAAAGATCTAGGTGATCTAATACCTGCTTATACTGAAGTTGCTAAAAGACTAGGAATACTCCATGAACAATCAAATGTTTCAGCCGTTAATGTCACTCAACTTTCTTCTGTAAAAAGAAAAAATAAATGAAAATTTCTGTCGTCATAACCTTAAAAAAAGATGTTCTTGATCCGCAGGGAAAAGTTATTCATCAAACTCTGGATGGAATGGGCTTTAAAGATGTTATTGAAGTAAGACAAGGTAAATATTTTGAAATAGACACAAAAGAAACTGATATTGAAAAAGCAAAAACAAAAGTTGAAGAAATGTGTAAAAAACTTTTGGCAAATCTTGTAATTGAAAATTATAAAATTATTGATCCAAAGTAATTAATGAAATCATCAGTTATTACTTTTCCTGGTTCAAATTGTGATAGAGACATCGATGTGGCTCTTAAAAAATTTGGTTTTAAGAACAAAATGGTTTGGCACGCAGATGCTGAATTGCCAAAAAGTGATCTGATTGTATTACCAGGTGGGTTTTCATATGGTGATTATTTAAGATGTGGAAGCATGGCATCTAAATCGAAAATAATGCAGTCTGTAATTAATTTTGCAAATTCTGGTGGAATGGTAATGGGTATCTGTAATGGGTTTCAAATATTGGTTGAAACTGGTTTGGTTCCAGGTGTTTTGCTAAGAAATAAATATTTAGAATTTATATGTAAAAATGTTTTTGTAAAAATTAACAATAAAAAAAATAAGTTCTTTGGTAATGTTGATAATGAAGTTTTAGAATTTCATATAGCTCATAACGAAGGAAATTTTTTTTGTACTAAAGATCAATTAAAAGAAATTGAAGACAATGAACAAATTGCAATTAATTATTGTGATAAAAATGGAAAAATAGCAGAACAATTCAATCCAAACGGATCAGTAAAAAATATTGCTGGCATATTTAATCGTAAAAAAAATGTTCTGGGAATGATGCCCCATCCTGAAAGAATGATTGATATTAGTTTATCTGGTGAAGATGGATCTATTTTTTTTAATAATTTAATAAATAATTTAAAATGACTGTTAACGAAATAGTAGCTTTAGATCATGGGTTAAAAAAAGAGGAATATGCTAAAATTTGTGAATTATTAAAACGAAAACCAAATATTACTGAGCTTGGTATTTTTTCTGCTATGTGGAATGAGCATTGTTCCTATAAATCCTCAAAACTTCACTTAAAAACACTACCTACAAAAGGTAAAAAAGTTATTCAGGGACCTGGTGAAAACGCTGGAGTAATTGATATTGAAGATAACGATGCAATAGTATTTAAAATAGAAAGTCATAACCATCCCTCTTTCATTGAGCCGTATCAAGGTGCTGCTACTGGTGTGGGTGGAATTATGAGAGATATTTTTACAATGGGAGCAAGACCTATAGCAAACTTGAACTCTATTCATTTTGGCTCACCTCAACATAAGAAAACAAAAAATTTATTAAGAGGTGTTGTTCATGGAATTGGTGGATACGGAAATTGTATGGGTGTTCCAACTATTGCAGGTCAAACGTGTTTTGATAGTTCTTACAACGGAAATATTCTAGTTAACGCTATGACGCTAGGTTTGGTCAAAAAAGACAAAATTTTTTACTCAAAAGCTGCTGGATTAAATAAACCAGTAATATATGTAGGATCAAAAACAGGCAGAGATGGTATTCATGGAGCGAGCATGGCCTCAGCAAGTTTTGATGAAAAAATTGAAGAAAAAAAACCTACAGTTCAGGTCGGTGATCCATTTACAGAAAAACTTTTACTTGAAGCTTGTTTAGAGTTAATGACAGGTGATTCAATTATTGCCATTCAAGATATGGGAGCAGCCGGATTAACCTCGTCAAGTATAGAAATGGCCTCAAAAGGAAATCTTGGAATCGAAATCAACTTAAATAAAGTTCCATGCAGAGAGGCTAAAATGTCTCCATATGAAATTATGTTGTCGGAAAGTCAGGAAAGAATGTTAATTGTTTTAGAAAATGGTAAAGAGGAACATGCAAAAAAAATTTTTGATAAATGGAACCTAGATTTTGCTGTAATAGGAAAAACAACTAATTCTAAAAAAATTCAACTTTTTTTTGATAATAAAATTGTAGCAGACATTCCAGTAAGTACTTTAGTTGAAAATTCACCTATGTATGATCGTAAATGGAAAAAAGCTAAACTTCCGAAAAAAAATAAAATAAAAAAATCTGATCTAAAAAATCTAAAAATTATAGATGTATTAAAAAAAGTTTTAGCAAATCCAAATATTTGTAGTAAAGAATGGATCTGGCAACAGTACGATCATACGGTTATGGGAGATACTATTCAAAAACCTGGTGGAGATGCAGGGGTAGTAAGAATACATGGTACAAATAAAGCAGTTGCTGCATCAGTAGATTCTTCTGCTAATTATTGTTGGGCACACCCTATTACTGGAGGAAAACAAATTGTATGTGAAAGTTTCAGAAATTTAATTTCTGTTGGGGCTAAACCTATTGCTATCACAAATTGTCTGAATTTTGGAAGTCCAGAAATTCAAGAAAATATGGGAGAATTTGTTGAATGTGTAAAAGGAATTGGTGAAGCAAGTGAATATTTAAAATTTCCAGTAGTTTCAGGAAATGTATCGTTTTACAATCAAACTAAAAATGTAGGTATTAAACCTACACCAGCTATTGGAGGTGTTGGTTTAATTAAAGATTACAATAAGATGATTTCTATGGATTTCAAAAACGTTAACAATATCGTATTAGCTATTGGTAAAACTGAAGGTCATCTTGATCAAAGTGTATTTGCAAGAAATATTCTTGATGAAAAAAACGGTCCTCCCCCTGAAATAAACTTATTTAATGAAAAAAATAATGGTGAAACATTGCTCAAACTTATTGAGAATAACTTGGTAAAAAGTGCTCATGATGTGTCTTTAGGAGGTATCATAACAGCGGTTGTAAAAATGTGTATTAAAGGAAATAAGGGAATAAATTTAAAAAAACCAAAATCTTTAATCAATGAAATGGAATATTTTTTTGCTGAGGATCAAGGTAGATACATAATTGAGATAAACAAAATTGATCTAAAAAAAGTAATAGATATTTTGAATAAAAATGCAGTACATTATGATGAACTTGGTACAATCAATGAAAATGAGCTATTTATTAACGAAAAGACAAAAGTTACAATTGACGAATTAAGAAGTTTTAATACAAGGTGGCTTAAAGAATATATGAGTAAATAATGGCAATGGATTTAAAAGAAATTGAGAGTTTAATTAAAGAGGCAATGCCTGATGCAAGTGTTGAAATACAAGACTTAGCTGGTGATGGCAATCATTATTCAGCAACTGTATCCTCTTCTCAATTTCAAGGTAAAAGTAAAATTGAGCAACACAAAATGGTATATAATTCTCTTAAAGGACGTATGGGGAATGAATTACATGCCTTAGCAATAAAAACAAAGGAACAATAATGGATGAAAATATAAAAAAAATAATTCAGGATCATATAGATAACAATGATGTATGTTTATTCATGAAAGGCACGCCTGATGCTCCACAATGTGGTTTTTCAATGGCTGTTTCAAATATGCTTAAAATGCTTGAAGTAAATTTTAAAGGTGTAAATGTATTAGAAAGCCAAAATATGAGAGAAGGAATTAAAATTTACAGTGACTGGCCAACCATACCCCAGTTATATATTAAAAAAGAATTTGTCGGAGGGTGTGATATTGTTAAAGAAATGTATGAAAATGGTGAACTTAAAAAAGTTCTCGAAGAAAAAAGTATTAATTTTAAAAAGAATTAAACTTATTTAAAATAAAAACTATTAAAGAAAATATTATTAAAACCAATAAAGATATAATTTTATTTTTCCTAATTATATAACTTAAGTATTTTTTAATTATTGAATAAAAGTAAGATTTTTTGACTTGAGTCGTAAAGTTTTTAAATTCATAATTAATTTCATCTTCCCAATATAATTCTAAAACAAGACTACTACGAAAATTTTTTCTCCATGACTCAAACAAAACTCCATGTGTTATAAATGGTTCAATAAATTCTTTTTTCTTTTCAATTAATAAAACTTTTTCAACATCATCAAATTGAAATATCCATTTATGATCTTCACTACTGTTTTTTGAAAGTACAAGATTGTCTTCCAAAATTGATGGAAGTTCAATATATCCTTTTTTTGATATTCTTTTAAGTTCACTTATAAAATAGGATATATCTTCAACATGCTCAATAACATGACTTGCAAATACAAAATCAAATTGATTATCTGCAAATGGAAGATTTTTATTTTTAATTAAAACAAATTCTTTATTTTTTTCTTTATAAAATTTTGAAAAATCTTGTATATCAGCAACGGTTTGTGCATATTCGACTGCAGAAAAATTACACCCAATATCTAAGATCTTCCAGCTGTTTTGATTTTGTTTTAAAGTTTTAAGAACATGCTCTTTAGATGTTCTGTTTATCATTTATTATCTTGAATAATACTCAATGACCAGATTAGGCTCCATAATTACTGGATATGGAACTTCCTCAAATTTAGGAGTCCTTACAAATTTAAATTTTTTATTTTTTTCATCTAACTGAATATATTCTGGTGCTTCTCTCTCTTTATTTGCCAAAGCAATATCTATTATTGCAAGCTGTTTTGATTTTTCTCTAATTTCTATTGTATCTTCCTCTTTAACTAAATAACTTGCAATATTTACCTTCTTACCATTTACCCTAACATGACCATGATTTATTAACTGTCTGGCTGAAAAAATAGTTGTAGCAAATTTTGCTCTATAAATTACAGCATCTAATCTTCTTTCTAATAGGCCTATTAAGTTTTCACCCGTGTCTCCTTTGAGCATAGTTGCTTTTTTATATATGTTTCTAAACTGTTTTTCGTTAATGTTGCCGTAATAAGCTTTCAATTTCTGTTTAGCTTGCAATTGAATTCCATAATCTGAAGGTTTTGCAGTTTTTGTTTGACCGTGCTGACCAGGTCCGTAAGCTCTTGTGTTAAATGGACTTTTTGGTCTGCCCCAAAGGTTGACTTTAAGTCTTCTATCTACTTTGTGTTTAGAGTTTAATCTTTTTGTCATTTAATAGTGGGCTTTATAAACTTACTCTTAAGTTTGTCAATCAACGTTTTTTACCCAAACTTGCAAATACACCTGATAAAATACGTATTTCTTTAGTGGATAAATCCATCCTATAAAAAATATTTCTTAGGTTTTCAAGCATAATTGGTTTTTTTTCTTTTGATTTAAAAAAATTAACTTCTTCAAGATTTTGGATACATAGATTTGCCATAGCAATTATATCTTTTTTAGAGGCTGATTTTATTTTATTAGATTTTTTGAAGTATGTTGCATTTGAATTAATTATCCTAGATACGTATTGAGCTATTATTATTAAACTGTGTGATAAATTCAATGATTTAAAATCTGGGTTTGTTGGAATTTGAAGTGTATAATTTGAATAACTTATTTCATCATTTGATAAACCTGATGATTCAGAACCAAACAAAAAGGCTATTTTTTTTTTATAATTAATTTTTTTTAAATCTTCTAATTGGAGATGTTTTACATTTTTATTTCTAAATCTTGCAGATGTTGCAATTACGATATCAATATTCTTTAATGATTTTTCTATGTTAGAAAAACATTGTGCTTTATTAATTATATTTTTTGCACCCACCGAAGTCGCTAAAATTTTATCATTAGGAAATATTGGTTTAGGACTAACTAAAATTAATTTTTGAAAAGAAAAATTTTTTATTGCTCTAGCACATGCTCCAATATTTTCTGAAAGTTGTGGTTTATGCAAAATAAAAGAAATATTATTTATAGACATATTATTTTATGCCATGATTTCTATTATAGGTCGATACAGTGGACTCTTTAATATTTTCTAAATATTTTTTACTTACTGTCCAAACAGAAACTTTTAATGGATAACATTTTGCGACATCTGAAGAATGTTCTGATCCACAATCACCTCCTGGACAAGCAGAGAGTGCTCCCAGAAGGTCAGTTTCTGCAAAGAATTCTAAAAAATCACCTGGTCTTACTGGGCTAGATTTCATAAAATATTGCTTAGTATCATTTGTAAATCCAGTTAACATAAAAACATTTAATACATCATGAACTATTTTTTCTGCTTTATCTAATTTAATATTTTTTTCTTTTATTAGTGCCCTTGTTAAATTTGAGTGACAACAATAATGGTAATCATTGGTGTTAAGAAGCTTTGATGTGTAAGGATCACATCTGGTTCCAATAACATCATGAACAGATCCTCCATCTTTATCATAATCATACCAATCTAAAGTATCCCAAGTTATAGTTGCTAAAGACCTTAGATAGGGAAAACAACTGAACATTTTATCACCAACTGAAATATGAGTACCATAAAGAGCTCTTGTTTTTCCTGAATAAAATTTTTCCTCTAAATTTTTTAAATTGAATAAATTTAAATCTCCCACTTGAGGTCCATCTATACTCTCAATTCTAAAAAACTCCCCAAATTGGACTTCAAATGTTTTTGCATCTCTAGGAGGGACAATTATTTCATATTTTTTAATTAAGTGTTTTCTTGCGTTATGCAAAATGTCTAGATTTTTTTTCTCAATATTTGTATTTGGATAGCAAATTATAGGTTTTGCATTTATTCTGTCTTCAAAATCTGAAGGTTTTTCAGAAAATTTTTTAATTTTCATTTTTACAAACTTCCAGGTGCTTTGTCCTTAAATAGTTTATAATCTAAGCTATCTACCAAAGCTTTGAATGATGCATCAATAATGTTTGGAGACACGCCAATTGTAAACCAATTTACACCACCAGAATCAGTGCTTTCAATACTAACTCTCGTAACTGCCTCAGTACCTGTGTTTAAAATTCTAACTTTATAATCAACAAGCCTTAAATCTTTTAAATATTGAGAATATTTTGCTAACTTATTAACATTTTTTCTAATAGCGTTATCTAAAGCATTGACAGGACCATTTCCTTTGCCTTCACAGAGAATTTTCTCTCCATCAACTTCAAGTTGCGCTTTTGCGTAAGAAATTATTTCACCTGTCTTATCTTTCTTCACTGAAACATCATATTCATTTATCGATATATATCTTGGAATTTCTCCCATCAATCTTCTTGCAAGCAATTCAAAAGATGCGTCAGCTCCATCATAACTATAACCAATAAATTCTCTATCTTTTACTTCCTCTAAAAGTTTTCTTATTTTTGGATCACTTTTCTTAACTTTAATTCCTATCAAATTTAATCTGGACATAATGTTTGATTGACCAGATTGATCTGAAACTACAATATTCCTTGAGTTACCAACTTCCTCTGGATCGATATGTTCATAAGTTTTGGGATCTTTTTGTACCGCAGAAACATGCATTCCTCCTTTATGAGAAAAAGCTGAGGCTCCAACATATGGTAAGTGCTTGTTAGGTTTTCTATTTAAGATTTCATCTAATAATCTTGAACATTGAGTTAAATTTTTTAGTTTTTCTTTTTTGATATTTATTTCATAATTTTCATAAAAATCTTTTTTTAAAAAAAATGTTGGTATTAATGAAACTAAATTTGCATTACCACATCTCTCACCTAAACCATTTAAAGTACCCTGTACTTGTCTAACACCTGCTTGAACAGCAACTAAACTATTTGCTACAGCATTTTCAGTATCATTATGAGCGTGTATACCTAAATTTTTACCTGGAATATGTTTTGTAACCTCTAAAACAATTTTTTTAATTTCATGAGGTAGAGTTCCACCATTTGTATCACATAAAACAATCCATCTAGCTCCATTATCATATGCTGCTTTAATACAAGAAATGGCATATTCTGGATTAGCTTTATACCCATCAAAAAAATGTTCTGCATCGAACATAAATTCTTTGCCTGATTTTACGATATGTTTTGCACTCTCACTTATATTTGAGAGATTTTGTTCATTGGTTATTCCAAGCGCTACATCGACTTGAAAATCCCAAGATTTTCCAAATAAACAAACAGATGAACTTTTTGAATTAATTAAAGATGATAACATTGGATCATTTTCTGCACTATGTTCTGATTTTTTAGTCATTCCGAACGCAGTTAATTTAGCTGATTTAAAGTTATGGTCTTTATTGAAAAATTCAGTGTCAGTTGGATTTGCACCTGGCCATCCCCCTTCAATGTAATCAATACCTAAATTATCAAGTGACGCTGATATTTTTTCCTTATCGTCTAATGAAAAATCTACTCCTTGTGTTTGTGCACCGTCTCGAAGTGTTGTATCAAATATATATAATCTATCTTTACTCATTTAAATTTCCAGGTCGTTTTATCATCTTTATCCTCTATTAAAACACCTTTGTCTAAAAGCTCATCTCTTATTTTATCAGCTTCTTCATAATTTTTGTTGTCTCTAGCTTTATTTCTATCATTTATTTTATTTAAAATTTCACTTTCAGAAATTAATACTTTTCTTTTCTTAAATTCAAGCCAGTCCTCTTTTGTTTCATTTAATAATCCAACAAAAAGACATGCTGAAATAAATAATGCTCTATCTTCATCTGACCCTTTAATTGCTTTCTCATACAATTTATGCAAATTGGCAATATAACCCGGTGTATTTAAATCATCATAAAGTGGCTTAAGAAATTCATCAGGAATTTTAGTTTTTTCTTCAATATTAGAATACAGATTATACCATTTACTAATTGTGTTCTCACACTCTTCTAAAAGTTTGTCATTCCAATCTAGAGGTTGTTTATAATGTGCACTCATTAAAGCCAATCTTAAAACTTGACCACTAATTTTATTTCTAAAGTCTTTTATTTTTAAAATATTCCCCTGAGACTTTGCCATCTTTTCGTTAGATATGGTTATGAAAGCATTATGTAACCAATAATTTGCAAAAACTTCGTTATCATTAGCACACCTTGATTGAGCTATTTCATTTTCATGGTGAGGAAATAATAAATCAATACCGCCTCCATGCACATCAAATTCTTTTCCTAAATATTTTTTTGACATAGCGGAACACTCTAAGTGCCATCCAGGTCTTCCCTTGCCCCAAGGAGAGTCCCAGGACGGTTCATCCTGATTTGAAGGTTTCCACAAAACAAAGTCCTCTGAATTTTTTTTGTTATCACTAATTTCAATTCGTGAACCTGCAATTAACTGATCTAAATTTTTATTTGATAATTTTCCATAATCTTTAAATTTTTTAACTTCGAAGTAAACGTGCCTATTATTTTCATAAGCAAATTTTTTTTTAATTAATTCTGTAATCATCTCAATCATTTCAGGAATATGATCTGTAGCTTTTGGTTGGTAGTTAGGTGTATCACACTTTAAATAAATACAATCTTCACTAAAACTATCTGAAATTTTTTTTGTCAAGTCTCCAATAGAAATTTTATTATCTTTTGATGACTTTATTATTTTATCATCGATATCAGTTATATTTCTTACATAAGTTACTTTTGAATACTTGTTTTTAAAAATTTTAAATAAAATATCAAAAACTATCAGTGGTCTAGCGTTGCCAATATGTGGATCATCATAAACCGTCGGACCACAAACATACATTCTAACATTATCCTCGATCAGAGGTACAAACTTCTCCTTCTTATTAGTAAGATTATTAGTTAAAAAAATATCAATACTCATTGTTTTAGAAATATACTTAAAACATAGATTTGTGAATCTATTTGATTAATTTGGAATTTTACACACTGGAATTGGCTCCATTTTGTGCAAATTTGCATTTCGGATTGAATTGTATTTTTCTCTATTTACAGAATTTTCATTACTCATTGCCTCTTCAAGCTCTTTATAGCTTAGACCTAATTGACCCTCATCTGTTCTACCATCATCCCATAATCCATCTGTTGGTGCTGCATTTATAATATCTTCTAAAATACCAAGTTCTTTTCCAAGTTCCCAGACATCAGTTTTATTACAATCGGCAATTGGAGAAATATCTACACCTCCATCTCCATATTTTGTATAAAATCCAACTCCAAAATCTTCTACTTTATTACCAGTTCCAACCACAATTCCTTTGTTTGCTGCTGCCACTTGATAAAGTGTTGTCATTCTTAATCTGGCTCTTGAATTTGCCATACCATGTTCATTTGAAAAATTATTTAAAGTTCCCTCAAAAGTTTTAAATAATTCATCTAGTTCAATTGTATGACCTTCAACATTTTTATAATTTTTTTTTAACCATTCTTGATGAGCTACGCTCAAATCATGCTGAGCACTTTTCTGTTTAATCGGCATCGATAAAACTATAGTTCTTAAACCAGTCATTGCACTTAATGTGCTAGATACAGAAGAGTCAATTCCTCCAGAAATACCAATCACTAAAGACTGGGCTTTATTAGGCATTTGTTCAACGTAATCTTTTATCCAGTTAGATATAAATTTAGATTTTTCTGCAGGATCCATAGTATTTTTCTATCAATATTATTTTTTAAAACAACAGATTAAGATGCCGCCTGAATAGCATTTTTGGAATAGCTGGTATTCTTTTTTATCTCATCAGAAATTAAAAAAGCTAGCTCCAAAGCTTGGTCAGCATTAAGTCTTGGATCACAATGTGTATGATATCTGCTTGACAAATCTTGATCCTGAATATTTTTAGCTCCACCAGTGCATTCAGTTACATTTTGTCCTGTCATTTCAATATGTAAACCTCCAGCATAAGATCCTTCACTTTGATGAACAGCAAAAACATCTTTAACCTCTTTTAATACATTATTAAAACGTCTCGTCTTATAACCTGTTGTGGATTGAATTGTATTACCATGCATTGGATCACAGGACCAAATAACATTTACACCCTCTTTTTTAACTCCTCTTACAAGTTTAGGTAAATATTTTTCAACACTATCATGACCAAATCTTGAGATTAAAGTTATTTTTCCTTTTTCATTATTTGGATTTATCAAATTACAAATCTTAACTATCTCTTCGGATTTACTTGTAGGTCCACATTTTATTCCAATTGGATTCTCAATTCCACGACAATATTCTACGTGACCACCATCAAGTTGTCTCGTTCTGTCGCCTATCCAAACAAAATGAGCTGAAGTTGCATGATGTTCACCTGTAGTAGAGTCTATTCTTGTCATGCTTTCTTCAAAAGGTAAATGCAACGCTTCATGGGAAGTCCAAAAATTTACAGTCTTCAGTCTTCTATTAAATTCTGAGTTAATTCCACAAGCGTCCATAAATGATAAAGCATCAGCTATCTTATCCTCTAACTCTTTAAATTTCTTAGCTTGAGGACTTTTTTTAATATAACCTAAATTCCATAAGTGAACTTTCTTTAAATCTGCAAAACCACCATGTGAAAAAGCTCTTAAAAGATTTAATGTTGAAGCCGATTGAGAATAAGCTCTAAACAACCTTTTTGGATCATGTTTTCTTGCTTTCTCAGTAAATTCTATACCATTAACATTATCACCAAGATAACTAGGAAATTCTAGATCTCCTTGTTTTTCTGTTGGCGCACTTCTTGGTTTTGCAAATTGACCTGCTATCCTTCCAAGTTTAATTACTGGCAGTGATGCTGAATAAGTAAGAACTAATGACATCTGAAGAATTACTTTAAAATAATCTCTTATATTATCTGGATTAAATTCTGCAAAACTTTCAGCGCAATCACCTCCTTGTAGTAAGAATGCTTTACCATCTACTACGTCAGCTAATTGTTTTTTTAAGTGTCTTGTTTCCTCAGCAAAAACAAGTGGTGGAAAAGTTTTTATTTTATTTAAAACTTGATCTAATTCTTTTTTATCCTGATACTCAGGAATGTGCTTTACTGGATAATTTCTCCAACTATTTATTTTCCATTTTTTCATATTCAACTCGTGATTGTTTTAACAGAGTTTTGGTATTATTCAACAGTCACAGATTTAGCCAAATTTCTTGGCTTATCTATATCATAACCTTTTTTAAGTGCAGAATAATAAGCAAGTTTTTGAAGTGGGATAGTCAAAAGGAATGGAAGTAAATCATCATTTGTATTTTCCACCTCAATAGTTTCCCAAATATTTTCTGACACAACTTCATCTTTACTTTTATTTGTTATCAATAATACTTTTGCACCTCGAGCTATAACTTCTTGCATATTTGAAATTGTTTTTTTGTAATAACTATCCCTCGGTGCTAGAACCACAACAGGCATTCCCTCTTCAATCAAAGCTAGAGGTCCATGTTTCATCTCACCAGCAGGATATCCTTCTGCATGTACATAAGATAATTCTTTTAGTTTAAGTGCTCCCTCTAATGCTATGGGATAAGAAAAACCTCTTCCTAAGAACATTGAGCCTTTAGCTTCATTAAATGTTGAAGATATAGCTTGAATATCATTATCATGGAGCAAAGTTTTTTCTATTAATCCTGGTAAATCTTTTAAGTCTTTAATTTTTTCCTGATATTCCTTTTTTTCAATTTCATTTCTCACTGCTCCTATCTTTAATGCTAGAATATACAAAATAAGTATTTGACCTAAAAATGCTTTGGTAGATGCTACTCCTATTTCAGGACCGCAATGAATTGGTAATACAAAATTTGAGTCCCTAGCTATTGAACTTTCAATAACATTAACAACAGAACAGGTTTTCATATTATTTTTGTTACATAAATCAAGGGCAGCATAGGTATCTGCTGTTTCGCCCGATTGAGATACAAATATATATAAATTATCATTTTTAAATCTATTTTTTCTGTATCTAAACTCTGAAGCTATATCAATGCTTACATCTAAAGTAGTTAATTGTTCAAACCAATATTTAGCCATTAAACAAGAATGATATGCAGTACCACATCCAATTAAAGTTACTGATTTAATTTCATCTATTTTCCAAGGAAAATTAAATATATTTATGTCTTTATTTACGTTATCTACATATTCTTTTATTCCTGTCCTAATCGTTATTGGTTGTTCCTCAATTTCTTTAGCCATAAAATGCTTAAATTCTCCTTTATCATAATTTGACTCATCAGATGATAATTCTAATATTTTTTTATTAATTTTTTTTCCATCTTCGCTAAAAAAAAGAACTTGGTCTTTTTTTACTACACAAAATTCACCATCATCAAGATATGTGATCTTATTTGTCATTGATTTCAAAGCATAAGAGTCTGAACCTAAATAGTTTTCATTTGGACCATAACCTACAGCTAATGGTGACCCTCTTCTCGCACCTACTATTAAATCAGGTATATCTTTAAATACGATACCCAGGGCAAAACTGCCATGAAGTTGTTTTAAAGTTTTTGTTATAGCTTCCTCTAATTCTGAGGTTTTTAAATTTTCAGTTATAAGATGAACTATCACCTCAGTATCCGTTTGAGATTTGAAATTATGACCTTTACTGACTAAATGTTTTTTTAATATTGTAGAATTTTCAATAATACCATTATGAACAACTGAAACATTATGAGATGAATGTGGATGAGCGTTTACGCTATTAGGAACACCATGTGTCGCCCATCTTACATGTCCAATACCAATATTTCCTTTTAGATTTTTTAAATCAAAATTATTTTCAAGATTATCTACTCTTCCCTCTGACTTTAGCTCTTTAATTGTACCTTCATATAGTGTTGCTATACCTGCTGAGTCATAGCCTCTGTATTCTAATTTTTTTAATGAGTTAATTATATTTAAAGAAACCGGTTTATTACTAGATATTCCAATTATTCCACACATAATTTATCTTCTTTTTTTTTTATAATCTTTAACTTCTAATTGTGGCGATCTTGTTAATGCTAAAGTATTTTTTTTAACATTTTTTGTTATAACCGATCCAGCACCGATAATACTTTCTTTATCAATATTTACTGGAGCCACTAAAGAGGAATTTGAACCTATAAACGCACCATCATGAATTTTTGTTTTACTTTTCCTTACACCATCATAATTACATGTAATTGTTCCTGCTCCTATATTTACAGATTTACCGATAGTGCCATCTCCAATATATGACAAATGATTAACTTTTGAATTTTTTCCAATAATACTTTTTTTTATTTCAACAAAATTTCCGATTTTAGATCCCTCTTTCAAAACTGTTTCTGGTCTTATTCTAGCATATGGTCCAATTTCAACTTTATTTCCTATTTTACATGACTCTAGATGTGAAAAAGATTTTATAGTAACTCCGTTACCAATCTTAACTTTTGATCCAATTACCACATAAGGTTCGATAGTTACATTTTTTCCAATCTTAGTATCATTTGAAAAAAAAACAGTTTCAGGTCCAATCATTTTAACTCCTGATTTCAAAAATTTATCTCTTAGATTTTTTTGGTACAAATCTTTCATTTGAAATTATTTATATTAAGTATATACAACCATTAACTCACAATTTATTTCTTTAAAATACTTTAATAATGAAACAAAAATTTACAGTTTTATTTGATTTAGATGGAACTTTGGTTGATACAGCCCCAGATTTAATGCTTGCACATAACCATGTAATGAAAAAATTTGGATATCCAACAAAATCACTTGATGAATTAAAAAGCTCTGTTGGAAAAGGTGCTGGAGCTATGATTGGTAGATCTATATGGAGTCAGGCAAAAAAAGAATTAACATCCATTAATGAAAAAGTTAAAAGCGATATGACAGACGAATTTATATCTTTTTATGGAAAAAATATTTTAAAAGAAAGTGCTTTAATTAATGGAGTAAAAGAATTTTTAAATTGGTGCAAAAAAGAAAATATTTCTATGGCAGTATGTACAAATAAAACCGAACATTTAGCAGTTGATCTTTTAAAAAAAATTGGGATTTTTGATTACTTTGAATATGTGGCTGGTTATAATACGTTTGAATACTGTAAGCCTGATCCAAGACATATTACTACAATAATAGAAATTTTAGATGGCGATAAAAAAAGATCAATTATGATTGGGGATAGCGAGACAGATGCCAATGCAGCTAAAGCTGCAGAAATTCCAATGATTTTGTTAGAGGACGGCTATACAGAAAAAAATATTGATGAAATTTATCATAATCATCTTATAAAAGACTTTGTTAATATTGAAAAAATTGTGTCTAAATATCTTTGATATTGATTAATTTTTTTTAGCTATTAAAACAAAATCTCTAAAAAGGAGATATTTTGTTTTTACACACTGTTAAAGTTTATCCATCAAAAATCCATCTTCCAAAGAAAAAACAATTAGCTTGGAAAATTGCAGAGATTGCTAGTGATAATGCTTCTTTAAATAAAGACTCAATAGAAATGGTTATTAATAGAATAATTGATAATGCATCAGTCGCTATAGCTTCTTTAAATAGAAAGCCAGTAATATCATCTAGAGAGATGGCACTAAAACATGCTAGAAAAAATGGTGCAACACTTTTTGGTATTAATTCGAATTTAAAATTTGATTGTGAGTGGGCAGCGTGGTCAAATGGAACAGCCGTTAGAGAATTAGATTTTCATGATACTTTTTTGGCTGCAGATTATAGTCACCCAGGAGATAATATTCCTCCTCTATTAAGTGTGGCACAGCAGAATAAAAAAAGTGGCGTAGATTTGTTAAGAGGAATAATTACAGCTTACGAAGTTCAAGTTAATCTTGTTAAAGGTATTTGTTTGCATAAACATAAAGTTGATCATATTGCTCATTTAGGACCAAGTGTGGCTGCTGGAATAGGCTCAATGTTAAATCTAAATACTGAAACTATTTATCAAGCAGTTCAACAAGCACTTCATACAACAATTTCAACTAGACAATCTAGGAAAGGTGAAATTTCAAGTTGGAAAGCTTTCGCACCTGCCCATGCGGGTAAACTTGCAATAGAAGCTGTGGATAGAGCTATGAGAGGTGAAGGTGCTCCAAGTCCAATTTATGAGGGTGAAGATAGTGTAATAGCAAGAATATTAGACGGCAAAAAAGCAAACTACAAGGTTCCTCTGCCAAAAAAAGGAGAGAGCAAAATAGCTATTTTAGAGACATACACAAAAGAATATTCTGCTGAATATCAATCTCAAGCATTAATTGATCTTGCAAAGAAATTAAAAACAAAAATACCCAACTTAAATATAATTAAAAAAATTGATATTTTTACAAGTCATCATACCCATTACGTTATTGGAACTGGTGCAAATGACCCACAAAAAATGGATCCAAATGCTAGCAGAGAAACCCTTGATCATTCTATAATGTATATTTTTGCTGTAGCTTTGGAAGATGGAGATTGGCACCATGTCAAATCTTATACTAAAGCACGAGCTAAACGAAAAAGTACAATTAAGATTTGGAAATCCATAAAAACTTATGAGGATAAAAAATGGACCAAGAAATATCACGATCCTGACCCAAGAAAAAAATCATTTGGTGCAAAAGTAGTTGTTACATTGAATAATGGAGAAAAAATCACTGAGGAGCTTGACCGAGCAGATGCTCATCCTTATGGGGCAAGACCATTTAAAAGAGAAAATTATATTAATAAATTTTTAACCTTGACACATCAAATTCTTGAAAAAAAAGAGAGTGCTAGATTTTTAAGGACTGTTCAAAATTTGAAAAATTTAAAATCAGGTCAATTAAGTAAATTAAATATTGAGGTAAAAAAGAGTAAAATAAAGAGTAATCGTAAAAAAGGAATTTTTTAAATGCATTTTGTTGAAAAAGAACCAAGTCAAAAAAGAGTAGATTTTGATCAAAAATTAAAATCTAATAAAATATTAAGAGTTCCAGGCGCATATAACCCTTTAACAGCAAAATTAATTGAGGAAATTGGATATGATGCAGTTTACGTTTCTGGTGGAGTTATGGCTAATGACCTTGGATTTCCCGATATTGGTTTAACAACATTACAAGACGTTAGTACAAGATCCTATTTAATTTCTAGAGTAACAAATCTTCCAACAATAGTTGATATAGATACAGGATTTAAATCTTGTAAAGAAACTATTGAAACATTTGAAGAGTTTGGAATAACTGGTGTTCACCTAGAGGATCAAATTGAGAGAAAAAGATGTGGACATCTTGATAATAAAGAACTTATTTCTGCAGAAGCTATGGTTAGAAAAATTAAGGAGTGCGTCAGTGCAAAAAAAGATCAGAATTTTAAGATAATCGCTCGCTCAGATGCAAAAAGTGTTGAAGGTATCGATAAAATGATAAACAGATGTAAAGCATACATAGATGCTGGTGCTGAAATTATTTTTCCTGAGGCTTTACAAGATGAAAAAGATTTTGAAAAGGTGAGAAAAGAACTTTCATGTTATTTGTTAGCGAATATGACTGAGTTTGGAAAATCTAAGCTTTTTAATTACAAAGAATTAGAAAATATTGGCTATAATATTGTTATTTATCCAGTTACAACACAAAGACTGGCTATGAAAAATGTCGAGGACGGATTAAGGGACATTTATGCAAATGGACACCAAAATAATATAATAGATAAGATGCAAACTAGAAAAAGATTATATGAATTAGTGGATTATGAAAAATATAATTCATTAGATGAAAAAATTTATAATTTTAATACAGATGGGCACGAGTAATGAGTGAAGATATCAAAAAAGGACTATTAGGTATTGTTGTTGATGAAACTGAAGTTTCAAAAGTTATGCCTGAAATAAACTCTCTAACTTATAGAGGTTATGCAGCTCAGGATTTATGTGAATATTGCAGATTTGAAGAGGTAGCTTATTTAATTTTAAATAAAGATTTACCTAATTCTATAGAACTTAAACAATTTGAAAGAGAAGAGAAAAATAATAGAGAACTTACAAAAAATCTTTATGAAATAATTAAGCATATGCCAAAAAAATCCCACCCAATGGATGTGGCTAGGACTGCTGTAAGTGTGATGGGATTAGAAGATAAAGAAACAACAGACTCTTCGCCTGAAGCAAATATGAGAAAAGCATTAAGAATTTTTGCAAAAACACCTACCGCCTTAGCAGCTTTTTATAGAATTAGAAAAGGGAAAAAAATTATTAAACCTAAAAAAGACTTAACTTTTTCAGAAAATTTTTTCTATATGTGCTTTGGAAAAGTGCCACAAAAAGAAATAGTCAAAGCATTTGATGTTTCTTTGATTTTATATGCAGAACATAGTTTTAACGTCTCAACTTTTACTGCTAGAACAATTACAAGTAGTTTATCAGACATCCACGGTGCAATAACAGGTGCAATTGCAAGTTTGAAAGGCCCGTTGCATGGAGGAGCTAATGAAGAAGTTATGCTCATGATGAACAAAATTAAAAAACCAGAAAACGCTTTAAAATGGATCAATAATGCTCTTAAAAATAAAGATGTAGTGATGGGATTTGGTCATAGGGTCTACAAATCTGGAGATTCGAGAGTTCCTACAATGAGAAAATATTTTGGTAAAGTTGCCAAAATTAAAAAAGATAAAAAATTTGAAAAAATTTACGACATTGTTGAAAAGGTAATGATTAAAAGAAAAAATATTCACCCGAATGTTGATTATCCAACAGGACCAACATATCATTTAATGGGATTTGATACAGATTTTTTCACTCCTATATTTGTGATTTCAAGAATTACAGGTTGGTCAGCACATATTATGGAACAACATGCAGCTAATAAACTCATTAGACCATTAGCAAGTTACAAAGGAAATAAGCATCGAAAAGTAATGCAGCTTAATCAAAGATAATTAAAAAATTATCAATAATAAAAATATAATTTGGATAAAATTAATTATTACTGATATGAGGTGAGAATATTTAAATTTTGAATCCTCTTTATTATCTCTAAATTTATTAATTAATGGCATTAGTATAAAACTAGAAATACCAAAAAGAATTGTTGTTGATAAAATTAAGTAAAAATTTAAAGAATAATTTTTAATCAAAACAAAACATAAAGTAGCTATTAAGCATATAGTTAGATTTACATTATAATAATAGGGAAATATTTTTCTTATAAATATTCTTGCATTCTCCTCATTCAATGACTTAAAAGTTATTGGCGCAACAACAAAAGAAAAAAATAGCATTATTCCTAAAACTATAGTTGGAAGAAAAATTATTAATTGTGCAAACATTTTATAAAACTGTTTCAAATCCTTCAAAGTGAGGGGCGCCCAAATATAAATCTTTATGTTGGCCTGCATTTTTATGAGCTAATCGAAAAGCTTCTGACTTTGTCCAATTAATAAAATCTTCTCTTGAATTCCATACAGTATGAGAGGCATAAAGAGAATATTCGTTATTTTTTTCACCTTTAACTAAATGAAATTCTTTAAAACCTTTTGTACCTTCTAGATGAGTATCTCTTTCTCTCCACACTTTCTCAAATTCCATTTCTTTACCTAATACTATTTTAAATCTATTCATTGCTATAAACATAATTTCCTCACAAATAACTTATGACTGCTTTAGGGTCTGGCCTTCTTCTTTCGTTTGGTTCCTCAACTTTATGACCTAAATATATAAAGCCTGATATTCTATCGATGTTTGCCCTCCCACCTAAATATTCAAGCATTTTATCATTATATGCATACCACTCTGTTAACCATTGCGCTGCATATCCTAATGATTGAGCACAAGATAATAAATTCATGCAAACTGCGCCTGAAGATAAAGTCATTTCCCAAGTAGGTATTTTTGGATGTTCTACAGGAGTTGATATTACTGCTAAAATTACGGAAGCTCTTTGAAATCTTTTTGACTCCGTTTCTACCTGTATTTCGCTTGCATTAGGATTTTCTTTTTTGAACTCGCTTAAAATAATATTTTCATCAATTAATTTAAGCTTACCACCTTTAATTACACGTATTTTCCAGGGGTTTAGCGCTCCGTGGTCAGGTACTCTAATCCCTGCAGCTAAAATTTTATTTAGATCTTCATCAGGAATATCTTTAGGAGACATTTTTCTTGCTAAAACAGACCTACGCTGTGAAAAAAAATTACTCTCCATTTAAAAATGACCTATTTTATTTTAAGCAAAAGCTTCTGCCCAAGTACCTTGCGTCGATGCTTTTGAATATTCTGTGGCCCTACCTTCGAAAAAGTTCATATGCTCTACAGCATTAAGCATAGTATCAAGCCACGTTAACGGATTTTTTTGAACATCATAGATAGGTTCTAATCCAAGTTGAACTAGTCTTCTATTTCCGATAAACCTAATGTAGTCTTTAACTTCTTGAGCAGTTAATCCTTTCATTGGTCCCATTTCAAAAGCAAGATCAATAAACGCATCTTCATGCTCTACAATTGTTCTACACGCTTCATAAAGTTCTTTTTTTAATTTAGGTGTCCATATTTCTGGGTTTTCTTTAATGAATTCTTTAAAAATTCTAATCATTGAATTGCAATGAAGAGTTTCGTCTCTAACTGACCAGGTAACTATCTGACCCATACCTTTTAGTTTATTGTGTCTTGGAAAATTTAAAAGAATTGCAAAACTTGCAAATAATTGTAATCCCTCTGTAAAAGCACTAAAGACAGCTACAGTTTTTGCTATATCTTCTTTTGAATTTACATTGAAGCCTTGCATATAATCATACTTATCTTTCATTTCTTTATACTTCATAAAAGCTGAATATTCTGACTCAGGCATTCCAATTGTATCTAGTAAGTGAGAATAAGCTGCTACGTGAACAGTTTCCATTGCAGCAAAAGCAGTCATCATCATTAAGACCTCTGTAGGTTTAAACACACTAGTATAATGTCTTAAGTAGCAGTTATTAACTTCTACATCAGCCTGTGTAAAAAATCTGAATATTTGAGTAACTAAATTTTTTTCTGGTTGTGATAAATTTTTTTGCCAGTCTCTAACATCATCACCTAAAGGAACTTCCTCTGGTAACCAATGAATTCTTTGTTGAGTTAACCAGGCATCATAACACCAAGGATATCTAAATGGCTTGTAAACAGGGTTCTCAACTAATAGTCCCATTTTTTTTGGTTGTATGATTTCTTTTTTATTTATTTTTTCTGCTACTGACATGAAAGGCACTCCTCGTATTCTGGTTGTTCATTGGTTTGTTGATTTTTTGATTTATAAACATTAGCTGTAATATCAGTTGATTTTGCGTCATTAATATTTTCAGCTCTCTGAATTGATTTTGATCTACAGTAATAAAGGCTTTTCAAACCTTTTTTCCAGGCATCAAAATGAATTTTATGTAATTCTTTTTTATGAACATCTGCTGGTAAAAATAAATTTACAGATTGAGCTTGGGAAATATAAGGAGTTCTATCTCCACTAAGTTCAATTATCCAGTTTTGATTAAGTTCAAAAGCTGTTTTAAAAACATCTTTTTCTAATTCAGTTAAAAAATCTAAATGACTAACAGATCCTTGATTTGTGGTAATTGTTGACCATGTTTCATCATCATTTTTGCCATGGCTCTCTAGTATTTCTTCTAAGTATCGATTTCTTACATTAAATGAACCTGATAATGTTTTGTGTGTATAACTATTTGCTGCAATAGGTTCTACTCCAGGAGATGCTCCTCCACAGATTATTGAAATAGAAGCAGTTGGGGCAATTGCTGTTTTATTTGAAAATCTTTCTTTGTAACCATATTCAGCAGCGTCTGGACAAGCACCTCTCTCCTCAGCCAGATCTTTTGAAGCTTGATTAACTTTTTCATCGATATTTTTGAATATTTTTTTATTCCAAGACTTAGCCATAACTGACTCTAAAGGAATTCTATTTTTTTGTAAAAATGAGTGAAATCCCATAACACCTAATCCTACGCTTCTTTCTCTTTCTGCGGAATATTTTGCATCTTTAAATTGTTCAGGTGCCTTATTAATAAAATCTGACAAGACATTATCTAAAAATCTCATCACATCACTAATCATGTCAGGGTCATCTTTCCATTCATCATACTTCTCAAGATTTAAAGATGATAAACAACAAACTGCTGTTCTATCTCTGCCATCTTTATCTATACCAGTGGGTAATGTAATCTCACTACATAGGTTTGAAGTTTTTACTGTCAGATTTGCTAACTTATGATGTTGTGGGATTTGTCTGTTAACTGTATCAATATAAATTATATATGGCTCACCAGTTTCAATTCTTGCAGTTAACAATCTAATCCATAAATTTCTTGCAGAAATAGTTTGTTGAATAGTACCATCTGCTGGACTTTTTAATGCCCATTGATCATCAGTTTCAACAGCTCTCATAAAAGCATCCGAAACTAAAACACCATGATGTAAATTTAATGCTTTTCTGTTTGGATCGCCTCCCGTTGGTCTTCTCATTTCTATAAATTCTTCTATTTCAGGATGATCAATTGGAAGGTAACAAGCAGCTGAACCTCTTCTTAATGAACCCTGACTAATCGCCATTGTTAAAGAATCCATAACTTTAATAAAAGGAATTATTCCAGAAGTTTTTCCAACTTTACCAATTTTTTCTCCAATAGATCTTAGGTTTCCCCAATAACTTCCAATACCTCCACCTTTAGCAGCTAACCAAACATTTTCACTCCAAAGATCTAGAATTCCACCAAGGCTATCAGATGCTTCATTTAAAAAACAAGAAATTGGTAATCCTCTTTTAGTTCCTCCATTAGATAGCACTGGAGTAGCTGGCATAAACCAAAGATTACTAATATAATTATAAATTCTTTGAGCATGTAAATTGTCATCAGAGTAAGTGCTTGCAACTCTTGCAAACAAATCTTGAAAAGATTCATTGTGACCAAGATATCTATCTCTCAAAGTTGCTTTACCGAAGTCAGTCAGATTCGCGTCTCGTGATCGATCAATTTTAATTATTATTCCTTTATCGTTTTGAAAAAGTTCAGTTTCATTATTTAATGAAAATAAATCAGGTCTGTTACCTTTTGAAATTTCGTTAACTTTAGGGCTATATTCAGAGACAGCTTGTTTTAGTGCTTGGGAAAGAATCTTATTCATAATTTTTATTATATTTTGTTATTTATACGAAAACAACTACATGTTGTAGGCGCTTTGTGTTAATATACTATATAAACATATATTCAACGGAACATTTATAGAACGCGACAATATGATAATCAATAAAAAAATAAAATTTTTTTCAAGAAATTAACATAAAAAGAGTAAGTAAATAGAAGATGTCTCAAAATATTAAAATTGATCCATACGGTTTTAGAGAATATGACGCTCGTTGGTTGTATAAAAAAGATATCAACCAAGAAGGAATAGAGAATCTTGGTAAGGGTTTAGGAACACAAATTAAGAATCACACTAAAAAAAATAATCCAAATGTTGTAGTTGGGCATGATTATAGATCTTACAGTGAGGAAATAAAAGCTTCTCTTAAAAAAGGATTAATTTCAACAGGGTGTAACATTGAGGACATTGGGTTATCACTATCGCCAATGGTATACTTTGCTCAATTTAATTTAAATGCAGATGCAGTAGCAATGGTAACTGCAAGTCATAATGAAAACGGCTGGACAGGAGTAAAAATGGGTATCAAAAAAGGGTTAACCCATGCTCCAGAGGAAATGAAGGAACTGAAAGAAATTACCTTGAATCAAAATTTCTCTTATGGTGAAGGAGAAGAAAAACAAATTAAAGATTTTGATAAAATTTATAAAGAGGATTTAATTAGTAAAAACAAAATAAAAAAAAAAATTAAAGCCGTAGTTGCCTGTGGAAATGGGACTGCAAGTATTTTTGCTCCTGAAATTTTAAGAGGTATTGGTTGTGAAGTAATAGAATTGGATTGTGATCTAAACTGGGATTTTCCAAAGTATAACCCAAATCCTGAAGATTTAGAGATGCTTCATGCTATTGCTGAGTCAGTAAAAAAAAATAATGCAGATATTGGTTTCGGTTTTGATGGTGATGGAGACAGAGTTGGTGTTGTCGATGACCAAGGTAATGAAATATTTTCTGACAAGATTGGTTTATTAATTGCTAGAAACTTGTCAAATAACCACAAAAACTCAAAGTTTGTAGTAGATGTCAAATCTACAGGATTGTATTCGAATGATAATATTCTTAAGGAAAATAATTGTGAAACAATTTATTGGAAGACTGGACATTCTCATATAAAGCGAAAAGTTAATACAGAAAAAGCTTTGGCTGGATTTGAAAAAAGTGGTCATTTCTTTTTTAACGAACCTTTAGGCTATGGTTATGACGATGGAATTAATTCTGCAATTCATGTGTGTCACTTATTAGATAATCAAAATAGAAGAATATCTGAAATTATTAATGAATTACCAATAACATACCAAACTCCTACTATGGCTCCCTTTTGCAAAGATGAGGAAAAATATTTAGTTGTTGAAGAATTAGTTGAACAATTTCAAGAGTTAAAGAAAAATAAGACTGAAATAGATGGTCAAATAATTACTGAAATTTTAACCGTAAATGGAGTTCGTTTTTCATTTGTAGATGGCTCATGGGGATTAATACGAGCATCATCAAATAAACCCTCATTAGTAATAGTCACTGAAAGCCCAACATCTGATGAGAGAAAAAAAAAAATCTTTGATTTTATTGACAATTTGCTCCAAAAAACTGGAAAAATTGGGGAATACGACCAAAAAATCTAAAAATATAATAACTCAATCTTTCAACTAAGAAGTGTTCATAATTTTAAAGAGAATCACATACTAATTAAATGTGAGGTGATGGAGGGAGACTGAAGTCACCTCTTTTTTTTTGGTTATAATTTAAAATACTCGTAAAAAAATTTAATCGAAACAGCTAAGAGAAAAATTCCAAAAAATTTACTAATTTTATTTTTATCAATACTGTGAACTGTTTTAGCTCCTATTCTAGCCATGAATGTTGTTATAGGAATAAAAATTAGAAAGGCAGGTATGTTTACAAAACCTATGCTTAATGGAAGACTTGAGTTTAAATAATTTCCTGAAACTAGGAAGCCTAATGCTCCAAAAAATGCTATTAAAAAACCAATTGCAGCTGAGCTACCAATGGCTTTATTTATTGAATAACCAAAAAATTTAAGAATTGGTACATTCATAATAGCACCTCCAATACCCATAGGTGCAGAAATAAAACCAACTATTAGTCCAAATATGACTTTAATATATAATTTCATTTCTAAAATAATACTCTGTTCTTTTTCTTTACTTAAAAGAAAGTAAATACCAAATAAGAAAATCATAATTGAAAAAAACAAAAGTAAAGATTTAGTTTTAAGGGAAGCAGCAAATATTGTTCCGATAATAACTCCAATCACAACAAATAAACCATAACTTTTGACTACACCAAAATCTACTGCTTTCAATTTATTATGTGTTAAAACTGATACAGTTGACGTTGGCACAATTATTGCAAATGAGGTTCCTACAGCTAAGTGCATTATAAATTGTTGATCAATACCTAAAGATCCAAATATATAATATAGGAATGGTACAGTTATTAAACCTCCACCAATACCAAACAACCCAGCGACAAAGCCAACTGGTATAGCTGTTAAAGCCATTAAAAAAATAATATAAATGTATTCGCTTGATAAAATTGAATTAAGCAGATTGCCCTACTCTTGTATCAACATTGTTGTATTTAATTTTATCCATTATGTGATCTATTTTTTTAACATCAGCATCTCTGACACACATATTTTCACTTAAATATCTTTTCCAATAACTTGCACCTGTCTGACCATGAAATAAACCAAGAGTATGTCTCATAATTTGATTTAATCTTGTACCTTTTTTTAATTCTTCTTTTACATAAGGTATAAGTTTTTCAATAACATCTTGTCTGCTTGGAATATTATCATTATTAAATATATCTTTTTCAATATCTGCTAACAAATAAGGAGTGTGGTAAGCTGCTCTTCCTATCATTACACCATCTGTTTTTTCTAAATGTGGTTTTATTTCATCAACTGAAGTTATTCCTCCATTTATAATTATTTCTTTGTCTGGAAAATCTTCTTTTAATTTATAGACATATTCATATTTAAGAGGAGGAATATTCAAATTTTGTTTAGGAGTAAACTTTCCTAACATTGCTTTTCTAGCATGAATAATAAAAGTTTTAACTCCTGTTGCTTTTAAAGTTGAAATAAAATTATATAAGTTTTCATAATCTTCAACTTCATCATATCCAATTCTTGTTTTAATAGTTACTGGTAATTTAGTTACTGATTGCATCTTGCTTAAACAATCTGCAACTAAATTTGGTTCTTTCATTAAACAAGCACCAAATCTATTTTTTTCAACTTTTTTACTAGGACAACCTAAATTAAGATTAATTTCATCGTAACCAAAATCTTCTCCTACTTTAGTGGCTTCAGCTAAAAGTCTTGGTGAGGAACCCCCTAATTGAAGCGCTACAGGTTTCTCATTAATATTAAATTCTAATAACTTTTTTTTATCTCCTCTATATATAGCTTCATCAACAACCATCTCAGTATAAAGAAGAGTATTTTTTGATATCAATCTAAGAAAAAATCGCTCGTGACGGTCAGTACAATCCATCATAGGAGCAACTGATACTTTCCTATTCATAGTATATCTTTATATTATTTTTCTATGTGTTTGAAGCGTCTGTGTCTTCTGCTGATATATCTGCTTCTTGATTTTCACTCTCAGATACCTCATCTAAAGAGACCTCGCCTTGTTCATTCATTGTTTCTTGACCAATTGAGGTATCTACATCAGGTTTTGCTGTCTCTGATAATTCAGCCAAATCTTCTTTGGAAATTTGAATTTTTTCTGGAGTTTTTCTTGCTCTTTTAGACGGTAATATTGGTGTACCACTTTTAGATATTTCTCCCTTATATAAATTTTCAAAATCATCACCAATATCTTCGTCATCCTCTGCAGTATCATCAACCTGTTCAACGTGTTTTCTGAGTTTATAGACTGCGCTATCTGTTAGATCAGAAACTTTAATCTTTTCCTCTGCAATCTCTCTTAAAGAAATAACTGTATTTTTATCATTATCTCTATCAATTGTTGGTTCTAAACCCGCGTTTAATTGAGTAGCTCTCTCTTTTGCAACTAACACTAATTCGTATGGGCTTTCAACTTTGTCGATACAGTCTTCTACAGTAACTCTTGCCATGCCGAGTGTCTACACAGTGAACATTAAAAATGCAAGAGTATTTTTTCTATAAATATTCAGGATTCAGGCGATTTTTAACTAAATAAAGCAGGATAATTGAGCCGAATATGTAAGTTCCAGAAACAACAGCTATTTGCTCTATTGTAAAACCTGCATCTATTAGAATGCCAAATAATGCTGTACCAAATGCAGTTGAAAATACCATTAAAGCTGAAGTAAGTGCTTTAATTGATCCAATATATTTAACTCCATAGATTTCTGCCCAAGTTGACGATCCAAGAACATTTGCAAATCCATTAGTTATTCCAATTAAACCAAAAAAAACAAATGATGTTATTGGATTATTAAAATAAAAAATAACTATTGTGGCTATAAAAAGTGGAATGTTCATGTAAATTAATAATTTTCTACTTGTAAATTTATCAATTAAAAAACCAGAAAAAAATAAAGTTACTACTGAAAAAATTGAATATGCCATAAAGGATTGTGCAATTATGTATTGTCCCCAATTTTTTGATTCTAATATAAAGGATTGATATACAAATGATCCCGTAGCAATCCATGGCATTGCGAGCATTGACATACAAATAATATAAAATCTATAATCTTTAAGTACTTCAATTCTTTTCCATTGTTTTATTTCTTTAAAACTTTCAGTATTTTTACTTTCTTCTCGAGTATCCAATTTAATATCTTTCACCAAAATATAGGTGGCTACGGGTAAAAGTATAATTACTAAAATTGATATCGAAACCCATATATCTCTCCACTCTATAAATGTAAGTAAAAATACTATAAGCACTGGTAATACAAATTCTGCAGCTGATAATCCAAGCCACCCAATACTTAAAGCTCTTCCTCTATTTTTTTCAAAATATCTAGATATTGTTGTTGTTCCTGTGTGAGTAGTTAAACCCTGCCCTGCTAAACGCATTAAAAAAATACCAACAAATAAAAAAATTACTGAAGAAATTTTTGAAAATATAAAACAAGAGGCTGATAAAAAAATTATGACATAAGAAGCAAATTTTAAAATGTTTACATCATCTATTTTTTTTCCAATCCAAACTAAAACAAAACTACTTAACAATGTTGCAGATGCATAAATTGAGCCAAATTGTCCATGAGTAATTGATAAGGCATCTCTAATACTAGAATTGAACATTCCTAAAAAAAAACTCTGTCCAAAACTGGAAAAAAATGTAAAAATAAAACCAAAAATAATTACTTTTAAACTTAAACTTTTAAACATAGATAAAAATTATGACTTGTAATGTTGCTTTCATAGGTCTTGGGGTTATGGGCTATCCAATGGCTGGTTATATATCAAAAGCAGGACACAATGTAACTGTTTTTAATAGAACTAAGTCAAAAGCTGAAAAATGGATTGCTGAATATAAAGGTAAAATGGCAAATACTCCTGCAGAGGCAACAAAAGATGCCGAATATATTTTTACATGTGTTGGAAATGATAATGATTTAAGAGAAGTTACCTTTGGTGATAACGGTGCATTCAAAACTATAAAAAAAGGTGCAGTTTATATTGATAACACAACAGCATCAGCAACAATCGCTAGAGAAATTTATGAATATGCTAAGAAAAATGAATTTGGTGCACTAGACGCTCCGGTTTCTGGCGGACAAGCAGGTGCAGAAAATGGTGCGTTAACAGTTATGATTGGTGGAGATCAAACTGATTTTGATAAAGCAAAAGATAAAATTGATTGCTACAGCAAAAAAATGAAATTACTTGGTAAAGCTGGTTCTGGACAATTAGCAAAAATGGTTAATCAAATTTGTATAGCTGGATTGGTTCAGGGTCTCTCTGAAGGAATAAATTTTGGTATGAAGGCTGGACTAAATATGGAAGATGTCATTGAAGTTATATCTAAAGGAGCAGCTCAATCATGGCAAATGGAAAATAGATATAAAACAATGATTGATGACAAATTTGATTTTGGTTTTGCGGTGGATTGGATGAGAAAAGATTTAAAAATTGCAATGGAGGAAGCTAAAAACAATGGATCATTATTACCTATCACTGAAATAGTGGATAAATATTATGGTGAGGTTCAAGAAATGAACGGAAATAGATGGGATACCTCAAGTTTAATTAAAAGATTTAGGAAGTAATATGCAACCCTCATACTATGAGGATTTCTCAGAAATTAAAAAAAAG
>CACOMZ010000007.1 GCA_902628525.1 uncultured Pelagibacteraceae bacterium
ATGGTTGATCTCAAAAATAAGTTTGAAGACAAGAGAGGTTTTATCCAACCACTGTGTGATTTAAATATGAAAAGTGTTTCATTGATTTTTACAAAACCAGACCAATGGAGGGCAAACCATTACCATAAAAAAGATTGGCACTTCATATATGTGATTAGGGGAGAATTTGAATATTACTTTAGAAAAACAAATTCTAATGAAAAAATTAACAAAAAAATTGTTAAAGAAAATGAATTACTTTTTACAGGACCAATGATTGATCACGCTATGCTCTATACCAAAGAAACGGAAATCTTGGTTATGAGCAAAAATCCAAGGGATCAAAAAACTTATGAAGAAGATACAGTAAGAATAAATTTCATGGATGACAATAATAGATTCTAAATTGAGCAAAAATTTTCAATTAAGAAAAGAATGTGTTTTGTGTAAAAGCAAAAAACTTAAAAAAGTTTTAAATTTTAAAAAAACTCCATTAGCTAATTCATATGTACAATCTGCTAGTATAAAGGAAAAATATTACCCATTGATATGTGTTTTGTGTCAAGATTGTAAACATCTTCAATTACAACATTTAGTTAATCCATCATTACTTTTTAAAAATTATATGTATGTAAGTGGCACTTCTCCAGTTTTAAGAAAACATTTTGAAAATTATTTCAAAAAAATAAAAAAGATGAAAAAAATTAACAAAAAAAAGGATAAGATTTTAGATATAGCTTGTAATGATGGTACCTTTTTAGATTTTTTTATAAAAGATAAATTTAATAATGTGGTTGGTATTGAGCCAGCAAGAAATTTAAGAAATTTAAATAAGAAAAAAAAAATTGATATTAATACAGAATTTTTTACTTATAAGAATAGTTTAAAATTAAAAAAAAAATATAAAAAATTTAAAATCATTACAGCTAATAACGTATTTGCTCATGTACCCGACCTTAAAGATTTTGCTTTAGGGGTTAAAAATATACTTTCAGAAGATGGGTTATTTATTTTTGAAGTGTCTTATTTACTAGATGTTATTAAAAAAATTACTTTTGATACAATTTATCATGAGCATATGTCATATCACTCATTAAAACCTTTAATTAATTTTTTCAGTTCAATAAACCTAGAAGTGATTGATTTTGATTTAGTAGAGGCTCAAGGAGGTTCTATTAGAATTTTTGTTGCTCATAAAGGAAAAATTAAAGTCAAAAAAAATAAAATAAAAAAACAGATACAAATAGAAAAAGATTATGGATTATTTTCTGAAAAAAAATATTTGGACTTTTTCAAAAGGATAAAAAATCAAAAAGAAAAAATAAGGAAATTAATTAAAATAAATTTGAATAAAAATAAACTTATTGTTGGTTATGGTGCACCTGCAAAAGTTACAACATTTTGTCATGTTTTTAACTTAGGGAAAAAAAGCATAAGTTTTATTACAGATGACAATTATCTGAAACAAAATAAATTGACACCTGGAAAAAATATTAAAATAATAAACTTTAACGAATTAAAGAAAATAGATTTTGATTTTATTATTATTTTAGCATGGAATTTTTCAACTCCAATTATAAAAAAGCTTAAAGAAAATATTAAAAGTAGGAATTATAAAATTATTATCCCATTTCCAAAATTAAGAATAATTTAATTTAAAATTCTATCTAATATAATTCTTTTTAGTGCATAAATTCCAACTACCCAGGTGTTCTTTTTTCCTTCTGCAAATGATCTATTTCTATAATCAATTTCTATTTGACCAATATTTTTTGTTTTTTTAATTAATTGATTTATCATGCTAAAATCATACTCGAATCTTTCACCTTTTATCTTCAAGCTTTGTAAAAGAGGTGTTTTAATTAATCTATAGCAAGTACAAACGTCTTTTAATCTGGTGAAATAAAGAATATTAGTAAGAAAACTCAAACTAAGAACTGCAATTTTATGAAATATAAAATATGCACTGTAAATTTTTGTATCTTTTAATTTTCTGTATCCCAAAACAGCATCATGGTTATTTATTATTGCTAACTCTAATAAAGAATTTATATTTTCAATATTATATTCAAGATCAGCATCTTGGATTACTGTGAAATCACCTTTGCAAAGGGGTATTGCCATTTTTTGTGAGTCTCCCTTTCCTAAATTTTTATTTTTATATATAAAAATATCATTTTTAAAAATTTCATTGCTTTCTAACTTTTTTAACAATTCTTTTGATCCATCATTTGAATTATCATCCACCACTAATAATTGACTTGTATAATTTTCAAGTAATTTAAGTTTTTTTAGTTTATGCAAAACAATAGATACTGTATTAAATTCATTATAAACAGGAATTATTATAGATAACTTTTTCATTTATGAGCTACCATCTTATAGTGGGTTTTGGGAAATGGTCAAAAAAAAATTTGAAATATTTAAAAAGAAAAAAAAAACTTTCTAAAACTATAATTAAAACTCGTCATAATTACATTTATCCAAATAGAAAAATAATTGATAAATGTGATTTAAAAAAAATTCTCAATAAAATATACTCAGTGCATATATGTACACCTGTAGATAGCCATTTTGAGTATTTAAAAAAATTTAAATCTTTTAAAAAAGTAATTGTCGAAAAACCAATTGTTAAGAAAAAAATACAACTTTTATCTTTAAAAAAAATATATAAAAACAAATCACTTATTGTAAATTATACTGACACATTTAATCCACTTATAGGAAAAATAAAAAATTACACCAAAAAAAATAATATTAATAAAATTGTACTCAACTATTCAAAAAGAAAAATTTATTATAAAAAAAAATATGATTTTGCTGAAGATTGGCTTGATCACCCACTGTCACTGATTTTATTATTTTTTAAAAAATTTAATAAATTAGAAATTCAAAAAAATTTAATTAACAAAAAAAATAATTTATATAATCAAACAATAATACTAAAATATAAATATTCAAAGTTTGAAATATTTATAAACCTTAATACTACAAAAAAAACCCAAAGAAATATGCAAATTTTCCTCGATAAAAATAATTTTAATTTTAATTTTAATCAAAATTCATTATATAAAAATCGTTCAAAAATATTTAAATCAAATCTTAACAGTTTTGACGTGTTTTATAAATTTTTAAATGCAGACATCGGTAAATCTTTACAAAACTATAAATTTCACGAAAAAATATTTTATGAAAAACAAAAAATAATAAAAATTTTAAAACAATAAACTTTATTTTTTTCTTAACTTGATTGTATCCTGCAGTTAAAATATTTAATATCTTGAATCTAAGGAATTAATAAACTCTCAAATCTTAAATTTAGATTTATTACTATCGATTAAAAATGCTTTTACTGTTTCTTTAGTAAGTTCATTAAATGATTTTCCAAATTTTTCTATTTTTTCTATAATTGCTGGTGGGACTGTAATAATTTGGCAATTCAGTTGTTTTGCTTGTAAATAATTATAAGGCTCACGAACACTAGCCCATAATATTTCTACATTTTTAAAACCTTTTGCCAGTTTAATACTTTTAATAAACTCTGGAATCGGATCTTTGCCGGTGTCCCCTGCTCTCCCTGCAAAAATTGAAATAATTACTTTTGTTTTTTTGTTAATTAATTTTAGAATCTTTTCAGTTTGTCTTGCTGTATAAACGGCGGTAATATTCAATTTAATATTCTGACTATTAAGTTCTTTAATTACTTTTGCTGAAAAAATATTTTTTGAATTTACAACTGGTACCTTTACATAAACATTCTTTCCCCAAGAACTTATTTTTTTTCCTTGTTCAATCATTGATTTATGATCATCTGCAAACACTTCAAAAGAAATAGGTTTGTTTTTGCAAGTTTTAAGTATTTCTTTTGAATAAGATTTATAATCTTTTGCTCCTGCTTTTCTCATTAAGCTAGGGTTAGTCGTAAAACCTCTTACAATTTTTTTCTTATTAAATTTTTTAATTGTTGCCAAATCTGCAATGTCACAAAAAATTTTTGTATTCATTTAATCTATAGATTTTTAGTAATATCTTCAGTCATTTTTTTTGCATCAGCAAATAACATTAAAGTATTTTCTTTATAAAATAGATCGTTATCAATTCCAGCATAACCAGGAGATAAACTCCTTTTTACAAATAAAACAGATTTACATTTTTCAACGTCCAAAACTGGCATTCCATATATTGGACTTTGTGGGTCTGTTTTTGCAACAGGATTAGTTACATCATTAGCACCGATGACAAATGCTACATCTGCATTTGCAAAATCGTTATTAATCTCCTCCAGCTCAAATACTTCATCATATGGAACATTAGCCTCTGCCAATAAAACATTCATGTGTCCAGGCATTCTTCCAGCTACAGGATGAATAGCATAAGAAACTTTGATATCGTTTTTTTTCAAAGTGTCCACCATTTCTCTAAGAGCATGTTGGGCCTGGGCAACAGCCATTCCATAGCCAGGAACAATTATTACTGATGAAGCATTCTTCATTAAAAAAGCAGCGTCATCTGCATTTCCACTTTTTACTGGTCTCTGTTCTTTACTTGAACTAATAGTTGTATCATCGGTTGCTCCAAATCCTCCTAAAATTACGTTAAAGAATGAACGATTCATTCCTTTGCACATTATGTATGATAAAATTGCTCCTGAAGATCCAACAAGTGCACCTGTAATAATTAAAGCAGTATTTTCTAAAGTAAATCCAATTCCTGCAGCTGCCCAACCAGAATATGAATTAAGCATTGAAATAACTACTGGCATATCTGCTCCACCGATTGGAATAATTAAAAGAAAACCAATTAAGAAAGAAAATGCTAATAATATCCAAAATAAATTAGATGATTGAGATGAACATAATAAATAAATTAAAATAACTATTGAAATTAAAATTATTGCATTTAGCGGATGTTGACCTTTAAATGTGATTGGTGAACCAGACATCATGCCTTGTAATTTTAAGAAGGCAATTACTGAGCCTGAGAATGTTATGGCTCCAACTGCAGCACCTATGGACATTTCTATTAAACTTCCAAGTTTTATATTTCCTGGAGATCCAAGATTAAATGCTTCAGGATTTAAAAAAGCAGAAATTGCAACAAAGACTGCAGCCAATCCTACTAAACTATGAAATCCAGCAACTAATTCTGGCATTGCTGTCATTGGTATTCTATAAGCAATGAAAGCTCCAATTGAACCGCCAACTAGGATAAATATTAATACAAATATAAATCCATAAGAAAAATTACCTGTAGATAGAAATGTTACTGTAATAGCTATAACCATTCCTAAAATACCAAACAAATTACCTTGTCTTGATGTTTCGGGAGACGACAATCCTCTTAATGCAAGGATAAATAATACCCCTGAAACTAAATAAAATACCGCAGATAAATTTGCTGAAATCATTATTTATCCTTTTTCTTTTTTTTGTACATTGCTAACATTCTTTGAGTTACAAGGAATCCACCAAAAATATTTATTGCCGCTAATGCTATAGCCAAAAAACCAAAAATACTTGAGGTATTAAAAACACTTTCAGAATTTCCAGACAAACCTGCAATAATTGCACCAACGATAATGACTGAAGAAATTGCATTTGTAACAGACATTAAAGGAGTATGTAAAGATGGAGTAACACTCCAAACGACATAATATCCTACAAATATTGACAAGATAAATATACTTAATCTAAATATTAAAGGATCTATTTCCATAAATTATATTATTAATGTTTTTTTTATAATTTCATCTTCTAAATTAACATTTATCTTTTTATTTTCTTTATCAAATAAATTATCAACAAAATTAAAAAGATTTTTGGCATATAAATTTGATGCTGACATTGGTAACTTATTGAGTATATTACTTTCACCCATTATTCTGACACCATTATTTACAACAACTTTATCGACCTCTGTAAATGCAGTATTGCCTCCTTGGATTGCAGCTAAGTCATATATTACTGATCCAGCTTGCATATTATTCACCATATTTTCTTTAATTATTAAAGGTGCTTTTTTTCCTGGAATTAAAGCTGTACAAATTACAATATCAATTTTTTTTAAAGTTTCAGACAATAATTCTTCTTGTTTTTTTTTAAAATCATCAGAGGCCTCTTTTGCATAACCTCCCTGAGTTTCTAAATTTTCTGAACCCTCTACAAAAAGAAACTTTCCACCTAAACTCTCAACTTGCTCTTTTGAGGCCATTCTAACATCCGTAGCAAAAACAATTGCTCCCATTCTTTTTGCTGTTGCTATCGCTTGAAGACCAGCAACACCTGCACCAACAACTAAAACTTTTGCAGCTGGTACAGTGCCAGCTGCTGTCATCATCATTGGTATAGCCTTTTCAAAATTTGCAAAAGACTCTATAACAGCCTTATACCCAGCTAAATTAGCCTGGGAAGATAAAATATCCATAGATTGAGCTCTTGTAATTCTTGGAAGTAATTCCAAAGAAAAAAGATTAATTTTTTTTTTCGCTAAATTTTTTAATTTTTCACTATTTTCGTAAGGATTTAAAACACCTATTAATGTTTGACTTTCTTTAATATAAGAACTCTTGTCATCTGATATCATTCCAAGTTGAACGATTATGTCTGAAGAGCCTAAAACCTCAACTTCATCTTTAGAAATTTTTGCACCTAAATCTATGTACTGTTGATCTTTTATTCCAAGATGAACACCATAGTTTTCATTTAAAATTATTTCAAATCCAAGTGATGTATATTTTTTTATTATTTCAGGAGTTACTGCAATTCTTTTTTCAACACTTTGGTTTTCTAAAATAGAACCGATTCTCATAAGAAAACTTACAACAAGAATAGAGCCATAAGAACTAAAACTGTAATCACAGCGACAGTTCCCCACAGCACAAATTTAGTAAAATTATTCCACGTATTTTTATGGTCCTGATTATCCATAAAATTACTTTTGTCTCGCTTTGAATTTTGGATTTGTTTTATTTATGACGTAAACACGACCTCTTCTTCTCACCAATTTTGAATTGAGATCTCTTTTTTTTATTGATTTTAATGAACTTTTTATTTTCATAATTTTTGTTTAGCCTGGCAATGTCCTACTCTTCCATGTCTTAAGACAAAGTACCATTGGCGCTGAAAGGCTTGACTTCCGAGTTCGGAATGGGATCGGGTATTACACTTTCGCAATAATCACCAGGCAAGGCCTTTTACTTAAAAAAATTTAATTAGTAAAGAATAAAAAAATAATAAATCATCTAATAATATCTATGTATTTACTGACTTTCTACTCCATATTAAAAAGGGTAAGTTTAAAATCATCATGATATTTAACCAATTATTAAAAACGCTTCCAGTAGGAATTATTGGCCATAAATAAATTACTATACCTGACAAAATACAAATTTCGAAATCATTAAAATAATAATTTCCTTTTAACCTAAGCTTAAAATGTCTTATTATATTTTTAATAAAATAAAAAATAATTATTGTTAAAAATAAAAATCCAACACTTCCAATTTCACTTAATATTTGTAAATAAGTATTATGAGGATGAGAAGCACAAGACAGTTGACTTTCTATATACTTTTCATCACTACAAAATTTTCTAAAATTTTTAACACCTACACCTAAAATTTTATTATCTAAATACATTCTGTAAGCAGTAATATAATGGTGAGTATGTTCTTTTGAAAAAATATATAAACCCTCTTTATCTTTTTTCTCTTGATCAAGTAAATTCATTTGATCAAAAGTCTGATCAATAACTCTTTGTTTTGCTGTAGGATTAATCAAACTTATAATTACTAGCAAGGCTATACTTGATAAAAAAGTAAAAAGTCTTAACTTTAGTAATTTATTAGAAAATAAAATAACAAAAATAGCTGATAAATTTATGTTAAAAAAAGCAGTTCGATCCCCACTTAAAAAAATTAAAGCTTCTGACAGAATAAAGATTAAAATAAATAAGGGGAACAATTTTTTTCTTTTTTGAAATATAAATATAGATAAACCAAAAAATATTGGCCATAATCTACTTAAATAACTGCCTAAAATTTTTTCATCTCCAAAAAAACTAGATACTCTATCATAGGATTTCCATCCTAAAATATTTTCACCAACAAAATATTGATAAAAACCATCTAAAATCAAGAAAACAAAACATAAAAAAATACAATAAAAAAAATATTTAATAAATGAGTCATTAAAATCTAGTAATGCGACTACAGCAATTACAAAAAATGCATACCTAAAATAAAAAAAAGATATTTTTAAACTATCAATGTAAAAATTATTTATTAAACTATTAAATATTAAGTAAATCCAAAAAATTAAAAAACAATAAAAGTACTTATTTTTAAAATAAGAAAAATTTTTTTTTTTTATACAATATATAAAATATAAAAGACCAATTAGAGATACGGACAAATCACTTAAAAATGGACCGGTAATTAGAAAAAAAGGGATAAAACAAAATAAAATAACTGGAAATTTATAGAATAAAATTTTTTCCTTCGTGGAGTTAAAATTCATCATGGAAATTTTTAATATTTAATTTAACTTTATTTAATATACTATTACAAAATTGATTGTAAATTGGGTACAAAAAAACTTTAAAATAAATAATAATTTTTAATGATCTATAATTTTTTATTCTATTTTTTATTTAATTTTATAACTTTTTTTATATTTGCAAAAATATCATATAAATTAAAATTAGTAGATATTCCGAGTGATAGAAAAATTCATTCTAAACCTACAGCATTTACTGGTGGGATTACTATAAGTATAATTTTGTTATTCACCCTACAAGCTATAGATTTTTTTGATAAAAGCTTAGGCTTAATATTGTCATTTAGTTTTTTAATATGCGTAATAGGATTAATTGATGATAAATTTCATTTAAATACTGGTGGTAAATTAAGTTTACAAATTTTCCCAATTATTTATCTAATTATTTTTGAAAATTTATATTTAACTAACATTGGTGATTATTATTATTTTAATTTAATACTTGGAACTTTTGCGATACCATTTACTTTGTTCGCTGTATTATTTTTAATTAATTCCTTTAATTATTTTGATGGAATAGATGGCTCATTGAGTTTTGTAACAATTTCGGTTTTAGTTATTTTATTTTTCCTAGTTAAGGATTCAAATTTAGAATTATTTCTACTAATTATTCTAGTACCATTATTGGTATTTTTGTGTTTTAATTTCTCTCTATTTAAACTACCAAAACTATTTTTAGGTGATAACGGTAGTTTACTATTAGGTTTTATAATATCTTTTATTCTAATATATTTAGCTAAACAAAAACTAGTACATCCAATTTTACTTGCTTGGTCTATTGTAATTTTTGTTTATGAATTTTTATCTATCAATCTAATTAGACTTAAAAATAATCAAAACCCCTTTGAAGCAGGACAAGATCATCTCCATCATATATTATTTAAAAAAACAAATTCTTTTTTTATTACAAATTTTTTTATGTCTGTGTTGAATTTAATTCTATTTATATTTGGTTACTTAAGCTTTTTAATAATAAATCCATTATGCTCTTTAATTTTGTTTATTTGCCTCTTTATAATTTTTTTAGTTTTGAGATATAAATATTCAATTATAATAAGAGTTTAAAATTAATTTTTTAAATTTGAAATCATTATTAATTAATTAAATCATATTCTAAACTTATAATTTTTTCTTTATTAGATCTTTATAAATATCTAGATGATGTTGAACTATTTTTTCAACAATAAACTCTTTTTCAGCTAATTCTCTTCCTGCTTTACCCATAGCTATCCTTTCTTTTGGATGATTGATTAACCAATGAATTGCATTTGCTAATTTTTTTGAATTTTTAACCGGAACAATCAGTCCAGTTTTATTCGGTATAATAGCATCACGACACCCTGGAACATCAGTAGTTACTATTGCCCTACTTGCAGCTGCAGCCTCTAAAAGACCTTTGGGTAAACCTTCTCTATAGGATGGCAGACATACAATATGAGAATTATTATATAACTTAGGAATATCTTTATAAAATCCCAAAATTTCAACGTAACCGTCATTCTTAATTATATTTAGATCCTCATGATTTAAACTTGTTGGATTGCTAATATCTAAATCTCCTGCTAACAAAAATCTAGCCTTAATCCCTTTTTCTTTAAGAAACCTTGCTGCATTAACAAATTCATAGACCCCTTTGTCTCTTAATAGGCGAGCTGCAAAACATATTGTTGGTATTCCATCAGGTTCATTAAAATTTACAAAATTTTGCAATTTTACACCAGAGCCTTTTAATAATTTTACTTTATTTATATTTAAAACACCCCATTCCTCTAACAATTTATAATCATCTTTATTTTGAACAATTATTTTTTGATTAGAATGATTAAAAGCAAACTTGTAAATTGGAAAAAGAAAAAAACGTAAAAATTTACTTTTAAAATTATCACTAATAAATAAAGTTCCAAGTCCAGAGACTGCAGATACCAAACATGGTACTGAAGTTAAACGTGATACAATTCCACCATAAAGATAGGGCTTAATAGTTACTAAATGAACAATATCAGGTTTTTCTCTCCTAAAAAAAAACCAAATTTTTAAAAGTGTAATTAAGTCTTTAAATAAGTTAATATTTCCACGTTGCATAGGAATATGTTTTAAACTAAAGCCTTTTTGTTTAAGCAACTTCAAATCAGCAGTACCAGCTTCACCATACCCTATTACAATATCAAAACCCTCAGCTTGCGCGGCTTCAGCGATAGGCAAACGATGAGTACAAAAAAAATTTAAATCATTAATAAGTATTAAAATTTTAATAATTCCCCTCCTAGGTTTAGCTATAGAAAAATTTTAAATAAATATATAATATTATTCATTAACAAACATAGATTATTTTTGTTTAATTAACTTAATATTTTAAAATATAATGTAAAATTATAATTTAAGTATCAAAAATGATTTTTGTTTTTTTTGTATCCAATCACAGTCCAAAATGGTACTGAATTTTTAAATTGGATTCTTTCTAAACCAGAATCTTTCATCATTTTATTAATTTCATTTTTGGAATATCGTTTTTCAAAAGGAGTTCCAAATCTGTCTCTAGAGTCAGTACGCATTACATATAAACTTGATTTTCTATAAAAACGAAGTGGAAAGTTCTTAAATTCTAAACCAATTTTTTCAAAAATTAAAGAAATCTTGGCTAAGGGAAAATAAACAAATAGTGCAATAAGATCACATACAAAAAAGTTAAAAAACTTTGGCATTTTTGAAATAACCAATCTAAATAAATTAGACAAATTCCATAAATATTTGAACCACAGAGGGCGGTTATCAAGCGCATAATAAATATAGAGTAATATTGGGGCTCCGGGTTTTAGCAATTTTACGCATGATTTAATTGCAGCTTTAGCATTTGGAACATAATGCAAAACACCCAACATATATCCAAAATCTTGTGAGTTATTTTTCAAACCACTGCTATCTAATGATTTTTGGTAATACTTTATATTCTTAAATTGTTTAAGTTTTTTTTTTGCAACATATATTGCATTTGATGGATCAACACAATGAAGTTTGCCAACTTTTGGAGCAATAAATTTTGCCCACCTGCCTGTACCACATCCCATGTCGAAACCTTCTGAAGATTTTGAAATTCTCTTCCATGGGAATATAGAAAAATAATTTTTAAATATTTTTTTTGCTTCATCATTATCCATACCTGATTGATCATAACGAACCCATTGATCACTAAAACTTTTTACTGTGTCTTTATCTAAATTTTTCATTAAAAATATCTTGTAATAATTATAGTCATAGCCGTAAATCTATTTTATTCGATTTAAATAAATTTTTTAAATCATAGATAACTTTATTTTCTTTACATAAATTGTTTATATAGTTTTCTCCTAAAATTTTAAATTTATCATGAGCCACGGTAATTAATAAAGCATCATAAGTATTTTCTTTTAAAGTCTTAATTGGATCAATATCATAAACCTTTTTGATATCATGTGGATTAGCCCAGGGATCATAAAGATCTAAAACACAATTATATTTTTTGAGACTATCAAAAAGAATTTTTACACCAGAGTTTCTGATATCTGCACAATTTTCTTTGAAAGTTAATCCCATGATTAAAATTTTAGAATTCTCAATTTCAATATTCTTTTTTTTCATTAGATAAACTAATTGAGACGCAACATACTGTCCCATTTTATCATTTAGTTCTCTACCCGCTAAAATTATCTTTGCTTTATAACCAATACTTTCTGCTTTGTGAGTAAGATAATATGGGTCTACTCCAATGCAGTGTCCACCCACTAATCCTGGTTTAAAAGGTAAAAAATTCCATTTAGTTTTTGCTGCATCTAAAACTGCTTGCGTATCAATATTAAGTTTACTAAAAAGTATTGCCAATTCATTAATTAAAGCAATATTTAAGTCGCGCTGTGTATTTTCTATTACTTTTGCAGCTTCTGCAACTTTAATACTGGGGGCCTTGTGAGTCCCCGCCATAACAATATATTTATACAAATCATCTACTAAATCTGCTGTTTCAGGCGTTGAGCCAGATGTAATTTTTTTAATATTTGAAATAGTATGATTTTTATCTCCAGGGTTTACTCTCTCAGGACTATAGCCACAAAAAAAATCCTGATTAAAATTTAAATTAGAATATTTTTCTAATATTGGCACACATTCTTCCTCTATACAACCTGGATAAACTGTAGACTCGTATATAACTAAATCTCCTTTTTTAAGTAATTTACCAATAGTTTCACTTGCTTGAAATAATGTTCTAAGATCAGGTTTTTTTAAACTGTCAATTGGTGTGGGTACAGTGATTATAAAACAGTTTATTGATTTAAGATCCTCTATATTGCTAGTTAACTTTAACTGTTCTGCTTTTTGTAATTCATTTTTATCGAATTCCAAATTTTTATCTACCCCTGTTTTTAATTCAGTAATTCTGCTCTTGTTAATATCATATCCAATTACAGTTTTTTTTTTTGAAAATTCTAATGCAAGAGGCAAACCAACATAACCAAGGCCAATGATACCTAATTTTAGATTTTCAATTTTATTAATCATATTTTATAAAAATCTCTGTACCACTTAACAAAATTTGATACACCACTTTTTACTGTAGTTGACGGTTTATATTTAAATTTTTGTTTTAAATTATCGATGTTAGCATAAGTATCTGGTACATCACCTGGCTGTAATGATAAAAAATTTATTTTTGCTTTTTTACCCAAAGTTTTTTCTAGCGCCTGAATATAATCCATGAGTTTTACTGGTTTATTATTGCCAATATTATAAATTTTCCAGGGTGCACTACTAGTTGCTGGATCAGGCTCTTTGCTGTTCCAATTTATATTAACGGATGATTTGTTATCAAGTGCTTTTATTACACCATCAACAATATCATCAATATAAGTAAAATCTCTTGTATGTTTACCATGATTGAATACATCTATGGGCTCTCCATTAAGAATATTTTTTGTAAATTTAAACAATGCCATATCTGGTCTCCCCCATGGACCATAAACAGTAAAAAATCTTAGTCCAGTTGTTGGTAAATTGTAAAGATAACTGTATGTATGTGCCATTAATTCGTTAGATTTTTTTGAAGCTGCATAAACTGATAATGGATGATTTACGCTATCGTGCTCTGAAAAAGGCATTTTAGTATTAGCTCCATAAACGCTTGAAGTACTCGCATAAACTAAATGCTCAATATTGTAATGACGGCAATTTTCTAAAATTAAAGCAAAACCAACTATATTAGTGTTTACATATGCGAGTGGATTTTCCATAGAATACCTAACTCCTGCTTGAGCCGCTAAATTAACTACCCGCTTAGGCTTATGAATTTTGAAAATTTTTTCTAATCCATTTTGGTCACAAAGATCTATCTTGTAATGTTGGTAATTTTTATACTTTTCATTTCTTTTTAAGCGAGCCTGCTTAAGTTCCGGATCATAGTAATCATTATGATTGTCAATACCTACTACATCTTCGCCACGCTCCAATAACTTTATACAAACAGCAGAACCTATAAAACCAGCAGAACCGGTAACTATAATTTTATTCATATCTTTTCTTTATCCATACGATCAAGTTAAAAAAATTCAACTATAAAGTTACATTAAATATATTTATTATTAAGGTTAATTTACTTTAAAATTAGTTACTTTTTAAATTTTGTTTATAAACATTAAACCATACCCTATTATAAGATTTTAGCATTTTGTTAATACTAAATTTTTCTTTAATTTTAATTCTAGCTTCAACACACCTTTTTTTCCACCTCGAACTACTAATTTCATTAATTGCCTTTTCGATTGCATCAGATAATCTAGTTGGATTTTTAGGAGGTACAATCCAGCCAGTTTTACCAACAATGAAAGCTGAATCACCAACATCCGTTGTAATACACGGTGTACCACAAGCCATTGACTCTGCTAAAACATTAGGAAATCCTTCTCCATAACAACTACTTAAAACATGTAAATCTAAACCATTCATTACTTGCAATATATTATCATTTCTACCTAATAACTTTATATGATTAGATAAATTTAATTTTTTTATTTTAGATACTAAATCAACATTATTTTGATTAATATTAGATCCTACAAGGACACAAAAAAAATTTATATTTTTAGATCGAATTATTGAAAGTGCATTTAATAAATTTAAATGATCTTTCTGAGGATTATAGCGAGCCACATTGCCAATTAACGGTATTTTTTTTTTAAGATTTATTTTTTTATTAAAAAATTTTCTTTGAGTTTTATTTATTTTTAAAATTGACAAATCATATCCATTTGGAATAAATTTTAATTTTTTTTTATCATAGCCTTTTTTTTCGTAAAATTTTTTTGCACGTTTAGAAACTATTATTATAGAAATAGGTATAAAATATGAAAGCCTTGATAATATTTTTATAATTAAGATGGTTGATATTTTGGATTTTGCTATTTCAATATTTGAATAACGAACATTCCAAACTATATTCTTAATTCCAGCTAATCTAGCAGCAATACCTCCTAAAAAATCAGCATGAGCAAGCCAAGTTTGTACTACATTGGGTTTTAAATTTTTAATTTTTTTTACAAGAAAAAATAGCTTGTATATTGAAAAAAAACTCATGTTTAAGCAATAAACCTCAATACCTAATTTGGACAATAATGAAAAATATTTGCCCTTATCTTTCAGGGAAATAACAATATGTCTGTTTGAACTGTCATATTTACATATTTTATAAAGTGTAAGCTCTGCACCACCATCCCCTAGTCCAGTAATAATATGTAGAATTTTCATCTAATATTTTTTTAAAATTTTACGGTTTAATTTAAAAAATTTTCTTAATTTTTGTTTATTTGATAAAGTAAATGTAGGAATTAAAGGCGCAACTAATATAACTATTTCAACTATAAACTTTGTTCTGTGCCTTATAACTGCACCAAAATTACTCACTCCAAGGCCAAACATGCAAACATAAGCAAATAAAATTATAAAAGCCACTCTTAAGAATGGATCATTCCAAATCTGTTTTCTATTACAAATAATTAAATAAACTAAAAATATATAAAATAAGCCATCAAGCATACCTACAATATGAGATAATTTTTGGATATCCCATGGAAAAGGTGAAAAAAGAAAGTAAAAAATTCTTATTACAAACTTATAAAAAATTTCTATAAGCGATGCGTCAGAAGAAATTTTTGCCCAATCTCCATAAGATGACTCACCAACAACCCTGGTATTCAATTCACTCAAAATTGTATAGAAATTTACATCATCAAAATATCCAATTTTAGGTATGTATACTTTATTTGAGAAGTATATTTGTAAAACATAAATAGCTATAATTGATATTATAAAGGCATTTATATTAATGCGTAAATTTATTATTGAATTAATCATTTCTTTAAATTTTGATATAACAACAATGATTAAGAAAATTATACCACCAAGTATTAAAGCTCCATGAAATAGAGTGGCTAAAATAAAACCAAACATTGCTAAAAATAAATTTTTATAACTACCGTCCTTAATCCAATTAAATATACCAATCATTGCTACTAATAAGAAAAAAGTTTGATATATGTCTCTCAGTGGCAATACTGAATACAAAATAAAAGAAGGAAATAAAGCAAGCACCCAACCAACTTTCTTTGCTGTAATTTTATCCCATATTTTAAATGCTAAGAACCACGCTAAAAAAACAGTTCCTATTCCAAGAAGTAAACTTAATGACTGTGCTAATAAAACACTTCTACCAAATATAGAATAGAAGACCCCTATGATTTGACTCCAAAAATATCTATTGGCTCCTCCAAAATGACTTAAAGAATTTAAAAACCCATCTTTTCCATAAGTCCAAGCTAAATATTCAAGTCCTGCTGCATCTTTAGTACTATCTGGTAATGGAACAATATAATGACCGATTAAAATAAATAAGACACGTATAAGCAAAGCAGCATAAATAATTCTAGAAATATCTGGCCATCTTAATCCTATAAAAATTGTAATAAAGGATACTAAAGCAATTGAAAAAAGTCCTATTAGATCAGCCATAAATTTTAATTTTTAATATGTATATTTAAAGTCTCATTCTTTGCGAATTAATCCTACAAATTTTCCTTCAAACTCAACGACTGCAAAATTTAATAAGTTTTTTCTTACAAACTCTGAAAAATAAAGATTATCCTGAATATCATCAGATATAAACAATCCCTTAGATTTTAATGATTTCCACAAAATTGGATACGCATAGTATCGACCCCACCAAGATTTATCTGAGTCATAATGACACAAATCTATTTCTCCTCCAGCTTTATTCAATGCACTAATAATACCTGGGTTATCAGGTTTACGTATAAGTATCCAATTTTTTCTCAAATTTTTTGGCACTACGATTCCCACATCATTTTCATTTTTTTTTCTTGGATAAGGCATGTCTACACTGTAAAGTTTTCCAAAACCGTTTTGGGATAATGCTTTAAGTATTGCTAAACTAGACCATCCATAAGCTACACCAGTTTCAATTACATTATTTACTTTAAGTAATCTTACACAATCATAAAGTAAATGAATATGACCTGAGCCTCCCATCTTCACTGTTGATTTTGCCTCTAGCTTTTGACCTTCCATAATTGTGTCTCTGTCTAAGCCGACTAACTTTCCGTTTATATCGAGCTTTTTTAAAGCATCAGCGTATGGAATAGCGTTCACTTTAGCCCATTCAAAAGCCTTTTTACTATTCTCAACTGTATCGTGATTATGTAAAAATTTGCGTTTAATTAATGAGAAAAAATGTAAATAATTTCTTGGTCGTAAAATAAACCAAATTATAAGTAAAATTTTGTTTAACATTATGTAAAATTCAATATTTATTTAATAACAATAATTGAGATGATTTTTTTATCATTTGCATTAAATAAAAGATTTTTGCAAAATTAGATAATTTTGAATAATTAACCATGGTTTTAATCTTTGAACTTTAAGTAAATTTAATTTACTACACTAACATAATATTTAGATTATAAAATAATAGCAATTATTTAATAAAAGATTCTAAAATAAGGCTATGAAAATTAAAAATTATATAACAGAAATTATCATTTTAATTGGAGTATTAACCCTTCTTTTCTACTCATCTAATCCAGTTGAACGGACTGATACTGTTCGCTATTTAAATGGAAGTTTACTAGATCCTCCATTGTATGCTACGATAATATCTATACTTCATACATTATTTGGTAGTTTAAAATCTGTAGTAATATTTCAGACTTTATTAATAGCTTTTGGCATAATTTATTTGAACAGAACATTGTCAAATATTTTTAATTTGGATACCACAACAAAAATCATTGTTTCTTTTTTTTTATTTATTCCAATACTTCAATTTTATAGTCACATATTAACTGAACCTTTAAGTTATGCTTTGTCACTTATGTTTGTAAGCTTATCAATCAATCTAATATATAATTTTAACACCATAAACTTAATTTGGAGCATAATTTTTGCAACAGGATTATTGCTCACAAGAAATCAATTTATGTTTATTTATCCAGTAATCCTGTTGCTATTTACTGGTTTATTACTTCTTCACAATTTAAATAAATATTTAATAAAATGGTTAATTTTTAGTTTTTTAGCCATGTTTATTATTCACAATTCTATAATATTTTTAAATACCTATTTAAAACAACATTTATTTGAAAAAGATTATGTTTCTAAAAATAATAACTGGAAAGAATCACTAACATATGTTTCTTTAGGGCCATCTTACTTTCTATTTATTGATGCTATCTACATATCAGAAATAGAAAATGTAAAATTATTTGAAAATCAAAACACGCAAAAAACCCTAACCAAAATTTTTAATGAAATGAATGATCAACAATTATTAGTTGAACATTATGACGGCAGAGGCCATTTTAGTAAAAGTCTTGAGGCTATAAGGGATTTTTCAAACCCTTTACTTCTTGAACTAGCTATACAAAATAATACTACATTAAGTAATCTAAAAAGAGAAATTTCAATCACATTAATTTATGAAAATTTTGGAAAATATATAAAACAAATCTTTAAAAAGTTTTATGACTCAACTTGGTTATTCGTATTTCTACCTTTTTTTATGTTGCTTGCCAGTTTTGTTGCTTTTTTAAAAAACAGGTCACAATTTTCATTACTTATAATATTTTTATCATCATTTACCTTGAGCAATCACTTAGTCGTTTACCTCTTTGGTCGTGTTCAGCCTAGATATTTGATATATACAGATTTTATACTATTAGTATTTATTTTTATATTTTTTAGTATTTTTCTTCAAAAGAAGAATTGAATTAGAAAACAACAAAAAATAGTATATTTAAAACAATTAAGCTTGGTATGGATTTATAACATATCTGCTGTTATAGATCTTATGTGAATTCAAAAATCAGTTTAATTATTCCTGTTTTTAATGAGTACGGTGAAATAGAAAATTTCTTTAATGATTTAAAAAAATGTAACTTTGAAATAATTAATGAAATAATTTTTGTTAATGATTGCTCAACTGATAATTCATTAGAATTGATTCAGAAAAAAATAAATGAATTCAAAAATTTATTTACCAATGTCAATTTAATAGTCTTTAGCAACCTTAAAAATAGAGGATATGGTTTTTCAATAAAAAAGGGAGTATTTAATTCAAAAAATGACTCAATAGCCATTATTGATTTAGATCGTACTTATAAAATTGATGATTTAAACACTATTTCAAATGAATTTGTTAATATTCATAAACTTCAATTCGATTTAATTATTGGTCAAAGAAAAATAGATAATTCAAATACTTCTAGATTGAAGATAATTGGAAAAACTATAGTAAATAGAATTGCAAATTTTTGCTTCAATGAAAAAATAATTGATTATAATTCTGGTCTGAGAATTTTTAATAAAAATAAATTTATTAAACATAATCATATGATGTCTAATAGATTTTCCTTAACTACTTCAATGACAATAACGTTCCTGAATGAAAATTATGATATAAAATTTCATAAAATTAATTATGGGGAGAGATTAGGCGAATCAAAACTTGGATTTAAAGATTTTTTTAGATTTATTTATACAATATTTTCTCTCCTATTTTATTATAAGCCATTAAAGATTATATTACCTTTATTCGTCCCATCATTTTTAGTTTTCAGCTTGTTTTTGATACAAGATATTTATTATAAAGATATTACAGATAAGACTGTTCTACTATTCAATTTTAATTTTTTAATTATTATATTGATTTTCTTGATTGACAGAATTAATAAATTTAAATGAGTTTAAAATTTTTGTAAAATATGAATTATTTAAAATATAAAAATATTTGATTAAATTTTTATATAAATATGGATTAGTCTCTGTTCTAAGTTTCTTTTTTTCTAATTTACTTTTTTATTTTTTTGAAAAATTATTTACTCCTTCAATTGCATCATTGATTACAATTTTAATTATTTTCTTTATAAATAGTCAGCTTTTTTTTAAAACGAAATTGTTTAAAAAGAATATGAGTAATTATTACAAATTATTAACTATATCAATTTCATTCAGAGTGTTCGAGTTTTTATTATTCAATATATTATATCTTTTTATTTTTACAGGTTTGAAAACAAATTATGTTTTTTTAATTACTCTGATTATTAGTTTTTTAATTAAAACAATTGTTTATTATTTAAGTTCAGATAAAGAGAAAACATACTAGGTCTTTATAAATGATTTAACCAAGTTTTCATATTTTTTAAAAATATCATTAATTTGATTTTTTTTTATTGAGGTCTTTAAATCTTCGTTATCAAATTTATTTTGAAGTAAGAATGATATTTTGTTCTTCAAATCATTAATATCAAGATATTTTGCTAAATATCCATTTACACCATTTTTTATTATTTCATTTGGTCCTCCTGGACAATCAAATGAAACTACAGGTGTATTCAATGCAATAGACTCTATCAAAACATTGGGATAACCCTCATAAATTGAAGTAAGCAAAGTTCCATTTGCATATAAATAATAGGGAATAATATCTTTTTGAAAACCCTCAAAATCAACCTTGTCTTCTAAATTACAATCAAAAGCTTTTTGCTTCAACTCGTTTTCTAAACTACCTTTTCCAATTATTTTAAGACGTAAATTAGGAAATTTCTCAACAACTCCTGAAAAAGCCTCGATTGCAAAATGGAAAGCTTTTTGTTTTTCAAGACGACCAATACATAATAAATAATTTTTTTTCTTTATTTGGTTAAGATCATATTTTTTGACGTATTCCAAAATATGTATAGGTAAGGGGTTATAAATTATACTTGAATTATCATTGAGTTTTGGAAAATATGTAATCAGATCATTTCGCATAGATTGACACTGATTGATGACGTGATCAGACTTATTATAAAAATATTTAACCAAAGTTTTTACAATATACTTTGTCCAAAAATTTTGTTCTTCAAATTTTTTTATTTTAATAGAAAATGTATTAATATTTCTTGAAATAATTTTTATTTTTAATTTAAATATAATACGTAAAATCACAAGAATAACAGCTAATTCATAATTAAATACTAAAAAAGTTTTTATTTTTTTTTTAAGTATATATTTTAATAAGGGTATTGCTGAATATCTTGCGTGGTTAGTATTCAAAACCACTAAATTTACTCTATTTGATAAACGATTAAGATAAGCTTCTTCTTGTAAATTAAGAATTACTAAATCAACTTGCCAGTTTTGATTGGCAAAACTATTTGCTAAGTTAACACAAACCCCTTCGGCACCACCTCCGCTTAAAGATCTAATTATTAAGGTAATTTTTTTATTTGAATTCAATGTACTTGCTTTTATTTATTTATTTTCATCTCTCCATGCTTGGAACATTAATACATTCCATAAATCATAAAGTAATTTGTTTTTATTAGAAATATAATCCTCCCACTTATCTCTTATTAATTTTGAGTTAAAATATCCTTGATCTGATAGTTTTTTTTCACTTAGTAAATTTTCTGCCCATCCCCTTAGTGGCCCTCTTAACCAATCATTAAGTGGTATACCAAAACCCATTTTGGGTCTTTCTGTTAAATTTTCTGGAACATAATTTTTTAAAATTTTTCTTAAAATCCACTTAGATTTTCCATTTCTAAATTTTAGAGAATAAGGTATTTTCCAAGAATACTCTATAAGTCTATGATCAAGAAACGGAACTCTGGCTTCAATTGAAGATGCCATAGAAGTTCTATCAACTTTAACAAGAATATCATTTGGCAAATAAGTAATTTGATCTAAAGCCATCATTTTTTGATAATTATTAAAATCTGGAAGTTTTGGTTGAAATTTTGTTAGAAAAGTTCCGGGCTCTTTACTTTTTGGAACTGCATCTGTAGGATTTTGCCATTGTGATGACAGAACATAATAAAGGTCTGATAGAGTTTTTGCCTCTAGGGCTTTAATGCTTTTAATTTTATATCCTTGACTTGCATACTCGTTAAAATTTGGCAATAGATTTAATAACTTGTTCAAATTTTCTTGAGATATTGATCTAATTCTGTTTGCTAAAAGTTTTCTTAATTTCATTGGAAGCAAATTAAATTTATTTGACCAGCTATTTGTTGAGTTATACCTATTATATCCACAAAATAACTCGTCACCTCCATCACCTGATAGAGCAACTTTTATCTGTTTTTTTGCAAGTTGTGAGAGTAAAAAAGATGGAATTTGTGAATTATCTGAAAATGGCTCATCATGTATATTAGGTAATTTTGGTATTACTTCCATCGCTGTTTTTGGCGAAAAATAAAGTTCCGTATGATCTGTACCAAGATGTTTTGCTATTTTTTTTGCATACCGTGCCTCATTAAAATCATCTTTACTAAAACCTATTGTAAAAGTTTTAATTGGCTTGTTTGATTGTGCCTGCATCAAAGATACAATAGTCGACGAATCTATTCCGCCTGAAAGGAAAGCTCCTGTTGGAACATCTGATATCATTTGGTCTTTTACAGATAATTTTAAATGATCTTCAAGATCATTTTGTATTTCGAGTCCGTTTAGTTTTAATTGATTTTTGTTTCCATTAATTGCACATTTTATTAAAGACCAATAATTTACAATTTTTGGAAGTAACCCTTTTTTTAAATCATTTTCTTTTAGTTCTAAATAATGACCGGGTAACAATTTATAAATATTTTTATAAATTGAATAAGGATCAGGAATATAATTATGACGTAATTGAAGAGCAATTGAATTACGATTTATTTCTCCTCTAAATACTGGGTGTGGTTTCATTGCTTTAAGCTCAGAAGCAAAAAGAAAAACTTGATTAATCCCCTCGCCCTGCCATCCATAATAGAGAGGTTTTTCTCCCATTCGGTCTCTTACTAAAGTTAATATCCTTTTTTTTTTATCCCAAATAACAAAAGCAAACATTCCAACAGTTTTCTTCAATGTTTCTTTTATTCCACAAAGTTCAATTGCCTCTAATAAAGTTTCAGTATCAGTGCTACTTTTCCATTTAATATTTGGATTAATTTCCTTAATATCTTTTCTTATTTCTAAATGATTATAAATCTCTCCATTGTATGTGATTACAAATCTTCCTGAACTCGAAATCATAGGTTGATCACCTGCTTTTGTTAAATCTAATATTGATAATCGTTGATGACCAAAAATAATACCTGAATTTTTGTCTTGCCATACTCTACTACGTTCAGGTCCTCTATGATAAAGAGTTGAATTCATTTTATATATTACATTATTAAAAGTTGATGAATTTTTTGAATAAAAACCTGAAATTCCACACATATTATTTATAAATCTCTGATATTTATATTATATAACTAAAACTGAAATTTTTAATTAAAGCATTAGTTCTTTTATTTCAGAGCCTCCATTTATATCTTCTATTAATTTAAACTTACCTTTTTTTTTTATAAAAAAACTTGCTGTATTTTTTTTTGTATTATTTGGTGTTCTATTAACTAATATAATTGAGTTTTCTTTTGTAATTTTTTTTAAATTTGCAATTGCTTTTTTTAGTTTGGTTTCTGAAAAATATGAATAATTTAATAAATTTGAAACTCGGACAACATCAAAAAAATTAAAATATTTTTTATCGATATTGAAAATATCTTGCTCAAAAAATTTAAGCTCTTTTATTTCATCTAAATTTGGAATTAATAATTTTGTTTTTTTTAGTTTGATATTAATGATATCAAACAAGTATATTTTGTTAAATAAATTAGGCAGTATTTTTTCTACTAATTTTAATAAAAAGAAATATCTATATCTCAAACAATTTTTATTATATTCGACCATTAGAAGTTCATCTTTTGAACTATATAAAAAAATAAACTTTCCAACTTGATAGATGGTTATATTTATCTTTTTATCAAATCCATAAAGTTCTTTAATTTTATCTTTATTTAGATCAAAAAATAATTCTAATGTTGATTGGCCTGAAGATACAGCAAAATCGCATACTACAATTTTTTTTGAAAAATATTTTTTAATATATTTCTTTAATATTATATTAACATCTATCATTCTATTAAAAGACGTAGTCATAAATGTAGTATCGACTCTTAATAAAGAAAAAATTTTTTTCATCATTCTCTCATTAATATTTTTTTTTAAAATAAAATAGCTATAAATATCGGTAAAATTATTTTGTTTTTTCATTTTTTTTTAAAATAATAATAATAGTTTTTAATAATGATCGAAGTTTTAAATTAATTCCGCCATATTTTATGACAAAAATAAAATCTTTTTTTGCTTTTGTATATTTTTTATTCAAGAAATTATAGCTTCCTGACATATATTTTAGCTTTACTTCTAAATCTAATTTTTGTTTATTATTTAATATCTGCATAAATTCTGTTACAGCATGTCGATGTGGTATTGATAAATCTCTTCTTTGAGCGCTATTTTCGTGAACCAAATAAAAACCTAGCTTTCTTTTTATGTATTTAAATTCATTGGTTATTTTAGCAATTTTTAACCAGGTGTTAAAATCCTCTGAGGCAACTAAATTTTCTTCTTCACTAATTCCTCCAATTTTATTTAGCATTTCTTTTCGCACTATAACTGAGGAATTTCCAATGGCATTTCCTTTTTCAATTTCACCAATAAGTAGATCATTCAATATTGGTTTATATAACTGACGACCTACAATTTTTTTTCTATTAAGAAAATTTTTTTTTTTATCATATATAATTTCTAAATCGTGGTATATAAAGTCAACTTTTTGATTTATATTTTTAAAACAAATTTCAAGTTTTTCTTTTATCCACCAGTCATCCGAGTCTAAAAAAGCAATCCATTCTCCTTTTGCAACATCTATTCCAAGATTTCTAGATTTTGCAATAATACCATTATTAAAAATTTTATAATATTTTATTCTTGAGTCTCTAAACCTACCTATTACTTGATTTGTCTGATCCGTCGATTGATTATCAATTACTATTGCCTCCCAATTGCTATAAGTCTGATTAATGACAGACTCTAGAGCTTTGCCTAAGAAATTAGCATGATTATATGTGGGTATTATAACCGATACAAGGGGTGTTGATGCAAAGTTCAATTTTCAACTTTCTGTAATTTTCGAATTCTCAATATACATTGTTTTGATTATTTTTTTTAATACATTTTAAAATGTGATCAACTTCAAGGTAAATCTTTTTATTATTGTAATTAAATTTAAAATGTTTATTTGAATATACTTTAAACGTTTTTTGATGTTTAAAACTTTCTATTTTAATTTGTGTATTAATTTTAAATAATAATTTTAATCTCTTTTTAATAATATAAGCTATTTCCCTAAGATTAAAATTTTTATAAGAAATATTTTCAATTGAATTATTAAATAAATTTTTTTTGATTATTAAATTAATTATCTTGATAAATATTTGTGATGGAATAAAAGTTCTTTGAATAGAACCATTATTAATTATAATATTTTTTTTGTTTAAAGCATTAAAGCATAAAGTATGAATTAAATTCTCATTAATATCCCTTACACAGTAAGATTTATTAAGTCCAAAAACATTTCCCATTCTTAAAATTATGAACTTTTTTTCATGATCTAAAAATTTTGATAAAATTATTTTCTCCGAATCGTAATGCGATTTTGAGTAAAGGTTATTTATATTCACTCTAGAATTAATTAAAATATCTTCTATTCCATAATCTTTGTAGACTTGCATTGATGATAAATAAATCAACTTTATGTTATTAGCTAAACACAAATCACAAATCTTAGCTGTTATTCTATTTTTTTGGTATATTAATTTTTTATTTTTTTTTAATTGATTCTGATTAGGTCCTGCTAAATGGATTATGTAATTATAATTTTTTAAAAAATGAAAATTTTTTTTATCCAATGAAAAATTGATAAAATTTTTGTCATTTTTTTTTCTTGAAAAAAAAGTGAATGTATATTTATTTTTATTATTTTTATTTTTGATAAGTGAAGCTAAATATCCATTACCACCAAAGACAGCTATTCTTTGCATCATCTTAGCCATGGTGATTTTTTAGTTTTTATCATGGTATCTAATACTTCTTTATCTCTAACTGTATCCATACAAAACCAAAAACCATTATGTTTATATGCCGCCAAATTTTTTGCTTTAACAGCCTTAGTTAAAGGAGACCTTTCGAGCATGACATTTTTATTTCCAATTAATTTCAAAAATTCAGGTTCAACTACAAAGAAGCCCCCATTTATCCATCCCTTTTGTAATTGGGGTTTTTCATCAAAACTAGTAACTATATTATTTGATAGAGATAATTCTCCAAATCTAGCTGGTGGGTGAACAGCTGTTAAAGTAATCTTTTTTTTATTTCTTTTGTGAAAATTTAATAATTTTTTTAAATTTAAATTAGACAAACCATCTCCATAAGTTAGCATAAAAGTATCCTTTAACTCATTTGATAATCTTTTTAATCTTGAGCCAGTTAATGTTTCAACACCAGTGTTAATTACACTTATTTTTGCATGAAATTTTTTTTTTTTAAAATAACTCTTTATTATTCTGTGTTTATATCCACTTGCAATTATGAAATCATGAAATCCAAATTTTATATAATAGTTAATTATATGTTCTAAAATTGGTTTTGAACCAATTTTGATCATAGGTTTTGGTAATATTTTTGTATATTCTGAAATTCTGCTACCTTTTCCTCCTGCTAAAATTACTACTTTCATATATTTTGTATAATTTACCTATATTTCATCAAAATTCTTATTTATGGTCTCATTTTTACTGTGCATGATATTTGAAAAATTAACTAACAAACTAGATTTTTTTTTGTCAATATTTTGAAATGCAAACCATATTTTCGGTGGCACATACAAAGTGCCTGATTTTTTTTCACTGAGATTAAATACAATTTTTTTATTAGCTTTTTTATCATAAAAAATACATTTAATCTTACCTATTGGAACAGTTAAATTCATATGCATTTTTTTATGAAATTTCCAACCTTTTAAATAATTTTTTTTAACCCAAGTAAAATACACTTCTCCAAATTTTATATAATTTTTATCATTTTTTTTTATGAATTTGATAATATTTCCTTTAGGATTAGATATTATTTTTTTTTTATGAAACTTTATCTTTTTTAAATTAATCATTTAAAATTTTTTTTTTTAGATTTAAAAAATAATTAATATCTCTATTTAATAAGTCGCTTACTCTAATTTTATTTTTATAAAAATCATTATACCAAGCCATTGTTAACTGAAGAGTCTTTTCTAAGCTTAAAATTTTTTTCCACTTCAAAATCTTTTGTGCTTTTATTGAATTTAACCTTAAGAGAGGATCTTCTTTAAAAAATTTTTCTCTATAAAATTTAAATTTTGATCCTTTCCAATATTTTTGGGATATTTGTAAAACTTTTTTTACAGTAGCTACCTCACTAATTTTAGGTCCAAAATTAAAACTAGCTCCATTTATATTTTTATTTTTTTTTAAATAATAAGACAAAGTGATATAACCACTTAGTGGCTCCAAAACATGTTGCCAAGGTCTAGTTGAATTTGGATTTCTAATTTTAACTTCATTATTTAAAGACCATGCTCTTATACAGTCTGGTACTAATCTATTTAAAGACCAGTCCCCCCCTCCAATCACATTACCTGCTCTAGCTGTTGCAATTCTAATTTTTTTATTTTTTTTTAAAATTGAGTTAAAATATGACTTAAAAACTATCTCAGCACTTGCTTTTGAAGCACTATAAGGGTCATGCCCTCCAAGCCTATCATCTTCACTATACCCTCTTAACAATTTTAGATTTTCATAGCATTTATCACTAGTTACAATCACTGAAATTGTCTTTTTTTCTAATTTGTTTAAACAACTTAAAACGTTTGCTGTTCCTATTATATTTGTTGTGAACGTTTTAAGAGGATTTATTACTGATTCTTTAACAAGAGATTGTGCTGCTAAATGATAAACAATATCTGGTTTAAATTTTAAAACGTTTTTTTCCAGTTTTTTATAATTAGCAATGTCAAATCTTTTATCTATCAATTTTTTTTTGCTTATAAATTTGAATAAACTTAATTTGCTCTCATAACGTAGACTAATACCCATTATTTGGACATTATATCTTGATAACCAATGGACTAACCAACTTCCTTTGAAGCCAGTATGTCCTGTGATAAGTATTTTTTTCTTATTATAAAATTTTTTTAAATTCACTTAGTATTGTTATTAATCTTTTAAATGTTTATATGCAATAATGAAATATATAAAATTTTTTACTTAAAATATTTAAATGTTTTTCTCTAATAAAATCAATGATATGTTTTTTTATGAATTTTTTTTATGGAATAAATAATATTTTTTTGAAATCAGAAATACAAATACCTACTTTTCAAAATAGAAACCTTAATAAAACGAGTTTAAAATTATTTAAAACATATCCAGAAAATAAAAAATGGATTTTAAAAGAAGTTTTGAATAATAAAATTAATGATTATTTTTATATTTTAAAAAATGAGGATATTTCAAATAATGAAATATATTTTTTAGCAGATGAGAGTATCTACGATAATTTTAATAATAAAAAATTAGAAAATTTCAATAATTTTACTGATACTAATCCAGCCTTCAGAGCCAACTTAAAGGTATATTTAACTAATGGTGGGTTTTCATCCTATCAATCGGAGTACCCTTATGCAATGATTACTAAAAAAGGATCAATAATAAGCCCAGTGGCTTCAATAGCAAATTCTTATGCTGATAAAAATTATGTATTTATAAAAAATATCTTTGAAGAACCAATTGTAGATTATTACAAAACCTATTTAGTAAATTATGAAACAAAAAAAATTGAAGATCAATTTAAAATTAAAACAAACTATACAAATTGTATTGAATTAAATCAAAAACATATAAAACCTGAAATATTTCTTGTGACTGAAAAATTTTTAGGAATTCCAATGTATGTTTCTATAAAAAATAATTTTATATCCTTTGAACATACTCATCCACCTCATGAATACATTTTAAGTAAAAATAAATTTTTAAAAATTACTGATATAAAAAAAGAAATAAATGAAATCATTAATTAAAAAAATCGCAAATACAGATATTGGAATTTTAATAAGGAATTCATTTAATTATAAACCAATTAATTTTAAACATAATAAAAAAAAATTTCCCAGAAGCGTTAGTGACGCTTTTCTATGGAGAACAGATAATGGATATAAAACAAAATTTAAATTTTCTGATATCTTAAAATTATTTTATAAAGTTAATGATTCATGGGTTGAATTTCATTTTTATTCAAAAAATAATAAAATAATTAAAAAAGAAAAAGTGAAAAATTTACTTCTATCAAATGAATTTGAGATTAATTCAAAATATTTAGGTAATATAGAGGATTATGGGACTTTTTATATTTTTCACTATTCAAAAAATATGACAAATTTAAAAAATCAAGATATAATTAGTAATAGGTGTTATTTGGGATATTCTCAGAATAACAATTTACATACTTTCGTTCATGGAAATACTTTTGCTAAATTTGCTAATATCAATTCAGGTGATGAAATATCAACAGACATAGTAAAAACGTCATTATTCAAAAACCAAACTTATACAATTCAAAAATATTTTGGTGATTTTGACAAAAATGAATTATTTTTTGTAAACCCAACAAATAAACTTATTAAATTTTCTATAGATAAAGAAAATTATAAGTTAGAACCTAATCATACTTTTAAATTAGAGATAACAAATCCTATAGTCTCGATAAAGTCAAATTGCATGTTTTTTAGGCCAACTATATTTAGTTATAAGGGCATATATGTGGATGTTCACCATTCATAATAAAAATGATAAAAAAACTAATAAAAAAAATTTTTAATAACTTAATTAAACCTCATCAAGTTCCAAGAAAAATAATCAATAAAATCAACTATTATTATAAATATAGAAAATATAATAAAAACTTATTTGAAAAAAAACAAAATGAATTTTTTAATTATTATGGACTAAATAGACAAAAAGGTGTTGAAAATTTGAATTTTGTTAAAAAAAACTTAGATAAGAATATTGATTTAAATAGAGGAATGAGTTCAGAGCATGAAGTTTTTTTTTCTAGTTTATCTTTAAATAAAGATCATTCAATAAATGAAATATTAGAAATTGGAACTTTTGATGGTTTTAATGCTTTGTTGTTATCGAAATTATTTTCAAAAACAAATATTGATACTATTGACCTTCAAGAAAATGATGAAAATTTTATAAATTTTTACGATAGGAAACATAAAATTAATAAATTTATTGAAGATAGAGATAATAATTTATCTAAAAATAATAACATTAAATTTTTTAGACTTAACTCTTTAAAGTTATTAAATCATAAAAAGAAATATGATTTAATATGGATAGATGGGGCTCATGGTTACCCAATTGTTTGTATTGATATAATTAACTCATTGCACATTCTAAATGATAAAGGAATTATTGTATGTGATGATGTATATAAAAATTTGAATCAAATTGATTCTGATAAAATGTACCATTCAATCGCTTCCTATCAAACTCTTCAAGAATTAAGTAAAGAAAACATAATTAAATTTAAATTAATATATAAAAGGTTAGATCCTAAAAATAATTGTGTAGAAAGTGAAAGAAAATTTTTAGCAATTGTAACTAAAAATTAAAATTATTTAATGTAAAGTTAATAAATGTTATTTTTTTTAAATCAAAAAATTTATGATAGAATACTTTTAAAACTTTGTTTAATTAAATCTTTATTTTTTTCATAAATTATTTGACCGGTTCCTTTTTTTTTTGAAACAATAAAACGTATTCCATGTATTGTTCTTTTTTTATCATTATTAAGATTTTTAATTAAATTATTAATATTGATTTTATTTTTTATCTTTAAATCAGAAAAATTTGTTGGCAATTTAAAATTTTTTAATAAATTTTTATTTGTATTAAGAGTGTTTAATTTATATTTTTTATCAACCAATTTACTAGCTGCAATTATACCAAGAGATACTGCCTCCCCATGTGTTAAAAATTTTTGATTTATTCCAAAATATCCTTCTAGAGCTTGACCAAACGTATGTCCATAATTTAATAATAGTCTTTGATTGCTCTCCTTTTCATCAGAGGATGTAATCAATAATTTAATTTTTACAGATTTTACAATTGTTTCATAAATAATTTTTGGTGTTAACTTTAAAATATCATCTTTATTTTTAATTAAGTAATCAAATAATTCTTCATCAAATATAATTGCTTTTTTAATTATCTCGGCTAATCCTGATGAAAAATCTCTTTGACTTAATGTTTTAAGAAATCTTGTATCTATAAAACTACTTTTTGGATGAAAATATGTCCCACATAAATTTACTACGTCATATCTATTAAATCCTGTTTTTCCTCCAATAGAACTATCAATCATACTTGTCATAGAAGTGGGCACATGTATTAACTTAAGACCTCTATGATAAATGGAAGCTGCAAAAGCAACTATATCCCCAACTACACCACCTCCAATAGATATAATTGCACAATCTCTACTAATATTATTTTTATAAAAAAATTGGATTATTTTATCTGCGTATTTACTAGTTTTATTTTTAATACCTGCCTTATAATATAAAACTCTGCTATTTTTTAAAATGTTTGTAAATTTATCATCGGGATGTTTTTTTTTATTTTTAAAAACATCATCACAAATAATTAAATAATTATTTTTTAAACTTTGTAGATGTATGCTCAGGTGCTTTATTGCATTATCAGAGATATATATAGGATACTTTTCACCTCTAAAATTTGCTTCTAGAATAGATAGCATTATTTTGCCTAATATTTTTTTCTATACGGATCATTACTCATTGCTATTTTAGCTTTTAAATAATCATCATTTATATCAACAGAAAAAGATTTTTCTTTTATTTTATATGAAAACACTCTCATGTCATTTTCAAGAGCTCTTAACAACTCTATATCCTCTATCATTTCTAAAGTTGAAGGTTTTAATTTTTTGTATTTCATTAAACCACTGTAAGAAAATGTAATCACAGATACGTGTTTATCAACAAAACTTGATAAATTTTTATAATTAAAAGGAATTTTTGCTCTTGATAAATACATTATTCTATTTGTTTTTGAGCTTAAAACTCTTACATTGGTTTCGCTTGAGTCGTGAGACATTACGCGAGTTGGTATAACTATTTCTGGTTTATACTTATTTTTTAAATGAAAATTAACAACTTTATCTATAGTTTTTGGATTTGTTAATGGCTCATCACCCTGAACATCTACAATTAAATAATTTCTGAATCTATTTGCAACGCTAGCTATTCTTTCAGTACCATTTTGAAAATTTTTTTTTGTCTTAATTGTTGGGATATCATAATTTTTACAAGCCTTAATAATTTCATTACTATCAGTACAAACGTAAACTTTATCTATAAATTTTGAAAGCATCGCTCTTTTAGCTGTATGGACTATAATTGGATATCCATCTATCTCTAATAAAGCCTTACCTGGTAATCTCTTTGATTCTAATCGCGAAGGGATTAACGCAACTACTTTTTTTCTCATGATATATTCCATCCTCCATCTACGTAAATTGTAGACCCAGTAATATATGAACTTTTTTCAGAAATCAAAAATTCAATTACATTTGCAACTTCATCTGGTTTTCCCCATCTTCCCATCGGTGTTCTACTTAAAATCCACTTGTTTAGGTTACGTTGATTTTTTAAGAATTTATTATAATAAGAAGATTTAATAAATCCAGGTGCAATCATATTCATTCTAACATTTTTTTTGGCATATTCCACTGCAGCACTCTTTATAAACCCCTCTAAAGCCGTTTTAGATGAAGCGTATGAAGAAAGATCTTTAAATCCTAAATTTCCAACAATTGAAGAAATGCAAACAATACTTAATAGTGTCTTTTTTTTTTTAAAAAATTTTAGTAACTCTTCTATAAGAATAACATTTGAGTGATAATTAACATTTAATGTATATTTTCTCTTTTCTGAATCCATATTTTGAATTGAGTCTCTGTGCCTTACTCCAGCATTACAAACCAAAAAATCTATTTTATATTTTTTATAAATTTTACTAATGAGATTTCTATCTGATAATAAATTTTCTCCTAATGGATGATAAATATTTTTAATTAGATTTTTATTTTTGGTAAGAGTTTCAAGTTCTCTAGTTTTGGATTTGGTAATTGATATAATTTTGTACTTATTTTTTAAAAGGATTTTTAATGTTGATAGACCTATTCCTTTTCCAGTACCTGTAATAATTCCAGTTTTCATTATTTAATTATTAACTATTATAACTGTAATTGAATTATTGCTATATAAAAATAATATTTAGTTTTGATTTATTTATTTTTTCAAAAACTCACGCCACAAATTCAGCTCTTTGTTTAAATATAAATGATTATTTCTATTACTTGAAGAAATATTATTTTTCAAATTTAATTGATTTAATATTTTTGTTAAAGAATTCGTATCATGTATAAAATACAAATTTTCTGCTTTTTCAATTGATGGTATTGGTAAAGTTGATAGTGAAATTAAGGATATCGTTGCCTTTTTTTTTATGACTGACTCTAGCAGCACTGATGAACCATTTGCAATATATACTATATCTGAATATCTAAATGCCTCCGAAGCTTTGCAATTAATAATTTCATAAGAGGGAAATTTTATATTTAAAGATTTTATTATTGAATTGACTGGTAACAGATGGTGTTCTTTTATGTAAACTTTTTGAAATTTTACATTAGATGAAGCAAATATTTCAAGCAATTCTATTGTTTCTTTCGGGATATTTGAGGTAAATATTAAGATTGATTTATTATTTTTTAATTTGAAATTTTTAATTTCGCCTTGGTTTTCTACTAAATAATTATATCTCTGAGCTTCAATTTCAAATATTTGATCTTTATTAAATCCATTATTCAATAATAAAGATTTACTAAAATCACTATTGACTCCTACGAAAGATGGTAAATAAAAATAAGGATGAATTATTTTAGGATGATAATAATTCATTGTGTTTGGCCTTACTATTGAATGGATAACACCTTTAGTTTTTATGTTAAACTTTTGTGAAACTTTATTTAATATTTGTTCCCAGGGTTGAAATTCCATCAAATACAGTATTTCTTTCACATTTGAATTATGAGTTAAAAAATTTAAGATTTTTTTTTCAAAAATTAATAATTTAAATAATAAAATCGTAGTTGACATTAACCAATCAGATTTGAATAAGCATGAATAATTTACTTTTTCAAAGAAAAAAAGATTGTTTACTTCAACAGAATTTAATTTTTTTCTTATCTTAAAAAATTTAGATATTATTTTTGGAAAATCTTTAAATTTAAAGTGGGCATCTAAAAAACCAAATGAATTGACTTTGTTTTTGATTAGATTATTCTCATAGTTAAGTCTAGCTGTATCACCTACATATTGAAATAACCAATCATAATTATTATTTAATAAATAAGATACATCTTCAAAATATCTACTTACAAATTTACTTTCAAATGAGTTTCCACCTGGATAATAATAACTAAAAACA
>CACOMZ010000008.1 GCA_902628525.1 uncultured Pelagibacteraceae bacterium
AAAACCAGACTTATTTAATAAAAACTTAAAACCCTACGAAACAGTTGGAAAACATATTAAAGAATTTGATAAAGATATTTATGAAGAGGAGAATGAAAAAACAAATCTTGGAACTTATTATAAAGAATTAAAGAAAGTAAAACCTGGTGAAAACTATCTTGCTCTTTGTGATGGTAGAAAATCAAATTTTAAAAAAAATACAAGATTTTGGAACTTTTTACTAAAGTTAAAAGAAGATCTTCCATCTTGGACTATTGCAGCACAACCTGGGCCATGGGTTGGTCCTTTTCATTGGAATAATCGAAGATTAAGAGTTCCTGAGATAGCAGCTATACAAACGTTTCCTAAAAATTATAAATTTTTTGGGAATAGAAGATCAATTCAAAGACAGATAGGTAATGCTGTGCCACCGTTGATGGGCAAAGCAATGATTAAATATTTAGTTTCTAATATCTAAGTTTCGATAAAAATTTATAAAATTTTTATATTGGTGAATATTCAAATTTTTAATTTGATTTAAATATAATTTAAAATACTTGCCTTTGAAGTTTATAGATACAGTATCTTCTTTGAGTGAATTGTCCCTATATTTATAATGTTCAAAGCCTGTTTCCGCAGTTCTCTTACAAATACTATCTCTAGTATAAAGTGATCTATTTTTAGCTTTTGAATTAAATAAAAGTTTATTATCCCACGATACAAAGGTATTAGATTTCTCATGATAACCAATAATTAAAGCCCAAAATCCATTCTGATGATCCTCTTTTAAAATATTTCTTAAATTTTCACCAACCTGTATTCTAAACTCATCAGGATTTGTTCTGAATGCAAATCTTATATTTTTTACACAAATAGAATATTTTCTATTTCTATAGATAAATTTTTTTGTTGTAATTCTTGACCATCTATTACTCTCAATTACAGATTTAATATCTTTTTTGTCTAAAAAATCTAAGATTGATATAGCGAACATGATACAATTGTAATATTTTACAACAATAAGTAAATGACTAAGATTTTAAGTTTATTTTCTGGTGCAGGTGGAATTGATATTGGTTTTAGAAGCAATTCATTTGAAACATATGCAGCTATAGATAATTGGAATATTGCTTGCGATACTCTAAAGAAAAATAAGATTTCAAAAAATATCATTTGTTCTGATATCAAAGATGTAAATTTTTCAAAATTTAAAGGCAAGGTTGATATTGTCGTTGGCGGACCTCCTTGTCCTCCTTATTCAAAATCGAGATTTTATATAAAAGAAAAAAAAAGGGCTTTAGAAGATGAGGACTCTTATACTCTTGTATATTTTTGTAAGGCTTTAAAGATAATAAAACCAAAAGTATTTTTTTTTGAAAATGTTCACGGTTTTTTTTTTAAACCTCATAAACCAGCTTTAGATTTTTTTGAAAGTGAATGTAAAAAAGCAGGTTATAATTTATCTTATCAGGTAATAAATTGTGCAGATTATGGTGTTCCACAAATTCGGCAAAGATTTATATGTGTTGGAACTATAAAGGAATTAGGAAAATTTAATTTTCCTGAGTCGACTCACTCTAAAGTGAAAGAAAGTAACTTACTTTTTAAGAAAGCAAAATGGGTGAATTGCAAAGAAGCTATCGGCGATTTAGATAATAAATTGCCTGAAGATAAAGATAATTTAGCAGGTTCAAAGCATAAACATTTATTAAAACTTATACCACCAGGTGAAAATTACCTTTTTTTTACTAAAGAAAGAGGACATCCTAAACCAGAGTTTAAATGGCGATCAAGATATTGGTCTTTCCTATTAAAGCTTTCCCCCAAAGAACCTTCTTGGACAATTCAAGCTAGTTTTTCAAATAACATGGGTCCATTTCACTGGAAAAATAGATTTTTAAGAATTAACGAAATTAAAAGGATTCAAACTTTCCCAGATAATTACAAATTAGTTGGTGATTTTAGAGATCAATGGAGATTGGTGGGAAATGCTGTGCCACCTCTATTAGCTGAGGTGATATCAAGAGAAATCAAAAAACAGTTTTTTACTATGTAAAAATTTTAAAATTTAAAATATCTTTTATTTCTTCACAGCTATTTAAATTTGACTCGAACTTTATTTTAGACAATCCTTGCATGGGTATCTCTTTAATTCTTGGAACTAATTTACTATCAAAAAATTTTATATTTTCTTTAGCATATTTAAAATCATATCTAATTTTATCTAATTCTTCTTGAGATTTTGAACCTATTATTGATAGAAAAATCTCATACAATTTTTTTTTGTTATCCCTATCATTTGTTTTTTTCTCAATCTCTTTTTTTAGGTCAAATAGTGATTTCCCAGTTCTTGATTTTCTTATCATTACTGATCCAATTATAATTTTATTGAATTTATTATTTAGTTGTTCATAAGAAAAAGTATGTTTTCTATCATTAGACTGTGTTGTTTTTATCTCTAATGCTTGATTATTATCGTAGAAATCAAAATTATCTGAGAGATTAGGATGCCAAGCTTTTAAAAATTTATCAACTTGATTGATAAATAAAATTACAAAAAGTTCACCCCAGAATCCTATTAAATCTTTATCTCTATTTTTCGCAATTTTGTTATATAATTCAATTAAGTTTTTTGTTTTCTCATAAACTTCTTTTTCTGATAAATTTTTAGGAAGATTACTTATTGTAGTATTCATTGAGCTTAAAAATATCTCTCTCAAATTTTCATTATTAGATGTACAACTTAAAATACTAAATTTTTTCTTAATATTTTTTTTATTTATTTTGATTGTAGCTGTTATTCCGTGATTAAGTTTCAAGTTTTGAATATTTTCATTCTTACCCACAGGTTTTAATGTGGAAAATAAAAGAGATAAATGATTTTTTCCATTAATACCAATAAAGTGGTCATAAGAATTATTTAATCTATTAGCTGAAAAGGTAAACTGACTATTGTTTAAAGGTTTTTTTAAATTTTTATATAATTTATATAATGTCATTCCCTATGACCAACAATTATATCTTGAAACATATTGTTTGGTAAAAAAAAACTTAAATAAGGAACTTTTTCTTTTAACAATTCACCTTCACCTCTCTGTTTTTCATACACATTAATTTCATGTATTTGTAGTGTTGGAGTTTCAAAACAATTCATATCATTTGATATTTGATTGAGATACTCTAAATGTATTCTACTATCTCCAGGGAACAAATTATTATTGTTATTACTGCCAAAACCTTGTGTTTGACCCTGAGAAGTGGTCACCGGTCCTCTTAAAATTTCATCAATATTTTTTGACTTAGACCATGGTTTTCTTGGATTTAATTCATTTTCCCTAAATAAAATTATCGGACATTGAGTGTTGGCTCTTTCATGCTTTCTTTTAGAGTAATCCTCATCCTTCTCATTTTCATTCTGTACGGGATCTAAGTAATGATCAATTAATGTCATAATCACACTAAAATTATTTAAATCTCTATTTTCGAATTCATAATTATTCAATATATGTTCTAATACAGTCTTGATTGTAATATTTTTCATTATTTTAATATTTAAATTTTCTGTCCAAGGATGATTTTTTTTTATTTCTTCAATTTTGCTCAATTTTATAAATTGATCAGAATATTGTTTTGTTAAAATTTCATAAATTTTTTTATTTTTTTCTAACTGATTTCCTTCTAAAAGGTGTGAAAACCTACATCTAATTGATCTCTCATAAGGACGTGTTCTTCTAATAAGAGCAATATCATTCATCACCCCAGCTCTTGTTAATCTATAATCACCTCTACCAGGACCAAACCAAAATCTTCTCCATTTTCTTAAATCTCTCTCAGTTTCTAAGAATCTATTTAAAACTTTCATTAAATTTTTATTTCTATCGTATTCACCTTCGAAAAAATTTAAAACATCATCAGTAAAATAAAGTCTAATAAAATCGGAATTTTTTCCCTGATAACCCATAAATCTTGCACGTTGAAGAAGAGTGTCCTCCTGTCTACCACCCAATGGTCTTGTTAAATAAGTTACCGTTAATCCTTCAACTGTATACCCTCTATCTAATCCAAATCCTCCAACTAGAATATTTGAGTAATTTCTTTTCCAATCTACTTTAGGAATTCTATTACGTCCTTGCCTTCTATTAGCATTGAATGGTATTGGAGTTATTCCCAAACAATCTTTGCTTTGAAATTTTATCCAAAATTTTTCATCAATATCAGGTATTTTGATTTGAGCATTTTTTTTTATTTCATCTAAATTTACTTTAACTTCTCTCTCCAATAATTTAAACTCTTCTGAATCTCTTTTTTTAAATGCACGTCTCAAATCGTCTTGTAAACCTTTTAACCAATCAATATATCTCTCATGAGTACCTGTTAAACCAGACGGGTGTATCATCATAGTCATATTTTCTTTGTCTGGATTTTTATCTTTCTTTAAATACAAAGCTGAAGCTACTGAAGTTAGGTAATAAATGTAAGCTTCTCTTAACGATGCTGGCCTTTCATCTCCACCTTGCTCATATTGTCTTAAATCTTCATTAATTGGTTTAACAAATCTATCTATTTTATTTCTAGTTCCAAAAAAATATTCTAATCCAGTATATTGTTCTCCAGGACTAATAATTTTGCCGAAAGAGGGTGATAAATTATTGAAGGTATTTATTAAAAGTGGAGCATTAGGAGTAGCTGTATATCCAAGGAAAGAATGAAATTTAAAAATATTTCTTAAATTCCTGATTGTTTCATGTGTTGCTGGTTGATCTAAATCAATATTTATTTTATCACCTATGTAATTTGAGAAATTATTTTGCAAGTCTTTACCTGGATTTATTTCGTAAAGTTGATCTGGATCTAGACCTTTATATTCGCAAATACTTTGAATAGTATCATCTGATTTAACCTCATATAAATCAAGATCATCTTTGCTCTCAGGATCATTTTTTGACGCACGAGAATTAAGTGAATGATGGTCGCACTCATCATCTATTATAAGAGTGGGAAGTTTATCAAACTTTGAATAATCCTTTTTACAAGAATCATCAAAAAGTTTTATAATTTTTCTTATTCTACTAGGATTTTTCATTGAGAGAATGACTAAAGTTTTTTGATCCTCTTCCTCAACTTCAGGATTGTTCCAATCATAAATACTACTCTCTAAAATATCTTGAAACCTTTTTGCTTCCCATTCATCATCAACGTTTCTTAGTACATCAAATTTTCTATCATCTAAAACTTCATCTATTCTTGCAGTATTTTGTGAAACTAATGGACCCACACTTCCTGTAAGCAATATCAATATTTTGAAATTATTATCTGCAGCTAAGCTAAAAATAGCTTCCATAGATGTTGTTTTTCCACTTTGAATTTGCCCAAAGCATAATCCAGTAGAATTTAAATTTACTTCCTCAATGTTATTTGGATTTATGCATCTAGAAAGCAATTTAATACTGTCTTCTCTGAGCTGACTTTTATCTTTATTTGAAATTTTTTCTTTTGATGAAATATAAGACTCAAAAATATTACCATTTGACAATGGCGTCCAAGTTGGATTTTTACCATCCAGCAAACTACTTTCATTTTGATTTATTTCTATTTTAATATCTTCCATTTTTTAATCTATTGTAGGAGGCACACTATCTATTATCCTATTTATATACTCTCTTACCATATAACTATCTTTAAAACCTCTTTGTTTACCTATAATCTCTGCCAAAACTATATAGCATAGTAATGACAACATCCCTTCAATTTCTTTTTCATCACTTCCAAAATACTGTGAACTAAAACCTTTATTCATCATAATTTGAATTTGAACTTTTTTTTCTTTTTTTCCTTTCTTATCAAAACTATAATCTAACCATTCTTTGTCCGAAACATTCTTATCATTATTTAAGATTACATCGAGAGTCCAACTTTCACCCTGAAAATTTACTTTTTTTGATTTTATTTTTGTTGGTTTAGATTCGGGTTTCGGCAATTCTTTTTTTACTTCTGTAGGTTTTATCTTTTCAATATCTGCAAGTACTGACATTGCTTTGGAGAGTTGAACCATTGATGAACTTCCTGCCTTTTCATAGGTGGATCTTATTTCAGGTGTATGAATTTCTTTTCTAAATCTATCTGCTTGTCTTATGATGGGCATATCGTCAGAGTCTAACACTGATTTTAATTTTGTTAAAAAGGCTTGCTTGTCGTCTTCAGACCAATTTAAATTATCTTTAGTGTGTGTTACTTCCATTTCATCGTCAAAATGAATTTCACCAAATAATCTTCTTGCTATAGATGAACCTTCTTGTCTTACTAATTTTAATGGTCTCCACGGCTCATCGTCACTACCAAATAGTAACCTATTTCTTCTAAAAACAGCAAATCCTGCATTTTTATTTCCTGGATCTGCTATTGCGGCATATCCCCAAATATTTCTGGTACTTTTATTTATACTAAAATCAAAATCAAATTTTTTAAACCAAGTAACTTTTTTAGGATTTATAATATCGTCATCTAAATCCTTATAACTAGGAGCCTTAAGCACCGGTAAGTTTTTATATCTCAATAAAGCCCCATTATATCTAATCTCAATTTCACCTTTATTAATGAAAGCCCTATACATGGAAGCTAAATGATCTTTAATTCTTTCTACACTTTTTCCTCTTGGATTGTGGTTAAGATCTTTTAGAGTAACAATTGTATAATGAGAATTTTTATTCATCTTTGAAGTTTTGTAAGACAATCTGTCATTCTTCTCTTTAGTAATTTTTTCTATGTCAAATTTTGCTTCTGTTGCAAAATCCTCACCAATTGCTTTTGATTTAACTGTCCAAAGATTTGAAAACCAACAAGCAGCTGTTTTCATTCCCATTCCAAATTCAGACAAACCTGTTTGTTTTTTTGGTCTCATAGCTGCTTGAAATGCTCTTTCATAATTTTCTTTATTTATTCCTGCTGCGTTATCTTTTATCTCAATTACAGCTCCGCTTACATAAATATCAATTTTAAGTTTATAATTACTGTGAAGTTTTCTGAGTTTAGTTTTGTTATCAATGTAGCTTTGAATTGAATTATCCACAAACTCTGCTGTTGCATGGTAAGGAGTATAGTTGATGGCTGATAATATGGATAAATATCCAACTCCAGGTCTTATATTTATTGTATTATTAGACATAAAAATAAAAAACTTCGTCAAAAGTATTATGTTTTAAAAAAAAAATAAATCTTTTTAAAAACATAATTAAGTCAAAAACAGACCATTATAATATATTTTAGTTATTAAATGCGTTGGATTTCAATCCTTTTCTATCGTATTCCGCTTTTTTTATTATCTCCCTTGTTGCGTAATTCGAACCAAACGAAAAGGATTGAGACCATTACCAATTATAAATTGTTAACCCTCAAAAAATCAATCAACAATAGGAGTTCCAATATATGGAAATAGACCGTGTCTGTAAGTACTGTCACGTGAGTGCTTACGTTGCATACGATAACTGTGACCCCGTTTATAAACAAACTTTCAAATTCGAGATATTACCAGGTGAACACAACAGTTTAGTCTGGGATAAAATCATAAAAATATTTAAGAAAAATGGATACAAAGTGGAGCTCAAATCATGAAAAGAGTTTTACTTATTATTTTATTGCATCTATCTCTTTTTTTTCTTGTATTTGCCTACCAAGCCCAAGCTTCTGAAGAAGAATGGAAAATAGATAGGTATGAAAGCCTTGTATTTGCTAGAGTTTACGGTGAGGTAATACATGGAGATAGTTTAAATTTTTTTATTAATTCTAAAGATAACTGTGAAAAAGTTTGGCATAATTTTACATTTTATACATATGAACAGCCTGGAGATATAAAACAACTATTACACAAAAATATACCAATAAAAATTAATGATGAAGAAGTAACGGCTCATGTTGATCATATTCAGCCATTCTTAATGGGTTACAGAGTATTGCTATCTTTAGGATCTTTCCCAATTAAAGAATATATTTATAAATTAAACAATTTTTATATTGAGGAAAAAAGATTTGAGATTGAAATAATTGATGGCATTGACTTTAAAGCCAGTAAATATTTTGATATTCGAAATAATAGCTGGAAACTCGATAAACTTGTCCCTTCAGTATTAAAAGCTAATAAGCTTTGCAAAGAGATTTTTGATAAAAAATTATGATAAATGATTTTTTTGATTGGTGTGTATTAGTTCTCGAAATTATGGCTGAATATACTGGTATGTCTTATGAATTAATTAACATTCTTATTTTTGTTATTTTGCAACCATTATTAATCCTGATTTTTTTTTATTTATGGCAAAGAGAAAGAAAGAAATTTCGAGAAATTAGTGATTTTCATGACTATCATAAATCAGAAAAGTAGTAATTTTGCTTTAGTGTGATATAAATTAACCAGTCTTGATTTAGAACATAACTCTACTTGCTAGGACTTAAAATAAAACGCTAAAGGAGAAACATGAAACTAAAAATACAATCAATAAGAGACTTTTTTAAATCAAAAGAGAAAAAAGGTTTAAAACCTATATTTTTTGAGAGCATTGGAGATCAAAATACACCAAGAGATGAAAGGCTCAAGAATCTTATAAATGTTTTAGAAAAGAATGGATTTAAAATTAAGAACAAAAAATAGATAGAGTAGAACCCTGAAAAGTGGAAAAGTTAAATGGTTTAACGGAAAGTTTTAAAAAAAGTATAGGATAGAGCAAAGCCCTGAAAAGTGGAAAAGTTAAATGGTTTAACGGAAAGTTTTAAAAAAAGTATAGGATAGAGCAAAGCCCTGAAAAGTGGAAAAATTAAATGGTTTAACGGAAAGTTTTTACAGTTGAAAAATTTAAAAAGAATCATAATATATATTTCAAGTGAATTTTTTAATTGTTTGGAAGTTTCATATACATATAAAATTTACTGACTTAATAAAGTGTGTATTTGAAACTTCCAGAGTTAATTGCGTTTCATTCTAGTGGGAGAACTTGGGGTTTTATACCTGAGCGTAAGTGTTCTCTTCGAAGCTAGAAAGTACTCTGACCCAATCAAAAAATTTGCCTGTAAATTAACCAATGAACTACGGTTCAATGAGGTAAATGTAATGTGTAAAGTCAGTAAAAATAATTTTATCTTTTGTGAACCTATAGTTCGGAAAGATAAATATGACAGACAAAAAGAAGTATAAATCTGTAGCTATTGATCATGATTGCTACAAAAAAATAGAAGAACTAGCGATATCATTAAACCCTGGCTTAACTCTATCAAGAGCACAAGTTGTTAAAAGATTAGTTCACCAAAGATTGCCAGATAAAAAAAATGTTAATGAGACTATTGTTAGTTTATTTTCGGAGCATACCCCATTTGAAAGACAGAAAATTTTAAGAGACATAGATAGTAAAATGTTACTATTGCTTGATCTTAATCATGAAGATATCCCTTGGTTATGTAACTCAAATAACTTTTCTGAAAAATGGATGTCTATAATGGATGACCTTAGATTGATTGTTGCTAAGTTCAAATATGAGCAGTGTCAAAATGAAAAAAGCATTAATTAATAAATTAATTCAAAAAAATTAAGGGGCGTTCAATGGAAAATTATTACAAAAATAAATTAAAAGAGCGATTAAATTATTGTCAAGAATGGAAACATTATATTGATATGTATTTAGCCAATAAAGAAATAACAAAAAAAACTGATGTTGAGTTTTATAAAACAAGACCTTTTTTAAAACTTGTTTTAAATTTGTATTTTTTACCATACAATTTAATACGACTAACTAAGCACTTAAGAATAAGGCATGATTATAAAAAAAACGAAATTGAGATCAAAGTATTAAGTGAAAAAATTAACAGTGTATTAAAAAAGTGATCGATTTAGAAAAAGAAGGTATTTACAAAAGAGGTAAAAGAAAAGGCCAAGAAAGATCTGCACTTGGAATAAGCGATGAAGTTTCGTTTTCTAAATATGGAAATACAGAAGATATATGGTTAAGTCGATCAGCTTTTGATGATTTTAAAAAATGTAAAAGATGTTTTTACTTAATTAGAAAGAGAGGTTTTATTCCTCCTGGAATTCCAGCATTTACGATTAACAGCACAACAGATAAACTTTTAAAAAAGGAATTTGATGAATGTCGTAAAAAGCAAAAATCTCATCAAATATTAATTGATAAAAAGCTTGAGCATGTCATCCCATATCAAAACAATGAGACAGCAGTCAACGTATATGGTGATCCTATAATTCCATCTAAATCAAAAATACCTTATGAAAAAATGGATGCATGGAGAACAAATGCTCATGGGCTTCAGGCAAGATTTAAAAAAACCAATTTTGTATTGTTTGGATCAGTTGATGATATTTGGCTGAATACAAAAAGTAATTCACTAATCTTGGTTGATTACAAATCACAAGCTAATGAAAAATCAGTATCTCAAGAAACATATTGGGAAGGTGATTTTAAAATTGGTTATCAAAGACAATTAGATTTTTATTTTTATTTGCTAACTCATCAAGATTTAAAAGAAAAAGTTTCTGATGATGCATATTTACTGGTTGTTAATGCAAGAGGACTAGAAGATAAGTTTGAAAATAAGCTCTTATTTGAACCAACTCTTATTCATACAAAAGTAAAATTTAATTATCTTGAGAAAGAAATAGAGGAAATGATTAAAGTTTTTAATTCAGATGACGTCCCTGAGTCAAATAAGTTGTGTAAAAATTGTGCATATGCCAGACAAAGGTCAGTAATTGATAAATTGAAAAATGAGTAATCATAATAAAATTAGACCAGTAGATAAGAATAATTTATCTGGAAAATACAAAATATTATTTTCAACACCTCAAACAAAAAATAGTAATATCCCAATGGAATTTAGAGGATTGCAAATTTACAATAGCAAGTCTCAAGCTGAAGAGGCTCTTAAGAAGAGAAAAAAACTTACTAAAATTCTTGAAGAAAAAAGAGCTAAGTCCATGCAAGGCAACAAAAGAGCGGTAGGAAATTCTGGAGGAGATCAATCTAATTTAGTTCAATTTAATCCAGAAGTTCAACAATTAAAAAATGCTAAAATTAAAAGAGCTAAAGAGCTTTTTAGAGAAGGCTATCAAAAAACAGAGATATTAAGAATAATAATAAAAGAGTTTAAACTTCAAAGAGATTTAAATTCAAGATCTTGGCCTAAATGGTTAAGTGAATTAGAATAAATTTAATGGAAAGATACGATCAAAATAGTTTTTATTATAGTATTACTGAGGAATTGTGGTGTTGGAAGCAAACTTCAACCGGAAAAATTTTTAAAGCAAAAACTAAATCAGAACTTTCAAGTATAAAAGAAAAGCAATTTATAGGCTCGGGGAATTATGAGAGGGAATATAATTTGGGAGATGGTTTAGTTAGCACTGAAGAATTTGGCAAAATTACTGGTGTTGGTACTAAACAATATATCAGTTTGCTCTTAAAAAGAGGAACTACTCCATTAAGTAAGTATGACAAAACCCAAGGAGGTGACGGTGTTCACAAACCAGAGGGTAGAAGGAAGAAGGGGGTTCATTTTATTGAATGTTTAAATAAATCGAAAATAAGTTTTGATAGGGTAACAAATCAATACAATACAAAAGTATGGGTTTTTAAAAATATAACTCAAGACAAGATTAAAATTTTTAAAAACTATTGGGTTAATAAATGAAAAAAAAACAAGTCTACGTATTTGTAAGGTGCGAAACCAAACATTGCGATAATAATTTTAAATTACTCAAAATTCCAAGGATTTTAGCTGGTAAACAAACATGCCAGATTTGTAAATACGTTATGAAGATGGTGAAGGTAAACAAAGATATAGAAGTAGTTGAAAATAAAAAAACCAAAAACAAAAGAAAAATTACTCATTTTTTTAAAAACTTAAATATCAATAAACTTTTAAGCATTTTAGATAATTGGAAACCAGAACTGGTCTACGACTTAGCAGAAAAAATAACTAAATGTGTTAAAGGATATAATGAAATTAATGACGAGGAAGAGCATTTTAGAAATTATTTAGCTCCATTAATTTTTAGTGGAGAATTTTTTCTAAAACTTAAACCCCATTTTAAAATCATAAGTTGTTACGACTGCATAATGTATGAAGAAGCTTTGTGGAATGATGCATTTGTTCTCTATTGCTCTAAAGATAAAAAATACAGATTAATTAATACTGAAAAAAAATCAAATATGCATGATGCAGTTTTTATTCTTGATACTATTACCGAAAAAAATTACAAAAAAATTTCTAATAAACATGAATATTATATGAAAATTTTAGACAAATATGTAGAGAAAGAATATGACTACATGTTTGAAGACAAACGAATTGATGATGATTTTTTTAAAGCTAAACATCCTCCATATTATAAACCTATAAAAAGCTTAATTTTACCAAAAAGTTATTACCAATCGTATCATAAGGAAGCTTTAGTCTTAGATCATGTTGAGAAAGATTTAAATGAAGTTACAGAAGTTTATTCAGGAAAATATAAACTAGGAAAAAAACATGGATATGGAACCATAAAATATAAAAGCGGAGATATATATAAAGGAGAATTTAAATACGATTTATTTGATGGAATTGGAGAATATATTTGGGAGGATGGTTTGAGATATAAGGGTGATTGGAAGAATGGTAAAATGAATGGAGAAGGAACATTGCTACATCCAAGTGGTGAAAAATATTCAGGAGAATTTAAAGACGATAAAAAAAATGGCAAAGGATATTATATTAATCCAAATGGTACCACCTATGAAGGTGAATATAAAAATGATGTGGTTCATGGAAAAGGCAAATTTATTGATGCCGTGGGAAAAGTAATAGAAGGAACTTTTAAAAATGGAAAGTTTGTAAAATAATTAATTTAATATCTCAAAAGTTTAAAATTTACTTACCAACGGATTTACCAACAAATGCAATTACAGACAGAAACAAACAGAAACAAAATATAAACATTCATGCTTGATTAACTTTTTTAATGATATAAAACCTAAGTTTTACTAAGGGCCTGTAGCTCAGTTGGTTAGAGCAGTACACTCATAATGTATTGGTCCCAGGTTCGAGTCCTGGCGGGCCCACCAAGAGCTAATTTTTTGAAAATTCTTCTAATGTTTTAAACAAAACATTAACATCTTTATTATTAGAATTTAAAATTGATGTAAATTCCTCTTTTTGAGTTCGTGCTAAGCTTAGACCCTCGATTATCAAATCTCTTATTAAGGGATTTTCAGGATTTTTTGTATAAATTCTCCAGTCAATTTTTATTTCAGGTCTCTCAGAAGTAGCAACTAGTAAACTGTTAACTATAGTGTAATTATTATTTAATATTTTTTTCCCTACCACATCAATCTTGGGATTAGTATACTCAGATAATCTGCTAGAAAAACTTTTTAGAAAATAACTTTCAAATAAAGTTAAATATTTTTTTTTTTGATTATTGTCTAAATTTTTTCTAAACGAACCTAACGAGTAATAACCTACACCTTTAATATCAACAGTTTCTTTTGCAATCTCTTTCAATCCACTAATTTTTTCATCTTTTGAAATATTTTTTGATAAAATGTCCGAAGCTCTATTTACTGTTGATTGAACAAAGATATCAGCTTCAAGAGATTGAACATAACTAATATTTATGTTTAACATAAACAAAATTACAAATAATCTTTTCATTTTCTTATTTTGTAAAATTCATTGATAAATTAATTATTTATTTCTTCCCAGTCCTCTTCGTCTGAATAAATAACATCAATATTTCCTCTTTTGTTATTTTTAATTTTATTTTCTCTATCTTGTAAATATAAACTTTTTACAGATGCGTAAAAATCTAAAGAGTTTTTCTCTAAATTATCAAATGACTCAATATTATTTGCTCTAAAATCGATACCATTTAAGGCTTTAGTTGTTATAAATAATCCTTCACTTAAAAACTCATTATTTCCATGAATTGAAGCGTTATAAAAAGGATCTCCACCCATCACATTGGTAAAAGATCCCGCTGTATCTCTAATAGTTGATGGGCCTAAAATGGGAAGCACAATATAACAACCAGGCCCAAAGCCCCATGCGCCTAGAGTTTGACCATAATCCTCTTTCTCATATTTTGGAAAACCCATTTTGTTAGCAACATCAATAGTGCCTAGAAGCCCAACTGTTGTATTTAATACAAATCTTCCAGTATTTATTATCGCTGTTTTAACGTCTCCTTGTAAAACATTATTTGGAATTGTAATTAAATTAGATAAATTTTTTACAGCATTGCTTGTTCCGCTTTGAATTGGATCAGGGAGTTTTCTATAACTTTCCGCTATTGGTTTTATAACTGCTTTATCTAAACCCTGGTTGAAAGCAAAAGTTGCTCTGTTTAATTTTTCAAAACAATCTTTTGTTTCAGTTATATTTTTAGATGAGTTTTCTTTTAAAGATAATTGACCATCAGACCCTGCATTTGCACTAAAAGACAGTAAAATAGAAGTAACAATAATAATTGCTAATTTTCTAAACATATTTAAATTTATAATATACAAATTCATTTAATAAAGTAAGATTTAATTTTAAATCATGTCTATAAAGTGTTTATAAATAGACTAAATTTGCACTCAATTTAATTATGTTTACAACTTATAATTACTCTCCAAATTTTGATCTAAAAAAAAGAAAAACTAAAGACATAAAATTTATAGTTTTTCATTACACAGGCATGAGAAATGAGAAACAAGCTATTAAAAAACTTACTGATTATTCATCAAAAGTTAGTAGTCATTATTTTATAAAAAATAGTGGAGAAATTCTTACTTTAGTTCCTGAAACATATATAGCCTGGCATGCTGGAATCTCTCAATGGAAAAAATATAAATCTTTAAATGCTAATTCAATAGGAATTGAAATAAGTAATCCTGGCCATAATTTTAAATATAAAAATTTTTCAAAAAAACAAATTTTTGCGATACTTAAATTAAGTAGATTGTTGCAAAAAAAATATGAAATACAACCTAATAATTTTTTAGGTCATTCTGATATTGCTCCAAATAGAAAAATTGATCCTGGTGAAAAATTTCCTTGGAAATATTTATCAAAAAAAAAAATTGGCTATTGGCATAACTTGAATTATCAAAAATTATTAAAACAGAGAATGATAGAAATTAGTAATTTAGAAAAGATTAAATTTATTAAAAATTTAAGTAAGATTGGATATACAAAACAGATCAAAATAAGTAAAAAAGAAAACTTTAAAATTTTGTCTTTAGCTTTTCAAAGAAGATACAGACAAGAATTAATTAATGGCATAATTGACAGAGAATGTTTAAGTATTAGCGAAAATTTGTTGAAAAGATTGAAATAAATTTCCTTGAAATTTAACGTTTTGCTTATAAGTTCAGCTGGCCAGATAAACGACTTATCGCTTTAATTTATATTAAAGAGGAAAGTCCGGGCTCTACAAGGACACAGTGCCAGGTAATACCTGGCGGGGGAAACCCTAGGGATAGTGCCACAGAAAATAAACCGCCATAACATGGCAAGGGTGAAAAGGTGTGGTAAGAGCACACCGGTTCTATTGGTAACAATGAACGCTGGAAAACCCCACTGGGAGCAAGACTAAGTAGAGATGACATTGTTGAAAAACTAAAAGCCGTCCTTGGCTGGTCATCAGGGTTAGTTGCTTGAGCTTAAGAGTGATTTTAAGCCTAGACAAATGATAAGTTTAAATGACAGAACCCGGCTTATAGTTTATCTGGCACTCTAAATTTAAAAAGTAAAAAATTAATTTAAATATTTTCTAAGACAAAATTATAGAATTAAACTGACTACAGTTACTCAGCCTCATATATTTCACCATTATCAAATTTGTATCAGAAAGAGACTGAATTTACGCCCAGAATCAACATTTGACTATCATTTTAATTACCCATATATTCCCATATATTCCCAATTATGGAATTTATGAATTTGAAAATATATGTTTTTATCTACTTACGAGAACAAATTAGACAAAAAAGGGAGAGTGTCTGTGCCTGCTAGTTTTAGGTCACACTTGTCTAACTTAGGTTATAATGGTGTTATTTGTTATCCATCTTTTAATAATTCATCAATAGAAGCATGTTCTCAAGATAGAATTGAGAAAATTTCTACAGCAATAGACTCATTAAATCCATTTGAAGAAAAAAGAGATTATTTTGCAACATCTATTTTAGCAGAGAGTATAAATTTACAGTTTGATAGCGAAGGAAGAATTTCACTATCTTCTAAATTGCTAAAACATGCAAAAATTAGAAATAGCATGTTGTTTGTTGGTCAAGGACAAACATTTCAAATATGGGAACCAACAGCATTTGAAAAATTTAAGGTAACAGCAAGAAAAAAAGCAAACATCAATCGAGCTAATCTTAAATGGGAGCTTCAATCAAATAAACAATAGGGGAAATAAGATGACAATTAACTTTAAAGCACCAGAAATAAAAGAATTGCAACCACGACTTTTAGTACTAGGAGTTGGTGGCGCAGGTGGAAATGCAATTAATGAAATGATAGAACACAACCTACAAGGAGTAGAATTTATTGCAGTAAATACTGATGCTCAAGATTTAAAGTTAAGCAAAGCAAAATCAAGAATTCAAATAGGTTTAAATTTAACTAAAGGTTTAGGAGCGGGTGCTAAACTTGACATCGGTCAAGCCGCCGCCGATGAGTCATTAAATGAAATTGTAAATACACTTCAAGGCGCAAACATGGTGTTTATTGCAGCCGGTATGGGTGGTGGAACGGGCACCGGTGCTGCACATGTTATAGCCAGGGCTGCTAAAGAATTAAATATTCTAACTGTAGGTGTTGTGACTCTTCCATTTTTATATGAAGGCCCTTCAAGAATGAGAAGAGCACAACAAGGTTTAGAGGAATTAAGAAAGCACGTAGACACAATAATTGTTATTCCAAATCAAAACTTGTTCAAAATTGCCAATGAGCAAACAACTTTTGAAGAGTCTTTTAATCTTTCAAATAATGTTTTGATGCATGGTGTTCAAAGTATTACTGATCTAATGGTAAGACCAGGTTTAATCAATTTAGATTTTGCTGATGTTGAAACAGTAATGGCATCAATGGGTAAAGCAATGATGGGAACAGGAGAAGCTGAGGGAGAAGATAGAGCTCTTAAAGCTGCAGAGATGGCAATTAGTAACCCATTAATTGATGACTACACTCTTAAAGGCGCAAAGGGATTATTAGTTAATATAACTGGAGGCAAGGACCTTAAGCTTTTCGAGGTAGATGAGGCTGTTAACAAAGTTCGAGCGGAAGTCGATCCAGAAGCAGAATTAATAATAGGTGCAATAACTGACTCTGAATTAGATGGAAAAATGAGAGTTTCAATTGTAGCAACTTCTTTAGATGGTCAGCAACCAGAATCGAAATCAGTGGTAAATATGGTTCATCGTATTCAAAACCGTAATCCTGGTTACTCTGATTTTTCAAATATGGGATCTTCTAAATCTTTTAATTTTTCAAACTCAATCCCATCAAATCCAATTTCCCATGGAGCAAATGCTTTAAAGCTTGAAAATGAGGTTATACAAGAGCAAGAGGCCGATAGTTCTAATAATGAAATGATGAATGAGCAGGTTATGCAAAATAATAGCATCGAAACCGAGAGCATTGTTGAGGATAATTTAGTTAATGAAGCTGAAAAGTCATTTACGCAAGAAGCCATTGAAACTAGCAACAACGAAACTCAAGATATTACTATAGAGGAAGAAGGTTCTAATGACTTAAAAGAATTTGGAGTTGACTCTGATGCACCAGATTTATTTAGTTCGGAGACTGACAATTCAAGCCATGCTGATTTATTGTCCTCAAATGAAGAAGAAGAAGAGGATGATCTTGAGATACCAGCATTTTTAAGAAGACAAAAAAATTAATGGTCTTCCAAGAAATAAATGGATGCCACCATAGTACCGAAAATGCAAAAGCATTATCCGGTATTGCTAAAAGAAATTATTAGCGTTATTTCCCCTCAACATGGTGGCACATTTATTGATTGCACGTTTGGTCAAGGTGGCTATACAAAAAAAATATTAGATTTTCAAAATACAAAAGTAATAGCTATTGACAGAGACATAGAGAGTGAAAAAATTGCTAATCAATTAAAGGAAAATTTTGAGGATAGATTTATTTTTAAAAATATTAAATTTAGCCAACTAAATAATTTAAAGCTCAAAAAAGAAAACATAAGAGGAATAATTTTTGATCTTGGTTATTCTTATACTCAAATAAAAGACTTAAAAAAAGGATTATCATTCGATGCTATCGGTAAATTAAATATGCAGCTTGGATTAAATAGTTATTCAGCAGAGGATGCAATCAATAAACTAGAGGAAAAAGAATTAGAAAATATTTTTAAATTTTTTGGAGACGAAAAAGAATCAAAATTTATCGCACATAATATTATAAAACAAAGATCTAAAAATAAAATTGATACTAAAGTTTTGGTTGATATTATTGACAAATCAAAAAAGAGAAAAAATTTTAAAGTTCATAATGCAACTAAAGTTTTTCAGGCACTTAGAATATTTGTAAATAAAGAAATCAGTGAATTAATTTATGGACTTATTAATGCTGCCAAAGTTTTAAAAAAAGGAGGTGTTCTAGGCGTAGTTACATTCCATTCTTTAGAGGACAAAATAGTAAAATATTTTTTTAAAAGTCTTTCTGAAAATAAAAGCATTTCACGATATAGCCCAGTTATTGAACAAGTAGATACACTATTTAACTTAATTCAAAAAAAACCAATAACACCCTCAGATGAGGAGGTGAATGAAAACCCACCATCTAGATCCGCTAAATTTAGATATGCGATTAAAAAAAAAGATTTTTATAATTTTGATACCGATATAGATGAGCAATTTAGAAATTATATTGAAATTGAAAACTACGGAGACAAACTATGAAAAAGTTTGTTTTAGCAGTAGTGATTTTTTTTTTAGTCCTATCAACTGCAATAATAAAAAATACGACTAAACAGATTGAAGATGAAATATTTACAGTAAAAGAGAATATTAGAATTTTAAAGACTGAATTTGAAAATGTATCCTTGGAGTATGATTATTTAAGTTCCTCAGAAAGGTTGGTTGAATATCAGTCTCAGTATTTTGAGGATGATCTAATTCAAAAAAATATTAACGACATAAGAGTCTACAATATTTCAAACGATGTAAATAAAATCCAAAATTTTAAAATTATTAAAGATTAATGGCTGATAATAAATCGAAATTAACTATAGAGGACTATAAAAGTGATTTTACATTTAAGAAAAAAGAAAATGGATTAAATATTCAATTTAATCGTGTAGCCTTTATTTTCTTTATTTTTTTTATTATATATTTAATTTATATAATACACCTCGTTCACTTAGGTTCACGAAAGAGTAAATTAGAAAAAATCAATAATCTTCCTGAATCTAAAAATCAGCTTTATCGAGCAGACATCATAGATATTAATGGAAATTATTTAGCTAAGACAGTTAAATCGATTGATATTGGTTTAAAAACCTCAGATATAATCAATGAAAAAAAATTACTTTTAAGTTTAAAAATTATTTTTTCTGATAAAAATTTTGATGAAATTAAAAAAAAAATAAAAAGTAAAAAATTTTTTTATTTAGAGAAGAAAATTTCAGAGGAAAATTATGAAAAAATAATGAAATTAGGGGACAAATCTTTAGTTCCAGAAGAAAGAGTTTTAAGAATATATCCACAAAAAAATCTTTTTAGTCATGTTTTAGGTCAGATAGATGATGATAATAATGGTATTTCCGGATTAGAAAAATCGTTAAATGATGAACTTAGAAATTCAAAAGAGTCAATTAAACTTACATTAGATAAAGACATTCAATTTTTAATTAGAAAAGAATTAATCAAATATCAGGAAATTTTTAAAAGCAAAGGTAGTGCAGCAATTTTAATGGATGTTAATAATGGCAATATTTTATCATTAGTTTCTTTGCCAGATTTTAACCCAAATGAAAGACAAAATATTACAGATGTAAATTATATTAACAGGGTAACTAAAGGTACATATGAATTTGGGTCTGTATTTAAAGCATTTACCTTTGCAAGCGCCTTAAATGAAAACGTAATTAAACCAGAGACTGAATTTTTAGATTTACCCAAATCAATTAAATGTGACAAATACAGAATTGGTGAGTATGACAATGAAATTCCATCAGATTTAACTGCAGAGCAAATTTTAGTTAGATCTGGAAATATAGGATCAGTAAAAATTGCTCAAAAAGTTGGCTCAGAAAAATTTAAAGTATTTTTAGAAAAAATTGGCGTGTTAACTGATATTAATTTTGATATTGAAGAAGTTGCTCCTCAAAAAAATTATGATTTTGGAAAATGCAGATTGGCTACAGCTTCTTTTGGACATGGAATAGCAACTACAATTCTTCAATTAGCAAAAGGTTATTCTGTTTTATCAAATGGTGGGTATGAAATTAATCCAACACTAATTTATAAAGAAAATAATTTTAATAAAAAAAATAAAAGAATTTTAAACAGAGGTATTTCAGAACAAGTTGTTAGTGCTTTAAGAAAAATTGTAAATACTGATGAAGGGACAGCTAAATTTGCAGATGTTCAAAATTATGAAATTGGTGGAAAAACAGGAACTGCTGATCAACCTAAGGAAGGAGCATATTCTGAGGCAAAAATAAATACTTTTGCCTCTATTTTTCCCACATCAAATCCACAATTTGTTTTTGTTGTAATGCTGGATACTCCAAAAAAATCTAAAGATTATTATTATAAGTATAGACATCGAAAAGGAGGGTGGAAGGGTACACTTTATAATACTGCTGGCTGGACCTCAGTAGAGGTAGCTGGAAAAGTCATAGATAAAATTGGGCCTATTTTAGCCACAAAATATATAGAGGTTAATTAATTATGCTACTAGGAAACTTCTTTCATAACATAAATAAAAATTATAAAAAATTTTCTTTTTCAGGAATTTCATTTGACACGAGAAGTATTAAAAAAAATAATATTTTTTTTGCAATCAAAGGAAATAGTATTGATGGTAATAAATTTATTCCTGCAGCAATTAAAAAAGGATCTAAAATCATCGTAACCGAAAGAAAAAAAAATCAATTCCAAAATGGAATTTTGTACATTAATACAAATAATGTAAGAAAATTATTAGCTGAAACTGCTTTTAAAATTTATAATAAAAAACCAAAAAATTTAATTGCAGTTACTGGTACAAACGGAAAATCATCAGTTGCAGATTTTTATTACCAAATATTAAAATTAAATAATAAAAAAGGTGCTTCGATTGGCACATTAGGTATTAAATCAAAAAGTATTAATTTGAATTCATCTAATACCACAATAGATCCAATAAAATTGGCTAAAATATTAAGCAAGTTAAAAAATCAAAAAATAGAAAATGTAATTATGGAAGCCTCAAGTCACGGTTTAAAACAAAATAGATTAGACGGTTTGAATTTTAATTCTGGCGTATTTACCAATTTATCTCAGGATCATCTTGATTATCATAAAAATTTAAAAAATTATTTAAAAGCAAAACTTTATTTATTTGAAAATCTTATCCAAAAAAAAGGTAATGTAATTACAGATCAATCAATACCAGAGTTTAAAAAAATAAAAAAAATTACAATTAATAAGGAATTAAAATTGCAAACAATAAATGATAAGAAAAATAACCTAAAGCTTTTATCTCATAACTTTAAAGGAGAGGAGCAATTTCTCAGAATTAAATTAAGTAGTTCAATACAGAATATAAATTTAAATTTAATAGGAAAAGTGCAATTAAAAAATGTTTTAATGGCAATAATTGCAGCAAAATATAGTGGTGTTAGTTTAAATAAAATTTTAAATTCAATTTCAAAATTGAAACCAGTTGAGGGAAGATTTGAAAAAATTGGTAAAATTAAAAATCAATCTAAGGTAATTCTTGATTATGCTCATACGCCTGACGCTCTAAAAACGTGTCTTTTAAATCTTCGAGAACAATTTCCTAATAAAAAAATTACAGTGCTATTTGGTTGTGGAGGAAATAGGGATCAAAACAAAAGATCAAAAATGGGAAAAATAGCGAGTGAATACGCAGATAGTATTGTGCTTACAAATGACAACCCTAGATTTGAAAATCCTCAAAAAATAAGACGAGATATTAAAAAAGGAATTAAAAAAAAGAGAATTACCGAAATATCCAATAGAGTAATTGCAATAATAAAAGCTATTCATAATTTGAATTCGGGGGATATTTTATTAGTTGCTGGAAAAGGCCATGAAAAAATCCAAGAAATTGGAAATAAAAAAATTTTCTTTTCTGATAGAAAAGTAATTCTAGACGCGATTAAAAGTAAAAATAATATTTTATCAAATAATTTTAAATTAAATTTGGTTAAAGAAGCAGCTGAAATTAAAAAATTGCCTACGTCAATATCTTTAAAAAAAGCAAGAATTAATTCAAAAGAAGTTCATAAAAATGATATTTTTTTTGCTATTAAGGGAAAAAAAAATGATGGTAATAAATTTGTTTCACAATCATTCAAAAGAAAAGCATCGTTAGCTGTAGTAAATAAAATTCAAAATAAATTAAATAAAAGTCGTCAGATTAAAGTAAAAAATACTTTAAAGTTCTTAACAGAGATTTCAAAAACTTTCAGAAGAAATATTGATACAAATATAATAGCAATTACAGGTAGTTGTGGCAAAACTACACTTAAAGAATTGTTGGGAAATGCATTAAGTCAAATTTCGAAAGTAAGTATTTCTCCAAAATCTTACAATAATAAATTCGGAGTTCCTTTGAGTCTTTTTAATATAAAACAAAACGATGAATTTGGAATTTTAGAAGTTGGAATGGATAAAAAAGGTGAAATTGATTATTTGTCAAAAATTATAGAACCAGATGTTGGTGTAATAACAAATATTAATTATGCACACGCTAAAAATTTTAAAAATATTAAACAAATTGCTCTGGCAAAATCTGAAATTATTAACAATATAAAACCTCATGGCTACGTTGTATTAAATGCAGATGATATTTTTTTTCAATTACATAAAAAAATTGCAAAAGAAAAAAATATTAATGTAATCTCATTTGGTATTAGAAATCAGAAATCAGATATTAAATTTATTGATATTAGGCCTATTGGAAAAAAATTTAGAATTAATATCAGATTAAATAATAAAAAAAAATATTTCTTATTATCTAATGATTTTGAAAATAATATATATAATACACTATCAGCTATAGCAGTTATTAGTATTTATAAAAATATTTTTAAATTGAATGAAAGTATTTTTCTATATTTCAAAATACCTGGAGGCAGAGGAGACCATTCTGTTGTAAAATTAAATAATAAAAAAATTAATTTAATTGATCAAAGTTATAATTCTAATCCGCTATCATTAAAATCGGCAATAAAAAACTTTGATAAATTAGACCCAAAAAATTCAAATAAATATTTATTAATTGGTGATATGTTAGAGCTTGGTAGTCACTCTAAAAAACTCCATCAATCTATTGCTCCAATAATTAATCAAACCAAGATAGATAAAGTTTTTGTTAAAGGTAAAATGGCTTCTTTAATATTTAAAAATATATCAAAGGCAAAAAAAGGTAGGATTCTATCTAAAAAATCTCAAATTATTGAATTGATTAGAAAAGATTTAAATAATAATGATTATTTAATGATTAAAGCCTCACTTGCGACAGGATTTAACGACATAGTAAAAAGTCTTAAAGGGATAGTTTAGATGCTATATCAATTTTTATTAAATTTTGTTGATACTTTTAGTTTTTTAAATGTATTTAAATATTTGACTTTTAGAACAGGTTTATCTTTTTTTACCTCTTTAATTATTGTGCTGATTATTGGGGGTCCTTTTATTAAATTTTTTTCAAAACAAAAAATTTTAAATCCTATTCGGGACGATGGACCAGAAGATCATATAATCAAAAAAATTGGTACACCAACAATGGGAGGTTTAATAATTTTATTTGGTCTATTAGTCTCAGTAATATCTTGGTCAGATTTATCAAATATTAATATTTTATTTTGTATATACATCGCAATATCCTTTGGTTTATTGGGAGCTTATGATGATTTTAAGAAGATTAAAAATAGTAACTCATCAGGAATTTCCTCAAAGTTTAAATTAATTTCACAAATAATATTAGCAATTGTTGGAGTAAGTTTTTTTGTTTATTTAAACGATTATCAAGATTTAAATAATTTATATTTTCCATTTTTTAAAAATTTGATTGTAAATCTTGGGTGGTTTTTTATACCATTTGCAATTTTTGTAATCATAGGTTCATCTAATGCTGTTAATCTAACCGATGGATTGGATGGTCTAGCAACTGTGCCTGTAATATTAGTTGCAGCATGTTTTGCCTTTATAAGTTATGTTACTGGAAATATCGTATTTTCAAATTATTTACAAATCCCCTATATTGAAGGAACAGGAGAAGTGTCAATTTTTTGTGGAGCAATTATAGGCTCATGTTTAGGTTTTTTATGGTTTAATGCACCACCTGCTAAAATTTTTATGGGTGATACGGGCTCATTATCTTTGGGTGGATCCTTAGGTGCAGTAGGAATTATTACAAAGCATGAAATTGTTTTAGCAATTACTGGTGGACTTTTTGTATTAGAGGCAATTTCAGTAATGGTTCAAGTAATATCCTTTAAACTTACAGGAAAAAGAATTTTTAGAATGGCACCCATTCATCATCATTTTGAGAAAAAGGGATGGCCAGAGTCTACAGTAGTAATTAGATTTTGGATTATTTCTATAATTCTAGCAATGATTGGTTTAGCTACCTTAAAATTAAGATAATGAAAATATTAAATAATATTTTTTTAGGAAAAAAAATATTAATTTATGGTTTAGGTAAAAGCGGCATCTCATCTTATAGTTTTTTAAAAAATAGGTCTAAAGTATATTTGTTTGATGACAACCATAAATTAAACCTAAAACACAATCAAAAAATAATTAGTTTAAAAGAAATACAAAAAATAAATTTTGATATAATTATTATTAGTCCAGGCATAGATATTTCAAATTGTAAATTATCAAAATTTTTAAAGAAAAATTTTAAAAAAATTCATACCGATCTAGATGTTTTATTTTCATTTTTTAATAATGAAAGCATAACAATTACAGGAACTAATGGTAAATCTACAACTGCCAAAATCCTACATGATGCTCTAATTGATCAAAATAAGGATTCAAGGCTTATTGGGAATATTGGTAACCCGGCATTATCAGAAAAAAACATCTCAAAAAAGACAATCTTTGTAATAGAGGCTTCTTCATATCAACTGGAATACAGCAGTATATTTAGGTCAAAATATGCAGTAATTTTAAATATTTCCTCAGATCACATTGAAAGACACAAAAGTTTAAAGAATTATGTAAATGCAAAATTTAAATTACTAAAATCTCAAAAAAGAGGATCTTTTGCATTTGTAAAGAAAGATGATGAACTAATTAATAAAAAGTTAAAAAGAAACAAGTATAATTCAAAAATTTATCGAGTTCAGACCTCAAATCTAAATAAAGAGTTTAGTAAAATCAATAATAAATATTTTATCACTGATGGTAATAAAGAAAATTTATCTTTCATATTTAAAATTGCTTCAAAATTAAAACTTAACAAGAAAAAATTAATTAAAACTATTAATAAATTTAAAGGCCTTGATTACAGGCAGCAAATAATATTTGACAAAAAAAACCTAACAATAATTAATGACTCTAAATCAACAAGCTTTGCTTCTTCAGAAAGTGTATTAAAAAATTTGAATACTGTTTATTGGATTTTGGGCGGAATTCCAAAAAAGGGAGATAAATTCAAATTATCAAAAATAAAAAGCAAAAATTTCAAAGTTTTTATCTTTGGAGCATATCATAATAAATTTTTGAGTATCTTAAAAAATAAAGTAAATGTAAAAAGCTTTGGAAATTTACAAGAGATTCTTAAAGTTATCTTTTCAGAAATTCAAAGTCAGAAATCTAAAAAAAATATTATTTTTTTTAGTCCAGCTGGAGCTTCATTCGATAGTTTCAAAAATTTTGAAGATAGAGGATATTATTTTAATCAAATAATTAAAAAGTATACAAATGCAAACTGAAAGTATTATTTATAAGTTTTATTATCAATGGTGGAAAAACATAGATAAATATATTTTTATATTAATAAGTCTATTATTTATTATTGGATTGTTTTTTTCTTTGGTTTCAACTTCTTTAATAGCTTCTGACAAGTTAGATACTAATAGTTATTTCTTTTTTTTTAAACATTTGATTTATGTTTTAATTGGAATAACACTTATTTTTATATTTTCGTCATTTAATTCAGATCAATTATACAAATATTCAATTTATCTTTTTTTTATTTCTCTTATTTCTTTATTTTTAGTACCATTCATAGGTGTTGAAGTTAAAGGTTCAAAAAGATGGATAGAGTTATTTTTCTTACCAAGATTTCAACCTATAGAGGTTCTGAAGCCATTTTTAATAGTAATTTTGGCAACAATTTTATGTAGCAGTAAGTCAAATATTTTATTTAAGTACCTAATATCAACAATTTTAATATCTGCTATTTCTTTGCTTTTAATAATTCAACCGGATATTGGTCAAACTCTACTAGTGGTATTTTCTTGGGCAGTTTTGATCTTCACATCAGGAATTAATATATATATTCTTTTAGCGATATTTGTTGTCGGTGCATTTTTGCTTTCTTATCTTATTATTTATGTTCCTAAGTTTGATTATATCCAAGGACGTATTTTTTCTTTTTTTAATAGAGAAACAGGTACCCATAATTTTCAATCTGATAAAGCAATAGAGTCGATTACAAGTGGAGGTTTCTTTGGAAAGGGTTTAGGTGAAGGAGTTCTTAAAAATAGAGTTCCTGAAGCCCATACTGACTATATTATTTCAGTAATTTCCGAAGAGTTTGGTGTTGTTGCCATAATGTTAATATTATTTTTGTTTTTGATCCTGATTTATATGGTTTTTAAAAAAATAAGTTTTGAAACAAATGATAAAGTTAAACTTATTCTAATTGGATCTGTTAGTTTAATATTAATGCAGGCTACTATTCATATTGGAGTTAATATAAGATTATTCCCAACTACTGGAATGACATTGCCTTTTTTAAGCTATGGTGGTTCATCAATAATAAGTACATCAATATTGGCCGGGATAATTTTAAATCTAACAAAAAGAAAAATAACTTAAAAATGACAAAAAAAATTTTAATTTCTACAGGTGGGTCAGGAGGCCATGTGATCCCGGCAATTACAATTTATAACCATTTAAAGAATACTCATGAAACTTTAATTTCTACAGATTTAAGAGGTCTCGTATATTTAGATAAGAATTATAATGCATTAGTAATCAATACTCCAAAATTAAACAATTATTTCCTACTTCCTTTTTCATTTTTAAAAATATTATTTCTAACTGTTAAATCTTTTTTTCTTTTAAAAAAAAATAATATTTCAATTTTAATTTCTACAGGTGGCTATATGTCTTTACCGGCATGTTTAGCGGCAAAAATATTAGGCATTAAAATTTTTTTAATTGAACCAAATATGGTTCTCGGAAGAGCAAATAAATTTTTTTTAAATTTTTCAAAAAAACTAATATGTTATTCAAAGAATTTAATTAATTTACCATATGGAATTGATGAAAGATTAGCTACTATTAAACCTTTGATAAGAAAAGAATATTATGAAACAAAAACTTACCTAAAAAAAGATAATTTTTTTACAATTATAATCATAGGAGGTAGTCAGGGTGCAAAAATTTTTGATGAACTCTTAAATAAATCCTTTTCAAGTATAGCAAAAAAAGTTTCTATAAGAATTATTCATCAAACTAGTGAGAAAAATATCAATTTTTTGAAAAATTTTTATTCCCAAAATAATATTGAGAGTAAAGTTTTTAGTTATGATCACAATCTTAATGAAACTTTAAATCAAGGTGATTTATGTATAACTAGAGCAGGTGCATCTAGTTTAGCTGAGCTATCCTTCTTAAATATTCCATTTGTAGCAATACCACTTCCATCATCAAAAGATAATCATCAGTATGAAAATGCAAAATATTACAAAGAACAGGATTGCTGTTGGATAATTGATCAAAATAATTTTGATGACCAAAAATTTGAGAAATTTTTACTTGAATTGGTAAATAAAAGTCAGGATTACATTATAAAAAAAAATAATTTACAGAAATTAAATTATCAAAATACTTGGAATAATGTTAATCAAAAAATATTAAATATTATTAATGAAAATTAAATTAGCAAAATCTGAACTTATCCATTTTATTGGAATAGGTGGAATAGGCATGAGTGGCTTAGCATTAATAATGAAAAGTAAAGGATTTAAAGTTCAAGGTAGCGATATTGCAAATAATAAAAATATTGAAAGATTAAAAAAAGAAAAAATAAAAGTTTTTATCGGTCATAAAAAACAAAATATTAATAAGGGAACTATTGTGGTTATATCTTCAGCAATTAAAAAAAGTAATCCAGAACTTATTGCAGCCAAAAAAAAACAACTACCTATTTATAAAAGAGGTGAAATGCTAGCCAATATAGTTTCTTTGACAAAGAATATAGTAGTCGTTGGATCACATGGCAAAACTACAACAACATCTTTGATAGCATCTATATTTGAAGAAACAAAATTAGATCCTACAATTATCAATGGTGGAGTGATTAACTCAATTAATAATTCTGCGAAGCTTGGAAAAAGTGATTGGTCTATATTAGAGGCTGATGAGTCTGATGGAAGCTTTGTTTTTATACCCCCAACATATTCAATTATAACAAACATAGATCGAGAGCACATGGATTATTATGGCACTATGGATAAATTAAAAAAATATTTTGAAAATTTTGTTAATAAGGTTCCCTCATTTGGGAAATCCTTTATTTGTTTAGATGATAAAAATAATAAAAATTTAATTAAAAAAATAAAAAATAAAAACTTTTATACTTATGGTAAAGATAGAAAATCAAATTTTGCGATTAAAAATATTAAACAATTTATAAATTTTTCTGAATTTGATTTGCATGTAATGCTACCAAATAAAAAAAATCAAATAATTAAAAAATTCAAAGTTCCGTTATTGGGCAGTCACAATATAAAAAACTCTGTAGCTGCAGCTGCATTAGCATTAATTGTTGGCCTCCCGGTTAAAAATATTAAAAAAGGTCTTAAAAATTTTAAAGGAGTTCAAAGAAGGTTTAATAAAATTTTTACTTTTAACAAAGTTGATTTTTATGACGATTATGCTCATCATCCTACTGAAATTAAAGAGGTATTAGATGGTGTAAGAAGTGTCTATAAAAATTATGAAAAAATATGTATTTTTCAGCCACATAGAATTTCAAGATTAAAAGATCTTAAAGAAGAATTTACTTTTGCATTCAAGAATGCAGATAAAGTTTTGTTATTTCCAATTTATACAGCAGGTGAAAAAATAAAACTTGGATTTAGTTATATAAATTTTGCAAAAGAGATAATTAAAAATTCAAAAGTTCAATTATTTTTAGTAAATAATAAAGTTGAATTAGCAAAATATATTAAAGCTAATATTTATGGTAAAAAAATTGTTATTGGTATGGGGGCAGGAACAATATCTAAATGGATTAGAGAATTACCACAGTTAATATAATGGATACTGATTTAAGAGAGTTGCTACATGAGTTTAATAATAATATTAAATTAAATTATGATCTCAAGAAAAGAAATTGGTTTAATATTGGTGGTAAAACAAAAATTTATTATAAAGCAGAAAATCTTAAAGATTTAATTAAATTTCTGAAAAAAATTCAAAATAAAGAAAAAATTTTTATATTGGGGGGTGGTTCAAATGTATTAATAACAGATAAAAAATTTGATGGTGTTGTAATTAAACTATCAGATAAATTTAAAAATATATCATTACTCGATAAAGAAATAATTATAGCCGGAAGCTCGGTTCCAGATATATCGTTATCAAAGTTTGCAATGGAAAATAATTTAGGTGGTTTTGAATTTTTGTCCTGTATTCCAGGAACAGTTGGCGGAGGAATAAAAATGAATGCAGGTTGTTTTAAAAGAGAATTTAAAGATATATTAGTTTCTATTCAAGCACTTAATAAATCTGGGCAAGTGATTACAATTCCTGCTAGAGACATAAACTTTAAATATAGAGATAGTGGATTATCGGATGACCTGATTTTTCTAAGCGCATCATTTAAAGGTTTTAAAAAAGAAAAAAATTTAATTATTAATGAAATGAAAATTCTTAAAGAAAAAAAAGAAAAAGCTCAACCTACTAGAATTAAAACAAGTGGAAGCACTTTTAAAAATCCAATACATCAATCAGATAAGAAAGTTTGGCAATTAATTAAAGAGTCTGTTCCTTTAACAAAATCATTTGGGGAGGCTTCTATTTCAGAAAAACACTGTAACTTCTTTGTTAATAAAGGTAATGCTAAGTTTAATGATATGAAAAAATTGATAGAATTTGTTTCCGAAAATGTGTTTAAAAAAACTGGTATTAAATTAGAAACAGAGATTAAAATTTTAGAATAGATTGAAAAAAAAAGTACTTATAATTTCAGGTGGAATCTCAAAAGAGAGATTAATTAGTCTTGATACAGGGATGCAAGTAGCTACAGAGTTAAAAAATAATGGGTATAAAGTAAAAATTTCAGAGCCTGATTTTAATTTAACAAGAAAAATTGAGCTGTTTAAACCCAAAGTTATATTTAATGCTCTTCACGGTCAATTTGGAGAAGATGGATACATACAAACAATACTTGAAAGGTTTAAAATTCCTTATACTCATTCAGGAGTAATTTCATCAGCTATTGCAATGGATAAAGAAATTTCAAAAAATATATTTATAAAAAATAAAATTAATACACCTAAGTTTTTTACTTACTCATATGATTTAGAAAATTCAGATTTAATAAAAAAAATAAATAGAAAATTAAATTTTCCCGTAGTGGTTAAGCCCTTAAACGAAGGATCAAGTGTTAATGTGTATATATGTAAAAAAAAAAATATTATTAAAATTTTAAATTCATTAAAAAATTATAAAAAAGTAATGATCGAGGAATTTATAGGTGGAAGAGAGATTCAAGTTGCAATCATGGGCCGTAAAAAATTAGGAGTAATTGAACTAAAGCCAAAAAGAAAATTTTATGACTATCAAGCTAAATACAATACAAAAGCAAAAACACAACATATTATACCGGTTCATTTATCAAAAAAGAAATTAAAAAAAGTTTTAGATATAGCTTATAAGGCACATTCAATTATTGGATGTAAAGGTGTAACCAGATCAGATTTCAAATTTTTTAAAAATAGATTTTACTTGTTAGAAATTAATACTCAACCAGGAATGACTAAGTTATCTCTAGTTCCAGAAATTGCAGCCTATAAAGGTATTAAATTTATAGAGTTAATCGAATGGATGTTAAAAGATGCATCAACGAACAAGTAAAAAAATTATAATCTATTTTTTACTTTTCATTTCATTATGTACAGTAAGTAATATTGAATTAAATAAAAAAAATTTTTTAAAAATTAAAAAGATTAATATTTTTGGGATTAATAATATTGAAGTCTTAAATATTAAAAATAAAATTAATACTTTAAATCTTAATAATATTATTTCATTAAATAAAAATGAAATATCAAATGTTATCAATTCTTATAGTATAGTTGAAAATTATAAAATTTTTAAAAAGTATCCCTCAACATTAAATATTGAAATTATTAAAACTAATTTTTTGGCAAAAATAAATTATGATGGTAAAACATATATAGTTGGATCAAATGGGAGATTGATAAATGAAAAATTTAACAACGATCATTTGCCGTATATTTTTGGAAACCCTGAAACCAAAGAATTTCTTAAATTAAAAAAAAAAATAGATCTTTCTAAATTTTCTTATGATCAAATAAAAAATTTTTACTTTTACCCTTCAAAAAGATGGGATCTAGAACTTAAAGATGGAATTAGAGTAAAACTCTCAAATTTAAATATAGTTAAATCTTTAAATCAATCATTTGAATTTTTAAATCTTAAAAATTTAAGAGATATAAAAATAATTGATCTAAGAGTTAAAAATCAAATTATTATAAAATGACTGAAGAATCAGAAATTGATATTTATTTAACTATTTCAAATAATAAGTTTGGTATTTA
>CACOMZ010000009.1 GCA_902628525.1 uncultured Pelagibacteraceae bacterium
GTTTTGAAAATTTTTTAATCCAATTACTCTATCAATCATACTTAAATCCTCTACTGGTCCATTATGTTTCATAAGTCCTTCTAAAGTTTCAAGAGTTAAATTGAGCCCAGCAAATTTGAAGTATTTATTTTCTAAAAACATTACTATTCTGAGTGTTTGAAGATTGTGATCAAAACCACCATAATTTTGCATACACTCATCTAGAGCTTCCTCTCCTGCATGACCAAATGGGGTGTGTCCTAAATCGTGTGCAAGACTTAAAGTTTCAGCTAAATCTTCGTTTAATTTAAGGTACTTAGCAATTGATCTTGCTATTTGAGCAACCTCAATTGAGTGAGTAATCCTTGTTCTAAAGTGATCTCCTTCAGTATTTACGAATACTTGTGTTTTATGCTTTAGTCGTCTAAATGAAGCGCTGTGAATTATACGATCTCTATCTCTTTGAAAAGGAGATCGATATTTTGAATTAGCCTCTTTTTGAAGTCTTCCTTTACTTTTAAATACGCCTAACAAGGTGCCTTTTTTCATCCTTTAATTTAAATAATTAAGTATTATATTAGTATTAGCAGTGTTCAAATATGATTAAAGAAATTAAATTTACAGATAATGCGTTAAAAAAAATAGATAATTTATTATCTAAAAAAGACAAGGGATCATTCTTTAGAATCGCCATAAAAGGAGGAGGATGTTCAGGTTTTCAATATGAATTTACTTTTGATAAATCAAAACAAGAGGACGATTTAAATTATCATAAAATTTTAATAGACAAAACTTCAGCTGATTTACTTAAAGGTTCTGAAGTTGATTATGTGTCTGAACTAATTGGTGAACAGTTCAAAATATCTAATCCACAAACCAAATCCTCATGTGGTTGTGGAGTTTCTTTCTCACTTTAATGCTCATTTCATCTTGGAATGTAAACTCGGTAAGAGCAAGAATTGAAAATATTAAAAGCTATTTATTAAAATATAAACCTGATATTTTAATGATGCAGGAAATCAAAACAGAAGATGTTAATTTTCCATATGATGATTTTTCATCAATGGACTATGAAAGTCATGTGTTTGGTCAAAAAAGTTATAATGGTGTGGCAATCATCTCAAAAAATAAATTAAAAAATGTCAAAACAGATTTAATTAAGGATAAGTTAAAACAATCAAGAATAATCTCTGCTGAATTTGAATATAAGAAAAAAAATATACAATTAATAAATATTTACACCCCTAATGGCAATCCTGTAGATACAGAAAAATATGATTATAAAAAAAATTGGCTTGATCAATTAATAAAACAATTAAAAACTTTATCTAAAAAAAATTCTAACATTATTTTAGCAGGTGATTTCAATATAATCCCTTCAGCTGAAGATGTTTACAATGTTAAAAGTTTTGAAGACGATGCTTTATACAGACTTGAAATAAGAAAAAAATTTAGAGAAATGATCAATCTTGGTTTTAATGATGTGTACAGACATTTTCATGAGGATAAAGAAGGATATACATTTTGGGATTACATGAGAGGTGCTTGGCAAAAAAATAATGGTATGCGTATTGATCATTTTTTAGTATCAAACTCAATAATTGATCAAATTAAAGATATTAATATTAATAAAGATCCACGTGGAAGAGAAAAACCCTCTGATCACACACCTGTTGAGATTAATTTATCTTAAAGATTTAATTTTATTTACTAATTCTTCGTTAATATTTCTTGGACCTGTATCCATTCTATTTTTGTGACGTCTTTCTCCAGGTAATCTTACTTCGCCCATTGATTTCATTTTTTCAAAAAATTCTTCCGCATGTTTTTGCCAATTAGTACCTGATGTTTTATCTGGGTTAATAGCTAGTATGAATTCACCACCACTTGGAGGACCGCCATCATTATTATCTTTGGCAGCAGTTTCAAAACTAAAATTATCTCCAACTAATGCACCTGCCATTAATTCTACCATCATTGCAATTGCAGATCCCTTGTAACCACCAAAAGGTAATAAAACTCCTCCATCAGCAATTTCCCCAGGATCAGTTGTTTCTTTACCATCTTTATTTAATCCTGTTCCAAGTGGAACTTTGTGCCCTTCTCTTTTTGCAACTTGAACTTCTCCCATTGCCATTGAAGCTGTTGCCATATCATAAACAACTGGTGTTTTACCTGAACGTGGCCAAGCAAAAGAAATTGGGTTTGTTCCAAATAATGGTTTTATGGCACCTGCAGGTGCTACAGCAGGCTTGTAAGATGTACAAGCAAATGCAACTAAACCATCTTCTGCTAATTTTTCTGTTTCAGGCCACATAGCAGCCATGTGATGTGAATTATTTATTGCTAATACCGCAACACCATTTTCTTTTGTGGCTTTAGCTAATTCAGGCAAACCTTTATTTAAAACAACAGGTGCTAAACAATTATTACCTTCGACTTTTATTACAGATGGAGATATTTTTTTAACTTCAGGCTTTCCTTTACCATTAATCTTTCCACTTTTAAGACCTGTTACATATGCTGGTAATCTAAATAGACCATGTGATACAGAACCATCTCTTTCGGCATTTCTAATTAAATCTGATAAAATTGATGCAGTTTCATCATCACAACCATTAGCTAAAAGAGTTTTTTTTGCTAGTTCAAATATTTCGTCTAAAGTTAATGGAACAGTGCTCATTATTTTGATTTACATTTTTTACATAAACCAAAAAATTCTAAATTATATTTACTATATTTCATTCCTGAACTGTCTGAAAAATTAGATAAATATTTTGAAAGTTTTAAATTACTTATTTCAGATACATTTTCACAACTTTCACAAATTGAAAAAGCTGTAGCTTTTGAGATCTGACAGCTAGAATTTTGACAAGCAATAAAAGCATTTCTACTCTCAATCTTATGAATTTTTCCAATTTCAACTAACTTATCTAGTGCTCTATAAACTTGCAGTGGTGCTTTAATTCCTTTTTTTTGAACATTAAATAAAATTGAATAAGCTTTCATAGGTCCACGAGATTTATCAATAAGATCAAAAATGATTTTTTGATTTTTGGAAAGATTATGTTCTTTTTGCATTTTTAAATTTTTATCAATTAGTTATCAGTTTTTCAATTTAATCGATTGTTTAATGTTAAGTAAAGATAATATAAATAATACTAATGCCGCCATGATTATAGAAGGTCCAGATGATGTGTTAAATTCTAATGAAGAAAATAGACCTAATAAAACAGATAAAAGACCACCAATTATTGAGAATAATACCATCTTTTGTGGGCTGTCCGATAAGTTTCTAGCCATAGCAGCAGGTATAATTAACATTCCAGTAATTAATAATAATCCAACCATTTTAATTGATATTGCTATCACTGCTGCCATAAGAATAGTAAATATTGCTTTTGCTCTGTCAGGATTTAATCCTTCTGCTTCAGCTAATTCATAATTAACCGTCGATGCAAATAAAGGTTTCCATATAAATTTAAGAACTAATAAAATTAAGGCCCCACCAGTCCAGATAATTAACAAATCATCAGTTGTTACAGCTAAAATATCACCAAATAATAGACCCATAATATCAAAACGAATAAAAGTTAGAAATCCAATTACTACTAATCCAACAGCTAAAGAAGAATGTGCCAAAAGACCGAGTAAAGCATCTCCTGGTAAATTAGTTTTTTTTTGTAACTGAATTAATATTAAGGCAACCACAGATGAAATTAAAAATACAGATAATGCAATATTAATTTCAAACGAATACGCTATTGTTACTCCTAATAAAGCTGAATGCGATAATGTATCACCAAAATAAGATAACCTTCTCCACACAACAAAACAACCAAGTGGTCCTGTTACTAAAGCAATACCTAGACCTGCAATAAGTGCGCGTATAAAAAAATCATCAAACATACTAATTCTTCTTTATTTCACCTTTGTCTGAGTGAACGTGATCATGTTTATGTTCATATACAGAAAGAATTTGAGATGCTTGTTCACCAAATAAAGTTTTATATTCATTGTTTTTAGCAACATCCATCGGAGTACCCGAACAACATACATGACCATTTAAACAAACAACATGATCTGTTGCAGTCATAACTGTGTGTAAATCATGTGAGATTAATAGAATTCCACAATTTAACGTGTCAGAAATTCTTTTAATTAATTCATATAAAGCAATCTCTCCAGTGTAATCAACACCTTGAACTGGTTCATCAAGAACCAATAGTTCTGGTTTTTTGGAAATGGCTCTTGCGATTAAAACTCTTTGAAATTCGCCGCCTGACAAATTTCCTAAGTTTTTATTCTTAAGATGTATAACTCCAGTTAAGTTAAGAGCTTCATCTATTGCTTCATCTTTAATATTTTCTGTTAAAAGCATAAAATCATGAACTCTAAGTGGTAGTGTCCAATCAATTGATATTTTTTGAGGAACATAACCAACCTTGTTTGTGTATTTCTCAACGCTTCCTTCTATATTTTTGTAAATCCCTAATGCAATTTTTGCTGTAGTACTTTTTCCAGAACCATTAGGTCCTATAAGTGTAACAATTTTACCTTTTTCAACTGTTAGTGAAACTCCCTCCACTAACCATTTATCATTTTGTTTAAAACCAGCGTTATTTAATTTTACTAATGTATTATTTTCTAAACTCATAAATTGCTTGACTTATAAATGTTATATTATTACATACTGTTATATTATAACAACTAATTAAATTACTTATTATGAAAAATATTAAAAAAATACCACTTATATTCTCAATATTGTCAATTTTAACATTCTTTACACCAGCAAATGCTGAAATAAAAGTAGTTGCTTCTATTAAACCAATTCATTCATTAGCCAGTTACTTAATGGATGGTATTGCTAAACCTGATTTAATAGTTGATGGATATGCATCTCCACATGGATTTGCAATGAAACCTTCTCATGCAAAAATGCTTCAAAATGCAGACCTAATATTCTGGGTTGGTGAAGATCTAGAAAATTTTCTAGAAAAGCCATTGAGTTCAATAGCTAAGAAAGCTGAAAAAATTGAATTAATGGAAACTAAAGGATTACAGGTATTAAAATTTAGAGAAAGAAATATTTTTGACGAACACGGTCATGACGATCACGGACATGACGATCATGGTAAAAAAGAAGATGATCATGACGACCATGGACATGATGACCAAGGTAAAAAAGAAGATGATCATGACCATGATGACCATGGGAAAAAAGAGGATGATCACGACCACGATCATGACGATCATGGTAAAAAAGAGGATGATCATGATGATCACGGACATGACGATCATGATGAACATGAACATGGAGAATTTGATCCACACATTTGGTTAGACCCAATTAATGCAAAAGCTATGTTAAATGAAATGGTGGAACATCTAATTGAAAATGATCCAAAAAATGAAGCTAAATACAAAAGTAATTTAGCTAAAGCTTTGCAAGAAATCGATAAACTTACAATTGATGTTATGACTGATTTAAGTAGCAGTGTTTCTTCAATTGTATTCCATGATGCTTATCAATATTTTGAGGAAAGATTTAATGTTAGAGTATTAGGTGCATTTACTGTCAATACCGATGTAATGCCTGGTGCAGAACAATTAGCTGAAATTAGAGAAATTATTGAGCATGATAAAGTTGCTTGTGTATTCTCAGAGCCTCAATTTAATCCTGATATTATCAATGCGGTTGCAAAAGATATGAAGATTAAAACTGGAGTACTAGATCCACTAGGAGCAACATTAGACCCTGGTAAAGATCTATATTTCAATTTAATTAGAAATATGTCTGCATCTTTCAAAGGCTGCTAATTTAAAGGAATAAAAAATTAAGATTTTAGTTTCCTCTATAATTGTAATAAATTCGTAAAAAAACTTACATATAGAGGAGACTATGTTTATTAAAAAATATCTTAAATGGATTAGTACAGCTCTTGTTTTAATAGGTATATTGTTAACTAATTTAAATATCTATCCTATCAATATTTTCTTTCACGGTTTAGGAGTTGTGGGTTGGACTATTGCAGGATTTATATCAAAAGATAAGGCAATATTAACTAACTTTGGATTACAAATACCGTTGTTTGTAATTGGAATTTATAAAATTATTTTCTAATGAAAAATATCTTATTTGTTTGTACAGGTAACTCAGCAAGAAGCATAATAGCTGAAAGTATTATTAACAATGAATATTCAAATAAATTTAAAGCTTATAGTGCTGGAAGCAATCCGACAGGAAAAATTAACGAAAATATCAAATTATATCTAACTAAAATAAAAAATTTTAATCTTGAAAATTATTCCTCAAAAAATTTTGATATATTTTTAAATAAGAAATTTAATATAGATCGTGTAATAACAGTATGTAATAGCGCAAATAAAGAAATGTGCCCTGTATGGCCAAACAATAAACAAATTATTCATTGGGATATTGAAGATCCTGTATCAAAATTTCAAAATTCAAATGAAAAGCAGATAAACGAAATTATTAGTGGAACTTACGATATAATAAGTAAAAAAATTAAAATTTTGTTAGAAAATGAAAATTAAAAAAAACATAATTATCGGTGAATTTTTAGGAAGTTGTTTTCTTGTAATGATTATCGTTGGATCTGGTATCATGGCAGAAAATCTAACAAATGATGATGGTATTAAGCTTTTAGCCAATACAATTGCTACTGGAGCTGGATTATTTGTTTTAATTACAGCCTTTGCTGACATTTCAGGAGCTCATTTTAATCCTTTTGTAAGTTTAGCGATGTTTTTTAGAAAAAAAATTAAAAGTGATCTTTTAAAATATTATATTCCTGCACAAATATCTGGTTGTTTATTTGGAGTAATGTTAGCTAATATTTTTTTTGAACACGCTATTTTAGAGTTATCAACTAAAAATAGAGATGGATTGCATATATTTTTTTCAGAAATTGTTGCTACCTTTGGTCTTATATTTGTTATTTTTGCAACTTTAAAGGATGGAAAAACAATAGTAGCGATTAGCGTAGCAACATATATTTCTGCAGGTTATTGGTTTACTTCTTCAACATCTTTTGCAAATCCAGCGGTATCTATAGCTAGAACATTTACTGACTCTTTTACTGGAATTAATTATCTTAATACACCAACCTATATATTAGCTGAATTTATTGGATTAATTTTAGCAGCGTATATTCTTAAAATTATCTATAAATAACACAACTTATATATGTAAATTTTATTAAAATTTTATTTACATAATTTTAAAATATTATAATTAAGACGAATCCGCTTAAGGTTTCTCAAAATAAAATAATTCACTTATAGACTTATCTTTAACTTAAACTAAAGATTGATGAATCTTCACTTTGATTCTCAAATAAATAAATTTAATCATAGAATTTTTTACCTTTAACGAATATTTACTTTCTCAAGTCATGAGACGGAACCGAAAACAATAATATATAGGAGAAAAAATGGATATGACTTTAGTATATACAGTTATAGGGTTTGCCCTAGCTGGATATAGCGTAATCGCTAATGACTCAATTCAAACACTTGGTACCTTTATAGCTTCAAAAAAGAAGTGGTTTAAATGGTACATACTAGCTGGATCAGCATCTGCTGTTATGATTTTTGCGTTAGCTTGGGGGTGGTATGCGTATGATGGTGATATTTCTTACGGAAGATTAACTAGAATACCTTATCAAGAAATTCAATGGTATCATGCAGTAGCACCTGCGATACTGTTATTATTAACAAGAATTGGAATACCGGTATCAACAACCTTTTTAGTTCTTTCAGCATTTGCTTCAACAGTTGTGCTAGAAAAAATGTTGTTAAAAAGCGTTGTAGGTTATGGACTAGCAGCAATGGTTGCTTATATAGCTTGGATAGCAGTATCAAAATTCATTAATGAAAAATTTGATGAAGTAGATGACAAATGGAGAAGCTTTTGGAGAAATGCTGTTTGGGTTTCATCAGGTTGGTTATGGTGGGTTTGGTTATCTCACGATGTAGCTAATATTGCCGTATATCTGCCTAGGCAATTAGATTTATCATTACTTTTAATTGTAATGGCTTATTTTACTTCATTATTATTTTATATTTTCTACATTCAAGGTGGACCAATTCAAAAAGTTGTCCTTGAAAAAACGGGAACAAGATATGCAAGATCGGCTACAATTATTAACGTAATTTATGCTGCTGTTTTATTCTACTTTAAAGAGCTTAATGATCTACCTATGTCTACAACATGGGTGTTTGTAGGATTGTTATGTGGTAGAGAACTTGCAATATCAACTATGAACAAAGACTATAAATTTAAGTATGTCTTCCCTCTGATTGGTAAAGATTTTCTTAAAATGATTTTTGGATTAAGTGTTTCGGTGGGTATCGTATTAGCGATCCACTATATAATTATTCCAAACAATTGGTTTTAAATTATCCTTTTGGGCGTATTATTTAGATTAATACGCCCAAATTTATAAAATCTTCGTTTAAAAATTGAATTTTTTTAAAATATAAATAAAAGAGTTCATCATCATGAAAAAAAATCAAAAAAAATATGGCTTTTCAAAAAAAGAATGGAGCAACATGAGTCCAATTAGAAAATTAGAGAGAAAACTTGATAGGGTTAATCATATAATGGAACTAATTAGAACTGTTGTCCCTATAATGCTGTTGCTTTTGAATACAATAATTATTCTTAAATTATTTAACTATATTTAAAATAACTTAATCCCAATAACTCCAATAACTATAAGTACAATAGAGATTATTTTTTTTAAATTGATTGTTTCTTTTAAGAAGAAATAACCAATAAATATTGAGAAAAAAATACTCGTTTCTCTTAGAGCCGCAACTAGAGGAATTGGAGCCTTTGTGAAGCCCCAAACAACGATTACATAGATAATAAAAGATATAGATCCTCCTACCCAAAATATCATTTTTGCATCTTTAAAAACCTTTGAAAAAATATTCTCATGTTTATTTAGTTTTAAAATGATAGGAAAAACCAATGCACTAAATAAAAAAGAAAAACTAATATAAGATATTGCTGATGTGCTTACTCTTGCTCCGTATCCATCAATCAATGAATAAATACCTATGAATGATCCAGTGAGAAGTGAGTATTTAATTATCTCAATTTGATTTTGATTTTTGGAACCGAATAACCCAAGAAACATTATTCCTGCACAGATTAATAATATTGAAACTAGGGTTGCTATTTTGAATACAACACCAAGAAATATTATTGAAATTAATGTAGCCAATAATGGACCAAAGCCTCTGAAAATTGGATAGACGTTAGTATAGTCCCCTACCTTGTAAGAATTTAACATATACCATTGATAACCTTGATGTGCTAATACGCTGGCTATTATATACGGTAACGACTCTTTTCCAGGTAAAGGAAAATATAAAATACAAATTAAAGCTAAAGGTATATGACCTAAAACAATAGCCAGAACTGCTATAGCCTTATCTGGATGATGTTTAACCATCGCATTCCATATGGCATGCATAATAGTTGCTAATAGAATTACAAAAAAGACTGTAGTGTCCATTAAATATTTATTTTACTCTACCGTAAACGTCTTGGTATCTTACAATGTCAGTTTCTTTTAATATTGATCCCACTTGAGCTTCAACAATCTTAACTGGTTTTTTTCCAGGATTTTGAATTCTGTGAATGGCTTCAAATGGAATAAATATATGCTCACCTGGTTTTTTAATAATTATATCTTTATTAAGAGTTATTTTGGCATTTCCTTGTGTAACTAACCAGTGTTCTGCTCGATGATGGTGTTTCTGTAAACTTAAAATGCCTTTTGATTTTACATATAATTCTTTTATTAAAAACTCTTTCCCTTGAAATAAATTGGTATATTTACCCCATGGACGATAAAAGATATTTTTTTTCTTAATATATTTGTTTTTATTTTTGTCATACATTTTCAGAATTTCTTTCCAACTACCAAGATCTGACCAAGGAATATCTAATTTGATAGCGTTAATTTGTTTGGTTTTTTCAAGAATTGCGTAATCAAAAGATTTGGCGGTTGCTTTAATAAATGAAGATTTGTTTAGATAATATGTATTAGCATTATATTTTGCTTTATTAACTGCATTTACACAATTTCTGAAAGTTTTAGGCTGATATTTTTTAAAGTTATTAATAATAGAATCTTTTCGAAGATAAAACATTCCAGAATTCCAATAGCCTTTATTCTTTATAATTTGTTTGGCCTTAGCTTCTTTTGGTTTTTCAATAAATCTTGTTACTTTGTTAATATTTACTTTAATTTTTTTAGTTAAAAAATAACCATAATCACTCGTTGGAGATTTAGGTTTAATACCAAAAACAAATATATTTTCTTTATTAAGGTTTGATTTATTTTTATTTATTGCCTTATTGAAAACGCTCATTTTTTCAATCAAATGGTCTGCTGTAAAAAACATTAAAGGCTGATTGTCTGGAATGTCTTTGATTAAAGCTGCGCTTAATATAGCTGGTGCAGTATTTCTTTTTGTAGGTTCTACAACAATTTTATATTTGTTTATTTTTTTTTTTCTTAAATGCTGTTTAACTTTATTTAAGTATTTTTCATTAGTACTAATGATTGGAGGATCGTAAATTGAGGCTTTTGTTCTCTCTAGTGTTTTTCCAAGTAAAGTCCAATTACCAAAATCAATAAACTGTTTTGCTTGATGATTTTTAGAATTTGGCCAAAGTCGAGTTCCAGCACCTCCGCATAAAATAACTGGACGAATTTTCATTAAATCTCTGAATAATCCTTAACTTCTTTTTTCTTACCTGGATGTGTTGGCGCACCTAAATATGCAGGTCCAACTGTTTGTGCATATTTCCATAGAGTACCTGATCCAAAATCTGATTTTCTAGCCTTCCATTTTCTTTTTCTTGTAACCATTTCTTTTTTAGAAAGTCTTACATTGATAGTTCCTTTTTTAGCATCAATATCGATGATGTCTCCTGTACGTAAAAGGCCTATAGGACCCCCTAGAGCGGCCTCAGGGCCCACATGACCCACACAAAAACCTCTTGTAGCCCCAGAGAACCTTCCATCAGTAATTAGGGCTACTTTCTCCCCTTTTCCCTGACCGTAGATTGCACCTGTTGTCGATAACATTTCTCTCATACCAGGACCTCCAACGGGTCCTTCATATCTAATAATAATTACATCACCATCATTGTACTTTCTATTTTGAACAGCTTTCATAGCACTTTCCTCATTATCAAAGCATCTTGCTTTTCCAGTGAATTGTAACTTTTTAAGCCCAGCAACTTTTACGATAGCTCCTTCTGGTGCTAAGTTTCCTTTTAGTCCAACAACACCTCCTGTTGGAGATAATGGATCTTTATAAGATCTCATAACTTTTTGTTTAGGATTAAATTTAATATTTTTTAAATTTTGCTTCATAGTTTTCCCAGTTACAGTCAAACAATCACCATGAATATATCCACCCTCATATAAAGTTTTTAGTAACATTGGAACACCACCTGCTAACCACATATCTTTAGCAACATATTTTCCACCAGGCTTTAAGTCTGCAAGATAAGGTGTTCTTTTAAAAATTTTAGCAACGTCCATTAAATCAAATTTAATTCCTGCTTCATTTGCAATAGCAGGTAAATGTAATCCTGCGTTTGTAGATCCACCAGTTGCAGCAACAACTGTTGCAGCATTTTCTAAAGCTTTTCTAGTTACAATATCTCTTGGCTTAATTCCTTTTTTTAAAAGATTCATAACCATTTTACCACTAGCTTTTGCGTATTTGTCTCTTTCTTCATATGGAGCAGGTGTTCCAGCTGAATAAGGCAACGCTAATCCAATAGCTTCAGATACACACGCCATCGTATTTGCTGTAAATTGACCACCACAAGCACCAGCGCTTGGGCAAGCAACTAATTCTAATTTTCTTAATTCTGCAGCTGACATTTGACCAGATGAATGCTTTCCAACTGCTTCAAACACATCTACTACTGTTACGTCTTTACCTTTGTATCTTCCTGGAAGAATTGATCCACCATAGATAAATACACTTGGTACATTTAATCTAACCATAGACATCATTAAACCTGGTAAAGATTTATCACAACCAGCAATACCAACTAATGCATCATAACAATGACCTCTGACTGTAAGTTCAGCTGAGTCTGCAATTACCTCTCTAGATATTAAAGAAGATTTCATTCCTTCATGGCCCATCGCAATACCATCTGTGACGGTAATTGTGCAAAATTCTCTTGGAGTTCCACCGTTAGCTCTAACTCCTTTTTTAACTGATTGAGCCTGTCTCATTAAAGCAATATTACATGGGGCTGCTTCATTCCATGTTGAAACTACACCAACAAAGGGTTTAGCTACATCTTTTTCAGTTTCTCCCATAGCATAATAAAACGATCTATGTGGAGCTCTATCTGCTCCTAATGATGTGTGTCTACTTGGAAGTTTTTTTTTGTTAAATTTAGCCATTATATACCCTTAATTGTTACTGATATTTTCTCAATATCATTCTTTAAATTATTATAATTATTTTTTTCTTGTTCAACAATCTCTTTTGGAGCACGCTCTACAAAACTTTTATTTTCTAATCTTTGAGATATTTTATTCATCTCATGTTCCAATCTATTCTGTTTATTTGTTAAATTTTCTTTTATTAATTTTAAATCAACATCTTTATCAAAATAAATCTTAAATAAATCACCAGAAACAACCATAGTGGCAGCTGGCTTATCTAAGTCTTTATCTAGGATGGTATTAATTCTGCCCAGTTTCTTAAGAATAATTTCGTTTGTATTAATAAATTCTTTCTGATTTTTTTTAATATTGCTTATTGATACATCAATTAATGAGCCTGGGCTTACATTTAGCTCATTTTTAAATGATCTAATCTCTGAAATAATATTAATGATTTTTTCAACTTGTTCAGTACTACTATCCTTATTTATTTCACCTGAGAACCAATTTTTCAGCATTAAATAATCACTGCCATTATTATCAAATTTATTCTTAAGCCAAATTTCTTCAGTAACAAAAGGAATAAAAGGATGTAACAAAATCAAAATTTGCTTAAAAACAAAAGATGATACTTTTTTTATCTCTGCTTTAGCTTTTTCGTCATCTGAAAAAAGTATTGTTTTTGATAGTTCTAAATACCAATCACAATACGCATGCCATGCAAATTGATATGCATTTTTAGCTGCTTCATCAAACCTATAATCTTCTAAGTTTTTTTCTATTTTATTTTTAGTTTCAACAAGTTCTGAGTAAATCCATTTATTAATATTTAAATTCAAATTAGGAACTTTATCTATTTCTTTAAAATCACACTCATTAGTAATTAAAAAATTATTTGCATTCCATAATTTATTTAGAAAATTTCTATAACCTTTTACTCTATCCTCAGAAAGCTTAACATCTGTTCCGGGTGAAGCCATTGACAATAAGGTGAACCTAAGTGCATCAGCACTATATTTTTCAATTAAATCTAGTGGATCAATAACATTACCTTTAGATTTAGACATTTTTTGTCCCTTCTCATCTCTAACTAATGCATGTACATAAATATCTTTGAATGGTTCTTTATTTAAAAATTCAGTCCCAAACATAATCATTCTAGCAACCCAGAAAAATATAATATCAAAACCTGTAACTAATACTGATGTTGGATAGAATTTATCTAAATATTTATTATCATCTGGCCAACCCAGTGTTGCAAAAGGCCATAAGCCAGATGAAAACCAAGTATCCAAAACATCTGGATCACGATTTAATTCAAGATCTTTGCCGTAATATTTTTTAGCTTGTTGTTTTGCGTCATCTTCATTTTCTGCAACAAAAATTTTTTTATCAGGTCCATACCATGCAGGTATTTGATGTCCCCACCAAAGTTGTCTTGAAATACACCATGGCTCGATATTATTCATCCATTGAAAATAAGTCTTTGACCAATTCTCAGGAATAAAATTTGTTTTTTTTGAGTTAACAACTTCTTTGGCTTTAACTGATAATTTACCAGCATCTGCAAACCATTGTTCAGTTAAGAAAGGTTCAATTATTGAATTTGATCTGTCTCCATAAGGAACTTTATTTTTAATATTTTCTTCTTTTACAAAAAATTCTTTTTCTTTAAGTTCTTTTAAAATTTTTTTTCTTGCTTCAGATCTGTCAAGACCTATGTAATTTTCTGGAGCATTTTCATTTATTTTACCCGCTTCAGTAAAAATATTTATGATCTCAAGATTATTTCTTTGCCCAACATCATAATCATTAAAATCATGAGCTGGCGTTATTTTTAATGCTCCTGTTCCTTGTTCAGGATCTGCGTAGTCATCTTCAATTATTTTTATTTTTCTTCCAACAATTGGAATGGTAACTGTTTTTCCAACAAAAGATTTAAATCGCTCATCTTTTGGATTAACAGCAATAGCTGTATCACCTAGCATTGTTTCGGGTCTTGTTGTTGCAATTGTTATGAATTCCTCTGTTCTATCTATCGGGTATTTGATGTAATAAATTTTAGAATTTACCTCTCTTTGATCCACTTCAAGATCTGAGATTGCGGTTTTAAGAACTGTATCCCAATTGACTAATTTTTTATCTTTGTAGATTAGTCCCTTATTATAAAGATCAACAAATACCTTAATTACAGACCTGGATAAATTCTCATCCATTGTAAAAGCATTTCTTGACCAGTCACATGAACAACCAAGCTTTTTTAATTGATTAATTATTATATCTCCATACTGCCCTTTCCACTCCCATACTTTTTCTATAAATTTTTCTCTACCGATTTCATTCTTATCAATTTTTTCAGAAGATAATTTTTTCTCTACTAAAGCCTGTGTGGCAATTCCTGCGTGGTCTGTACCTGGTTGCCATAAAGTTTCAAAACCATTCATTCTGTGATAGCGAACTAATAAATCTTGAATTGAATTGTTCAACGCATGACCCATATGCAAACTACCTGTTACATTTGGTGGTGGAATTACAATTGAGAATTTTTTTGGATTTTCTTTAGGTTTAAAAAGGCCATTTTTTTCCCAATAAGAATAAATTCTATTTTCTACATCAGAATGTATATATTTATCACTACTCATTGATGTTAAAGTTTATAATTTAATAATCTAAATTAACAATAATCAATTTGGATCGTTATTTAATAGACTAATAGAAATAATTTAATATAAAAAGGCATCTGTAGCTATTAGCTAAAAAAAGATGGCAACGTGGCGGAATGGTTACGCAGAGGATTGCAAATCCTTGTATCCCGGTTCGATTCCGGGCGTTGCCTCCAAAAAAAATCTTGTTTTAGTTCTAAAAAAAAGTAAGTTGGATTTTTTGATATTCCTCGGTAGCTCAGTTGGTAGAGCAGTTGACTGTTAATCAATTGGTCGCAGGTTCGAGTCCTGCCCGAGGAGCCAAAATAATAAACTAAATTTAATAAAATTAATTTGGGGTCAGATATAAATTAATTTTAAACCGCTTTTGAAATTCCAGATCCTGAAATTTGTAATGATTTATTAAATTTTAATTTTTGATCTGTAGTTAACTCAGAATACACTTTAACTAAAAAATTATAATTAACATTCATGTGACCTTCTTGTGATTTTTCTAAATTTACTAAATATTCTGAAAAATCTTCAAAAAAATAATTTATTGGTACTTTTAAATAATTTGAAAGTTGAAGTAATCTTATTGAACTTACTCCATTAGTCCCTTTTTCATATTTTTGAATTTGTTGAAATGTTACATTTATTGCTTTTGCTACTTTTGTTTGAGTTAAACCTAAAGCTAACCTTCTTAACTTAAGTTTGTTACCTAAGTGTTTATTGAAATTATCTTCCATTAAGACCCCTCTTAATTAAATTATAAAATACTATTGAACAAATTAATTAATGTTACTGCAATAGAAAAATTTATTTTTTTTTTCAGGAAAATTATAATTCAGAAAGAGTTGTCAAGCATAACTTGTTATGAAAAAGTGATTTCTAGTTTATTTATTTAAGGATAAAACCTATAAATTAGAATTATTCTATAAAATTTGGCTTAAAAACAGCTTAGTTCTGTCGTTTTTAGGGTTAGCAAAGAACTCTTTTGTATCAGCTCTTTCTACAATCATGCCCTCATCCATAAATATCATTTTATCAGCTACTTCTTTAGCAAAACCCATTTCATGAGTTACTACTATCATGGTCATCCCTTGATTAGCTAAATTTACCATGACATCTAAAACCTCTTTAATCATCTCAGGATCAAGTGCTGATGTTGGTTCATCAAATAACATTATCTTGGGTTCCATACATAAAGCTCTTGCAATAGCAACACGTTGTTGTTGACCGCCTGATAGTTGACCAGGATATTTTTGAGCTTGATCTAAAATTTGTACTCTTTCAAGGTGTTTGAGAGCAAGCTCCTCGGCTTCTTTTTTTGGCATTTTTTTTACCCATATTGGAGCTAATGTACAATTATCAACTATAGATAAATGTGGAAATAAATTAAACTGTTGGAAAACCATACCAACCTCTGCTCTTATTTGCTCAATATTTTTTGTATCTTCTGTCAAAGTATTTCCATCAACGATGATATCACCTTCTTGATGCTCTTCTAATCTGTTAATACATCTTATCAAGGTTGATTTACCTGATCCTGATGGACCACAAACTACTATTTTTTCTTTCGGTTTAACCTCTAAATTTATATCTTTTAAGACTTGGAAATCTCCAAACCATTTATTAACATTTTTAATTTGTATAATGTTATCAGACATATTTATCGTTCTGTTTTATATTTCTGTTCTAGATTATAGCTATACTTACTCATTGCGTAACAAATAATCCAGAAAATTATTGCAGCAAATACATAGCCTTCCATGGCAAATCCCAGCCATTTCGGATTTGTTTTTGCTAAATTCAACATTCCCACAATCTCTAGTAAACCAACCACAAAAATTAATGGTGTATCTTTAACTAAAGCTAAAAAAGTATTAGCAATACCTGGAATTACAAGTTTTAGAGCTTGGGGTAAAATCACAAATATATGCATTCTCCAATAACCCATGCCTAACGATTTTGCAGCTTCATACTGCCCACGTGGTAATGCTTGTAATCCACCCCTGATTACTTCAGCAACATAAGCAGCCTCAAATAAAGAAATAGCTATTATACATCTTACTAACTTATCAATAAAAAAATCTGCTGGTAAAAACATTGGAAACATAACTGCTGACATAAACAACACAGTTATAAGAGGAACGCCTCTCCAAAACTCTATAAAACCAACTGATATGTATCTAATCAATGGAAACTCAGATCTTCTTCCTAATGCAAAAGCCATTCCAATTGGAAAGCAAAAAATTAAACAGAAAAAAGAAATTATAAATGTAAGGGATAATCCTCCCCAAGCACCAGTTTCAACCCAATTAAGTCCTTCTAATTTACCTAATTCAATTAATTCCTCATAAAAAATAAAATATTTTAAAGCTATATAAAGAGTAATCGGAACAAATATAAAATAATAAAATTTAAATCTACTGGGGATAAAGAAACCGATAATTACTGAAATCACAGCTGCAATTATTCCATAAGAAAAATCAAAAAATACTGGTCCACCAGAAATAAAAAAGAAGATAAACAGAAATGCTATGAATGGATAAATTACTACATAATATAATGTTAAATACTTTTTAAACTTTTCAGTTGCAAAGTATCCTACTGAACCAAGTAATGCTAATGCTACAAATGAAAGATTAATTCTCCATTGTTCAGCATTTGGATACATTCCATACATAAATCTTCTAAACCAAACTTTTATATAAGTCCAACATGCCCCTGTTCCAGAACATACATCTTTACTATCTCCAGCAAAACTTGCGTCAACAACAAACCAACTTAAAATTGCTGGAGTTGCTTTAATAATTATAAAAATTATTAATAATGATAAAATTGCATTAAAATTATTTGTATTAATATTTTTATTTATTTTATCTAAAAACTTATAACCACTGTGTTCTATTCTGATAAAGTACAATCCTATGAAACCTAATATAATAGGTAACATAAAGCTTAAAGAGGATGGTAAAAAACTAATTAAATTTAAATTAAAGAATGAGTTTAAAAAAACATCAACAACACTAATTAAAAATAAAAAAGAGCCCATATATAATAAGGTATTTAAATTTTCTTTATCTGGTTTTAAAAAATTAATTTTTGACATTTATTTTTCCTTAATAGCAATTTTTTTGTTGTACCAATTCATAAGAATTGAAATCGAAATACTTAAACTTAGATATGTGAGCATTGTTATAGAAACAATTTCAATCGCTTTACCAGTTTGCATTAAAGCCGTACCAGCAAAAACTAATACCAAATCAGGGTAAGCAATTGCTGCTGCCAATGAAGAATTTTTAGTCAAATTTAAATATTGGTTAGTTGTTGGTGGAATAATTATTCTTAATGCTTGTGGCATTACAACTAATTTTAAAACTTGATTAGGATTTAATCCAATTGAAGCTGCAGCCTCTTTTTGACCTTTTCCAACACCTTGAATTCCAGCTCTTACACATTCAGCAATAAAAGTAGCTGTGTATAATGACAATGATAAGGTTAAAGCTATTAACTCAGGCGGCAAACTCAGCCCACCCTCATATATAAACGATGTGGTTGCTAATTGCTTTAATTTAGGTATTTCAAAAGATAAATCAACTCCACCAATTAAAAAACTAAGTAAAGGTAATGTAAAAATTAATCCAATTGAAATCCAGAATACTGGTAACTGTTTACCTTGAATTTCTTGTACTTTCTGAGCATAAAATCTTATTATTACAATTGATATAATTGCTGCAATAATTGAGTAGAAGAAAATATTAAAGTTTTGCCATATAAATGCTGGAACATATAAGCCTTTGATTGTTAGAAAAAAAACTCCAAATATTGCTTCTGCATCCTGGGGCAAAGGTAGGGCTCTTAAAGCTGCAAAGTACCAAAAAAATATTTGTAAAAGTAATGGTATGTTTCTAAAAAATTCTACATAAAAGGCAGCAAACTGATTTATTAGATAATTGGGGGATAATCTTGCAACACCAACTATTACACCTAAAATTGTTGCAAAAATAATTCCGATAACAGAGACTAAGATTGTATTTAGTAGACCAACTAAATAAGCTCTGAAATACGAATGTGATCCATCATATTCTATAAGTGAAAACTGTACATCAAATGAAGATTCTTGACTTAGAAACCCATAACCAAAATCAATTCCTCTGTTTTCCATATTGATTTGGGCGTTATATGTAAAAAAACCAAAAACCAATATTACAACTAAAACGGTAATTAATTGGGGAATAATTTTTTGTAGTTTCAGGTTCATTTGAAAGCTTATAAAAAAAAGGGCTAGAAAAATCTAGCCCTTTTTAATTAGTTAAATATGCAATTATCTTGCTGGTGGTACGTAAAGAATTCCACCTTTAGTCCACAATTCATTTGGACCTCTGTCTGGTAAAATTCCTGTGTCAGCTATATTTCTTTTGTAGCTTTCACCATAGTTACCAACTTGCTTGATAATTCTTAAGCTCCACTCGTTGTCTAGACCAAAAGCAGCACCTAATTCACCCTCAGCACCAACTAATCTTTTTACAGCTGGATTATCTGAAGTTTTCATAGAATCTGCATTAGCTGAAGTTATTCCATACTCCTCAGCTTCAATCATTGCATTTAAAGACCATCTAACGATATCTTCCCATACTGAGTCACCTTGTCTAACGACTGGTCCTAAAGGCTCTTTAGAAACAGTTTCAGGTAATACAATGTGATCATCTGGATTGCTCATTTTAGTTCTTTGTGCAGCTAGACCTGATTTGTCAGTAGTGTAAGTATCACATCTACCAGCATCATAAGCAGCTACGACTTCGTCAGCTTTTTCAAAAGCAACAGGCTCATAAGAAATTCCTTTAGAGTTAAAGAAGTCTCTCATGTTTAACTCAGTTGTTGTACCAATATTTGTACAAGCTGAGATACCATCTTTGAATTGGCTCGTTGAAGTAATACCAGAACTTTTTCTGACCATGAAACCTTGACCGTCGTAGAAATTTACTCCAACGAAAGTAAGTCCGATATCAGCATCTCTAGAAAGAGTCCAAGTCGTGTTTCTTGATAAGATATCAATCTCACCAGAAGTTAAAGCAGTAAATCTCTCTTTAGCACTTAATGGTGTAAATTTTACTTTATTTGCATCACCTAGCACTGCAGCAGCTACAGCTCTACATACATCAACGTCAATACCAGTCCAATTCCCTGCAGCGTCAGCATTAGAAAATCCTGGAAGACCTTGAGATACTCCACATCTTACAAAACCCTTCTTTTGAGTGTTTTTAAGTGTTTTAGATTTTTTAGCAGCCATAGTCTCTGTTGTAAAAGTAAACAACACTGCAACCATAGCAACTAAAGAAGTTAATTGTTTTAAGTATTTAAACATTATTCTTCCTTTATGTTATTTTTATTTGTTAACAAATAATTCAAATTAAATTTGAATATTTCTAATTTAAGCATGTAAGAAAATACTCTTCAAGAAAAAATAATTTAATCAGAAGTTAAATAAGAAAATCAGTCAAGACCAATTTGCAAAAATATAATGGCAAAAAAGCTAGTAATGGCGCGCCCTGAAGGATTCGAACCTACGACCCTCGGTTTAGAAAACCGATGCTCTATCCAGCTGAGCTAAGGGCGCAAAAATTTATTTACATATATAATACCAAATTAATTTTTAAAGAGAAATTTTTTTGCGATTATTAATAAGGTTAACAGCTCGATCCTACCAATAATCATAAAAAAAATAATAAAATATTTAGTTAAAAAGTGCAAATTTCGATAATCAAATTCTGTAATTCCATAAGCAGAGGAATTGACTGTGTTCATTAATGTCAATACTGAAAGTCTAAAAGAATTAGAAAAATCTATATCACTTAAAGATAGTAGAAGAGTCAAAATAAAAAGGGACATTATAAAAACAAGAACTGTCAAAAAGTATTTATTTATATCTCTTATATTAATATTAATGTTAGAAAATAATAATTTATTCATAAAAACATTTTTAGGTCGACTAAATGAAAGAATTTGATTCAATGAATACTTAGTTAATGAATATATTTTTAAAAATCTTAATCCTGACCCTGTGGAAAAAAAAGAACCACCAATAATTACCAATATTAAATAAATGAAATTTAAATTTGGCTGATTTAAGTCTAAAGATATACCAATATTCGATATGCTACTTACTAATGCTAAAAAAATATATATGAAATTATTATCGAAACTGAAAAATATAAAAAAAATACTTAAAACAAAAAGTAAATATAATAATAAATGGAAATCTTCATAAAAAAAATTAAGATTTTTATTTCTTAAAAAAAATAAATTATAAATAAAAAAAATACTAAAAAAAGAAATTAGCATTAAAAAAGAAAAAATTACTATCTGGTAATTATAAATTAACACTGACGAGAGATTATTAACAGGTAGAAAGCCACCAGAAGAAATAATAGTCATTGCTAAATTTAAAGAATAAAAGGTCCTAATCCCTAAAATATTTAAAACAATAAAAATAAATACAGTCAAACCAGAATATAATAAAAATATTTTAATTGCTTGTCTTAAAACCTCGGAACTATTAAATGACAAAAAGTTAGTTAAAGATTTTTTTAAACTCTCATCATAAAAATCAATGAGAAAAATTATAGAATATAAAAAATATAATCCACCTATCCATTGAATTGATGATCTCCATAAAATTAATCCTTGGTCGATATGTTTGATATTATTAAAAATGGTAAATCCAGTTGAAGTAAAACCAGACACTGTTTCAAAATATGCACTTAAAAAAGTTAAATTATAAATACTTAAATAAAAAGGAATTGATAAAACAAGCGGCATTAAAATATAACCTAATAATACGGTTAAAATTTTTTCAAAAATGTTTGGTTTTTTTTCTTCAATCTTTAACTTATAAAATAGCAATCCAATTATTCCTGATAAACCCAAACTAAAATAATAAGTATTTAAATTTAAGTACAAATTAAAATAGTAAGAATAAATGATATTAAAAAATGAAAAAAAAGAGATTAAAATAAAAAAAAAACTTAGGTATTTTACTCTAAATGATGACATTTTATTATATAGAACTAATTCTAAAAATATTTTCTACAACTGAAATTGAGTCTTTTTTTGCAAGAAAGACAACCTTGTCTTCTTTTTGAAAAACAAAATTTGATCTTGGAATTATAACTTTGGAGTCCCTTAATACTGCACCAATTCTGATTTCGTCAGGTAAATTTGAATTTTTAAGTTCTTTATTTATTAGTTCAGATGTTTCAATAATTTCTGCTTCTATTACTTCATATTCACCATTTAAAATAGTGTAAGCTGTTTCAATAGTACCCTTATGCACGTGTTTTAATATACTGGACACAGTATTCATTCTTGGATCGATGAAATCATCAATTTTAAGAGAATTTTGTAGTAAAGAATAATTTGGTTTATTAATTAAAGCCATAGTTCTCTTATCATTTATTTCTTTTATATCTCTGGCAAATTTTTCTACTAAGACACTTACCATTAAATTATCTTCATCATCATTTGTTAAAGCCAGAACTGTTTCTGACTCTTCTAAATTTGCTTCAGCTAATACTTCCTCGTCTAATGCATCACCATTAATAACAATAGTATTATTTAATTCATTGGCAAGAAATTCTGCTCTATCTTTGTTTTTTTCTATAATTTTAACTCTTACTGAATCTTGACTTTCTTCTAAAATTTTAGCTAAATTAAATCCTATATTTCCACCACCAACAATTAAAATTTTTTTTGAAACTTTTTCATGATGTCCAAATACTTCTAATGTATCAGACATTTGAGATGAATTTATAATTACGTAAATTTTATCATTTTTTTTTATTTCATCATTTTTTTTAGGTATTATAAATTTATCGTCACGTATTACTCCGATAATATTTGCATCAAGATTAGGATATTTCTTTGTTAAATCATTTAATTTTATATTTATGAGCTCACAATTTTCATTAATTAAAATTTCTAAAAGTCTTATTTTATTCTCAGCAAAAGGAACGCTATCTAGAGCTCCAGGTGCTTCGAGTTTTCTTTGAAGTGATTTTGCAATTTCAATTTCAGGAGAAATTATTACATCTATAGGCAAATTCTCTTTATTGTATACAGTAACAAATTTTGGATTTAAGTAATCTTGTGATCTAATTCTTGCAATTTTCTTTGGAATTTTAAATATAGAAAATGCAATTTGACATATAACCATATTTATTTCATCATTTCTTGTTACTGCTATAATCATGTCAGTTTCAGCTGCATTAGCTTTTTCAAGAATTAATGGATAAGTTCCTTTTCCAACTATAGCTTTTACGTCTAAGGCGTCGTCTATTTTTTGTATATCCTCACTAGAAGGATCTATAACAGTAATTGAGTGACCTTGTTCACTTAGTTGTTTAGCTATCGTGAAGCCAACTCTGCCTGCACCACAAATAATTATATTCATTTAATTAAATTCTTTTATTCCCAAACCTTTTAGTTTTCTATGTAAGGCACTTCTTTCCATTCCAACAAAGTTTGCTGTTTTTGAAATATTTCCATTAAATTTTTTTAATTGAATAGTTAAATACTCTTTTTCAAATTTTTCTCTAGCTTCTTTTAATGGCACAGATAGGCTGTTTTCAGATAATTCATTGTCAAAATTTATATTTTTTAAAGATTCTTTAATGATATTTGAAGTTTTGTCCTTTGTATCAGGCTGTAAGATAGCTATACGCTCTATTAAATTTCTTAACTCTCGAACATTACCATGCCAATTATGATTCAAGATATAACTGTTGTTCTCATCTATATCTAATTCTTTAATTTTATAATTTTCAGATATTTTTTTTGAGAAATATTTTATTAAAAGAGGAATGTCAGAAACTCTCTGATTTAACGGTTCAACATTAATTTCAAAAACATTTATTCTGTGAAATAAATCTTCCCTAAAATTACCAATTTCTATTTCTTTTTTTAAATCTTTACTGGAAGAGCAAATTAATCTTACATCAACACTTATATCATTAGCACCATTTACACGTTTGAATTTTTGATCTGTGAGAACTCTTAATATCTTTGATTGTATTTCTAATGGTATTTCTGCTACTTGATCAATCAAAAGTGTACCTTTATTGGCTTTTTCGAGAGCTCCATAAGATATAGAACCATTATTTTTTTCTTCTCCAAATAATTCCAATTCATATTTGCTCAAATCAAGTAAAGCACCATTTAAAATAACAAAAGGATTTTTTTTTCTTTTTGATGATTTATGTATTTTTCTTGCAATTAATTCTTTACCGGAACCTGATGGTCCATTTATAAAAATCCTACTTTCTGTAATAGAAATTTTTTTAATTTGGTCGTTAATATTTGTTATATTTTTACTATTACCTATAAGTTCATAGGAAGAAAATAATTTACTTTCGTATTCTTTGTTTTCTTTTTTAAGATTAAAATTTTCTACAGCTCTTTTGACAAAGTTAAGCAATCTCTCTTGGTCAAAAGGCTTTTCAATAAATTCGAAAGCACCGTGCTGTAATGATTTAACAGCCATTTCTATATTTGCGTGACCAGAAATTATAATAACTGGTATATCTTTATTTTTGGATTTAATATGAGATAAAAGCTCTATACCATCGTTATCACCCTTATCAAGTTTTACATCTAATATAGCTACATCTGGAAGTTTTTTATCTATCTCTGCTAATGCTTGGTTATAATTGGCACTTAGACGAGTTTTATATCCAGCATCCAAAATTAACTCATTTATTATATTCCTAATATCTGAATTATCATCAACGATTAATATTTCTTCACTCATTTTTATTTTACAAATTCAATTCTAATTTTTGCACCAGTATTAACTTCAACAAATTGAATTTTTCCATTATGATCATTAATAATTTTATTTACTATAGATAAACCTAAACCTGTTCCATTTTTTTTTGTTGTAAAATATGGATTTAAAATATCTTTTATATTTTTATCAAAATTTTCAAAGCCTATTCCTGTATCTTTTATAATGATAGTTATGTGGCTATCATTTTCTTCAAGTTCAATAGCGATATTTTTATTGAATTTACTAGTTTTTTCTGATCTTTGAATTATGCTTTCTATCGCATTTTTTATCAAATTCAAAAAGACTCTATTTAATTGCTCTTTATCACTTTCTAAATAAATTTTTTCTGACTTTCTATTAAAATTGATTTCAATTGAGCTATCTATTTCTTTTAATAAATTAATGTTATCATTTATTATATCTACTATATTATTTTGTCTTAATATCGGTTTTGGCATTCTAGCAAAATCAGAAAATTCATTAACAAGTTTTTCAATTTGTTTAATTTGATTATTTATTATTTTTAAATTTTCTTTAAAATTTTCAGAATTATTAACACTTAAGTCTGTTGAATACTTATTTTTTAATTTATCAATAGTTAATTGAATAGGAGTAAGTGGATTTTTAATTTCATGTGCTAATTTTCTAGCTAAGCTTTCCCAAGCTTCATGTCTCTCATTAATTATTAATTTCTCTTGTTGCGTTTTTAATTTATCTATCATTAAATTAAAGTTTTTATTAAGCATTTCTAAATCTTTATCGGTTTTAACTTCTGGAACTTTTGCATCAAAATTACCCTCACCTATAGAGATAGATGAGAAGATTAAATTATTTATTGATCTAAAAAATCTAGAGGAAAATCTTATAGCTATTGATATAGACACAAAAAGTAAAACACTTACTACAATTATATATATTATTGCGAAAGAAATTTTAATACCTGTACTTTTTTCCTCAACTGTATAATAGAAATTAATAGCTTCTCTAGACTCTGTTAAATATTTTGAAATATCTTTATCTAGATATTTTATTACGTATAAAAATCTATCATCAAAATTTTGTAATCTCATTATTGCAGCTGAAATATTCTGAGGTGGATTAAGAATTTTTAAAGGTCTATCATCATCTAGGACCAAATTTAGTGCCTTATCAACTGGTGGGTTATATGGTTGATTATCCTTTAGAGTAGTGAATAAAAGTTTTTTATTAATATCAATAATATGTATTTCATCTACATTTCTAATTAATTTTTGTGTATTTAAAAATCTTCTATATTCTGTTTGATTATCATTTAAAAATTTTTTACTTTTATTAGTATCGAAAGCAATTAAAACAATATCTGATTGAATTTTATTTCTTATTTCTTGAACGTAATTTTTAGCTAATTCATAAGAATTATTAACTACTGTAGTTACTTTTTTGTCAAAATATTTATCTAAAGCAAACGAAAAAAGGAATAATGAAAATATAGAAATTAAAACAGATGGAATTAGAGTGAATAAAGCAAAATATGTTATATATTTTTTATTAGATTTTAATCCATCCTTATCAATATCGTTTTTTATTGCTTTATTTATCTCAATGAAAATAAAAACAAATAATGCAAATAAAAGAACAATATTTAGTATTAATAAATATTGTAAATTTTGATCGTTTAGTTCTATAAAACCTTTATTGATAAATGTTAAAAATGTTAAAAAACCAATAAATAATGTGATAATAAAAAGGATTATTAAATATATGTTTTTTTTAATAAATTCTGACATTTAATTAAATTTATCCATATGATGAATAACTATTTTATAA
>CACOMZ010000010.1 GCA_902628525.1 uncultured Pelagibacteraceae bacterium
TTAAACCAAAAAACGTTTTAATTCATGATGCAGCACGACCAAATTTTACATTAAATTTACTAAAAAATTTAATTAAAAATCTTGAAAATCATAAAGCTGTTGTGCCAGCAATAAAATCTAAGGATTCAATTAAATATAAAATTAAAAATCAACTTTTTAATATAGATCGTAAAAATTCTATTTTAACTCAAACACCACAAGCATTTAGATTTAAAGATTTATATGACTTGTCCATAAAACAAAAAAAAATTATCACAGATGAAGCAAGCCTATTTATAGACAATAATCAAAATATAAAATTTATTAAAGGAGAAATTTTAAATAATAAAATCACCTTTAAAGAGGATGCTGAGGTAAATAAAATATTTTATGGAATTGGTTTTGATGTACATAGATTAATTAAACATAAAAAACTTTATTTAGGTGGAATCAAAATTCCTTTTCATTCAGGTCTCAAAGGTCATTCAGATGGAGATGTAATTCTTCATTCTATAATTGACTCTATTTTGGGTGCTATGAGCAAAAAAGATATTGGAACTTTATTTCCTGATAAATCAAATAAATTTAAAAATATCAGGTCACCTAATATGCTTAAACCTGTAATTCAAATACTTAAGGATAATAATTTTTATATAAATAATCTTGATATAAATCTAATTTGTGAGCAACCAAAAGTCTCAAAGTATAGAGATAGAATTGTAAAATCATTATCCAATCTATTAAATCTAGATAAAAATTTAATAAATCTAAAGGGTAAAACTGTTGAAAAACTAGGTCTAATTGGCAAAGAAAAAGCCATTGCCTGTGAAGTTATTTGCTCAATCTCTCAATGAAAAAAATAAATAAATTGCTATCAACTTTTTTTGGTTATGGATATCTTACAGAAATTCCTGGAACTATCACTTCAGCAGTAACAACTATTTTTATTTATGTAGCATATGAAATTCTTGAATATAAAGATTTAAAATTTTCAATTATTTTTTTTATTTTATTATTTTTTTACTCTTTTTATGCAGTAAAGGATTCTGAAACAGAATTTCAAAACAAAGATCCAAAGCAAATTGTAATCGATGAAGTCTTAGGACAATCAATGCCTTTAATATTATTATTATATTTGAGTCAAACTAATCAAATCAATATATCTATAGAAATCTATTATATTTTATCTTTTATATTTTTTAGATTTTTTGACATCTTAAAACCTTTTCCAGTAAGTTATTTTGATAAATATCATAAAAACTATTTTGGAATAATTATGGATGATATAATGGCTGGATTATATACAATGGTATTAATATACTTAATAAGTCTTATATTTTGATGAGTATTCAATTATTACACAAAAAATTAATTAAGAAAAAATTAACGATATCTGTAGCTGAGTCTTGTACGGGTGGATTATTAGCTCACAATCTAACTAAACTAGCTAATTCCTCTAAGTATTTTCAAATGGGTCTAATTACTTACTCTAATCAAGCAAAAATCAAAGTATTAAAGATAAGTAAAAATATTATCAGAAAATATGGTGCTGTAAGTAATAAATGCTGCAGCGCAATGGTTCAAAATCTATCAAAAATTTCAAAAAGTAAAATTAATGTATCAATAACTGGAATTGCAGGACCAGGTGGAGGTTCAAAAGATAAACCAGTTGGTCTTGTTTATATTGGAATTAAAAAAGGTAAAACCTTACTAATAAAAAAAAAACAATTTGTATCAAAAAAAAGAACCAATATTCAAAGATTAACTGTAAAAGAAGTAATTAAATTGATTTTAAATTTGGTTTAATTTTTATGAATTCTTAAATCTTGACTGTCAAAAGAATGGCAACCTTCTGATTTAAAAATAACCCCTACAGATTCATTTTCTTTTGCTATAGGATGATCTGAGCTAATTAAAAATAATGACTTATTAAAAATATTTAGACCTATTATCCAATCAGCGCCTGTTGGCTGAATTGTTTCAATAATAGCATTTATATCACCCTCATTGTTTTTAACCATTTTTATAGACTCAGGTCTAACACCAAAATTTTTTACACTGTTTTTTTGAATATTTAATTTATTTGAAAGGCATAAAGCTAATTCTTTATCTTTGTCAGTGTTAATAATATTCATTTGAGGGCTACCAACAAATTTAGCAACAAAAAGAGATTTTGGATTATTATAAATTTCCATTGGTTTATCGATTTGTTCTATTTTGCCATTATTCATAACAGCAATTAAAGTTGCTAAAGTCATGGCTTCCATTTGATCATGAGTAACAAAAATAATAGTACAACCAATACTTTGATGCAGCCTTTTTAACTCAGACCTCATCTCTAGACGTAAGCTTGAGTCTAAATTTGACAGTGGTTCGTCTAATAATAATAAACTTGGTTTTATTGCAAGCATTCTTGCTAAAGCAACCCGTTGTTGTTGTCCTCCTGAAAGTTCTGATGGGTAACGATCCCTAAAATTCTCTAAATGAAAGAGTTTTTCAAGTTCTAGATATCTTTTTTCTTTTTCTTCTGAAGTTTTTTTCTGCATATCCAAACCAAAAATAATATTTTTATATACGGTCATATGAGGCCACAAAGCATAACTTTGGAACATTAACCCAAGGTTTCTATTTTCAGTTTTTACTAATTCACCAGTTTTTGAAGAGAAAAAAATTTTGTCTCCATGTAATATCTCACCACTATCAGGCGTCTCTAAACCTGCAATCATTCTTAAAGTTGTTGTTTTTCCACAACCCGAAGGGCCAAGTAAACAGACGAATTCTCCATCAGGAAATACTTCAGATAAATTATCAACTGCTATAGAGTTTCCACCAAAGTTTTTAATTAATTCTTTAAGTTTTATTTCAGACATTTATCCTCCCAATCCTGAAGCAAGATTTGTTTTTGTTACTCTATTTAAAATTAAAACAGATATCATTACTACTACACCAATAATTAATATAGTTGCGTTTGCTAGTTGAGTGTAGCCAAAATCTAAAAATCTTATTGATTGTGTTGTAAGTAATTCTGTTCCAGGTGTTACAAGCATTACAACTAAGCTTAATTCTTTCATGCCAGTTATAAACGGAAGAATAATAGCTATTATCAATGCAGATTTTTGTAATGGAGCTAAAATTGATATTATTCTTCTCCAAAAACCAGCGCCCAAAACCATGCCTGCCTCTTCTGGTTCGGGGCCAACTTGCATCATAGCTGAGATACCTGATCTTGAAGCATACGGTAAATATGTAACCACCATTACAAGAATTAGTAAACTAATTGATCCATATAGGGCTGGTATTGGTCCTCTTGAAATTGCAAATAAAGATAAATAAGCTGCGGCAAAAGCAAGGCCTGGCATTAAATAAGGTAAAAAAGAAATTTGTCTTAAAAAACTAGAAATTAAAGTTCCTGGTAAACGTACTACCGCATAACCTATTAATAAACCCAATATACCGCATATTATTGATGCAGACCCAGCAATTAAAAAACTATTTTTAAGAGCAGTTATTACTTCAGGGCTAGTAAAGATACCAGGTTGGTCCATACCAGGTACGTTAACACCAGTCCAGTATGCCAAGCCAAAATTTGAAAAAGAAAAATTACCTGGTTCTCTCATTAAGGTTGATAATGCTAAAACTATAAATGGTCCTAATGCTGCTATTAAAAAAATTACCCAAGCAAAAAAAGTAGTTGGCATTCTAAAGATACCTAATTTGGATGGTTGTCTTTTAATTCCTTTTCCTCCCACTGTTACAAATCTCTGCCATTTCCTCACAACCCATATATCAACTAGAAGAAGCATTACACCAATTAAACTTAGGACGATTGCTATGACAGCAACAACACCTGAGTCATTAGATCTTACACTTGAATATAATGATGTTGAAAGCAATGTGTATTTTGCTGGTGTACCTAAGATATAAGGAGTTGCAAAGGTTCCTAGAGTTCTTGCAACGGTTAACAATAAAACTGACATTGTAGTGGGAATTAAAAGAGGAAGAATAATTTTTAACCATATAGCTTTAGTTTTAGCACCAAAAGTTGAGGCAACTTCCTCCAATTGAATATCAATTTTACCAAGTGCACTTGAAAAAAGAAGAAATGCAAATGGGAAATAGCTTAAGGCCATACATATTGAAATTGGTAATGGACCGTAAGCTAGCCAATCAGGAGGAGTTATTCCAAATGATTCTAGCATTCCCTGGGGTCCGCTAATTTTTCTATTTTTAAACATGGTCAACCACGCTGTTGCCATAGCTTGTGATGGAAGCATGTATGGAATTATTAATAAAAATCCTAAATACTTTCTTCCAAAAATATTAGTACTTGTAACTAAAGAAGCTAAAATTAAACCTAAAGTTAAAGCAATTAATGTTGCAAAAAATGATACAGTTAAAGAATTTTTTAAAGGTATCCAAAAAATCTTTTCACTAATAGAGGAAGTAAAAACTCTATCGACATATTTATATGTAAATTCACCATCTTTGCCTCCAGATAGCATTGCATCCATCATTGTTAAAGATACTGAATTTGAAAAAATTGAAACTATTGGTGCAATAACAAGATAGGATAATATTATTACAAGAATAACTCCAATTAAAAACGTAGGTTGTAACAATAATTTTGATAATTTAATTTTAAGACTAACAAGAAGAGAGTTTTGGCGAGTTGAATTTGAAGTAAACAATTTAACCTCTTTTTATTTTAAGGCGATGTTAAATACACCGCCTTAAACTTTAATTAATGAATTATTTACTGTGTTTAATCCAAAAATCCATTAGATCAGATCTACGATTAGCAACATTGGTATTATTAGAAACTAATAAAGTACCTTTCCATGCCTCCGCAGTAGGATATGGATTATCCGGACTTGATCCTAGAGATGAATTAGAAGAATAGGCTCCAACTACACCAACCCAAGGATTAGCACCTTCCTGAGTAAGAACGTAATACGCAAGTAATCTAGCTGCATGTGGATGTGGTGCACCTTTTACTATTTGCATATATGTCGGCTGATTTAACCCCTTAAACGGATCTACATCACATAAAGCTAATGCTAGATTTTTTTTGGCATTTTCTCTATGTCTTCCTAAAGAATAAATTCCTATAGGAGCTTTACTTTGACCTTTGGTTCCAACAGCTACAGCAATTTCATAATCTTCATTATATAAAACTGGATTATTTTGAGCTAATCTTTTAACAAATTCTAGTCCAGCATTTGCCTCTGAAACTTTAAGATCTTTTCCATAATGTTTTTTATATGAAGCAGCTAATTCGTCAGATCTATCCTCCATTGCTGAAAACATTTGCAGCATAGATGAAGCTATACGTGGATCCCACATATGAAATCTTCCAGACCAATCTTTTTCTGTTAATTGCCATAAAGATTTTATTGGACAGCTATCTCCGTAAGTTTCTGAGTTATAACCTATTACAAAGGGTTGCCATAAGTAAATTAATGGTTTTTGACTATCAGCAGGTATGTCCTTCGAAAGATAAGGTGGAACGTAATTTTCTACCATTCCTTTTGGAGTCAAAACTGTATCCAAAAAAGGTCCGTCATCGTATCCAACAAGATCAACAATTACATTTCCTGAAGTAACTTCTCTCACAATTCTCTCTGTCATTTCAGAGTCTTTCATTTTTGTTGCATTTACTTTAATTCCATATTTAGCTTCAAAAGCTGCTGCAACTTTTTTACCCATACGGCTTGAATGCCAATATGTGTTTACCTCTCCCTCTTTTTGAGCGGCTGCAATCAATTCATCTAATGTCATTGAAAATGAAACAACTGGCTGTAATAATAAAGTCAGCCCAAAAAAGAAAGAAGTTATTAAACTAAGAATTTTAGTTTTTTTCATTTTTCCTCCATACGTTAACGTCGTTAAATAAAATATTATCTAGATAAAAGGTTGTATACAAGTTATTTATAATAATTCTAAATTGGTATTTGAATCTATACTTTTTGATTATTTATAAATTAAACTGTAAATTGTATTAGTATTTTAATGTCTAAAAAATCTGAAATAGTAAAAATATTTGAAATTGCTGCTAGAGAAGCTGGTCAATTAATTATTGAACAATTTGGAAAAATTTCAGAAGCAAAAATTCAATCTAAAGATTTAGGCGACTTTGTTACTAACGCAGATTTGGAAACTGAAAATATTTTACTTAAGGTATTAAAACAACATTTTCCATATTCGTCATATATTACTGAAGAATCTCATCCATTTAAAGGTAATGAGGAGACAATAGTTATCGATCCAATTGATGGAACCACAAACTTTATTCACGGAATTCCTGCTGTTGGAATAGTAATTGGTAGAATTTATAAGACTGAAATTACTGATGGAATTATATTTAATCCAATTTTAAATGAATTTTATTTTGCAACTAAAGATAAAGGGTCTTGGTGCAATGGAAATAAATTGATGGTTTCAAAAAAAAAAGATATTTCTGACTGCTTGATTGGAGCAACAATTCCACATGCCAATCGTGGTTATAAAAATTATTTAAATGAGATAGATAACATAGCAAAGAAATGTTCTGGTTTTAGATGTACGGGCTCTGCAGCAATTGATTTGACTTTGGTAGCATCCGGAAAAACTGATGCTTTTTGGCAAAGAAATTTAAACTTATGGGACATATGTTCTGGTGTTCTTTTGGTAAAAGAAGCAGGGGGTAAAGTCACTCAACCAAATGGAAAATTGTGGACGATTGAGAACTCTGATATTTTGGCAACAAACAATTTAATACATGATCAAATCACAAATAACTTAGAGATATATTAAGATAGATTTAATTTTTACTTACTCCAAATCTACTAAATTTGTACCATGCCCGTTCATGGAAATAGTATAGAAACATTTTGGTAACAACTTCTATACCTGCAATTGCACCAGCCCAATCAAAATGACCGGTAATAAGCCAAGCTATTAAAAAAGTATCTGCGCTAGCTATAATTCTCCAAGTTATTGTTTTAGCTAAATGTCTTTTTTTTTCTACATTCTTCATAATTTTCCTTTATTTAATGTTCATAAGAATACAATTCACGAGCTCTTTTTTGAAATGCATCTGCTATTTTGTTAAGTCCATACTGAAAGGATTTTGTCATTACTAGATTAAGAAATTTGTTTTCAATTTCAAAATCAATATCAAATAAAATTTCAGTACCATTGTCAGATTCTATAAATGTCCATTTATTTTCAAGATGGTTTAGAGGCCCACCAATATTAGTTACATTAATAATACTTTTATCTTTGTTGAATTTTACATCACTTTTGTATGTATCTTTAAATGGTCCCTTGCCTATTGTGAGATCAGCAACAATTAAAATTTGATTATCTCGATCATACCTTTCATAAACTTTCGAGTCTAAACAAAAGGGTACAAATTCAGGATATTTCTCAATATCAAGCACCAAATCTATGAGCTGATCCTTTTTACATTCAATTAATTTACTAATTGATGCCTTGGGCATTAATAATTTTTAATCTATTTTGTTGAAGTTTAGCAAAATCTTCATCAGCATGGTAAGAAGATCTTGTTAGTGGAGATGATGAAACTAATAAGAAACCTTTTGTTTTTGCAATTTTTTCTAAATCTTTAAATTCTTCTGGATGATAATATCTACTGAGTGGGTGATGTTTTGGAGAAGGTTGTAAATATTGGCCAATCGTTAAAAAATCAACTTCGGCTGTTCTTAAATCGTCCATTACTTGAATTAATTCATCCTTTTCCTCTCCAAGACCAACCATCAATCCTGATTTAGTAAAAACTTTTTTATTAAATTTTTTAACATTTTTTAACAGGTCCAGTGAACCAAAGTATCTAGCACCAGGTCTTACTTTTAAATAAAGACGTGGGACAGTCTCAATATTATGATTAAATACATCTAAATCAGCCTCCAAAAGCTTTTTATATGCTTCTCCTTTTCTTAAAAAATCTGGAGTTAAAACCTCAATTGAGGTTTTTGGATTTTTTTTTCTTGTCGCATTAATTACTTGAAAAAAATGATTTGACCCACCATCTTCAAGATCATCTCTATCAACAGAAGTAATGACGACATGTTTTAAATTTAATTTTTTAACAGCATTAGAAATCTTATAAGGTTCAAATGGATCTAAACTTTCAGGTTTACCTGTCTTAACATCACAAAATGCACATGCTCTAGTACAAGTATCACCCATAATCATAAATGTTGCGTGTCTTTTACTCCAACACTCGGTAATATTTGGGCAATTTGCTTCCTGACATACCGTTACGAGGTTATTTTGATTTACAACTGTTTTGGTTAAAAAAAACTCTCTACTATTTGAAAGTTTTGATCTAATCCAATCAGGTTTTTTTTTAATTGGATTTATAGGTTTGTTTACTTTTTCTGGATGTCTTATTTTAGTTGTCATTTTTTTATTATATAAATTGTTTCCTCTTTTTTTCCAAATAAGAATCTTTCTCTAATCAAAGTCTCAATATAATCAAGATCCAAATTGATGCTCAATAGTGAATTTTTATGATCCACATCATTGATTCTATCAATTAATGATGATTCTTCTTTTTTCAAGTTAGACAAAAGATCTTTTTTTTCTATGTATGAAAAAAGACCCCTTTCTCCAGAAACTAAATTAAAACTAAAATATAAAATCAAAAAAACAGATATTAATAAAAAATAATTTTTTTTTATTAATTGAAACATTAATTGATCTTATACATACTTGCTTTTTTTCCAAGTTCTTCTTCAATTCTAATTAATTGATTGTATTTTGCTACTCTTTCGGATCTTGCTAACGACCCTGTTTTAATTTGACTCGAATTAGTACCAACTGCCAAATCAGCTATAAAAGTATCTTCACTATCTCCAGACCTATGAGAAATTATAGTTTTATATCCAATAGTTTGAGCAAATTTTATTACATCTAATGTTTCTGATACGGTTCCAATTTGATTTAATTTAATTAAAATTGAATTTGATGAGATATTTAAAAAACCTTTTTTTAATCTTTCTAAGTTTGTTACATACAGATCATCTCCTACAATTTGAACATTGTTAGTGGATTTCATTAACTTATTCCAAGCTAACCAATCATCTTCCGCAAATGGATCCTCTATTGATTTAATTTTATATTTTTTTATCATTTTTAGGTATTCATTGATTGACTTTTCAACTGAAATATAATTTTTTGAGTGTATTGAATATTTTTTGTTTTTAAATAATTCGTTTGCTGCTACATCTAAACAAATTGAAACATCTTTACCGTTTTTAAATCCTGATTTTGTAATTGCATTCACTATTAAATCTAAAGCTTGATTATTATTACTAATCATTGGTGCAAATCCTCCTTCGTCTCCTACAGATGTTGATAAACCTTTATTCTTAATCAATTTGCTAAGATTTTTAATAACTACATAACAAATCCTCATTGCATCAGAAAAACTTTTTGCACGATCTGGTCTAATCATAAATTCCTGAATTCTAAGACCATTATTTGCATGAGCTCCACCATTAATAATATTCATTAATGGGTATGGTAATTGGAAATTTTTTTTTTGAAAAAAAGATCTATATAAGGGTAGTTTTTTATTTTTTGCAGAAAGTTTTTTTACAGCCATTGAAACTGCAAGCATTGAATTTGCACCTAAATAAGTTTTTTGTCTTGTACCGTCAAGATTAATTAACAAAGCATCTATTCTCTCTTGATTATGAATACTTTCACCTTTTAATTTTTTAGAGATTTTTGTGTTTACTAAATTCACAGCATTCAAAACACTTTTTCCTAAATATTTTTTATTATTTTTATCTCTTTTTTCAAAAGCTTCAAAAGTACCTGTGGATGCTCCTGAAGGACAAATAGCTAGAGCAGAATTATTTTTAATAAAAACCTCTGCCTCAACTGTTGGATTACCTCTACTATCAAAAACTTGACGTGCTTTTACTTTTAAAATTTTACTCACTATTTTTTAATAAGATTGTCTATGTCTTGTAATTGTTTTAATAGATTCTCTAATTTATTCAATGGTACCATATTAGGACCATCAGATGGTGCATTATCAGGATCTTGATGAGTTTCTATAAATACTCCGGCAACGCCAACAGCTACAGCAGCTCTAGCCAAATATTCTACAAATTCTCTTTCACCACCTGAAGCCTCTCCTCGTCCACCCGGTTGTTGAACTGAATGAGTTGCATCAAAAATAACTGGATAACCATTTTTAGCCATGATTGGTAATGATCTCATATCTGAGACTAAAGTATTATATCCAAAACTAGCACCTCTCTCTGTGACAAGTATTTTTTTATTTCCTGAATCTGAAATTTTTTTTGTTACATTGACCATATCCCATGGAGCTAAAAACTGACCTTTCTTAACATTAATAATTTTTTTTGTGTTTGCTGCAGCTATTAACAAATCTGTTTGTCTACATAAAAAAGCTGGAATTTGTAAAACATCAACATGATTTGCAACAATAGAACATTGTTCAATATTATGAATATCAGTTAAAATTGGAACGTTTAATTCTTTTTTAACTTTATCAAAAACTGGTAATGAGGCTTCGAGCCCGGCGCCTCGTTTTCCTTTTAAACTTGTTCTATTTGCTTTATCAAAAGAAGTTTTGTAAATAAATCCAAGTCCAAATTTTTTTGTGATTTCTTGAATTTTTCCCGCCATATCCATTGCATGTTGTTCAGTCTCGAGCTGGCAAGGTCCAGCAATAATACAAATTCTATTATCATTTGAAATTTCTACATTACCGCAATTTACTTTAATGCTGCTCATTTATGATTTTTTGCTGCCTTGATAAATGATGAGAATAAAGGATGAGGTGATAAAGGTCTAGATTTAAATTCTGGATGAAACTGCACACCAATAAACCAGGGATGATTTTTTAACTCAATAATCTCAGGAAGCTTACTGTCGGGTGATAAACCTGAAAAAATCATACCTTTTTTTTCAAATTTTTCTTTAAAGGCAATGTTTACTTCATATCTATGCCTATGTCTTTCTTTGATTAATTTAGATTTGTATATTTTTCTAATCTGTGAATTTTCCTTGAGTTTGGCGTCATATGAACCGAGTCTCATTGTTCCACCGAGATCTTTGTCTGTACCTTTAATTTTTTTACCGTCTTTTGTCCATTCATTAATTAAACCAACTATTGGTAAACCTTTTTTATCAAACTCACTAGATGTTGCTTTTTTTATATTTAGCTGATTTCTTGCAAATTCAATTATAGCCATTTGCATTCCATAACAAATTCCTAGAAAAGGAATTTTGTTCTGTCTAGCATGTTTTATTGCCTCAATTTTTCCGTCTGTTCCTCTTTTACCAAATCCACCAGGTATCAAAATACCTGAAATATCTTTTAACTTTTTCTTAGTTTCAGAAACTTTTAACTTTTCTGAATCTATCCTGACTAAATTAACTTTAATATTATTATCAATACCTCCGTGAGTTAATGCCTCATCTAATGATTTATATGCATCTTTTAACTCTACGTACTTTCCAATAATTGCAATATTCACATTTTTTTTATTTTGTAAGATAATTTTTGTAATTTTTTTCCAAGGTTTTAAATTTGCTGGTCTTTTTGATTTTAATTTAAAATAATTTAAAACTTGAATATCTAATTTTTCTCTAAAAAAACTAATTGGAGCCTCATAAATAGTTTTTACATCAACTGTTTCAATAACATTTTTAATATCCACATTACAGAATAATGAAATTTTCTTTCTGTGCTCTAAAGGAATAGGTCTTTCAGATCTACAAATAATTATATCTGGCTGAATACCAATACTTCTCAATTCTTTTACAGAATGTTGGGTTGGTTTTGTTTTAATTTCATCAGAGGCTTTTAAATACGGAACTAGAGTTAAATGTATAAATAATGCATTCTTTTTCCCAACATCATTTGCAAATTGTCTGATTGCCTCTACAAATGGTAAACTCTCTATATCTCCAACTATTCCGCCAATTTCGCAAATAACAAAGTCCTCTTTTGATGAATCATTTTTAATAAATTGTTTTATACGATCAGTTATATGAGGAATTACTTGTACTGTTTTACCTAAATACTCACCTTTTCTCTCTTTTCTTAGTACATCATTATAAATTTTTCCTGTTGTGATATTGTCAGATTTTTTGGCTGATACACCAGAAAATCTTTCATAATGACCTAAATCTAAATCTGTTTCTGCACCATCATCAGTTACATATACTTCTCCATGCTGAAATGGACTCATGGTCCCTGGATCGACATTTAAATATGGATCTAATTTCCTTAGTCTAACTTTATATCCTCTAGATTGTAATAAGTAAGCTAGAGATGCTGAAGAGAGACCTTTACCAAGTGAGGAAACCACGCCGCCAGTGACAAAAATATATCGCGCCATGGAAGTATCTTATAGCGAATAAAAAAGAAATTGGAAAGAATTAATTAGCTAATTAATTATTTTCTGGAATTGAAGGAGTATCTTCAGTTTTTTCCTCTACTGTGTCTAAAACTGAGCTTGTAGGTGTTAATTCTGCTCTAGAAATTATTGTTAAAGCTAAACTACAAATAATAAACAATGTTGCTACGATTGCTGTAGCTTTGGTCATAAAACTTCCAGCAGATCTCGATAACATAAAATTCTCCTGTGAAACACCAATACCAAGTGCGCCACCCTCTGATTTTTGAAACAAGACTAATAAAACCAGAATGACAGCTAGAATGATGTTTATTACAAGTAGCAAAGTTTCCATGGGGGTCTAATTAATGGTTTTTTTAATTATATCAATAAATTTATTTGAATTTTGTGAGGCACCACCTATTAAAAATCCATCTATACCAGCAATAATTTTTAATTTATCAATGTTATTACTATTTACTGATCCCCCATACAAAATTTTTGAAGATTTGCTACCCAATTGACTTTTTATATGTGCAATTGATTTAGTTAATTCGTCAGATTTTGGAATTAAACCAGATCCTATAGACCACACAGGTTCATAAGCTATAATTATATTTGACTTATTATTTATTGATTTTAATCCATTCCTTATTTGGTCTGCTAAAACTTTATAAGTTTTTTTATTTTTTTTTTGTTTAAGAGTTTCGCCAATACAAAAAATAACTTTTAAGCCTGCTCTTATTGCACTTTTAATTTTTAAATTAATCAATTTATCGTTATCCCCTAACTGTCTATTTTCCGAGTGACCAATTATTACATATTTTGTACCGACACTTTTAAGCATTCTAGAGTTTAATTGACCAGTGTAGGGTCCATTATCAAAGCTTTGATGACAATTTTGAGCCCCAACTTCTATTTTAGTTTTCTTTAATCTTTTCGATAAAGAGCTAATTAGAGTGCTGGGTGGACAATAAATTAATTTAATCTTATTCTTTTTAATATTTTTGGAAAATTTTATAACTTTATCAAGAGAATTAAGAGTTGTTAAATCACCAAACATTTTCCAATTAGCGATAAAATATATATATTTATTTGTCATAATTGACTTTTTAATCTATAGATTTGTTTTTTACAGATCAATAAATTTATAACGCTATGATTGAAAAACTTAAAAACTTAAGCTGGAAACAATTTGGTGGATTAGTTTTAATTATAATAATTATTATTGCATTCGGTTTTGGAGGTTTTGGTGGAGGATTTAGCACCAATAATCAAAACAACATTGCAAAGATAAATAAAACTAATGTAACCACTCAAGATTTTATGGACTATGTTAATCAAAGTGGAATTTCAGCAGATGCTATTAGAAGTAATCTCGATAATAACATTATAGAAGAATTGTTGTCAGGACTAATATCAACTACTCTAATCGATTTAGAGGTTAAAGATTTTAACATTACAATAAATGAAAGAACGATTTTAAAAACAATAAAAGAAAATAAAAACTTTCAAGATGAAAAAGGTGTTTTTCAAAGAATAAAATATGAGAAATTTTTACTCTCAAACAACATGTCAGCTCCTATGTTTGAATTAAAATTAAAAAATAGAGAATTACAGAAACATTTATTTGATTTTATTGGCGCAGGAACAATCACTCCAAATTTCTTAATTGAAAAAAAATTTGAGGAAAATAATAAAACTTTAAATATTGAATTTTTTGACATGGAAAACATATATAAAAGTAAGGAGGAATATACGCAGATTGATATACAAAAATTCATAGAGGAAAATAAAGATCAATTAAAAAGAGAATATATTGACTTTAAGTATGTGATTTTAAATCCAAAAAACCTAATTGGGATAGATGAATTTAATCAAGATTTTTTTAATGAAATTGATAAAATTGAAAATCAAATTTCACAAGGTAATACATTTAATTCTTTAATTCAAAATATAAACGTTGATGTCATTGAGGTAAATGAGTTTGCCCCTGATAATGACGATAAACAATTCGAAAATTTAATTTATTCTAAAAAATCATCAAAATTAGATTTGATTGAAAGTGGAGATAACTTCCTACTTTATAATATTAATAAAGAATACGATAAAGATCCAGATTTGAATGATGAAAAAATAAATTCAAAGATAAAAGAGCTTGTATACCAAACAGGTAAGTTTGATTTCAATAGAGATATAATTGAAGAAATTCAGAGCAAAAAATTTGATAACACTAGGTTTAATGAATTAGGGGCATCAAACAAGGAATACGCTTCTATAAATTCAATTAATGATGATAAACTTTTCGATATTAACTCTGTAAAAATGCTATATGCATTACCTATAAATTCATATTCATTAGTCAATGATAATTCAAATAAAATTTATATGGTAAAAATAATTGGATCAAACAAAAATTTATTTAACAAAGAAGGCGACGACTATAAGAATTTTGCAAATAATGAATTTAGTAACACAAGAAAGAGTATTCTGGTAGCATATGATGAATTACTTACCAAAAAATATCAAGTACAGTTAAATCAAAAAACTATTGATAGAGTTAAAAACTATTTCAAATGATAATTAATCGAAGCTTCAAAGATTTTAAGTTTCGACATAGAAGCAAGAAAAATCAAATAATTTATACATCAAAAAAAGTTAAAAATGATAATGAAGTTTTAAATTTAATTAATAATTTCTTAGAGGAAAAAAATAGCTTTATTTTTGAGTCTGTAGAGAAAGGTAAAATAAAAGGTAGATACACAATATTTGGAAAAAATCCTGATAAAATTTGGGAATTTAATAATAACCATTCATATTTAATACAAAATAATAAAAAAATTAAATTAAAAGATAAACCAGATCAATTAATTGAACAAATAATTGAAAACTTCAAATTTGAAACACCAAATAATTTACCTAAAATTTGCTCACTTATTTCAGGGTATTTTTCATATGACGCAATCAGATACGTGGAAAAAATTCCCAATAAATGTAAAAATGATCTTAATTTACCAGATGTAAGACTATTACGCCCTAGAACACTTATTATTCACGACAACGTAAAAAAAGAAATATTTTTTATTAGTAATATTTTTAAAGATGAAAAGATAATCAATTATAAAAAAAAATATGATGAAATTAAAACTGACTTATTTAAATTAATAATACAATCTTCAATTAGGAATATTGAGAATAATTCAAATCAAAAACCCAAAAATATAAAAGTTAGATCAAATACATCTAAAAATAGGTTCTTAAAAATGGTTAATAAAGCAAAAAAATACATAAAATTAGGAGATATTTTTCAAGTAGTTTTAAGTCAAAGATTTCAGGCAAAACTAACAAAAAAACCAATTGATATTTATAAAAAACTTAGGGTGACAAATCCTTCACCTTTTATGTTTTTCTTTAACTTTAAAGACTTTCAAATTATTGGTGCCAGTCCTGAAATACTAGTTAGACTACGAGATAATAATATCACCGTAAGACCAATAGCGGGAACAAGGCCTAGAGGGAAAACGATTAAAGAGGATCGTTATTATGAGAAAGATCTTCTTAAAGACAAGAAGGAACTATCAGAACATTTAATGTTGCTTGACTTAGGTAGAAATGATGCTGGAAAAGTTTCTAAAATTAATTCTGTGAAAGTCACAGAAAGTTTTATAATTGAAAGATATTCACATGTAATGCACATCGTATCAAATGTAGTTGGTAAATATAATAAGAAATTCTCTAAATTTAAATCACTCCTAGCTGGATTTCCTGCAGGTACTGTATCTGGTGCGCCTAAAATTAGAGCAATGGAAATAATAGATGAATTGGAAACATCCAAAAGAAAAGTTTACGCTGGTGGAATTGGATATTTTTCTTCAAATGGTGAATTCGATACTTGTATAGCTTTAAGAACTGCAGTTGTAAAAAATAATAAATTTTATGTTCAAGCGGGTGCAGGAATAGTTGCAGATAGTAAACCTAAAAATGAATATGAGGAGACAGTAAATAAAGCCAAAGCTTTAATCAATGCTTTAAGATAATGAAAATTTTATTAATAGATAATTACGATAGTTTCACATTTAATTTATATCACTATATGTCCTCTTTAAATGCTAAAGTTGATGTTTTTAGAAATGATAAAATAAATTCTAAAGAAATAAGAAAAAAGAAATATAACAAAATAGTAATTTCACCTGGCCCCGGTAACCCGGATCAATCTGGAAATTGTATGAATATTTTAAAATCTTTACATAAGGAATTACCTTTTTTAGGAGTGTGCTTAGGTCATCAAATTATTGGACAAGTTTTTGGCTCAAAAATTGTTCAAGCCAAGAGGCTTATGCATGGAAAAACAAGTAAAATAAAATCTAAAAAAATTGGTATACTCAAAAATCTTCCAAGTACTTTTGAAGCTACAAGATATCATAGTTTGATAATAGACAAGAAAACGCTATGTGAAGATTTAGAGGTTACAGCAGAGACAGAAGATGGAGTGATAATGGGTGTTCAGCATAAAAAATTTAATATCCATGGTGTACAATTCCACCCTGAAAGTATTAAAACTAAATTTGGGATGAAAATACTAAAAAATTTTATAAATTATTGAATTTATGGATCAAATTTTAGAAAAGCTAAAAAATAAACAAAATTTAACTTTTGAGGAAAGTAAATCAGCATTTGAATTATTAATGACTGGTAAAGCTACAGATGAACAAATTTTCAGTTTTTTAACTCTTCTATCAGAAAAGGGTGAAGTTTCTGAAGAAATAGCTGGCGGTGTTTTTGTACTAAGAGAAAAATCAAAAAGAGTAAATGTTAATGATTGTATTGATACGTGTGGAACAGGTGGTGACGGTATGAATACACTTAATATTTCAACCGCATCAGCTCTGCTTTTAGCAAGTATGGGTACAAAAGTAGCCAAACATGGAAACAAAGCTGTTTCGTCAAAATGTGGATCAGGCGATGTTTTGGAAGCTCTTAAAATTAAAATTGATTTAGGACCTCAAGATATTGAAAGAGATATTAATAATAATAATTTTGGTTTTATGTTTGCACCTAATTATCATAGTGCAATGAGATTTGTTGGTCCTACTAGAAAAAAAATTGGAAAAAGAACAATCTTTAATATGATTGGTCCTTTAAGTAATCCAGCTAATGTTGATAGACAGGTTGTTGGTGTTTTTGATAAAAAATTATTAAAAATTTTTGCAGAAGGACTTAAAAATTTAAATTTAAAATTTGCTTGGATACTCAATAGTGAGGATGGATTAGATGAGATATCTCCATATGCAAAAACAGACGTTGTCCAACTAAAAGATGGTCAAATTTCTGAAATTAAAATAGATCCACATTCTTTAGGTGTGAATGCTGATAATTTTAAGAACCTAGTGGGCGATAATGCAGAATTTAATGCAAATAAAATAGTTCAAATATTTAAAGGTGAAGATAATGATTTTTCAAAAGCAGTTTGTTTAAATGCAGCAGCAGGATTAGTTGTTGGAGAAAAATTTTCTGAATTTTCTGAAGCTTACAATCATGCAAGGGAATTTATTCTATCTGGAAAATCTTTTTCTCATCTAGAAAAAATGCAAAATGTCTGAAAATATTCTACAAAATATAATTGAAAAAAAAATTGAGAAAGTTGATAAATTAAAAAAATCTCTAGATATTAAAACTTTGAATAATTTAATTATTGAAAATAATACATATATTAATTTTAAAGAAAAAATTGTAAACAATATTAAAAATAATAAGACTTCAATCATTGCTGAAATTAAAAAAGCAAGTCCATCGGCAGGTATAATAATTGATAATTACAACCCAGTAGATATTGCTCAAATTTATTTAAACAATAAAGTAACCTGCCTTTCTGTTTTAACTGAAGAAGATTTTTTTTTAGGAAATTTAATTCATATAAGTAAAATTAAAGATAAAATTAATTTACCTGTTTTATGTAAGGATTTTTTTGTAGACAAATTTCAAATACCTCTTGCAAAAAGTTATGGTGCAGATGCTATTCTAATTATTTTAGCTGGTGTCTCAGAAGACCTTGCCAAAGAATTATATGATGAAGCCTTGAAATATAATATGTCTGTAATAGTTGAAGTTCACACATTAAATGAAGCGGAAAAGGCCTTAAATTTTAAAGATGCAATAATTGGAATAAACAATAGAAATTTAAAAACACTCAAAACTGATATAAATACAACTTATGATATTTATAATGTTGTAAAAGATCATAAAGGCCCCTTGATGTCTGAAAGTGGTATTAGAAATAAAGAAGAGTTAATAGAACTTAATAAAAAAACATCAATTAATACCTTTTTGATAGGTGAATCACTTTTGAAAAATTTAGATAAAAATTCTATTTTTTCTGTTTTATAGATAAATAAGGCTCTATTTTACTTATTTTTTTTGCTATTGTTAATTGAAAAGAACTTTTATAGAACATTATTTGTACGATATTTGTTCTTATGCTTACAAAAAAACAAAAAAACTTGCTTTTATTTATCAACAAGAAGTTGAGGAGTTCAGGTGTATCCCCTTCTTACGAAGAAATGAAACAATCACTTAATTTAAAGTCAAAATCAGGAATCCATAGATTAATAAGCGCCTTAGAAGAAAGAGGATTTATTAAAAGATTAGCTCACAAAGCTAGAGCCTTAGAGGTCATAAAATTACCTGAAACAGCTTCAGCAAATGATATTTATAACAGCTTCTCACCTAGCGTGATAAAAGGAGGATTGGATGAGGAACAAACAAATTCAGATGAAATTGAAGTTCCTGTGCTTGGAAAAATAGCTGCAGGTACACCTGTAGAAGCAATCCAAAATGAAGTTTCCAGAATTCCTTTGCCAAATAATTTAGAAAAAAATGGTGACTACTTTGGCTTAAAAGTTCAAGGCGACTCAATGATTGAAGCTGGGATACACGAAGGTGATACTGTAATTATTAAAAGAACTGATACAGCAGATAATGGTAAAATTGTAGTTGCTCTAATAGATGAGCATGAAGCAATGTTAAAAAGAATTCGTAAAAAAGGGAAAGTTGTAGCACTCGAAAGTGCAAATAGGAACTATGAAACTAAAATATTTGGACCAGATAGAGTAAAAGTTCAGGGAGTTTTAGTATCTTTATATAGAAACTTTTAAAAAAATAGTCTAAACATCATTGATGTCAAAAGTAGCAACACGTTTTGCGCCCTCTCCTACTGGTGCTCTTCACATCGGTGGAGTGCGTACTGCCTTATTTAATTGGCTTTATTCTAAAAATAAAAATGGAACTTTTCATTTAAGAATTGAAGATACAGATAAAGAAAGATCTAAAGAAGAGCATAAAATGCAGATTATCAAATCGCTGAAATGGATTGGAGTAGAACATGATGGTAATGAATATATTCAATCTTCAAAAATAGACGATCATATAAGAGTGGCCAATGAACTATTAAAAAATGGTCATGCTTATAAATGCTATTGCTCAGTAGAAGAGATTGAGGAACAAAAGCAAAGAGCCAAGCAAAAGAAAATGCCTTATATCTATAATAGAAAATGGAGAGACAAAGATGAAAAAAATGCTCCAAAAAATGTAAAACCAGTAATTAGATTTAAAAGTAAAATAGAGGGAAATTCTACTTTTAAAGATTTAGTGCAAGGTATTGTTGAAATTGAAAATAACACAGTTGAGGATTTTGTAATTTTAAGAAATGATGGAACTCCAACATACAATTTATCTGCTACTGTGGACGATCACCAAATGGGAATGACGCATGTTATTAGAGGAGATGATCATAAAATTAATACTTTCAAACAAATACAAATTTATTTAGCAATGGGGTGGGAAGTTCCTCAATTTGCTCATATACCGTTAATCCACACAATTGAGGGAAAAAAGCTTTCAAAAAGAGATAATGCATCCACGCTTGATGATTACTCAAAAATTGGAATAATTCCTGAGGCTTTAAGAAATTATTTACTTAGACTAGGGTGGTCTTACAAAGATAAAGAAATATTCACTTTAGAAGAGAGTATCCAATTTTTTAATTTAGAAGGTATAGGAAAATCACCTTCAAAATTAGATATAAGCCGTATTTTATCTATGAATGAATACTATATAAAAACTATTGATGAGAATGATCTTTTCAAAAATCTTGTAAAATTCTGTGAAATTTACAAAAAAAAAATTAATCCTGAAAAAGAAGTTAAAATAAAATCTTCATTATCTTTTTTAAAAAATAAAGCAAAAACTTTGGAAGATATATTTAATAATTCAAAATATATCATTTTGGATGAAGTTGAATTTAATAAAGATGATTTAAATTTGATTGATGATAAGTCAAAAAAAATTATTGGTGATTTTCAAAAAGAAATTAAATCACTAGAAACTTTGACGAGAGATAACCTAGAACAAATTGTTAATGATTTAATTAAAAATAATAAAACAAATTTTAAAGGCGTGGGTCAACCATTGAGAGTTGCCTTGACTGGTTCCAAGTTTGGACCTGGATTATATGATATAGTTATATCATTAGGAAAAAGTGATGTTGAAAAAAGATTAGGAAAGAT
>CACOMZ010000011.1 GCA_902628525.1 uncultured Pelagibacteraceae bacterium
AAAAAGAATTTTAAAAAGGCTGAGGAATATTTAAACCAAAGCTTAAAATTTCAAAATGAAAGTAGATTTAATTTAGTAATATTCGAAACCTTAAAGCAATATATTTATACTTTTAAAAATAAAAAAATTTTAAATAATAAAAAAAATTTCGGAAATTTATCTATTATTGCTGAAACATTTCAAAGATGCTACATCGATGATGACAAAACAGGACCTTATTTTTTAAGTCTAATTAATAACCAACAGAGTGATTACACTAGGTATATATTCTTTTACTTAAATTACTTAATTGACAATAAAAAAATTAATGAAGCTAAAGAAATTGTAAGTCAAATTAATTATATCAATTCAACACTTTTACTATCACAAAGCAAAAGTTGGATTGATAAAAGGAAATATAATGAATTTAATAAAATTTTTAATTGCAAAAATCATAATGATGTTGTCAGTGAATTTCTATTTTTAATATCAAATCTTTATTCGTCACAAGATGATTTTGAAAAATCAAATTTCTATTTAAATTTATCAAATTATTTAAATCCTAAATTTAAATTTAACTTATCACTAGTTGCTGAAAATTTTTATTTAAATGAAGAATATTCTAAAGTTAAAAAAACTCTTAAAGATTTTAGGAAAGAAGATGAGTTTTACTATTGGTTTAAAGTTAAAACTGAGACAAAAATAATTATTCAACAGAAAAATTATGAAAGCGGAATTAAATATATAGAAAAAAAATTTGAAAAAATTATAGACCCAAATATTAAAATGAAATTTGATTTAGCAAATTTTTACAAAAATTCAAAAAATTATAAAAAAGCAATAGAAAGCTATTCGGAAATTATCTTAACAATGGATGACAAACCAATTATGAAATCTGATATTTTATACAGAAGGGGTGGAAGTTATGAAAGATTGGGTAATTATGAAATGTCAGATTTAGATTTATTAAATGCACTAAAATTGAATCCTAATGATGCATATTTTTTAAATTATTTGGCTTATTCATGGTTAGAACGCGATTATAAAATTAATGAAGCAATGGAAATGTTAAAAACTGCATATGATTTAAAAAGTAATGATCCATATATTATTGACTCAATTGGATGGGCATATTTTTTAATAGATGAATATCTTGAAGCAGAAAAGTATTTGAGAAGAGCCGTGGAACTTATGCCGGACGATCCAATTGTAAATGATCATTATGGAGATATTCTTTGGAAATTAAATAGAAAGATACAAGCACGATATTTTTGGAAAAATGTTTTAAGTCTTGATGACACTGAAGATAAGATGAAAGATAAAATAAATTTAAAACTTATTAAAGGTCTTAAAAAATCTTAAATGAGAATTATTAAGTTAAAATCTCATGCTAAGATTAACTTAGCATTGAACATTACTGGTAAAAATAAATTATTACATAAAATAGAAAGTATAGTAGGCTTTATAGATCTGCATGATGTTATTTCAATAAATGAAATAAAAACAAATGAACATAAAATTTCTTTTTATGGAAAATTCTCAAAAAAAATAGGAAAAAAAAATACTGTTGAAAAACTTTTTGCTAAACTTGATGAAAACAGCTTGCTAAATAAAAAAAAATTTAGAGTTAGAATAAGAAAAAATATACCACAAAAAGCTGGATTGGGAGGGGGATCAATGAATGCAGCAAATGTGTTTAACTATTTAATTAAAAAAAAATATGTAAAACTTGGTCAAAAAAAAATTAAAAATATTTGTGACTCAATAGGATCAGATGTTTTTCTAGGAATTGATTTTGTGAACTGTATTTTATCCTCAAATAGTAGGATCAAAAAATTTCACGATTGTCCTAAATATTATACAGTTTGTGTAAAACCTAATTTTGGATGTTCAACTAAGAAAATTTATTCATATGTTAAAACATTTAGTTTGCCAAGATTTAGCACTCCAAAGAAATACATGTTCTATCCAAAATTTTTGACAAATCAAAGAAATGCTCTCGAAGAAATTGTATTTAAAAATTATCCAAAACTTAAAAAAATAGCATCATTTTTAACAGTGACAAAAAAACCAATTTTCGTAAGAATGACAGGCTCCGGATCTACAATAATTGCTTATTATAATTCATTAAAAAATTGCAAAATAGCAAAAGCTAAATTTAAACGAAAATTTAAAAATTATTGGTGTATTACATCAAAAACTATATAAATTTTATTTTTTTGTGTTATAGGAATTTAATATTGGGGCGTAGCCAAGCGGTAAGGCACGGGTTTTTGGTACCTGCATCCTAGGTTCGAATCCTAGCGCCCCAGCCATTTATGAAAAATTTTTTAAATAAATTTTTTTTTCGATCAAATAATCTTGATCAAGTTAGCAAAAAAATTAAAAATATTAGTCAACAAATACAAATAAGAAAAATTTTTGAAACAATAAATAATTATTCATCTAACAGTGAAATTAGATACGTAGGTGGATGTGTCAGAAAGGCTATAAATAACGAAACTATTGATGATATTGATTTAGCAACAAATTTAACACCTCATGAAGTTTGTGATGCTCTAAAAAAAAAAGAAATAAGTTATTATGAGACGGGTATTGATCATGGGACAGTAACAGCTGTAATTGATGAGTATAAGTTTGAAATTACTTCATTAAGAAAAGATATTTCAACAGATGGTAGACATGCAAAAGTAGAATTTACACAAGACTGGAAAGAAGATGCATCAAGAAGAGATTTCACTATTAACTCAATTTATTCTGATATTGATGGAAATTTATTCGACCCATTTAATGGCAAAAAAGATTTGGAAAATGGGTTAATTAATTTTATTGGAGAACCAGAAAAAAGGATCCAAGAAGATTATTTGCGTATTTTAAGATATTTCAGATTTTTTTCAAATTATTCTCAAGATAAACACAAACCAAAAATAATAAAATTAATTAAAAAAAATATTGAAGGTATCTCACATTTGTCTTCAGAAAGATTAATAGATGAATTTAAAAAATTTGCTTCTTCTGCAGGATTTAAAAAACTTTTGAATGATAAAATTGGTCTAGAGATAATTGAAATTATTTTTCCTCAATTAAAAAATTTTTATAAACTTCAAAAGTTAAATTATTATGCTACTAAAAACTTAGAAAAAATAGATTTTATATTTTTGCTATCTCTCTTAATAATTGATGGGACTGATAATGTAGATTATTTTATTTATAAATTTAAAATTTCAAAAAAAGATCAAAAAAGACTTAAAATTATTGACCTTTTTTATAAAGAAAAAGTAGGTGTTAAAAATTTTACAGAAAAAAATTTAAATAAAGTTTTTTATTTCCAGGGAAAACAAGCTGTAACAGATATTATTAATTTTAAATTATTTAATTCAAGCAAAAATGATAAAAAATTAATTAAATTAATAAAAATTTATAAAGAAAAACAAATACCAAAATTACCTATTGGAGCAGATATACTTATGTCTAAATTTAATATTCCTGAAGGTAAAATTCTTGGAAATAAATTGAGGATTATTGAAGATACATGGGTTCAAAATGGATTTCAGATTTCAGATAAGCAAGTTCAAAAAATTGCCAAAGGCTAAATATATTGAACGTCCTTGATTTCGAAATTTTTTACTCCCGATGGAGTGCCGATTTCAACTAAATCACTTTTATTTTTACCAATTAGCCCTTTCCCAATTGGTGATTGATAAAATATTAGTTTTTGTTTTAAATCTGCCTCATCTCTTCCAACGATTTTATAATTTATTTTCTCTCCGGTATCTAAATCTTCCAAAAAAACTGTTGAGCCAAAAATTACCTTTCCATCATTACTTAATTTAGTAACATCGATTACATTTGCTCTAGCAATAATATCGTTAATTTCGGTTATCCTACCTTCGTTATGTGATTGCTCCTCTTTAGCAGCATGGTATTCAGCGTTTTCTTTTAGATCTCCATGCGATCTTGCTTCTGCAATTGCAGATACGATTTCTGGTCTCTTTTTTTCTTTAAGGAAAATTAATTCTTCTTTTAATTTATTTAGTCCATTTAAAGTTATTGGTTCTTTATCCATTTTTCATTTCCATTTTACAATTGGTGGTAACGACATAAGAATTCCTTCGACATTACCACTAGTTTGTAAACCAAATTTTGTTCCTCTATCATATAATAAATTAAATTCAGCATACCGGCCTCTTTTGATATATTGCAACTCTTTATTTTTTAAAGACCATTTTCTTTTTATTTTTTTTTTTATAATTTTATTAAATATAAATTGAAATGTTACCCCTACATCTCTAACAAACTTAAAGTCTTTTTCAAAATCATCGTTTTTATAATCAAAAAAAATACCACCTATACCTCTTGCTTCTTTACGGTGGGGTAAGTAAAAATATTCATCACACCATTTTTTATATTTCTTATAATATTTCTTATTGTGCCTATCACACATTAATTTTATAGTTTTATGAAAATCTATTTTTTCTTTATTATCGATTATAGCAGGTGTTACATCCATTCCACCTCCAAACCAATTTTTTTTTGTGCAAATGAAACGTGTATTAAAATGCATTGCTGGGATTAAAGGGTTTTGCATATGCATAACTACAGATATTCCAGAGGCCCAAAAACTTGGATCTTTTTCAGCACCCGGAATTTCTTTTTGAAATTTTTTTGGAAATTTTCCATAAACTTTTGAAAAATTTACACCTACCTTTTCAAATACTTTTCCGTTTCTAAGAATTCTATATTCTCCACCTCCCTCATCTCTTTTAGAATTTCTTTTCCAAGATTTGGAAATAAAATTAATTTTATTTTTTTCTATTTCGCAAATATCATCACAAATTGCATTTTGTAATAATTGGAACCAATTACTTGTTAAGTCTTTTTTAATAGATATATCCATTTTATTAATTAAGTTCTATTTGACGCAAACTTTCTGCTAAAACAATGGCAACAGAAGATGAAATATTGAGAGATCTGAATTGATTATTCATTGGAATTTTTAGACGATTTTCAATTAATTTATGCACCTTATCTGGTACTCCTGCGCTTTCTCTTCCAAATAGAATTGTGTCATTACTTTTAAATTTAAATTTAGTATAATTTAATGAACCCTTTGTTGTCATTAAAACAATTCGATGATTCTTTTTTTCTTCAAAGAATTTTTCCGCACTCTGATAAAAGTGAATTTGACTAAAATCCATATAGTCCATTACCACTCTTTTAAAACGTTTATCAGATAGGATGAAACCACAGGGTTCAATAATTTCTAATTTAGCCCCCAAACAAGCACATGTTCTTATTATCGCAGCTGTATTTTGAGGAATATCAGGCTCATACAATGCAATTTTTGGTATCTGGCTCATAATTATGTGTCATTCTTTCAGTAGAAAAAATACTGTTATCTTATAAGAAATCATATATTACATTATTTTTTTTTAAAATTTAATTAATGTCAGACAAAAAGCCAAAAAGAAGAGATTTTTTATTTACAGCGACCACAGCTGTAGGTGCCGTTGGGGCAGCTGCGGTGGTGTGGCCGATGGTAGACCAAATGAATCCAGATGCCTCTGTTAAGGCGTTAGCTAGCACAGAGGTTGATATAAGTTCAGTAAAACCTGGGAACACGATTACAGTATTATGGCGAGGTAAACCAGTTTTTATTAGAAGAAGAACTAAAGAGGAAATTGATGAAGCAAGGTCTGTAAAAATGGAGGATTTAATTCATCCAGAAAAAGATGAAGATAGAGTTAAAAATCCTGAATGGCTTGTTATGCTGGGTGTGTGCACACACCTAGGATGTGTGCCTTTGAACGATAAAGGTGATTATGATGGATGGTTTTGTCCATGTCATGGTTCTCACTACGATACTTCAGGAAGAATAAGAAAAGGCCCAGCACCTTGGAATATGGAAGTGCCTAAATATGAATTTGTTAATGCAAACACAATTAAAATTGGATAAATAAAAAATGAGTGATCACGATTATAAACCTAAATCAAAAGTTGGACAGTGGTTCAATGACAGGTTACCACTTCTTACATTAGCAAATCATTTAACAGATTATCCTACACCTAAAAACCTAAATTACTGGTGGACATTTGGTGGAATTTTAACTTTCTGTCTAATTACTCAAATAGTTACAGGTTTAACTCTGGCTATGCATTACATTGCACATGCAGATATGGCATTTGAAAGTGTTGAACATATAATGAGAGATGTAAATTATGGATGGCTAATTAGATATATTCATGCAAATGGAGCATCAATGTTTTTTTTAGCAGTATATATTCATATTTTTAGATCATTATTTTATGGATCGTACAAATCTCCACGAGAAATTATTTGGATACTGGGAATAATTATTTATTTGTTAATGATGGCAGCTGCATTTATGGGTTACGTTTTACCTTGGGGACAAATGAGCTTTTGGGGAGCAACTGTTATTACCAATTTATTTAGTGCAATACCATTAGTGGGCGAAGGTATAGTTACATGGTTGTGGGGTGGATATTCTGTTGATAATCCTACTTTAACAAGATTTTTTACTTTGCATTACTTAATTCCATTTTTAATTTTAGGCCTAGTAGTTTTACATATTTGGGCCTTGCATGTGCCTGGAAATAACAATCCCGTTGGAATTGATATAAAAAAACCTTCAAAGGATACAGTTCCATTTCATCCATATATTGTAATTAAAGATGGTTTCGCATTATTGATGTTCATGATTGTTTTTGCATTTTTTGTTTTTTATTCGCCAAATATTCTAGGACATGCCGATAATTATATTGAAGCTAATCCAATGGTAACACCAGCACATATTGTACCTGAATGGTATCTTTTACCTTTTTATGCAATTTTAAGATCAGTACCAGATAAACTACTTGGAGTAGTTGCAATGCTTTCAGCAATTTTAATCTTGGCAGTTTTGCCGTGGTTAGATACTTCTAAAATAAGATCAGCAGTTTTTAGACCTTTGTATAGACAATTTTATTGGATACTAGTAGCTGATGTGTTAATTCTAGGTTATGTGGGTGCGATGCCAGCAGAGGGGCTTTACTTATTGATTGCCAGAGTTGCAACTGCATACTATTTCCTTCACTTTTTAGTAATATTACCTGTTTTAGGATTTAAAGAAAAAACTTTACCTATACCCCTGAGTATTACCGAACCTGTTCTTGGCGGTAACCCAAATTTTGCAATGGCAAAAAAAAATGAAAGTAAAATAGAATAAAGTGAAAAAAGTAATAAAATTATTTTTAACAATAGCCCTTTTTTTTTCAATCAATATTCATTCTTTTGCAGCTGAAAAAGTTGACTATTTAAAAACAGATTGGAGCTTTAAAGGTCTCTTTGGAAAATTTGATAGAGCCTCTCTTCAAAGAGGTTATCAAGTTTACACTGAAGTTTGTGCAGCTTGCCATTCTATGAAATATTTAAGTTACAGAAACTTAGCAGAAGAGGGAGGTCCAGAATTTTCGGTTGAACAAGCCAAGGCTATTGCTGCTTCTTTTGAGGTAGTAGATGGGCCAAATGCAGATGGTGAAATGTTTACAAGACCAGCAAAATTATCAGATAAATTTGTAATGCCCTATGAAAATGAGAAAGCGGCGCAAGCAGCAAATGGCGGAGCATATCCTCCAGATATGTCAGTTTTAGTAAAAGCTAGAGGTGGTGGGGTTGATTACATATATTCTTTGCTTCAAGGTTATGAGGAAGCTCCAATCGGAGTAACTTTAGATGAAGGTGTTCATTATAATAAATTTATGTATGGAAATAAAATTAAAATGGCAGCTCCACTGTCAGATGGAATTGTAGAGTATGGCGATGGGACAGTTGCTAGTGTAGAGCAGATGTCTAAAGACGTAACCTCATTTCTAATGTGGGCAGCAGAACCTCACTTAGAGGCAAGACATCAAATGGGCTTTAAAGCAATAATTTATTTGATAATTCTTACAACTTTGGTTTATTTTAGTATGAAAAAAATATGGTCAGGTATTAAATCTGAAGTTTAAAATATCTCCATCTTTAACTATATAATCCTTACCTTCCAATCTCATTTTACCATTTTCTTTTGATTTTACCCATCCATCATTAGCAACAAAATCGTCATAAGATATTGTTTCAGCTCTAATAAAACCTTTTTCAAAATCTGTGTGAATTTCGCTAGCTGCTTTTGGAGCGGTACAGTTTTTTTGAATAGTCCAAGCCCTTGTTTCCTCAGGTCCAGAGGTAAAATAAGTATCAAGGTCTAATAATTTATAACCTTTTTGAATTAATTTTGACAAACCTGTATTTTTTAAACCAATCATTTCCATATAATTTATTTTTTCCTCTAAAGGTAAGTCGTTAATTTGATTTTCAATATCTGCGGAAATAATTAAAGTATTTTCTTCACCAAATTTCTCAATAAAATTTTTTGTATAAATATTTCCATCTTTTAGACTTGATTCATCAACGTTACACACAAATATTTTAGGTTTAATTGATAGCAAGCCGCTTTGATTAATTTGTTTTTTTTCAAACTGAGAATTCAAAACAGATATGTCTTTTTCGTTATTAATACAATCCAAAGCAATTTCTAAAATTTTAATCTGATCCTCATCAATATTTTTCTTATTATTTTTTTCTAATCTTTTTTGAATTGATTCTAAGTCAGCAAGCATCATTTCAGTCTCAATTATCTCAATATCTCTTATAGGATCAATGTTTGGATTTACATTTTGAATATCATCAGAGTCAAAACATCTTATCATATGTATAACTGCATCAACTTCTCTGATATGTGAAAGAAATTTGTTACCTAAACCTTCACCTTTTGAAGCACCTTTAACTAGTCCCGCAATATCCACAAAAGAAATTGTTGTATTGATTACTTTTTTTGAATTTGAAATTTTTGATAATTTATTTAATCTTTCGTCAGGAACAGGGACTATTCCAATATTTGGATCAATTGTACAAAAAGGAAAATTAGCAGCCTGAGCCTTGCTTGAATTAGTTAAGGCGTTGAATAGTGTAGATTTACCAACATTTGGTAAACCAACGATTCCACATTTGAAGCCCATTATTTGTTATTTACAGTACTAGAGAATAAATCTAATTTTTTCTCTATAAGAATAGATAAGTAGTTTGATATGTTTGATTGTATTTTTTCTAATTCAACCATTTCATCCTCATCAAAGTTTTGAAGAACAAAGTCAGCAACTTCCATATTATCTTTAGGTTTACCAATTCCAATTCTTACCCTTGAGTAATCTTGACCAATAAATTTATCAATAGAAGCAATTCCGTTGTGACCTGCACTTGATCCACCAAACTTTGCTTTAATTTTCCCAAATTCAATGTCTAAGTCATCATGAAAAACTATTACATCTTTAGGATCAATTTTGAAATATTCAATTAATTCTCTAATACATATCCCAGAGTTATTCATAAAAGTTAACGGTTTTATAGCATAGATTTTTTTATCAGTTATGTTACCCGTGGTTAGTAAACCTTTAAATTTTGGTTTTTGTTTTGATAAGCTAAATCTTTTATTAATTGTATCTATAATTTTAAATCCAACATTATGTCGATTATTTTCACTGTCAGGTGTTGGATTTCCTAAGCCTACAAATAAGAGCATAAAAGTATGATTAATAGAAAATAGATTTCAATTTAATTGCTTATTTTTTTTCTTCAGCAGGCTTTTTATCATCACCCTCTTTTTTTTCACCTTCAGCTGCTGGCTTATCACCATCTGCTGCAGCTGCTGCCTCCGCTCCTTCTTCACCCTCTGCAGCCTCTGCTTCTGCTGGTTTTTCAGGTTCTTTCATTACCGTTGGAGCAGCAAGTGTTGCAATAACAAAGTCTCTGCCTTGAATAGTAGGTACTACATCACTTTCCAAGTTTATTGAGGAGATTTTAAAGCTTTCACCAATATCGACCCCGTCAAGATCTATAACTAGATTTTCTGGAATTTTTTCACTTGGACATTTTAATTCAACTTTTCTTCTCACTATATTTAATACCCCACCTTTTTTCAAACCAGGAGACTTTTCGTGATTAATAAAATTAACTGGAACTTCAATTCTTACTTTTAAACCAGGTACAATCCTTAAAAAGTCTACATGTATTGGTTCGTCTGTAATAATGTCGTATTTAATTTCTCTTGGAAGTACATTTTGAGGTTTTCCATCAACATTAACTGTGATTATCGTTGATAAGAAGTTTTCATTCAAAAACGATTTAAGAAGTTTTTTTGAAACAGAAATTGTTTCGTTTTTAGCTTCGCCACCATAAATAATAGCAGGAACACCACCATTTGTTCTTAAAAGGTTTAATTCACCTTTAGTCTTTGTATTTCTAGTGTTAGCTTCTATAGAATTCATAAAAAAAAAGATTTTTTATCCCAAGATCTGTAATAACTCAAGGTAATTATTTAAATAAATCAGATACAGAAGTTGAGTTAGAAATTCTTTTAATTGCTTCACCCATAAGGCTAGAAATTGACAGAACCTCAATGTTTTTGGCACCTTTAACTCTGTTTGAGTTATCGATTGTATCAGTAATTACTAAATTTTTGATTACAGAATTTTTAATTTTTTTAACAGCTTCACCACTTAGTACTCCATGAGTTATATAAACATAAACTTCCTTTGCACCTCTATCTTTAAGCGCTTTAGCTGAGTTTACTATTGTTCCCCCTGAGTCGATTATATCATCAACAAGTATACAAGTTTTTCCTTTAACATCTCCAACAATATTCATTACCTGAGATTGACCTGGTTTTGGTCTTCTTTTATCTACAATGGCCAACCCAACATTTAAAATTTTTCCAAGCGCTCTAGCTCTCTCGGTGCCGCCCACGTCTGGAGCAACACAAAGTAGATTTTTACTTTTTATCTTTTTTTTTACATGTCTTGCAAAAATGGGTGTTGCAAATAAGTTGTCGACCGGAATATCAAAAAATCCTTGAATTTGGCCCGCATGTAAATCAACTGTAACAACTCTATCCGCTCCTGCCTTAGTAATTAAATTTGAAACAAGCTTAGCTGATATTGATGTTCTTGGTGCAACTTTTCTATCTTGTCTTGCATAACCGAAGTAAGGTATGACAGCGGTAATATTTTTTGCAGACGATCTCTTAAGTGCATCAATACATAATAGTAGTTCCATTAAGTTATCATTTGCTGGAGATGAAATAGATTGAATTAAAAAAATACTATTCCCCCTTATGTTTTCATTAATTTCAACATAGATTTCTCCGTCTGAAAAATTTTTAATACTAGAGTTTACTAGTTTAGATTTAAGATATTTTGCAATACTCTTGCTGAGTGGTTTATTGCTATTTCCGGATAATAATTTCATTAAAAAACCTAATTAAGCATAATTATTGAAATATTTCTACCATAATCATTGTGATTTTGTTTTAATGCTCTTCTCGCGCTAAAGAATTTATTTTTAATATCAAAAGTATCAATATTTGTTAAATCAATATTTTTTATTTTATTCTTTAAAAGACAAGTTTTTACATAATTTGGTAAATCAAAATATAGTTTTTTATACTTTTTTTTAAAAAATTTATTATTTTTTTTATTTTTTTTTATAAATTTTCTTTTTAAATCTTCTTTGACTTCATAATTTTTAACTGAAATTGCTGGGCCAATAGCTGCTGTAATATTTTTAGCACAGCAACCTTTTTTTATCATAAATTTGATTACTTTGCTGATTATATCTTTATATGCACCCTTCCAACCCGCATGGATAGCAGCAATAATTTTTTTTTTTTCATCACATATTAAAATGGGAACACAGTCCGCAGTTAAAATACCAATAGGGATGTTTTTTTGATTTGTAATAACTGCGTCTGCTTTTGGTTTGAAATTAAATTTACTTTTTTCATCAATGTAAATAAATTTATTACTATGTATTTGGTAAAGTAAAAAGATTTTTTTAGCAGTTCTTTTTATTTTATCTTTTACTATTCGTAGGTTTTGTTTAACGTGCAGAGGATTATCTTTAGAACCTGGACCACAGTTTAAACTTTTATAAATTTTTTTTGATTTGCCGCCAGTTTTATTAAAAAATCCGTGTTTTACTATTTTAATTTTAGATATTTTCTTTGATTTTATCAATTTACAAAACCTGTTTTAAAATTATTTTTCTTATTTTTAATAAGCATGACCTTGAATAATTCACCCATTTGATTTTCATCTATTAAACGTTTTACCCTATAAAATAAATCTGCTTTTTGAGAAAATGTAGTATTTTTACTAATTATTTCTGCCCTTTCGAGAATACCCATATTTGTCAAAAATTTTTTTTGATTTGTAAAAATTGAGTTAACTTCTTTAAATTGATTTATAAATTTTTCAAAAGAATGGAAGTTAATATTATAAGTAATATCGGAGTCTCCAATATTCTCTAGAATGTTCGAATACTTATGATTATTGGTTGCTTGAAGTGTTTCTTGCATTTTGCTGTCAGTATAACCGTAATCAATAATTAACATTCCCCCATCATTTTTTTTTATTAAATCACAAATGATTTTTAAATATTTAAATGTGTCTGGTGAATATTCAATAATACTTTGGTCACTTGATATTTGAAAATTTAAATTTTTCTCAATCTTTTCTATATTAGTTTTTTCCTCGGTAAATTCAGCTTTTTTAGGATTATTCAAATTAACGAACCTTTCAATCCAACCATCCTTTTTCTTAAAAAATTGTTTTATTGGAATTGCATCAAAAAATTCATTAGCTAAAAAAATTGTAGGTTTCTTATTTATTTTTTCTATATTTTTTAGCCAAGTAAATTTATCAGAATTTAAATTTTTTTTTTGCTGGTTAATTAAAAAATCACTTTTTTCATGTATTATAAAATTACATGCGCTGTAACACTCGGGAAAATTTAAAAGAGTTTCGTCAATCACTTTTATCATTTCACCATTACCAGCACCCAATTCTAATAAATTAAACTGATTTGGAGAGCCTATACTTTTCCAAAAAGTTATTGTCCAAACCGCAATTATTTCTGAGAAGAGCCTTGAAATATTTGGGGCAGTTGTAAAGTCCCCATCTCCACCAAATGGATTTTTTTTCATATAATATCCATTTTCCTTATCGTAAAGAGCTAAATCTATAAACTGATCTAAGGGTAAATTATTCGTTTTAGTGATTTTCATTTTTTAAATAAAATAAAAGTATTCCAGATAATAAAAATATTAAGCTTATAACTTGCCCCATAGACAAATTAAAAAATATATATCCGAGTTGTTCATCAGGTTCTCTATAAAACTCTACGAAAAATCTAAAGATTGAGTAAAATATTAAAAATAATGCAGATATTACCCCTGGTTTATTTAAAAATTTATTTTTAAAATAAATTAATAATAAAAATAAAAATATCCCCTCTAACAGCGCCTCATACAACTGTGAGGGATGTCTAGGAAAATTATCAATTTGAATGAATATTACTGCCCAAGGTGCATTTGTTATTGTTCCATATAATTCTGAATTTATAAAGTTCGCTATACGTCCAAAAAATATCCCAATCGGAGCAACTAAAGATACAATATCCAAATATAGAAATGCGTTTTGATTATTTTTTTTAGCGAAAATTATACTTGCCAAAATAATTCCAATTAAACCACCGTGAAAAGACATACCTCCCTGCCAAATTTTAAATATATCTAGTGGGTTATTTAGATAGTAATTTAAATTGTATATGAAAATATAACCTAATCTACCACCAAAAATTATACCAATAATTATATAAGTTAAAAAATCGTCAAAATTTTTCTTAATTTTTATATTTTGTATAAATAATTTTTTGGCCAAAATCCAACCAACCAAAATACCAAATATATAAGCCAGTGAATACCATCTGATCTCTAAAGAAAATATTTCTAAAGCTACTGGGTCAAAATTATTAATGAACATTTCAAATAATAAATATAATGTATATCTTAATTATGAAAAATTCTAAATTTATAATTGATAAATTTGCAAAATTGATTGAACAGGGCATAGTTTCTTCAAAGGATTTAACATCAGAACTCTTAAATATTTTAAAATCAAAAAGAGATGAATTTGTATTTAAAATGAAATTAACTAGTAAAGATGAATTTGAAGTTCTCTCAAAGCGTGTTGAAAATCTTGAGGATAAATTAAAAAAAATTGATAAAAAAAGAAAAAATTCTAAATCGGTAAAAAAATCTTAACTCTTAGTCCATCCATTTTTGATTTTTCTAAGTTTATATTTCCACCATGAGACTTAATAATATCTGATGCAATAGACAAACCAAGTCCTACACTTGATTTTGAGTCCGCACGACCTTTGTCTATTTTGTAGAACGGTCTAAATACATTTTCATATTCATTTTTTGAGATTCCAGGACCATCATCATCTATAATTATAAATAGGTTTGAATTTTTCTTATTCAGGCTAATCTCAACTTTATTTGCATATTTTAAAGCATTATCTATTAAATTATTTAGGCACCTCTGTATCGAATTTTTCCTACCACTAATATAAATTCTATTAAGTAATTTTTGAGAAATATTTTTATTATTATATTTGTTAATAACGTCTTCTATCAATTCTGATAAATTAAACATTTCATCTTTTTCTAAATAAGATGAGCTTGTAAATTGAAGGTATTCATTGAGCATTTTCTCCATTTCATTGATATCTGTTGTTAATTTTTTCACAGTATCCTCATCTTTTATAAAAGCTGTCTGAAGTTTCATTCTGGTTAAAGGTGTTCTTAAATCATGACTTATTCCAGATAGCATTTCAGTTCTTTGGTTTATATATCTTTCAATTCGTTTTCTCATTTTATCAAATTCGTGACCTGCTTGTCTTATTTCTAGAGCACCAGAGGGTCTAAACTCTTCTATTTTTTCTCCTTTGCCAAATCTTTCTGCTGCACGAGCTAAATTTGCTATTGGTCTTGTTTGATTTTTTAAGAATATAAGTGAAATTATTATCATTATAAAAGCTGGAACAGTTATCCAAATAGCAAATATTCTCGCCGAGGAGCTAGTTAATCTATCTTTTGGTACTAAAAATTTAAAGTAACCTTCCTCAAATTTGACTCTTAAATCTACAAGTTCTCTATAATTAGTTGTATCAAACCAATATCCACCAGATACAAATTTAGATTTTAATTCTCTTCTTAAAGTTCTATCTATTGGACTAAACCATCTTTCGTTTATTATTTTTTTTATTTTTTCGTCTTCAACAAGTTCAATATTCAGATCTAAAAATAGTGAGAAAAGATTTGTTATTTCTTGTTTATTAGAATTATCACTTTTATATGCCTCTATAAATGCACTTATTTCATTAACCAGCGTTCTCGTCATACCTTTATTGGTTTTAATCCATAGGCTATCAAAAAATACAACAGTAATAATTAATTGAAGTGTTATTACTGGGACAGCAACAATTAAAAGCGCTCTATAAAATAATCTTTTAGGTAATATTCTTTTTAAAGCTTTACTCAATCCAGAGAACATAACCCGCTCCTCTTATTGTTTGCAAAAATTTTGGATTTTTAGGATCAATCTCAATTTTTTTTCTTAATCGAGTTATAATTACATCAATAGATCTTTCTTTATCTAAATCAATCAGATTACCGATGTCCTCTCTAGAAAAAGTTTTTCCTGGATTATTAATCATTTTGTATAAAATTATTTTTTCTGTATTATTTATTTTGTATTCTTTTTTATTTTTTATAATTAACAGTTTATTTAAATCTATTTTAATATTTTCAAAATCAATTACTCTTTTTTGTTCGTTTTTAATTGTTTTGCTCAATATATTCTGAATTCTTAAAATCAATTCTTTTGGCTCAAAAGGTTTCGGCAAGTAATCATCAGCACCTATCTCAAGCCCTTCAATTCTTTCATTGGGTTGTCCTTTAGCTGTTAATAAAATTATTGGAGTATCTAATTTTTTATTATCTTTTATGAAATCTAAGCCACTTTTTCCTGGCATCATGATATCCAGTATAATTAAATCGAATTTAATAATTTCAACTTTATTTGATGCATCTTCTGCATTCTCAGATGTTGTAACTAAATATTTATTTTCATTTAAGTATTGCTTAACAAGAGATCTAATGCCATCATCGTCATCAACAACCAGAATATGAGCAATAAATTTATCCATTTATAATTTTACTTAACACAGAATCAAAATTAATTACTTCTTCAGAATTAGACTTTAATAGAGCATTATAAATTCTTTTTTTTTGTGAATTAAATATTTCCTCAAAAATTTTTTTTCCCTTATCATTAAGAAAAATATGTTTAATTCTTGTGTCTTGATCATCTTTTTTAAAGGTAATTACGTCAAGTTTAATTAAATCTTTCAAAACTCTATTTAAACTTTGTTTTGTTACTTTTAATCTTTTAAGAAGTTCTGAGATTGAAATACCTTCGTACATCGACAATAAATGGATAACTTTATGATGGGCTAAACCAATAGAATATTTATTTAATATTTTTTTAGAGTCAGAAAATGTTTCTCTATAACTCACAAATATTTTCTCAATTAGATCCTTGAGTTGGTCATCTTTTAGATATAAAAGTTCTTTCATTTTAGGTAAGTTATATTGACATATTAAAGATACAAAGATATTTTTCTGTTATAATTAAAAAAATTTCACTCATGATACCTTACGACAAAAGATCTGGAAAAATATGGTACAATAATGAACTAGTTGACTGGGGAGATGTTAAACTACATGTTTTAAGTCATGGTATGCACTATGCTAGTTGTGTATTTGAAGGTGAGAGAGTTTACGACGGATCCATTTTTAAATTAGAAGAGCATACTGCTAGATTTTTTTATTCAGCTAAAAGAATGGGTTTTGAAATTCCATATAGCGAAGACGAAATAAATAATGCATCAAAAAAGATTATAGCAACGCAGAAGGTAGAAAATGGATATGTAAGACCTGTAGCCTGGAGAGGAAGTGAGATGATGGCTATTTCTGCGCAACAAACAAAAATACATGTAGCTATTGCAACATGGGAATGGGGATCTTACTTCGACCCTAAACTTAAAATCGAGGGTATCAGATTAAATATTTCAAATTGGAGAAGACCTGCGCCAAACACAATACCTTGGGACACAAAAGCCTCTGGCCTTTATATGATTTGCACTTTGTCTAAGCATGAAGCAGAAAAACAAGGATATACAGATTCTCTAATGCTCGATCATGAGGGCAATGTTGCAGAAGCAACCGGAGCAAATATTTTTTTTAAGGACAAGAATGGAGAAATTCATACTCCTATTCCAGACTCTTTTTTAGATGGTATTACGAGAAGAACTGTAATTGGAATTGCAAAATCAAAAAATATTAAAGTGCATGAAAGGAAAATTAATCCATCTGAACTATCAAGTTTTGTTGGATGTTTTCTAACGGGTACTGCTGCAGAGGTAACACCAGTTTCATGTATAGCTGAACATCAATTTAAAGTTTGCAACACAATTATTGATTTAAATGAAAGTTATCAAACTCTTGTAAGAAAGAAAAAAGCAGCTTAGTCTTTATTATCCTCTGACATAGCGTGGTCAATACCTTTACGCATATAATCATACCCAGTAAAAAGAGTTAAAGCGGCAGATAACCACAAAAGAATTATTCCAATAGTTTGTGCATTATAATCTTGAAAATTAATTATTTTGTTTCCAGTGTCTCCAGATAACAAAAGAGCAATTGAAACCATTTGCAAAACAGTTTTAAGCTTTGCAAGGCTAGATACAGGAAGTTTAATTTTGCCTTTTGCTAAAAATTCTCTTAAACCAGAAATAAGAATTTCTCTAGTTAAAATTATTATTGCAGCTATAACCTCGTAATTTCTAATTGTTCCATCCATAACTAGAAGTATAAGTGCTGTTGCAACAATAATTTTATCAGCTATAGGATCTAACAATTCTCCTAACTTAGACTCCACTCCAAATATTCTTGCTAACATGCCATCTAAAAAATCTGTAAAAGAAGCGATTATAAATAAAATTAAAGCTGTCAAATCTCCATAAAATCCAGGAAGATAAAAAGCCAGAACAAAGAAGGGGACAATGATTATTCGTCCAATTGTTAGTATATTTGGAATTTTTTTGTACATATTTATTCGTGAAAGAAATTATATATCTTTTTTGCAACTTTTTCTTCAACACCTTCAACTGATTTTATTTCATCTAAACTTGCAGACTCAACTGATCTTGCCGATCCAAAATGGTTTAATAAGGCTCTTTTTCTAACAGATCCAATACCTTCAATTTGATCCAATAAAGATTTGCTTATACCTTTTTTTCTTCTTGCTCTATGGGCGCTTATAGCAAACCTGTGTGCCTCATCTCTTATTCTTTGTAAAAAGAATAAAGACGGGTCATTTTTTGCAAATTTAAATTCTTTTTCATTGTGAAAAAAAGTTTCGTTTCCACTATTTCTAAATTTCCCTTTCGCTATCGCTATAACAGGAATTTCATTTAATCCTAAATCATTCATAGTTTCTCTAGCTGACGAATATTGGCCCTTGCCTCCATCAATTAAAACAAGGTCAGGAAATGTAAGAAAATTATCTTTTTCTTGAATTGCTCTTTTAAATCTTCGATTAAGCACTTCTTTAATCATACCATAATCATCCTGTAAAAATTTTTCATTTTTTATGTTAAATTTTCTATACCTTTTTTTGATAAAACCTTCTTCACCATAAGTTATCAACGCTCCGACACTATTTGTTCCTTGTATATGACTATTGTCATAAACTTCAATTAAACTAATACTGTTTTCTAATTTGAATTTTTTACCAATTTGATCTAACAAATTTCTATTATTTTCACTTTCATATAATTTTCTATTTAGAGTATTTTTAGCATTTTTGATCGCTAGATTAATTACTTTTAGTTTGGATCCTTTTTTTGCCCTAGTAATATTAACTTGTTTACCCTCTTTCTTTGAGAGTGTTTTTTCAATTAATTTTTTTTCTTTAATTTCCTCATTCAAAATAATCAAACTTGGTACGGCTTTATTTTCATAAAATTGAGCTACAAATGAATTGATAATCTCCGATAAACTTTCCTCAGGATCATGTTTTGGAAAAAATGCCTGGTTACCCCAATTTTGTTTAGATCGATAAAAAAATACTTGAATACAAGTTTTACCTGACTCCTTATAACCAGCTATAACATCTGCCTCTGTTAAATTTGCTTCACTTATTGTTAGCGACGATTGTATTATATTAAGCGATTTTATTTTATCTCTCATTATTGCAGCTTTTTCAAAATCCAGTTCTTCACTGGCATCTTCCATTTGTTCAGAAAGAGTTTTTTGAATTTTTCTAGATTTACCTTTGCTTAGGAATTCATCTGCTGCTTCAACTAACTTTGCATAATCTTGTTTTTCTATTTTCCCACCACAAGGTCCAGCACATCTTTTTAAAAAATAATTGAAACAGGTTTTGTCCCCAGCCTTTACTTGTTTATCAGTGCAGGATCTTAATAAAAAAATTCTTTGAATTGTTTTAATTGCCATGTTGACAGCCAGAGAACTTGCAAAAGGTCCGTAATATTTCCCCTTTCTATTTTTTGCCCCTCTATGTCTTTCGATTCTTGGAAATTCATGATCGGATATAAAAATATATGGAAATGATTTATCATCTTTTAATAAAATATTAAATTTTGGCTTAAATTTTTTAATTAAGTTTGCTTCTAATAATAATGCTTCACTTTCATTAGAAGTCGTTGTTATTTCAAGTTTTTTTGTTTGAGACAACATCCTCTCTGTTCGAATAATATGATTTTTTTCTGAAACATAACTTTTAAGTCTGTTAGGTAAATTTTTTGCCTTACCCACATAAAGTATCTCATTTTTGACATTTAACATCCTGTAAACGCCAGGGAGTT
>CACOMZ010000012.1 GCA_902628525.1 uncultured Pelagibacteraceae bacterium
GGATCAATTAGTTTTTGAATTGATCTCCACATATTTTTGTCGTTGTTAGTTAAAAAGGTTAAAGCTGAACCATCTTTTCCAGCTCTACCAGTTCTACCTATTCGATGAATATAATCTTCTGGTACTTGTGGAAGATCATAATTAATTACATGTTTTATAACCGGTATATCTAATCCACGTGCGGCCACATCAGTTGCAACCAAAATTCTACTGTTACCATTTCTAAAACCTCTAATTACACGATCTCTTTTACTTTGTCTTAGATTTCCGTGGATAGCGTCAGCTTTATGTCCATCATATTTTAATCGCTTAACTATTTTATCAGCACCATGTTTAGTTTTAACAAAAACCAAAATAGAACCACTTCTTTCAACCAACTGATTAATTAGTTCATGATATTTTTTGTCAGATGTAATTTGAAAAGTTTCTTGTTTAATTTTTTCAATTGGTGTTGATAAAGATCCAACTGAAACTCTTTCAGGATTATTAAGGTATTTTTGTGAAATTTTTAAAATATTTTCAGGTAGTGTAGCTGAAAATAATAATGTTTGATGTTTCTTTGGTATGAATTTTAAAATTAATTCAATTTGCGGGATAAAACCCATATCTAACATTCGATCAGTTTCATCAAGAACCAGGTAGTTTACTTTTGATAAATTTAAACTTTTACGCTCTATGTGGTCATTAATTCTTCCTGGTGTTCCAACTATAATTCTTGCTCTTTTATTTAATTGCCTTAATTGTTTTTGCATACTTTCACCACCAATTAGAAGAGCATTTCCAATCCCTATTTCTCTAATATTTAACTTTAAAACTGTTTCCATTACTTGTGTTGCAAGTTCTCTTGTTGGACATATAATTAATGCCATCGCTTGTTTGTCATTAAGTAGTTTATTAATCATTGGAATAGTAAACGCTAAAGTTTTACCAGTTCCTGTTTGAGCAGTCCCTAAAACATCTTTTCCTTCCAAGCTAATTGGTATCGATTGACTTTGAATAGGTGTTGGAACTTTAAAGTCGGCTAATTGAATTGATCTTTTTAGTTTATTTTCGATATTAAGGTCAGAGAAGTTCATCAAGTTAGGAAAGGTATTTATTTAAGTAATTAATTGTCTGCTTATATCTTTTTCTACCAAATACAATAAATAGTTTGAGACAATTAATCTCTAAAGTTTAGAAAGTCTATTGGTAGCCCAATATCAATTGATTTGATTGCAGCCATAGCTTCTTGAAGATCATCTTTTTTTTTTCCATCTACTCTTAATTCATCACCTTGAATTTTGATTTGAATTTTTAGTTTTAGTTTTTTAATGTCAGCAATAACTTTTTTTGCATTTTCTTGACTGATACCTTCTTTTAATTCACTTACTTGTCTAATTGATCCTCCAGAAGCTCCCTCAGAGCTTTTAACTTCTAATACTCTTGGGTCTACTTTTCTTCTAACTAAATGGGTTTGTAACAATTCATTTATTTGCCTTAATTTTAATTCGTCAGGCGCATTGGTAGTTACCGATTTATCTTTTCGTTCGATTGAAATATGAAGCCCTTTAAAATCATATCGATTACCAATTTCTCTTAAACAGTTAGCTAAAGCATTATCAAATTCTTGATAATTAATTTTACTAATTACGTCAAAAGAAGGCATACAATTATTATATAGTATTAATAATCAAAATTTAAACTAAAATAAAGTATGTATTAACAAGGCAATTTAGCTTATTGAGTAAATCTTAAATTTAAATATATTAAAAAAATGCTCAGTTATATAATTCCATTTTTAATCCTTATCTTAGTAGTTGTATTTATTCATGAGTATGGACATTATTATTTTGCTAGAAGATATGGAGTAGGGGTTACAGATTTTTCAATAGGTTTTGGTAAAGAATTATTTGGCTGGAATGACAAACATGGTACTAGATGGAAAGTGTGCGCAATTCCTTTAGGTGGATATGTAAAATTTTTTGGAGATAGGAACGTTTATTCACAAGCAGATCATCAAGAAATTTTAGAAAAATATAACGAAGAGGAAAGAGAAAAATTATTTATATTAAAACCATTATATCAGAGGGTTCTAATTGTATTTGGTGGTCCGTTAGCTAATTTTTTATTAGCTTTAGTAATATTTTTTTCAATCTATACTTTTATTGGTAAAGATTTTACTCCTGCAGTCATTAATGAAGTTCAAAAAGATAGTCCAGCAATGATAGGAGGTTTAGAAGCTGATGATATAATTTTAGAAATAGACGGAAATGAAGTTAAAAGCATCATGGAAGTTTCTAAGTTTATTACAATGTCAACTGGGGAAATTATAGATTTTAAAGTAAAGCGGTCTTATGATGAATTAATTTTAAAAATTAAGCCTAATATTGTTGAAGGCGATGATGGATTGGGAAATAAAATTAACAAAAGAATGGTTGGTATTAAGCTTGGTGCCTATAATAATAAAATTAACCATGTTAAATTAGGACCTGCTCAGGCTTTATATCATGCTGGCTATGAAGTTTATTTTGTAAGTATTTCTTCTTTAAAATACATTGGAGGAATGATTTTAGGTAAAGCAGATACTTCTCAATTGGGAGGGCCAATTAGAATTGCAAAAATTTCTGGACAAGTTGCAACCTTTGGATTGTTGGCATTCATTAGTATGATGGCTTATATTTCAATAAGTTTAGGGCTGATAAATCTATTTCCAATACCAATGTTAGATGGTGGGCATTTAATGTTTTACGCATTTGAGAAAGTTTTAGGCCGACCATTGTCTCAAAAAACCCAAGAAGATTTTTTTCGAATCGGTTTGTTTTTGTTGTTATCATTGATGTTTTTCACAACATTTAATGATCTAAAAGACCTTGGTTTATTTAGATAATTCATAAATTTTAAAGTTTGAAAAAGTCAATAAAAATAGGGTTTATTTGAGTTTTTACAAGATATTGTGTGTTTTAAAAAAAATAACACTAAAAAAAAGCTTGATTTATCAACGTTAATGACAAGTATAAATATCAACCAACAAAACCGGAGCTAAAATGAACAAAAAACAACTAATTGCAAAGCTTTCTGGCTCATTAAATATGAGCAAAGCAGATGCTGAGCGAACTTTCGATACAATCACCAACACTATTTTAGATGCTTTAAAAGGTGATGACTCAGTAAAAATCGCTGGGTTTGGTACGTACAAAGTTGCCAAGAGAAAAGCAAGAGTTGGAAGAAACCCGAGAACAGGAGAGCAGATTCAAATTGCTGCTTCTCAAAAAGTAAAATTCTTGCCAGCTAAAGCTTTAAAAGAAGTATTTAATAGATAATATTTTTCATTAACAGCCCTGACGTTTTAAAAAAGCGTTAAGGGCTGTTACTATATGCAAAAACTGCATATCCAATTTTCCATATAAACGTTACTAATTATTTTTTAAAAAAATATAAACCTCTCGAACGGAGGAAATTATGAATAGATATCATAAAAAAATTATTTCAACTTTATTATCTTTAATTGCTTTATTAAGCATGACAACTATTGTCAACGCTGAAACAACTATTTCAGCCGAGGGGCAATATATTTTTAATTCACTTGGTTTTTATATTGGTGGAGTCTTAGTAGCTTTTATGGCAGCTGGATTTTGTATGTTAGAGAGTGGTCTAGTTACTACAAAAAGTGTTTCTACTATCGCAGCAAAAAATATAGGTAAATTTGCAATTTGTTCACTCGTATTTTTCTTTTTTGAATTTATTATGTGTAACACCAACAGCTGCACCTGCAATTGTGAATGCACTGTATTTTCCTATTAATTTTTTCTTCTTTAAATGATTATAAACTAAATGTTGAAATCTTGGATCCATACAAGATAACACCATTGCGTTAAATTTGGATTTCCTCAATTTAATTCCACTTTAAACATTGCCTCATTTCTTCTATTCATTGGAAGAGTAAATGGACTATCATATGTTGCTCTAATTGGTGGGCTTATAATTAATATATTATTTTTTTTTAACTCTTTTTCTAAAATTTCTTTATGTTTAAGAAAATTTCCATCAGAAGCTCTTCCAGAGTATCTTAAAACTGCATAATACCCTCCTAAAATATTAACTATTTTTACATCTTCCCTACTTGGATTTGGTGCATTTTCTGAATTAAATTTAGAAGGTAAATAAAATTGCATGCTCATATTTCCATTTTTCTCAACTTGAGTAACTGGTGTTGTCATTTTAATTTTCTCTTGAGTATCGTTTCTGCCTGAAATGTAATTAAATAATTTTCTAAAATTATTATCTATTCCAGATGTTATTGTTTCTACTGCTAAACGATCAGAATATTTTCTAATCTCATATATTTTATTTTTAGATACAACTTCGTAATTTGCTTCCTCGTAAGCCATAGCCTTAGAATAGAGTAAAACAAATAAAGTACAAAATATTATAAAGTAAAGTTTAATTGTGTTCATTTTTTACATAACTTTATATTCAAAATTTTGTGTAGTTTCATTAATTTGAATTAATTTTGCTCCATTTCTTTCATGAAAATTAGTAGCCATTTCTGTCAGTGGTGAAAGGGTTACCAATCTATTCAAATGATTAGATTTTTTAATCTTTTTGAATACTTCCTTAACAATTAATTTCCCCCCACCCTTTTTTTTGGACCAAACAGTATAAGCGATAGCTATTTGACCACCAGATTGATCTCTCATAGCAGTTTGTAGAAATGCGTCGGTACTAAGTTTTTCTAACTCCTCAACACTTTTTGGGATTTCATTAGTATAAGCAAAACACATAACAGCATAAATTTCTCCTTTGTATTCAACTCCAAAAATTTTTCTTCCATATCCTGTTCTAAACTTGTTGTCTAATTCAGGTCTTACAGGATCTTCAGCTGTATTACATTCTTTAAGCTCAACAAGTTTTGCACCTTTAACCCAACCAAAAAAATTACCAATATTTTTACTCAAAACTTGTCTGTTTTTTCTTAGCCTAGCTTTAATTCTTGGACTGAATTTTTTTATCATAACTTAAGATATATATTTAAACGTTTATTTAAAATTTAGTATGTGTAAAAAAATCATATTAGATAATCATATAAAAGCTTAGTACTTGTTATAAAAATTAAAGCATATATAAAATTATAAAACAATTTTTCTTCAATGATTTTTAGTAGCTTGTATCCAATTAATATTCCTAATAGTGCAACAGGAAATAATATTACTGAATTCTTAAAAGATTCAAGATTGATCATTGATAAATTAACATACAAAGGGAGTTTAATTAAATTTATACAAGTGAAAAAAAAAATTCTTGTACCAACATAGATTTCTTTTTTCATTCTTAGAGGTAGTAAATATAGACTTACTGGTGTCCCCCCAGCATGAACACAAAAACTTGTAAACCCTGCTACTACTGAACACACACCACCTTTGAAAAAATTTTTCTCTGTTTTTTTTTCTTTATCTTTTTTTAAAAAAAAATAATGACCTGCAAATAAGAAACCCATTACTCCAATTATAAATTTTAATAATTCCTCTGAAAAATATGAAAATGTAAAGGACCCTATAATTATACCAGTTGCAGCAAAAGGAACCATTAATTTTAAAGTTCCTAAATCAAATTCTTTTCTGTATTTATAAATAGCAATAAAATCTGAAAATATTAAAATCGGTAAAATAATTCCTAAAGCTTGATTTAGTGGCATCACTAATGTCATTAAAGGAACAGAAATCAAAGTCATAGAACCACCTAAACCTGACTTTGCAATTCCATATAAAATTATGGCTGGAACAACCGTGAAAAAAAATAATAAGTTTATTTCCATTTATTTAAGAATTTAATAATTTAGATTCTAATAATTTAAGAGCAAAAGAATAAGCACAATTAAAATAATAATTGTGCTAACAACAATATAATTAAGTTTAATATTGAATTTTTTTTCCACAAACTCAGTAATTTTTTCCCAAAATAAAACAATTAAAAAAATTATAATTGCTGGAAGAATATATTTTATCATTATTTAGTTATTATCATTAACATACACAGATACTCCTCTTGTATTAATATCTACGTCAAATTTCTTGTGTAATGGTGGAAATGCTCTTTGAGAACAATCTAACCTGTCACAGGTTCTACAAGATACACCTATTGGAATTTCAGTTTTTTTATCTGAAATATCAAGGTTTTCTGTGTAAACAAACTCTTTAGCATACTTAGCTTCACATCCTAGTCCAATAGACAAAATACTTTTTGATTGACCATATCTACCAACACCTTTTTCAACAGTTCTGGCTATGCAAACATATTTTTCGCCATTAGTCATTTTACTAACTGCTGCTTGAATAACACCTGGTCGTGTAAATGCAGAATAAACATTCCATCTCGGGCAGGCTCCACCATAACGAGGTATTTCAATTCCTGACAAAGAAAATCTTTTTGATATATTACCAGCTATATCAGTTCTTAACATGTGGAATGGAATTCCTGGTAATTTTGGATCTTGTAAACAAGTAACCCTGTGAGCTACCTGTTCAAATGATGTTGCAAATGTATTCTGTAAAAGTTCTAAATCATATTTTAATTTTTTACATTCATTATGAAAAAGTTTATAAGGCATCAAAATTGCTGCTCCACAATAATTTAAAAGTGCCACTTGAGTTAATCTCTTAGACTCATCAGAAGGAAAATTAAAATTAGATAAGTAATCTGAAATTATATTTATTGCACCCTCTTGCGCAATTTGAGCAGCTGCATGTAATTTTTTTGTTTCTAAAGAGTTATAGTCACTTAAAAGTAGTTCTTTTTTTGATTTGTTAAATATTTTTGAAAATGGTTTTCCTTCCTCAGGGATTACATCTCTAACGATTATCGAATACTCTTTTTTTAAATAATCACAAAGGGCGATATACCTAGTTCGGTTGTTTTTTTGAACTTTATTGAATATACTATTTGCAAACTCCTCTAGCTTCGGAAAGTAATTTTTATTTTCTTGAAGAAAATCAGAAATTACTTCTCCTGGAAAAGCTGCCTTTCTACTGTCAATGATTTTACCTGAAATATTTTCAACTTTGTTTACTATTTCATGATCTTTTTGTTTAAAATTGTCTCCTAATTTTATTAATGCTCTTGCGATTTTAGGATTTGTACTTACTAAATCCTTAACTTCAGGTCCTAATATATCTAAATCCTCAAATAATTGATCATCCAAAAGTTCTGATATGTTATTTTCTAAGTTAATATCACTTTTACTAGTAAGATCAGACAGCTCAACCCTTAATTCTTTGCTAACTTTAAGTAATAAGTCTCCATCAATTTTTCTTTTTCCACCTTCAATTAAATTTAAATAGGAAGGAGATATACCTAACTGTTCTGCAAATTTATTTGCCTGCAAACCTAATTGCCTTCTAAATGCTTTAATTTTTGGTCCTATTTTTAAATCTAACTTGTTTAAATTTTTTCCTTTTGAAAATTTTGAAATTGCTTTTTTTGAATTATTTAAATCTATACTTTTGTCAGTTTTTAAATCTGAAAGTTCAATTCTCAATTCCTCACAAATTTTTAATAATAAATCTGCATCGATGTTCCTCTTTCCATTTTCTATTAAATTAAGATAACTTGGTGAAATTGATAATTGTTCAGCTAATTTGTTCGCTTGAAGACCAAGTTCTTTTCTAAATTTTTTAATATTAGCGCCAATTTGGGTGTTTATTTGCATTATTTTATAAAATTTGTAAATTTTGTAAATTTTAATTTACAAAAAATTAACTTAATTTACAAGTAAAATAGCTGTTTTTTGTAGATTTTGTAAATCTTGTAAATTATAAACTTTTTATGATTAATAAATTAAAAAATACTGAAAATGAAGCTCAAATCATCAAAAAAGAGGATTTAGATCATCACAATAATAGGGGAATCTATATGAGAGATGATCACTGTGATTGGGGTTCAAGTGGAATGAATGATCTTATCGAAACGTCTAACGATAAGAATTAATTCCCTCCACCTAAGTCATTTTTCAAAAAAATTTAATTAATAGGATTGCATAATGAGCGCAGAAAATATCTCATACGATTTAAAAAGATTTGCAGGAATAAAAAGAGATTATACACCTGAAGAGGTAGAAAGGTTAAAAGGTTCTATTAAAATAGAATATTCATTATGTAAATTACAATCACAAAAATTATGGAAATTATTAAATACAGAAAATTATATTAATACATTAGGATCATTATCAGGAAACCAAGCTGTACAACATGCTAAAGCTGGTCTAAAAGCTATATACTTAAGTGGATGGCAAGTAGCAGCTGATGCGAATACAGCTGGAGAAATGTATCCTGATCAATCATTATATCCTTACGATAGTGCACCTAAATTAGTTGAAACAATGAATAATTCATTGGTTAGAGCTGATCAAATTCAACATATGGAGATTCAAGATGGTGAAATGAATACAGAAAATAGGGTTGACTATATGCTACCTATAATTGCTGACGGTGAAGCAGGCTTTGGAGGGCCATTAAATGTATTTGAATTAACTAAAAAATTTATAAGAGCTGGTGCAGCTGGTGTACATTTTGAAGATCAATTAGCCAGTGAAAAAAAATGTGGTCACATGGGTGGTAAAGTTTTAGTTCCAACAGGAACAATGGTGAAAAATTTAAAAGCTGCACGACTTGCTGCTGATATCAGTGATGTTCCATTAATAATATTGGCAAGGACTGATGCTAACGCTGCAAAATTAATTACAAACGATTTTGATGAAAACGATAAACCATTTTTAACAGGTGAAAGATCACCTGAAGGTTTTTTTTACGTAAAAGATGGCATTGAGCAAGCAATATCAAGAGGTTTAGCATATGCGCCTTATGCTGACTTAATTTGGTGTGAAACTGCTACTCCTAATTTAGCAGAGGCAAAAAAATTTGCTGATGCAATTCACGAAAAATTTCCTGGAAAACTATTAGCTTATAATTGTTCTCCATCTTTTAATTGGAAAAAACATTTGAATGATGATGAGATAGCAACTTTTCAAGAGGAAATTGCTAACATGGGTTATAAGTTTCAATTCATCACACTCGCAGGATTTCATACACAGAATATTGCTATTTTTGAACTTGCTGAAAAATATAAGAAAGAAGGCATGGCTGCTTACTCTAGAATACAGCAACAAGAATTCGCAAGAGAAAAAGATGGTTACACTAGTGTTAAACATCAAAGAGAAGTTGGTACCTCTTATTTTGATGCAGTATCAAATACAATTAGTAGTGGACAAAGTTCAACTACCGCTATGTCGGGCTCAACAGAGTCAGAACAATTTTAAAAAATATCCCCTCTCCATTTTTTATAGCCCTTAAATGGGCTATTTTTTCAATTAAGATTTAATGTTGTAGCCTCTTTTTAAAAGGTTTGTCACAAGTAAGATGCAAATTAGTAAAAAGGACATCATCAGTCCCACGCTTATCCAAATATTAAAATCAGACACCCCATAAAAAGCATATCTTAATCCATTTATTAGATAAACAACTGGGTTAAAGTATGTAACAATTTGCCAGAATTCAGGCAACATATCTAAAGAGTATAAGCTTCCACCTAAAAATACCATTGGAGTTATTACTAAGGAAGGAATTATAGACATCTGTTCAAAATTTGAACTCATAAGACCAATTAAAAACCCAAATAAAGCAAAGGTAAAAGATACTAAAACTAATAGAAAAATCATTAAAATTGGATATTTCACCTCTACTTCGACAAAAAATGTTGCTGTAATAAAAATCATAGCTCCAACTATTAAAGTTTTTGTTGCTCCAGCTCCAACAAATGCGAGCACTATCTCTAATGTTGAAATTGGAGCCGCAAGTATTTCGTATACGGTTCCATTAAATTTAGGAAAAAAAATTCCAAAAGATGTGTTGCTTATTGATTGAGTTAACAAAGTAAGCATTAATAATCCTGGAACAATATACGATCCATAACTTATCCCATCTATTTTTTGAACATACCCTCCAATTACAGATCCAAAAACAATAAAATAAAGAGAAGTAGATAAAACAGGTGATAGTAAAGACTGAGCCAAAGTTCTTCTGAAACGATCCATTTCATGAAGGTAAATTGCCTTAAAAGCATAGTAATTAAATTTCATTATTTTCCTTTACTAGGGTAACAAATATTTTTTCTAAATTACTTTGTTCTGTTTTTAAATCTCTTAATTTTAATCCAGAATCTTTTATATCTTGTAAAAGATTTGTAATTCCTGTTTGTTTTTCTCTAAGATCATATTTATAGTTTAGTGACGTGTTGTTGTCACCCAAAGTTAAATTATATTTGCTTAACTTATTAGGAATATCATTAATTTCTTCTTGAAGCTCTACCGTCAATGTTTTATTACCCATTTTTTTTAATAATTCTTTTTTTTGCTCTACGATTATTAGCTCTCCTTGATTGATAACCCCTACTCTATCAGCAATAGCTTCTGCTTCTTCTATATAATGAGTAGTTAAAATAATTGTAACACCTGTTTCTCTTAAATCCTCAACTACTTTCCACATCTCTTTCCTTAATTCAACATCTACTCCTGCTGTTGGTTCATCTAAAAATAAAATGGAAGGTTCATGAGATAGTGCTTTAGCTATCAAAACTCTTCTTTTCATACCACCAGACAATTGTCTAAGGCCTAGATCTTTTTTATCCCATAGACTTAGTTGTTTTAAAACTTTTTCAATATATTGACGATTAGGTTTTTTTCCGTAAAGGCCTCTTGAATATGAAACGTTATTAAATACAGTTTCAAATTGCTCTAATGTAAGTTCTTGTGGGACTAAGCCAATTCTTGATCTTGTCTCTCTATAGTCTTTGATAATATCATAATTTTCAACTGAAACCTCTCCAGATGAAGGCTTTACAATCCCACAAACAATACTAATAAGAGTTGTTTTACCTGCTCCATTAGGACCAAGCATTGCGAAAATTTCGCCTTTTTTTATATTTAAATTGATATTTTTAAGCGCCTCAAAGCCATTATCATAGATTTTTGATAAGTTATTTATGCTTATTTGATTATCAGACATTATCGAACTAACGTATATAGAGACAATTTAGTGGATTACAATGTTTTTAAAATATCGTATTTACCCACTCATGAAAAAAATACTAACAATTATATTTTTTATATTTGTATTAAGCTCAAATTCATTTGCTAAAGAGACAACCTATAATAAATCAGCATTTAATAAGGCTTTAGCAGATGGAAAAGTAGTTATTGTAAGCTCTTGGATTAAATATTGCACTTCTTGTGCAAGTCAAATGAAAGTTTTGAATAAAGCTAAAGATGAATTTGATAATATTGAATATTTTGCATTTGATGTAACTAACAGAGAAATTGCCAAATTATTTAATGTGCAATATCAGACAACACTTTTGATTTTTAAAAATGGCAATGAGGTTTACAGAAGTATTGGCGAAACATCCAAAGATTTAATTTATAAAGCTATACAATCATCTATATAAAAATCAGTTTTTTTTAATTTTTAATATTACAGCAGGTAAGAATGTTGCAATTACAAAAGATAAAAATAATAAGGACTGTAAAATAAAAGGAGAGAACATTTTTGCTGGCAAAAATACTCCAACTAACAAACTTTGTGAAAAATCTGGAAATGGAAAAATTAGAAAACCTCCGATTAAACCTATTATGATTGAAATATATGCATCTTTTTCATTAATTCTTTTATTAAAAAAACTATAAAAGACAGTTAATACAAAGGCACAGCAAAATAAATCAGCTAATAAAAACAAGTACAAAATATCAAAACCTTTTGACGCAATAAAAAAGGCAATAAAAGATAAAAAAATAATAAAATATTTTGATAATTTTAAATAATCTATTTTTATACTTAAATTAAATGTTGCTTTACCATCAACAACAAAAAGACTTGAAATTGCATTAACTAAAGTATCTACTGTTGAAATGGTTAGTGATAATCCAAGTATAATAATAATTAATGATAAAGTCTCAGTTTGCTCTTTTAATAACAACGTAAAGAATCCAAGATCTGACCGATTAGTCGAGTCTACAGAAAAAGAAACCATTCCAATAAAACCCATCAAAAAAACAATTGGAATAATGATTAAAAAAGAAATTATTAAACTTTTTTTTAAAGTTTCATAGTTTTTTGCTGCATAAACTCTTTGCCAATTTCCCTGATGAAATAAATTAGTAGCTGCAACGGCAATAAAAAATGTTAAGCCTGCAGTATAACTCGGGAGATATGATTTGCTTAATAAATGGGGGTTATTTTTTTCTATAAATTCAAAAGAAAATTCATTTCCATTAAAAGAAGTTATGTAGGAAACTGAGATCAACAACAGAACTCCAATGACAATCATTTGTATATTGTCGGTGAAGATAGATGCTCTTAATCCACCATATAATGTATATGTTAATGTTGCGAATAGTACTATTAATGAGGTTTTCCAAAGTTCTGTTCCTGAAATATAATTAATTAATACTGCTACCGCTGTAACTTCAGCACATAAAAAAATGAACATATAAAATATTGTCATTAATAAAATTAGTTTGAATAAACTTTTTCCAAATTTTTTTCTCATAAATTCGATCAGAGATGATCCTTTGGGAAAATCTTTTCTTATTTTTTTTCCTAAAAAAATTAAAAATATCATTGGAAAAGCAGTGCCTAAAGCATATCCAATAACCGCACCTATCCCTCCCCACGTAGCTGCTGCCACAGGACCAAATAAAATCCATGCACCTAATGCAGAAGCGACTAAGCTTGTAGACAAGGAAAATAAACCTACATCCCTATTTGCTGTTAAATAATTATTTAAACCTGAAAATTTTTTAGAATGTCGAATTCCAAAAAAAGTAAAAATAAAACTGATTACGATTACTAAAGTTAGTGAGCTTGATTGACTTATAAAGTATGCTTTATCCATTATTCTCCCTTTCTGAATTACCGGACAGGTTCTTTGGGTTTAATCTCAGTCTGTAAAGACACCCCTTTAAGATTTAAATAATATATTTTTATAATTATTGAAAGACTTTAAGTTAAAAACTTTAAATTTATTAACTATTGGCTTTTATGACTCATTATTTCAATCATACATTGTGTTGCATATTCACGCCATTCAGTAGAATTTTTATTTTTTAGACTATTTAAATGATCTCGATTACTTTGGATGTCGTCTTTATGAATAAGTTTATCAGCTCCACTTAAATTTTTTTCCATCGAAGACAAATTATTTTCCATAGCTTTTATCCATTCATTACCAAGCTGAATACATTTTTTATCGTCTTTTTCATCACAAATTTGTTTAAAAAAATTGAAAATAACATCATCAGTATTTACTGAAGTGTTCATAAACTATTGCTTACAGGATCCAATAGAGTCAGGGCCACACGTTTGTCCATTCGTCCATGTTGCGCCAATTAAGTTTGCACCATCAAAATTTGCATTTGTTATATTTGATGAAGTAAAATTAGCTTCCATTAAATTTGAATTTTGGAAATTTGCTTCAATTAGTGTAGCACCCATAAAATCAACTCTGGTTAAGTTTGCATTTGTAAAGTTAGTTTTTTCAAAATTTCCACCAATACCTATTGTTTCATAAAGATTAGCTCTTACAAAGGTAGACTCAGGAAAAGTGCCGAATGACAAATTTGAGTTCATCATTATACTTTTGTCAAAGTTTACCTGTACAAAACTTGCAAAAGATAAATTTGAATTGGGCAAATAGCTACCTTGGAGATCCTGAGCATCTGAAAATCTACATTTGGAATAATCTACTCCATCAGTTAATGGATCGTCACAAGCAGCGTTAGAGTTTGATGTAAAAAGCAAACTAAATAAAATAAGAAATAAAATTTTTTTCATAATAAAAATTAACAAAATAAATATGTCAAAACAATGGAAGTTTGGAGTTTAAAAATAATTTATAGATATAATTTAGTGATATTTTGAAGTATAAGACTCAACCTATGAAAGAATATAATATTGCATCAATACCAGGTGATGGAATTGGTAAAGAAGTTGTTCCAGAGGGAATGAAGGTTTTAAGAGATGTTGCTATAAAACACCAGTTTAAAATAAATTTTACTGAATATGATTTCGCATCGTGTGATTACTACGATAAACATGGAAAAATGCTTCCAAATAATTGGAGAGAAAAATTAAACAAACATGACGCAATTTTTTTTGGTGCAGTTGGTATGCCTGAGAGAGTTCCTGATCATATATCTTTGTGGGGTTCCTTACTTCAATTTCGAAGAGAATTTGATCAATATATAAATCTTAGACCTGTAAAACTTTTTCCAGGCATAAATCCTCCTTTAGCGAATAAAAAACCGGGTGATATAGATATGTTAATTGTACGAGAGAATACCGAGGGAGAATATTCTTCTGTTGGTGGAAGAATGTTTAAAAATACTGACAGAGAAATAGCCATTCAAGAAACTATAATGTCAGCACACGGAGTGGATAGAGTTCAAAAATTTGCTTTTGAATTAGCAAAACAAAGGAAAAGAAAAAAATTAACAAATGCTACTAAATCTAATGGAATTTCAATAACTATGCCTTTTTGGGATGAACGATTTAACGAAATAAAAAAAAACTATCCTGAAATTGAGACAGATCAATTTCATATAGACATTTTGGTTGCACGATTTGTCCTCAATCCAGAGTGGTTTGATGTAGTAGTTGCATCAAATTTATTTGGAGATATTCTTTCAGATTTAGGACCCGCGTGTACGGGTACTATTGGAATTGCTCCTTCTGGAAATATCAATCCTGAAAATAAATTCCCATCTCTTTTCGAACCTGTGCATGGTTCTGCACCTGACATTGCTGGAAAAGGAATTGCTAATCCTATAGGTCAAATTTGGTCTGGAGCGATGATGTTAGATTATTTAGGAGAAAAAGAAGCATCTAATTCAATAATTGAAGCAATTGAAAAATCTTTAAGCGAAAAAAGGAATAGAACACGAGATTTGGGTGGAGATGCTGATACCATTCAGTCTTCTAATTCAATTTTAGCTCATCTTTAGATTTTATTAATTTACTCAATATATTAATTAATTTTAATTTTTGTAAAGCATGTATATTTTTTATTAGGCTTAATTAACGTGCTAGGAAAATTTTTTTTGTTAGGAGCATCTGGAAAATATTGTGTTTCTAAACATATTCCTTGGTAAGGAAACAATTTTTTTCCATAATTAAGATTTTGTGCTGAATAAAGTTGAACTGCAGGTAAATTTGAAAAAAAATCAACTTGGATATTACTGTTATTATTTTTTAAGGAACCAACAAAATTTCTAGGACTTTTTTTAACAATATATGTAGTATCAAAACCTTTAAATTTGCGCTCTTTTTTTTTATTTATTAAAAAAACTAATTTTTTACCAATATTTTGAAATTTTAAAAAATCATAGATTGAATTTTTAACATTTATAGATCTGCCAGTTGGAATTAAATTTTTATTTATTTCAAGATATTTATGTGAGTTTAATTTTAATTCATGATTATAAATCATATGATTTTTATTTTTTTCTAAATTCCAATAACTATGATTTGTTAAATTTACATGAGTGCTTTTATCCGATTTATATTCATAATTTATAATTAGATATTTGTTCCTAACTTGATAGGTACAATTGACTATTAAATTTCCTGGAAACCCCTGATCGTTATCTTTTGAATGAAGTTGATAAACAACTTTATCTTTTGTTTGACTTAATTTTTTCCATGGACAAATAGAGAAACCAACTTTTCCACCATGCAGTATATTTTTTCCCTCATTTGCATTTAAAATAAATTTTTTTTTTGCTATTTTAAATTTTGAATTTGAAATTCTCCCAGCATACCTGCCACATGTTGATCCTACACTAGGATTTGTATAACGATAGTTTTTTTTTAATCCTAAATTTAAAATTAAATTTATTCTTTTTTTCTTATGATACACCTCAAAAAGACTAGCACCATAATTTAGGGTTTGAACCCTTATTAAATTATTTTGAATTATTGAACTTTCAACTTTCACCTGGATCAGGTTATACCACCATCAACAATAAAGCTCTGTTTTGTGCATCCAGATGATTGATCAGATGCCAAAAACAAAACTAATTGAGCCACGTCATTAGGCTTTAACTGTCTTTTTAAAGCTTGGCTATCCAATATGAGCTTTTTATATTTAGGTGTTAGCCAATGTTTAATCTGTCTTTCGGTTGCAATTGATCCAGGTACAACTGAATTTGTACGAATATTGTATTTTCCATATTCTTGAGCAAAAGACCTTGTTAAACCTACTACTGCAGATTTTGCTGTTTCATATACAACTTTATCACCTTCTCCCAGCATCCAGGACACTGAACTTAAATTTACAATTGACCCTGATTTAATTTTTTTCATTCCATTTATTACAGCTTTTGCTGCAAAAAAATAATGTTTTAAATTTACATCCATTCTATTTTGCCAATATTTTTCATCAACTTGTTCTGTAGTATGTCTATCATCATTAGCTGCATTATTAATTAAAGCATTTATTGGCCCATTAGTAGAGATTATTTTTTTAATTATTTTTTCTAATTTATTTATATCTAGCAAATTACACTCAATGAATGTTGGTGTTTTAAATTTATTTTTTTTTATTTTATTTAATAATTTTTTTGTTTCTTTTAAATTAATATCAACAAAATAAACTTCACTACCTTGTTCACAAAAATGTTCAACAATTGAAGCACCAATTCCCGATCCCCCACCAGTGATAAAAATTCTTTTGTTTTTTAAATCTGAGTATTTAACCTTCATACTATATTCTCTCTTCTGTTTTAGCATCAAATAATGATGTCTGAGTTAAATCAAAATATAATGTTGTTTCTTTTGCCAAATCTATTTTGATTGTTGATGGAAACTTAGCTAACAATTCTTGATTTGCAAAATCAAAAGTCATTATTTGCTCGTGTCCAATATACTCACTTAGATCTGCTCTTAAAGTTATTTCAAAATCAGTTTGATTGAATTTTTTGAAGAATATATGCTCAGGTCTAATACCAAAAAAAACTTCTTTATTACTTAAATTGGCTTTATCTTTAAAATCATAGTCTTTAATTGGAATTTCTAAATTTGAGCCACTTGCTATAAATGATATTTTTTCTGAATTTTCTTTTAAATTTCCTTTAATTAAATTCATTGATGGAGATCCAATAAAATCTGCAACAAATGTATTGCTTGGCTTATTATAAATTTTTTCTGGAGTATCATTTTGTTGAATTACCCCATGATTCATAATTGCAATATTAGTACCTAAACTCATTGCTTCTGTTTGATCGTGAGTTACATAAACAACGGTAGTTTTTAATTGTTGGTGAAGTTTTTTTATTTCTCTTCTCATTTCAACTCTTAATTTTGCATCTAAATTAGATAAAGGTTCATCAAATAAAAATATTCTTGGCTCTCTAACAAGGGCTCTACCAATAGCAACACGTTGTCTCTGACCTCCTGATAATTGAGAGGGTTTTCTCTCTAATAACTGATCTACTTGTAGAAATTTTGAGACTTTTTCTAATTGTTCCTCTATTTTTTCTTTAGATGTTTTTGCCTGTTTTAGGCCAAAAATCATATTTTCTCTAACATTCATCGATGGATACAAAGCATATGATTGAAAAACCATAGCAATGTTTCGGTCTTTTGGCTCTACCTTGCTTACATTATAATCATCTATAAAAACATTACCCTCATTAATTGTTTCCAAACCTGCAATTATATTTAATAAAGTAGATTTTCCACAACCAGATGGTCCTAAAAGAACTAAAAAATTTCCTTCATCAATATCTAAATTTATTTTCCTTAATACTTCGGTAGTTCCAAAATTTTTTGATAATTCTTCTATTTTTAAAGTTTTCATTTTTATCCTTTTACTGCTCCTGAGGTTAATCCTCTAATAAAATACTTGCCCGCTAATACGTAAACAATAAGTGTAGGAATACCTGCAATTATTGCTGAAGCCATATCTACATTATATTCTTTAACACTTGTGCTTGAAAGAACCATATTATTTAAGGCTACTTGAATAGGTGCGGCTTCTCCAAATGAAAATGTTGATCCAAAAAGAAAATCATTCCAAATTTGAGTAAATTGCCAAATAACTGTTACCACAATAATTGGAGCTGATATTGGGAGTAAAATTTTAAAAAATATCTTAAAAAAACCTGCTCCATCAATTCTTGCTGCTTTTACTAGCTCAGTTGGTATTGAAACGTAAAAATTTCTAAAAAATAGAGTTGTAAATGGGATACCATAAACTGTATGAACTAATACTAGGCCAATTACAGAATTTGAAATTCCTAAGACACCTAGCGTTCTAGCCATAGGGAGAAGAATTGCTTGGTATGGAATAAAGCAACCAAACAATAAAAAAAGGAAAACCCACTTGTCCCCTTTAAATCTCCATTTTGTCAAAACATATCCAGCCATAGCACCAATAAAAGTAGAGAAAAATACGGCAGGTACAACCATTTTTATTGAGTTCCAAAAATATGGTTTTAGAAAAGTATCTCCGGCCCCATATCCTCTGCCTCCCCATGCCACTGCCCATGAATCAAAATTTAATGCACTTGGCCAGGTTAAAAGTGTCCCTTGACGAATTTCCTCCATTGTCTTTAATGATGTAACAATCATCACATATAACGGAAAAATAAAATAAGAAGCAAAAAGAATTAACACAAAATACAAAAACCATCTTAAAAACATATTTGTGTATTTAGATTTTTGCTCAAGTTGTTTATATGAAGAGTAGATATTATCTTGCATTTTCTCTCCTCAATTCAGAATATAAATATGGAATAATTACTGCTGCTACTGCCATAAACATCATCATTGCACTAGCTGCAGACAGTCCAACTTGACTTTTGTGGAATGCAGTTTGTGTCATATATAGAGCTGGCATTGTTGTAGATATACCTGGCCCTCCTTGAGTCAGAGCAACAATTAAATCATAACTTTTTATGGATATATGAACTAAAATTACAAAACTTGTAAAAAATACTGGTCTCATCATCGGCAATAAGATTTTCCAATAAACAGTAAACAAACTGGCACCATCTATTTTTGCTGCTTTCACAATCTCATCCTCAACTGATCTTAATCCAGCTAAAAATAATGCCATTACAAAACCTGCAGATTGCCAAACACCTGCTATGACAATTGTATAAATGGCCATTTCTCTATTAACCAACCAATCGAATGTGAAATTTTCAAAGCCCC
>CACOMZ010000013.1 GCA_902628525.1 uncultured Pelagibacteraceae bacterium
AATGTTGTTTTATGATAAAGATGAAAAAATACAGGTTAGATTAAAAGTGGAATGTATTATTAATCATGAAAATGAAATAACAAAAGAATCTTGGTCTAAAACACAACACATATCTAGAAAATGCTATTTAGTTCATAATGGTCCAGGAACAGAGTCTGATGTGCCAACGTCTGGTTTAAAACCAGAACTAGATAATTTTGATTATACAAAAGAGCAAAGTGAAGAAGGGTATAAAAATTTTACTGTTATTCAGTGCAAGATTAAGTCTATAGAGTGGCTTTATTTGGCAGCAAAAGGTCATCGAAGAGCAAGATTTGATTTGGAAAATAATAAAGATAATTGGTTAGTTCCTTAAGTGATTACTGGATATATATTCACAGCATTTCTTATAATTTTAGGATTGGCTGTAATGAGATTTGGTAGCATTCACGTTAAAAAATTTAAAGAAGGTAAAACAAAAATTAAATCGAAGCTAAGCGGACAATTATCTTTTTTAATTTTATTTATTATAATTCTTGGTTTAATAGTTTATTCAGTCAACGGTCTATTATTCGAGTAATTATAATTATTATTTTTTCCACTTTTTAAACCAATCCTCTTTAGCATACTCAGTAAGATTATAAGTACACCACTCATTTTTTCTTCCTTTTAGTAATTTCTTATGAGTATATTGAGCCGGTATTACAAAGTTTCCTGGCGGCTGTCCTCTTTTCTTTTGGCCTAATGCACAGGCAATTTGCAATGGATCAAAAGGTTTTTCAGATGTTGGAGTTAAATAAACAGAGTCTTTTAGATCTGGGCATGTTGGATCTTTGTGATCATAAACTGCTTTTCCAAATTTTGTTGATAAATCATGACTTAGAATACCTGTGCTTAAATGAGCTCCGTCTTTAACTCCCTTGGTGCAAGGCATAGCAAAACCATTACCATGCAGTAATTCATGGATTGCAATTTTTGTTATTTGACCAGACGCTCTTTTAATAAATAAATATCCATGATGAGGTCCCATTTGACCTCCATCACCACTTGATGCGTCAGTAAAAGAAAAATACAATTTTTTAGGATTATTAAATCCTTGTTTTTGCAAATAATAATCTGGATAATTTACATTCCACCCACCTTTTCTTGCCTTACGATCCAATCTTGCGAATGAAATATCAAGCTTACCATCTTTTCGATAATCAAATTTTAATCTTTGCTTATCTCCAGTCATTTTGAAAAATAAATCATCTATTTTTTTAACTTCTTTTTCTATCCAACCATTTATATCTCTTTCTTTATCTTTGGTTTTTTTTGCTAGAAGATAGATAAAATGGATTTGATAATCATCATTTACATCTGGTTGATCTTCAAAAAATCTATCTGGTTTATCATCAGAAGCAAAAATTGATGTACTAAATAGTGTAACAATTAAAATTAAAAATATTTTTTTCATACACCTTTAATAATTATATTTGTACCTTCAGAATTATCCAGCCTAATCTGTTTAATGGGTTTGTATTCTTCTGAATTATACCATTCTAAAGCTTTTTCATAACTAGGGAATTTAAGAACGATAATTCGAGGGAATTTTGTTTCTCCATCAAAAATTTGAAATTCACCAGCTCTTACCAAAAATTCACCACCAAATTTTTTTACAAGTGGAGTAACTTTTTCCACATATTCTTTATAATTTTCAGGGTTTGTAATTTTTAGCTGTGCTATAACGTATCCTGCTGGCATTGTTTTCTCCTATATAAAAATCGTTTTTTTAAATATTTGTAATTTTTGAATTTATCAATTTTTCTTCTTTAGGAGCAAGTACTACTGCTAAAATACCCCCTAAAACTATCAATGAGCTACCCGCTATCTCTCTCCAACCAAATGGTTCGTTTGTAAGCATACCTGAGCTTATCACTCCAACAACAATTTCTGCAAGAAAAAGAATTGAACATAAACCTGCGCCTAATTTACTTGGAGCCCAGAGTATTACTACTGCAGTAGGAATAAAATAAAAAACAGATATTACAAATAAAAAAGAAGACATTGAAATGAAAGCTTCTATAGCAGGCATTTCTCCAAGGTAATCAACTAAAAAAAAACCAGCAACTATATTAAATAAAGCTCCATAGAAAAAAAAAGAAAATACGATTGGAAATACACCATCAGTTTTAACAATTTCAAGTCTTATCATTCCTCCAGCAAATATTGCACCGCCAGCTAACGCTAACCAATCTCCAGCATTTTCTGGAAGAGGTATGATAGTTTGTTTGCTAAAAACTATCCATAAACCACCTAGAGCCAGGCCCAAAGTTAGTACCCTTTCTAAACCAGGTCTTTTTTTAAGAAATAATATTTCAAATATTGTTGTCCAAATTGGCGTCATATAAAATAATATTAAAGCTCGAACAACATCAGTTAAAAGAAAACTTAAAGCATAACAAATAAAACCTCCACCAACTAGTAAACCAGTTACTGGTAACTCTAAACCAGTTTCTTTTTTTTTAATTAATCTCCAAATAGCAATTGGTAATAAGATTAAAAATCCTATTATCATTTGAGCAATAGTCCCCCACCCACCTGTGAGACCACCTTCAACAAGTATTCTTTGTGGTAACCAATAAATTCCCCAAGACCCAGCTGAAAGAGCTAGAGCAAAAGCAATTTTAAAATGATGTGGGTGTCTAGTCATTAATTTAAATTAAATATAACTAAAAAATTGATTTGGAATATTTTTTCCAATTATCTTGATAATGTTTTGTGTTTTCAAATACTGCTTTTTTTTCTTCATCTGTAACTTCTCTAATAACTTTACCTGGAGATCCAACAACTAAAGAGTTGTCAGGTATGACTTTATTTTCTGTAATTAATGCTTTTGCACCTATGATGCAGTTTTTTCCAATTTTCGCTTTATTTAATATGACTGCACCTATACCAATTAAACTATTGTCTCCAATGGTGCATCCATGAAGCATAACTAAATGTCCAATAGTTACATTTTTTCCAACTTTTAAAGGGCAACCTGGATCTGTATGTAATACACTTCCATCTTGAACATTAGAACCTTCTTCAATTAAAATATTTTCAATATCTCCTCTAAGAACTGCATTAAACCAAATACTCGTATTTTTTTCTAATGTCACATCCCCTATTATTGTAGCATTTGGGGCTACCCAATTTTCGCCAGAGTTTTTTGGTTTTTTATCTTTTAAATCGTAAAACATAATCTATATATTTTATATTATGCCTATAGAAACTCCAATATGTGATTTTGGTAAAAAAGCTATTCCATTTGAATTAAAATCTACTGAAAATAAAATTCTTTCATTAAATGATGTCAAAGGTGAAAATGGAACTTTGATAATGTTTATTTGTAATCATTGTCCGTATGTAAAAGCAATTACAAAAGAATTAGTTGAGGATTGTGACGAATTGAAAAAAATTGGTATCAATACAGTTGCTATATGCTCAAACGATTTTGTTAATTATCCAGATGACTCATTTGATAACATGATTAAATTTTCCAATGAGCGAAATTTTAATTTTCCATATTTACACGATGAAACTCAAGAAATTGCTAAAGCGTATGATGCAGTTTGTACTCCTGATTTCTTTGGTTATAACAAAAATTTAGAACTTCAATACAGAGGAAGACTAAGAGAACTTAAAAACTTTGTTCCTGTTAAGGATGGAGAAAGTGATCTTTTGAAAGCAATGAAACAAGTTGCTGAAACTCAAAAAGGTCCTGAAGATCAAATACCCAGTGCAGGCTGTGGTATAAAATGGAAATATGATTAATGTATCTTGTCGTATCTAGGTCATTTCCACCCGAACATGGTGGGATGCAAAGTTTGATGTGGGGTTTATCTAGGGAGTTAGCAAAAAACTTTATGATTAAAGTTTTTGCAGATCATATTGAAGGTCACAAAGAATTTGATGAACAAGCCTCATTTTCAATTGAAAGAGTTGGTGGAATTAAACTGCTAAGAAAATATAGAAAAGCTCAATTAATAAATGAATTTATTAAAGAAAACAAAATAGAGGGAATAATCGCTGATCATTGGAAGAGCTTAGAACTGATCAAAACATCTAAGAAAAAATACTGTTTAATCCATAGTAAAGAAATTAATCACTTAAAAGGATCAAGCCAGAATAAAAGAGTTGTAGATGTTTTAAATAATGTTGAAAAAGTAATAGCAAATTCTGAATATACAAAAAACTTAGCAATTAAAAATGGAGTTAATGAAGAAAAAATTATTGTAATTAATCCAGGTATAGATCCAGTTAAAGAAATTCATAAAAAAAGTTTAGAAAAAGTTGAAAGTTTACTTAAAATTAAAACGCCAAGATTAATTACTGTTTCAAGATTTGATAAAAGGAAAAATCATGAAAAAGTAATTATGGCAGTTAGAAACTTAAAACAAATTTATCCAAATATTGTCTACATTTGTGTGGGCTATGGTGAAGAAGAAGAAAACATAAAAAAACTAGTCAAAGAGCTAGACTTAGAAGCACAAGTAATGTTTTTTAAAGATATAAGCAATGATTTAAAAAATGCTTTAGTTGCCAAATCTGATATTTTTGTAATGCCTTCAATAATTTTTAAAAAATCTGTAGAGGGATTTGGAATTGCATATGTTGAGGCTGCTCAGTACGGAATACCTTCTCTTGGGGGTAAAGATGGTGGTGCAGCAGATGCAATTGACCATGAAAAAACTGGCTTGATATGTGATGGTAATAACTTAGATGATATTTATTCTTCAATTAATAAAATGTTAGAAAATAAAAAATATCTCGAATATGGAAAAAACGCCAAAGAATTTGTAAATAAATTTCAGTGGTCAAAAATTATAGAAAACTATAAAAAAATTTTAAATTAATTTTTCTTAAAATATTTTAAATTCAGACATTCTCTCAAAAACTTTTTCAGCTGAAAGTTTGAAAAGATCAGACACTTGTATAGCTTTAAAGTTTTCTCTTTCAATACTAACTTTAAAAGGTGTCGTATGAGATCCGAATAAAGCAATTCCCTTTGATCCTAAATGTGCAGCCATGTGTGCGGGTCCTGTATCATTTGCAACAACAAAAAAGCTATCTTTAATTAATGCTGCTAATTGAGAAATATCTAACGCTTTACCGTTATCTAAAATACTGAGTGCATTGATATTTGATGCTTGATTAATTTCACCTGGCCCAGGTGCAATAAGCACTTTAATTTTATTATCTAATTTTTTAGAAATCAAAGAGATCAAATCATTATAATATGGCCATTTCTTTGATGTTAAGTGGGGCGAGCAAAAAGGAAAAAGAACAATGTATTTTTCCAATTGATAATGATTTTTTATTTGAGATATATCTGATGCACTCCATGAAAAATCAGGGCTCATAGTATGATTAGTATTAATACCTGAGCTTTTTAATTGATGATCAAATCTAGATAAAACAGAGTCTTTGTCAAAATCTTCTTTTCTAGTTCCTTCTGGTAGCGTGGTTTCTGTAGATGACCAAATATCTTTTGACACTTTTGGAAATAAAATTTTTTTATAAAAAGCTGTTCTACTCGAGTTCTGTAGATCAAAAACCTTATAAAAATTATATTTTTTAATGTTTTTCATTAATGAATATAAATAAATCAGGTTTAGTCTTGATAATCGCTTATCTAGAATAACATTTGATATATGCGGATTTTTTTTAAACAAGTCAAAGTATGGTTTAGTTGTAAGCAGGTGAATTTCATCTTCTTTGTGATTATCAGAAATATCTTGAATCGCTCCACATGCTTGAGCTATATCTCCCAGAGATCCATGTTTAATGATTAAAATATTAGACATATTTATAACAATTTAACATAGTATAAAATTTAATGAATAAAATTATAGTAGAAGTGTCTGTGGGCGAGCTTTTAGATAAAATTTCAATATTAGAAATTAAAAAAGAAAAAATTAAAGACACTGAAAAACTTAAATATATCTCAAACGAACATTCGATTCTAAAAGAACAACTAGACGAAAAAGTTAAAAATGATGATACATTAGAAAAATTATTTCTTAAATTGAAAGAAATTAATGCAAGGCTTTGGAATATTGAAGATCATAAAAGAGATTGTGAAAAAAATAAAGATTTTGGAGAAAAATTTATTAAATTGTCTAGAGACGTCCACTTTTTAAATGATGACCGTGCAAAAATTAAATTGGAAATTAATACTCATACTGGATCAAGTATCAGAGAAATTAAAGAATATACTAGTTACTAAAAACTTTAGGAAACCAGTCATCTCTCATTAAATCTCCTGTTTTTAAATTTATTCCATCAAATGGAGGTGAAGTCGGGCCCCCTCGATCAATGTATTTTACATCATCACCAATAAATCTCATTGAAAATGCCCTTCTGGATTTTGAAGTATTGTTTCCAGTTGAGCCATGAACAACTTTAAAATTAAATAAAACAGCATCCCCCAAATTTAATTCAGGTATAAATATATCTTTTTCGAAATACTCTAACGAAGGTAAATCCATAAAAGAACTATCATCATTATACCAAGATTGATTATTAGACCATTTTGTAGGTTTAATTAACTTTGGCCACTTATGAGAGCCTAAAATTAATTTAAGATTATTATTCTTGTCAACTTCATCTAACGGTATCCAAAAACTTCCAGTATCATTACCATCAACACAATAATAAGGCATATCCTGGTGCCATGGTGTTTCTTTATGTGTACCTGGTTCCTTAATAAAAATATGCTCATGAAAAATTTGAGTAGATTTAGAATTAGTTGCTTCTGCAACTATTTGAGCGCCAAGAGAATTAAATATGCATTCTTTAAATTCTTTTATTCTTTGCCAATTACAATAATCTTCAAAAAATCTCCCATTCTGATCATTTACATTTTCTCTTCCATGTATACTTGGTTTATCTATAACTTTTTGAAATCCTTGTCTTAAAGGCTCGACCCAATCTTTAAAAACATTTTTAATTATTATCACGCCATTTTTATGATAATCTTTAATTTGTTTTTCAGATAAAAACATTTTTATTGTTGAAAACTATATTTTTTTTCTAAGTATTTAATAACATTGTGAATAATAAAAGTCATAAATAAATATATTCCTCCTGCTACTATAAATACTTCTATAGGTTTAAATGTTGTCGAAATAATATATTTTGCAACACCAGTTAAATCCATAAGAGTTACAGTGCTTGCCAAGGAAGTTCCCTTCATCATTAATATAATTTCATTTCCATACGCAGGTAGTGATTGTCTAATAGCAATTGGAATTTGAATTTTATAAAAGATTATTTTATTTGAAATCCCTAAGCTTTTGCCTGCCTCGATTATTCCTGGTTTTATGGTTTGAAATGCCGATCTCAATATTTCTGATGTGTAAGCACCAGTATTTAGTGTAAATGCTATAATTGCGCACCAATATGGCTCTTTTAAAATTACCCATAAGATTGTTGTTCTTAGATATTCAATCTGACCTAGTCCAAAATAAATTATGAAAATCTGAACTAATAAAGGAGTACCTCTAAAAACATACGAGTAGCCATAAGCAAATTTATTTATAAATACATTTTTATTTAATCTTAAAATTGCAAAGAAAAGACCTAAAAATAATCCAAAAAATATAGATGCTATCAAAAGTTTTAGTGTAATTACTGTTGCCCCCAATAATTTAGGAAAGCTACTGATCATTAATTCAAAATCCATCAATACCCCTTACTATACTTAAGTTCTAATTTATTAATCAGTTTCATGCTCAAATAAGTAAGCATCAAGTATAAAACTGCTGCAAAAGAGTAAAAGAATAATGGATCTCTTGTAGAGCCTGCTGCAATATATGATTGCCTCATGATTTCAACTAAACCAGTGACTGAAATCAAAGAAGTATCCTTCAAAGTTATTTGCCAGACATTACTTAAATTTGGAATTGCTAACCTTAGCATTTGAGGCAGTATAATTTTATAAAATTGACCAAATTTATTTATTCCCAAAACCTTTGCAGCCTCAAACTGACCTTTGTCTATCGATTGTATTGCTCCTCTGAAAACTTCTGTTGAATAGGCGCCTGAAATAATTCCAATTGCCATTGAACCTGTTACGAACGCATTAATTTCTATGTATTCATAATATCCAAATATGGATGCTACATACATAATTGCTCCACTACCTCCAAAAAAAAATAGATAAATAACTAAAAGCTCAGGTACACCACGAATAACTGTTGTATAAAAATTTCCAACTAAGTTTAAAGGTTTATACTTTGAAAGTTTTAATGGAGTAAAAATTAATGCAAAAACAAAACCAACTAACATTGCTGTAACAGATACGGCAATTGTCATTAAGGTTGCGAAAAATAATTCGTCACCCCAACCAGTTTTACCAAATGCGAGAAGTTCCATATAGATTGGCGACTATATATTATAGTCGCCAAATCTGAAAATTATTACATAGAAGCGTCGAAACCAAAGTGCTTAATAGCAAGTTTACTAATAATTCCTTTTTTTCTAGCTTTATTAATTGCTTTATTGAAATCTTTTAAGATTTTAGCATCTCTTTTTCCAATAGCACTGTCATTAGCTTGTCTAATTCCAACTCCAACACCATTACCAAATGCACCACCTGAAAAAGTTGGTCCAACTAGTACAACTGGTTTGCCTGATTTGTCAGCATAGTCTGTAAATGCAACTGCTGCAGCTAATGCAACATCACATCTTCCAGATGTTAAATCAAGGTTCACCTCATCTTGTGTTTTGTAAGTTCTAACATTTACACTTCCAACATCACCTGAGTCTAAAAAGTTTTGGTGAATTGTTCCTGTTTGAGTGCAAACAGTTTTACCAGCTAAAGCACCTGTCAAAGTTTTAAGAGCTTTCTTAACATCAGATCCACCTAGCGATAAATTAATACCTTCTGGAGTATCCATTCCCTCTAAACTTGAGCCTTTCATTACTGCAAGAGAAGCTACTTCATCAGCATAACCTTGTGAAAAAGTAATTGTTTTTTGTCTTTCAGCAGTAATAGACATTCCAGCCATTATCGCATCAAATTTTCTCATTACTAAAGCAGGGATCATGCCATCCCAATCTTGTTCAACAATTGTACATTCATATTTCATCAATGCACAAAGTTCTTGAGCAAGCTCAACCTCAAAACCAATCAAATTGCCAGAAGCATCTTTTGAATTCCACGGAGGGTAAGCGCCTTCAGTTCCTATTTTTATTTTCTCAGCAGATACATTTCCGATGATAAATAAAGAAGCAAGAACAGTTAAAATAGTTTTTTTAAATATATTCATTATTATCTCCTTAAATAAGAGACAATTATTTCACAATTTTAAAAAATAAAAAAGAAAAATTAATGATTTATTGATGAAGAGAAATTCCAAGAGCAATCAAAACTTGGTATATATACCCTTGATAATTTTGCATTACCGAAATTTTGGTTAAATACGTTAAGCCAATTTTCAACCTGATGTGGTTTTTTATCCTGACTACCAACTTGAGCTGTAATAACACCTTTTGGCTTTAAAATTCTGACTAAAGAGTCCATATTCTTTGCAGCTAGATCTATACAAAATTGATCATCATTTAAATCAACAAAGATATGATCGTATGTATCGTCTCCAATTGATTTTATACTTTTAAAAGCATCTCCCCAAACACATTTAACAGAATTTTTTTCAGTCGCTTTATTTCCAATTTTTCCAAGGTGTTTATTACAAACATCTACCACCTCGGGATCAAGCTCATACCAATCTATAAAGTTAAATTTTTTTGAAATGCATTCTCTTGCTACACCACCATCTCCACCACCTATAATTGCGGCTCGTTCATTATCTTTATTTAAATTTAAACCTGAACCCACAAATGTTGAACTATATAGGTGTTCATCCGTGGCAGCTACTTGAATTTCTCCATCAATAAATAAAGATTTACCGAACTGCTCTAAATCTAATATTTCAATATGTTGACCCACCTTAGATTTAAAATCTTCCAAAACATCATTTACAACATAAGATTTTTGTAAACCTGGTGAACTATAGATATCATAATACAAAGATTTTGTATCTCGATTAAATTCTTTTTTTACTATTCTTTTATGTTCAAATTCTTTTTTTATAATATCTATTGCAACTGATGGACTAATTTTTCCACAAGTGAAAAAATCAAAACTAATAATTCCTTTTTCTGGAAATGTATGAAAGCTAATGTGACTTTCAGCTAATAATGCAAGAATTGTAAATCCCTGTGGTTCAAATTTATATTTAGATATGTTAAGTATGGTTACTTCTGCAGCTTTTGCAATTTCATGAATTACCTTTTCAAATACTGATGGATCGTATTCTTTTGTGGTTCCAATAATGTCTAAAATAATATGCTCGCCAACTTTTGTCATAATAAGCCCAAAGAATTCTTACTAATCAAATTTTTTGCTTCTTTCAAACAAAAAACTATTATAATACTTCCTTGAGGTTGTAACTGTGAAAAACAATTGGTCAAATTCAGAAGCTAAAAAATACATTAAAAAGTACATGAAACTTGGTCATTCAAAAGATATGGCTCTAAGAGTCTATACCACCAGACTACTAGGGAGAAATAGAGAATTAGTCTTACATGGAGGTGGAAATACATCAGTAAAAACCTCAATTACAGACATTGATAATAAAGATTATGACGTACTATGCGTAAAAGGAAGCGGTTGGGATATGGCTGAAATAGAGCCCGCAGGTTTACCTGCTGTTAAATTAAACCCACTTTTGGCTTTAAAAAATAAAAAATCTTTAAGTGATGATGATATGGTTGCTTATCAAAAAAGAAATTTAATAGATATCAAATCTCCCAATCCCTCTGTTGAAACCTTTCTTCACGCTTTTTTACCTTATAAATTCGTTGATCATACTCATTCGGATGCAATTGTGAACATTACCAATAGATCAAATGGTAAGGAACTTTGCAAAAAAATTTTTGGGTCTAAAGCTAGTATTGTTCCATATGTTATGCCAGGATTTGCTCTAGCGCAAAAAGTCAATGAAATTTATAAAAAAAATCCAAATATAAACTGTTTAATACTTTTAAACCACGGGATATTTACATTTGATAATAATGCTAAAAAATCTTATGATTTAATGATCAAATACGTTTCTATTGCAGAAAAAACTGTAAGAAAATTAAAACGAAAAAAAATTAAACAAATTAAAAAATATAACACTAAATTTAAACCTTACGAAATTGCTCCAATTTTAAGAGGGTTATTATCTGAAAATAAGGATCAAAAATTTATACTTAATTATAGATCAAATAAAGCTTTGGATTATTTTATAAACGGAAAAGAAGTAAAAAGATATTCATCTTTTGGAACTGCAACACCAGACCATGTCATTAGAGTTAAACCTTTTCCATTAATAATTACACCAAAGCAAAATTCTAGCATTGATGATTTTAAGAAATTGGCAGAAAAAAGTTTTAAAGATTATAGAAAAAAGTATGTAAGATATTTTGATTTAAACCAAAGAAAAGTTAAAGGCAAAAAAACAATGCTTGATACTTCTCCAAGAGTAATTTTAGTTCAAAATGTAGGTTTATTTAGTGTTGGTGATAGTCTAAATGCCTCAAGAATTGCAGGAGATTTAACTGAAACAAATGCGAGAGTAATTTCATCAGTGGAAGAAACTACAAAATATAAGTTTATACCTGAGAAAGATTTATTTGATGTTGAATATTGGTCTTTAGAACAAGCAAAAATAAAAAGAGCTAAAAAAATTTTACAAGGAAATGTAGTCGTAATCACAGGTGCTTTTGGAGCTATAGGATCAGCAACGTATAAATTATTTAAAAGTTATGGAGCAGAAATTATTTTACTAGACTACGATGCAAAAAAAGTAAAAGAGATGCAATCCAAAATTAAAGACTTATGTTTATATTGTGATGTAAGAAATAGAAATAGTGTAAAAAATGCTTTCAAAATAATTTCTGAAAAATATGGTGGTGTTGATATTTTAATATCTAATGCTGGAACAGCTACAGGTGGATCAATTGCAGAAATTGATGATAACATCTTAAGAAAAAGTTTCGAAGATAATTTTTTCTCTCATCAAAATTGTGCATCTGAAACCATCAAAATATTGAAAAAACAAAATATTCAGGGATGCTTACTGTTTAATATCTCAAAACAATCTGTAAATCCTGGAAAGAACTTTGGTCCCTATGGTCTGCCAAAAACAGCCTTATTAAGTTTATGCAAACAATATGCATTAGATTATGGATCTTTTGGAATCAGATCAAATGGAGTAAATGCAGACAGAATCAGAAGTGGTTTGTTAAATGATGGAATGATTAAATCTAGAGCAAAAGCTAGAGAAGTTTCTGCGGACGAATATATGAGAGGAAACTTACTTTTAAACGAGGTAAAAGCTGAAGATGTTGCTAAAGCCTTTTTTCACTTATCAGTATCAAAAAATACAACTGGAGCAGTTTTAACAGTTGATGGTGGAAATATTGCTGCTTCATTAAGATAGTTAATTAAATTTTACCCTTGCAATTTAGGTATTTTATCTTCAAGATTATATTTATAAAAAATGACTGATACAATTAAATATTTTTTAGAAGAAAGTAAAATGCCAAAGACTTGGTATAATATATGTGCTGATTTACCAAAACCAATGGAACCACCACTTCATCCAGGTACTTTAAAACCAATTGGTCCTGATGATTTGGCTCCTTTATTTCCAATGGCTTTAATTGGTCAAGAAGTTTCTCAAGAAAGAGAGATAGAAATACCTGAACCTGTAAGAGAAATTTATAAACAGTGGAGGCCATCTCCCTTATATAGAGCCAGAAAATTAGAAAAACATTTAGATACTCCAGCAAAAATTTATTACAAATATGAAGGTGTAAGCCCATCCGGTAGCCACAAACCTAACACAGCTGTAGCGCAAGCTTTTTATAATAAAGAGGAAGGCACAAAAAAAATAACTACAGAAACTGGTGCTGGCCAATGGGGAACCTCATTAGCATTTGCATGTAAATTATTTGGAATTGAATTAGATGTTTATATGGTAAAAGTAAGTTTTGAACAAAAGCCTTACCGAAAACTCGTGATGCAAACTTATGGTGCTAGATGTGTTGCAAGTCCATCCAGTGAAACTGATAGTGGAAAAGCAATTTTAGCAAAAGATCCAAACAATACTGGAAGTTTGGGTATAGCAATTTCAGAGGCTGTAGAAATGGCTGCAAAAAATCCTGATACAAAATATGCATTAGGAAGTGTTTTAAATCATGTGTTAATGCACCAAACTATTGTAGGGAATGAAGCACTACTTCAAATGGAGATGGCAGATGATTATCCAGATATTTTGGTTGGATGTACAGGTGGTGGAAGTAATTTTTCAGGATTAGCAAATCCTTTCTTGGGAAAAAATTTTAGGGAAGGAAAAAAAACAAGAGTTATTGCATGTGAACCTAAATCTTGCCCAACATTAACAGAGGGTAAATATGTTTATGATTTTGGTGATACTGGTAAATTAACACCGCTAGTAAAAATGCATACACTTGGATCTCAATTTATTCCTCCAGCAACTCATTCAGGTGGTTTAAGATATCATGGTATGGCGCCATTAGTAAGTCACCTAAAAGAAATTGATGCGCTTGAAGCAAAAGCATTTGGTCAAAAAGAATGCTTTGAAGCAGGAGTAAATTTTGCAAGAACTGAGGGAATTGTACCAGCTCCAGAAGCTACTCATGCAGTAAAAGGTGCGATTGATGCTGCATTAGAATGTAAAAAAAATGGAGAATCCAAAACTATATTATTTAATTTATGTGGCCATGGTCATTTTGACATGAAAGCATACGGAGATTATTTCGAAGGCAACCTAGCAGAAGATAAGTTTGATAAAGGAAGTATGGATAAAGCCCTAGAAGATCTTCCAAAAATTGCTTAATTCTTAATTTGAGTCTAATAAATCCATTTAAAGCTATAAGGCCAATACAAAAACTAGCTAGTAAGATTTCAACACCCAATCCCAAATATTTTAATAATTTAAAATCTTATCCAAAAATTGGTTATTTTAAAATTTTAACTAATAAAAGCTTAACTCAATCAAAAAAATATTTTAAAAAAATGAAGAATAAAGAAATAATAACTAAGGAAATTAAAAATTGTTATTATATATACAAAATTTCCAACAAAAATCATCGACAAATAGGAATAATTGGGAAAATAGATTTAAATAAGTATGATAACAAAAATATTTTAGGTCATGAGGAAACATTTAAAAATAGAGTTTCTGATAGAAAAAAACAAATTTTAAATATTTCAACTCAAATTGGCCCAATTTATACAGCGTATAAAAAAAATAAATATCTGCAAAATTTTTTAATAAAAATTACAAAATCAAAGCCAATTTATTCGTTTAGATCTTTGGATAAATTTAATCATCAAGTGTGGATTGTTGATAAAGAAAAAAATCAAAAATCTTTAAAAAAATTAATTAATAGAATTAATAAAATATATATTTGTGATGGTCATCATAGAATCCAAGGTATGATAAATAGTAATAAAAAAATATCACCAATGATAATTGCTTTTCCTCACAATCAAATTCAAATATTAGATTATAATAGAGTATTAAAAAGTAAGTTAAGTATCGAAAAAATTTTTAATATTATCAGTAAAAATTTTATAATTAAAAAAATTAAGAATAATTCTAAAAGTTTAAAAAAAGGTAATATGGAAATGTATGCTAACCATCAATGGTATTCACTAAAACAAATTAAAAACAATAATAAATTAGATGTAACAACTCTACATGAAAATATTATTAATAAAATAAAAGTTAATAAAATTGATTTTATTTCTGGAATTGATGGCTCAATAATTCTAAAGAAGTTAGTAAATTCAAAAAAATTTAATATCGCTTTTAAGCTTTGCCCCACTAATATTTCAAGTGTTATGAAAATTGCTGATAAAAAAAAATTTATGCCTCCAAAATCAACTTGGTTTCATCCAAAGCCATTAGATGGATTAATTTGTTCTGAATTATAACGCAAATCTCAATTTTCCAATTTTTTGACCTGTAGAATTTGTAACTTCACTAGATTTAATCTTTGCTAGCTCATTTTCATCAATAATATTTAGGTCAGAAATTAACCCTGCTATTGCAGTTTCAGCTGCTCTCGCTGCGCCATCTAATATTTTAACTACAAGTGCAGATTTAATTTCAGGTATTAAAGCTAAAAATACACCCTCAGCACCATTTTTAAAAAATATTTTTCCTTTTGAAAGTTTTGTTAAGATACAATTAACACTATTTGTGCCTCCAGTTATCTCAGGAAAATTTACACATGAGTTAAATATTTTTTTTGCTATATCTTTATTTTCGTTTAATTTTTTATCATCTGTTAATCGAGATACTGCTAAAGCAAATTTTTTTAAAGGCATCAAGGGGTTTGGAAGAGTACAGCCATCAACTCCAATATTTTTTATCTTATAATCTGACAAATCTTCAATTAATTTAATTAAATCCTTTTGTAAAGGATGTGTTTTTTCATGGTAATTTCCTAAAGTTAAATCTTTATGTTTGCATACTGCAAGATGTCCACAATGTTTTCCCGAACAATTATGATAAATTTTTCTTTTATTTTTATTCTCTAATTTTTCTTTAAATTTGTCCTCCAAATTCCATGGCCAGTCATGACCACAAGAAAGATTTTCTTCACTAATATTAATTTTTTTTAACCAATTAGAAATTATTTCTTGATGAAATTTTTCAGCATGATGTGATGCTGTTGTAATTGCTATTTCTTCTTCTGTGAGTTTCATAGAATCTGCCATTCCATCTTTATAAAGATTTAGAGTTTGAATTGGTTTTAATGCAGATCTAGGATATATACGTATGTTTGAATTACCCCACTCTTTTAAAATATTTCCTGATGAATTAATTAACACCGCCACTCCGTGATGAAAGCTTTCAATTTCACCACTTCTTGTAACTTCAACCATTCTAACACTTTCCATATAACTACTTATTAAATAATTTTTTTAAACTTTCTGTTGATGCATCAGAAATCCCCTTTTCTGTGATTAAACCAGTAATATATTTTGCAGGTGTTACATCAAAAGCTAAATTCATTGCTTTACTTTTGCTAGGATAAATTAAAAGTTTTTTAATTTCATTATTTTCATCAACTCCTTCTATATGTGATAATTCTTCAGAGTTTCTTTCTTCTATTGGAATATCTTTTGCATTTTTAATATCCCAATCAATAGTTGAGCTTGGAAGTGCTACATAAAAAGGAACATTGTTGTCATGTGCGGCTAAAGCTTTTAGATATGTTCCAATTTTATTACAAACATCTCCATTGGATAAAGTTCTATCAGTACCAACAATGCACATATCAACCTCACCTCTTTGCATTAAAATTCCACCTGTATTATCAGCAATAATAGTATTTGGAATTTCCTCTTCATTTAATTCATATGAAGTTAAATTTGCACCTTGGTTTCTTGGTCTTGTTTCATCCACCCACACATGAACTGGAATACCTTTTTTATGTGCATGATATATAGGTGAGGTTGCTGTTCCCCAATTAATAGTTGCTAACCAACCTGCATTGCAATGAGTTAAAATATTTACAGTATCTTTTTTTTTATTATAAATTTCTTCAATTATTCTTAATCCATTAATACCTATATTCTCACAAAAGTTTTCATCTTCATCACATATTTCTTTAGCCTCTTTTAAAGCTACATCTAAAATTTGATCACTATTTATTCCTGATAATTTTTTCATCATACGATCTACGGCCCATTTTAGATTTATTGCAGTAGGTCTAGATTGAATTAATTCCTCTGCACTTTTTTTTATAAATTCAGAATTGTTATTTCCTTGAATTGCCAAAACAATTCCATAAGCAGCTGTTCCACCAATTAATGGAGCACCCCTAACTTCCATTACTTTAATAGCATTAATAGCATCTTCTACTGTTTTAAGTTCTTTAATAATAAAACGATGTGGAAGTTTAGTTTGATCAATTATCTTAACAACACTTTCCTCGTACCATATTGTTCGATATTCTTTTCCTTCTATTTTCATTAAAAATTATCCCTGCTCTTCAATATATTTTTTTATAATTTTTTTTGTTTCATTAATTCTGCAATCTTTTCTATAAGTATTGTGACCCTCGCCGCATTTGTAAGCTATGATATTAACTGTATCTGGTGATTTATCCTTAAGAAACATAAGTTCTTTTGATCTATTAAATTTATCATCTTCATATGCAAAAATCAGAGCTTTAATCAAATCCGCTTCAAGTATCTGCTTAACTTGCTTTGGTCTAATTTCTTTTCTCCATACTGGATACTTATTAATTTCATTTCTTGGTCCACAACATGCTGGGGCAAAAACAATTGCTGAATTAAATTTTTTCCCTACTTTTGGCATCAACATAAGTGAAGACCAGCCTCCTGCAGAAACTCCTGAAAGAAAAATATTTTTAGGCTTGATGCCATTTTCTAATAATTGATCTAAAACATTTTCAATTTCATTAACTCTTTTTCCAATATAAGACCCAGATTTATTTCCATCAGTTGCTTTGGAACACAAATAATAAAAGAAAGTATTATCACTTTCAGTTAAACTTAATAAGGAATTTGGAATAGCGTTATATTTTCTTTTACATTTTTCTTTTTTTTGAGGCCTAGTTGTTCCATGAGAAAATATTATAATTTTTATATTTTCTGAATTATTTAAGCTTATATCGGGTGTTTTTCCTTTATAAGATTTAGAAGTTGGTTGTAAATTAAATTTATTCTTCTCTTTATCAATAACAAATCCACTTAGGTTTTTTGAGTAAGAATAAGAATTAAATAAAAAAAAAATTAAAATTGTATAAATTATTTTTTTCATTTCTTTAAAACTCTT
>CACOMZ010000014.1 GCA_902628525.1 uncultured Pelagibacteraceae bacterium
TTGAAATTATAGTGCTATGTACATTTATTTGACCAGAAGATAATGCAAATTCTATTTGATCTGAATTTATAAAATATCCAGCTGGTTTATCGAATATCGGTTCTTGTGACAGATAATAAATTCCTAAAATCATATCCTGACTTGGAACAATAATTGGTTTACCATTAGATGGAGAGAGAATGTTGTTAGTAGATAACATTAAAATTCGTGCTTCTAATTGTGCTTCTAAACTTAATGGAACGTGAACAGCCATTTGGTCGCCATCAAAATCAGCATTAAATGCAGCACATGTTAAAGGGTGTAACTCTATTGCATCACCCTCTATTAATTTTGGCTCAAATGCTTGAACACCGAGTCTGTGGAGAGTTGGTGCTCTATTTAAAAGGACAGGATGTTCTCTAACAATCAATTCTAAAGCATCCCAAACTGCGTTTGTCTCTTTTTCAACTAATTTTTTAGCTTGTTTGATTGTTGAAGCTAAACCTAATTTGTTTAATCTTGCATATAAAAATGGTTTAAACAATTCTAGAGCCATTTTTTTTGGTAAACCACATTCGTGTAGTTTCAAATCTGGACCAACTACAATTACTGATCTTCCAGAATAATCAACTCTTTTACCTAGTAGATTTTGTCTGAATCTACCTTGTTTACCTTTTAGCATTTCTGCAAGAGATTTGAGTGGTCTCTTTCCTGTTCCTGTTATAACTCTTCCTCTTCTACCGTTATCAAATAGAGCATCCACGGACTCTTGAAGCATCCTTTTTTCATTTCTTACGATGATATCTGGAGCTTTAAGATCCATTAATCTTTTCAATCTGTTATTTCTATTAATTACTCTTCTGTATAAATCATTAAGATCTGATGTAGCAAATCTTCCACCATCTAATGGTACCAGAGGTCTTAATTCAGGTGGTATAACTGGAACAACAGTCATAATCATCCATTCAGGTTTTTGACCTGTTTCAATAAATGACTCTATCAGTTTAAGTCTTTTGATTGCTCTTTCTTCATTAACTTTTGATTTTGTCTCTTTAATAAAATTAACCAGATTTTTTCTCTCTAATTCTAAATCTAAGCTTTTTAACATTTCTAAAACAGCCTCAGCTCCAATTCCTGCTGTAAAACTCTCTTCACCAAATTCATCTTGATATTTAGCTAGTTCTTCTTCATTTAAAAGTTGATTTTTTTGTAAACCAGTTAAACCAGGCTCTATAACTATAAAGTTTTCAAAATAAAGAACTCTTTCAATTTCCTTTAACTTCATATCCACTGCCAAAGCTATTCTGCTAGGAAGAGATTTTAAAAACCAAATATGTGCTACTGGGGTAGCAAGATTAATGTGGCCCATTCTCTCTCTTCTTACATTTGATTTTGTAACTTCAACACCACACTTCTCACATATAATTCCTCTAAATTTCATTCTTTTATATTTGCCACATAAACATTCATAATCTTTTATTGGCCCAAAAATTCTTGCACAGAACAATCCATCTTTTTCTGGTCTGAAAGTTCTGTAATTAATAGTTTCAGGCTTTTTAATTTCTCCAAATGTCCAAGATTTAATTTTCTCTGGACTGGCAAGTGAAATTTTTATGCTATTAAAATTTTGAGCTTCTGAAATCTCACTGCCTTTAAATAGATCGGTTAATTCTTTTTTCATTAATTTAATTCCACATTTAATGCTAATGATTTAATCTCTTTTACTAAAACGTTAAATGACTCTGGTATTCCAGACTCAAAATTTTCCTCACCTTTGACTATCGTCTCGTAGACTTTAACTCTTCCCGCTACATCATCTGATTTTACAGTTAAAATTTCCTGTAATGTGTATGATGCACCATAAGCCTCAAGCGCCCAAACTTCCATTTCACCAAATCTTTGACCACCTAATTGTGCTTTACCACCTAGCGGTTGTTGGGTAACTAAACTGTAAGGTCCAGTAGATCTAGCATGAATTTTATCTTCAACTAAGTGATGAAGTTTCAACATGTAGATTATTCCAACTGTAACAGGTCTATCAAACTTTTCTCCTGTTCTTCCATCCCACAAATATGTTTGTCCAGATCCAGGTAAATTTGCTAGTTCAAGCATCTCTGTAACATTTTTCTCTTTTGCACCATCAAAGACGGGTGTTGATATTGCGATACCATTTTGCAAATTTTCACAAAGATCTTTAAACTCATTTTTACTTAACTTGTCTACTTTTTCATTGAAAATTTGTTCCCCGTAAACAGATTTTAAAAATTTTTCGATTTTTTCAGTTTTTTCAATTTTTTTATTATTTTCATTCACTAAATTTTTAACTTGTTCACCAAACTCTTTACATGCCCAACCTAGATGAGTTTCAAGAATTTGACCTACGTTCATTCTGCTTGGTACACCAAGGGGATTTAATACAATATCAACGGGTCTACCATCTTCTCTGTAAGGCATGTCCTCAACGGGTACTATTTTACTAACTACTCCTTTATTACCATGTCTTCCAGACATTTTATCACCCGGTCTTAATCTTCTTTTAATCGCTACGAAAACTTTCACCATTTTCATAACACTTGGTAATAGATCGTCACCACTTCTAATTTTTAAAACTTTATCTTCAAATCTCTCTGTTATATCTTGTTTTGCTTTGTTGTATTGATCTCGTAACTGAGCAAGAGTTGCTTCATCATTTACATTTCCTACTTGAATTTTAAATACATCATTAATTGATAAATTATTAATTGTATTAAAATCTAGTTTAGTACCTTCAGATAAATCTTTTACTTTTTTAGCTAAAGATGAACCTGATAGAAATTGTGAAGCTCTTTGTTTAATACTTCTTTCCAATATTTCCTCTTCAACAATTTTATCTTGTTGAACTTGCTCGATTTCTGCTCTTTCAATAGTTATTGATCTTTCATCTTTCTCAATACCGTGTCTGTTGAAAACTCTCACATCTACAACTGTTCCGCTCGATCCCCTGGACATTCTTAAAGATGTATCAGTAACATCAATTGCTTTTTCACCAAAAATTGATCTTAATAATTTTTCTTCAGGACCAGATGCTGAGTCGCCCTTAGGAGTAACTTTACCAACTAAAATATCTCCTGCATTTACTTCCGCACCTATATAAACTATTCCAGACTCATCAAGGTTTTTTAATGCTTCTTCATTTACATTTGGTATATCTCTTGTTATTTCCTCTTCACCAAGTTTTGTATCTCTTGCCATAATTTCATATTCAACAATATGAACAGATGTAAATACGTCATCAGTGACACATCTTTCTGAAATTAAAATTGAGTCTTCAAAATTGTAACCTTGCCATGGCATAAAAGCTACTGTTACGTTTTTACCTAATGCAAGTTCACCTAATTTAGTTGAGGGTCCATCGGCTATTATATCTCCAGATTTAACTTTATCACCAACAGTAACTAGTGGTCTTTGATTAATACAAGTGTTTTGGTTTGATCTTTTAAATTTTTGAAGATTATAGATATCAACTCCAGACTTGGTAAAGTCTGTTTCCTCAGTTACCTTAATAACAATTCTTTTACCATCAATTTTATCTACTATACCATCTCTTTTTGCAACGATTGTAACTCCAGAGTCAAGAGCAACATCACTTTCTATACCCGTGCCAACAAGTGGAGACTCTGGTTTCAACAAGGGAACAGCCTGTCTCATCATATTTGATCCCATTAATGCTCTGTTTGCATCATCGTTTTCTAAAAAAGGAATTAATGATGCTGCAACTGAAACTAGTTGTTTTGGAGATACATCAATATAATCAATAGAGTCTGGTTTAGCTAAAAGAAAGTTTAGATTTTGCCTGCATGAAACTAATTCTTCAGTGATTTTTCCGTTTTTATCAAGTTTAGTGTTTGCTTGAGCGATAGTGAATTTTGTTTCTTCCATTGCAGATAAATACTCAACATTGTCTTGAACAACTCCCTCTTTAACTTTTTTATATGGGCTTTCAATAAAGCCATATTTATTAATTTTAGCATATGTTGATAAACTATTAATCAAACCAATATTTGGACCTTCTGGTGTCTCAATGGGACAAATTCTTCCATAATGTGTTGGATGGACGTCTCGAACTTCGAAACCTGCTCTTTCTCTAGTTAAACCACCAGGTCCTAAAGCAGAAACCCTTCTCTTATGAGTAATTTCAGATAATGGGTTTGTTTGGTCCATAAATTGAGAAAGTTGTGAACTTGCAAAAAAATCTTTCAATGAAACTGTTAATGGTTTAGCATTTATTAAATCTTGTGGCATTGCGGACTCAACATCTAAAGTTGTCATTTTTTCTTTAATAGCTCTTTCCATTCTGTAAATACCTATCCTTGCTTGGTTCTCTACTAACTCTCCTACGGAACGTACTCTTCTATTTCCCAGGTGATCTATATCATCAACATCATCTTTACCATCACGTAAATCTAGCATTTTGTGAATTATTGCTATGATATCGTCATTTCTTAATATTGTAATTTTATCAGAACACTCTTGGTTCAATCTTGAATTCATTTTAACTCTTCCAACATCAGACAAATCATATCTGTCTGAACTAAAGAAAAGGTTATTAAATATTTGACTCGCAATCTCTATAGTTGGTGGCTCACCAGGTCTTAACATTTTATATATTTCTGTAATGGCTTCGTCTTTCGTGTTATTTTTGTCAGCTAAAATAGTTGTAAGTAAATAAGGTCCTTTATTGATAGAGTTTGTGACAGAAATTTCAAGTGAATGTATATTTGAATCTAAAATTTGTTGAATAATCGTATCATTTAATTCAGTACCAATTTTGAATACACCATCTTCTTCCTCATTAACTTTAACATCTCTGTGTAAAAATTTTCCAAACAAAGACTCTCTTGAAACTAGTATATCTTTCAAGCCATCATTAGCTAGTTTTTTTGCACTTAAAAAATTAATTTTGTCCCCTAATTTAATTACTACTTGTCCAGTCTTGGCATCGATTACTTCCTCTGAAAAATTTTTAGCTTTGTAATTTTCTGGATTAAATTTTGTTTTCCACTTTTCTGTTTTTGGATCAAAAATATATTGCTCACTTTCATAAAACTCATCCACTATTTCTGATTTTGTGTAACCTAAAGCTAACAATAAAGTAGATGAAAAAATTTTCTTTTTTCTATCGATTTTAAAATATAGAAAATCTTTAACATCATACTCAAAATCTAACCAAGAACCTCTGTTGGGTATCACTCTACAATTGAATAAAAGTTTACCACTAGCATGAGTTTTTCCTTTGTCATGATCAAAGAATACACCAGGACTTCTATGCATTTGATTTACAACAACCCTTTGAACACCGTTAGTAATAAAAGTTCCACTATTAGTCATCATAGGCACTTCACCCATATAAACTTCTTGTTCTTTTGCAGATAAAATATCTTTTGTATTATTTTCTTGATCTATCTCATAAACTACTAGCCTTAAAGTACATTTAAGTGCTGACGAATATGTAAGTCCTCTTGCTATACATTCTTCTACATCAAACTTTGGTTTTTCTAATCTGTATGAAACATATTCTAAAGTTGCTTTATCGTTTAGATCTTCAATTGGAAAAATGCTCTTAAATACTCTATCGAAACCTTTAGTAAGTTCAGCTGCTTCAGCATTAAACTCTGTTAATTCTTTATATGAATTTTTTTGTACTTCAATCAAGTTAGGGATAGATAAACTCTCTTTAAGTTTACCAAAACTTTTTCTTATGTTTTTCTTTTCAGTAAAAGATAATTGCATCTATATTTATAAATACTGATTAAAAAATAATCAGCATTCGAATTCTTTCTATTAAATTTATTTAAGTTCTACTTTAGCGCCAGCAGCCTCTAACTTAGCTTTGATCTCTTCAGCGTCTTTTTTATTTACACCCGATTTAACCTCTTTTGGTGCTCCTTCTACAAGATCTTTAGCTTCTTTTAAGCCTAATGAGGTTGCTGCTCTCACTTCTTTGATTACATTAATTTTTTTGTCACCTGCAGAAACTAACATGATTGTAAAATCATCTTTTTCTTCTGCTGGAGCCGCACCACCTGCTGCTGCTGGAGCCGCTGCTGCCATTGGAGTTACACCCCATTTTTCTTCTAATTGTTTTGAAAGTTCAGCTGCCTCTGCAACAGTCAAACTTGATAAGTCTTCAATAATTTTGTTTAGGTCAGGCATATGTATTACTCTTTGGGTTGTGTTTCAGAATTTTCTGCGGACAAACTACTCATTTTTTCTGAATGTGCAAGCAAAATACTGATTATTTTAGATGCAGAAGCGTTCAAAATACCCACAATATTGGCTCTTGCTTCATCTAATGTAGGTAAACTAGCTACATTTTGGACGCCGGCCTGATCTAAGACCTCGTTATCCATGATTCCACCAATCAATTTTAAGTTTTCGTTATCTTTTGCAAATTTTGAAAGAATTCTAGCGGACATTATAGCATCCTCACCAAATGCAACTGCCGTAGGACCAGTAAATAAATTCGTTAAATCTTTACACTTAGTTTTTTCTAAAGCTAATTTTGTAATTCTATTTTTTGTTATCTTAAAAATGATTCCATGTTCTCTCATTTCAGCTCTTAACGCATCTAATTGAGACATGGTTAAACCTTGATAATGAGTAACCATAACAGCTTTACTGTTTTCAAATTTACTAGTCATCTCCTCAATATAATTTTTCTTTTGTTCCTTGTTCATCATAACTATATCGATTTCCCTAATTTAACTTTATAAGAAACTCCCATTGTTGAAGTTGCAAATACACTTCTAATTAAGTCTCCCTTTAAAGTATTATTTGATTTTTCTTTTTCTAAAGCGTCTATAATTGCACTATAATTTTTTAATAGTTGATCATCACTAAAAGATTTTTTACCTATACTTACACCAATATTACCATCTTTATCATTTCTAATTTCTACTTGACCAGACTTAGCATTAGTAACAGCCTCTTTAATATTCTCTGAAACTGATCCAAGTTTAGGATTAGGCATTAAACCTTTTGGGCCTAATACTTTACCCAACTTTGAAAGTTTTGTCATCATTCCTGGTGTACAAATTAATTTTTCAAAATTTAATGTACCTCCTTTAATTTTTTCTATGAACTCATCTCCACCCACTATATCTGCACCAGCATCTTTTGCATCTTGTGCCTTACTATCTTCACATACAACTGCAACTTTAACTTTTTTTCCTGTACCACCAGGTAAATTTACTACTGTTCTGATGTTAACTTCACTTTTCTTTTGTTTATTGTTAATTTGAAAACTTAGATCTAACGACTCGTCAAATTTTGTTGTACAATTTTTCTTTAGTTCAGGTAATAGTTTTTCAATAGTATTTGCACTTAAATCTTTTGTCTTTTCGGGTAATTTTTTATATCTTTTTGATGCCATTATTCTTTTACCTCAATACCCATTGATCTAGCTGATCCTGCAATAATTTTTATTGCCTCCTCAATGTCATGTGCATTTAGATCATTCATTTTTTCTTTAGCTATACTCTCTAATTGTTTTTTTGAAATTGATGCAACAATGTTTCTTCCAGGTTCTTTAGAACCACCTTTAAGTTTAACAGCTTCTTTAATATAGAAAGATGCTGGTGGGGATTTAATTTTAAAATCAAATTTTTTATCTTTATAGACTGTGATTTCTACTGGCACAGGTTTGCCTGCCATTGATTTTGTTTTATCATTAAATGCTTTACAAAATTCCATTATGTTAACACCTCGCTGACCTAATGCGGGTCCAACTGGTGGTGCTGGATTAGCCTGACCTCCTTTTATTTGTAATTTTATAAATCCACTAATTTCTTTTGCCATTAACTTACCTTTTCTACCTGGTTATATTCTAAATCTACAGGTGTAGGACGACCAAATATAGAAACTGACACCTTAAGTCTAGCTTTTTCTTCATCAATTTCCTCGATCATTCCATTGAATGACGCAAAAGGCCCATCAACGACCTGTACTTTTTCCCCAACACTATAATCTACTCCAGATTTTGGCTGAGCTACACCATCTTTAATTTGACCTAAAATTTTCTCAACTTCCTTATCTGAAACAGGTACAGGAATACCTTTTGTCCCTAAGAACCCACTAACTCTTTTTATGTTTTTTATCATATGATAGATATTATTATCCATTTCACTTTTTATTAAAACGTAACCAGGAAAATACTTCTTCTTTCTTTGTATTCTTTTCCCTCTTTTAACTTCAGTTACATCATGAGTTGGTACAACAATTTCCTCAAATTTCTCCGAAATTTTAGCTTTATCTGCTTCTTCTTTAATCAAAGAGGCGACTTTATTTTCAAAACTTGAGTGGGATTGGACAATATACCAGTGTTTCATTAAATACTCACCTTAAGTAGCAGTTCTAAAAAAAATTTCAAAACTTGATCTAATAGAAGAAAAAATAGAGACATTAATACAGCCATTACAAATACCATTAAAGCACCCTGTAAAGTTTCTTTCCAAGTTGGCCATGTTACTTTAAAAGCTTCTTGTTTTACTTCTTGAATGAATTTAATCGGATTTTTCATAATTTTTCGCTCTAATTGGCAGGAGCGGAGGGACTCGAACCCTCAGCCTCCGGTTTTGGAGACCGGCGCTCTACCAATTGAGCTACACTCCTAATTTATAGATTTACTCTATAATTTTAGTTACAACTCCTGCTCCAACAGTTCTACCACCCTCTCTGATAGCAAAATTTAATTTTTCTGCCATTGCGATTGGTGTAATTAATTTAACAGTAAATTTAGCATCATCACCTGGCATAACCATTTCAGTTCCAGCTGGTAACTCAACCTCACCTGTTACGTCTGTTGTTCTAAAGTAAAACTGAGGTCTGTATTTAGTAAAGAATGGAGTGTGTCTCCCACCCTCATCTTTTTTAAGTACATACGCTTGAGCTTCAAATTTAGTGTGTGGAGTAATTGAACCAGGTTTACATAGAACCTGACCTCTCTCAATATCGTTCCTTTCTATACCTCTCAATAAAATTCCAACGTTATCTCCGGCTTCCCCTGAATCTAAGAGTTTCCTAAACATTTCGACTCCAGTGCAAACTGATTTTTTAGTTTCTCTTATTCCAACTATTTCAACTTCTTCACCAGTTTTAATTACACCTGACTCAACTCTGCCAGTTGCAACTGTTCCTCTTCCAGAAATTGAAAAAACGTCCTCAACTGGCATCAAGAATGGTTTATCAACTTCCCTAGCTGGTTGTGGAATATGTTCATCAACAGCTTTCATTAATTCTAAAATTGAATTTTTACCAATTTCATCATCTCTTCCTTCAACTGCTGCTAAAGCTGAACCCTTAACAATTGGTGTTTTATCACCAGGATATTTATATGAAGTTAAAAGTTCCCTTATCTCTTCCTCGACAAGTTCAATCATTTCTTTATCATCAACTTGATCTACTTTATTTAGATAAACAACTATTGCAGGAATACCAACTTGTCTTCCTAAAAGAATATGTTCTCTAGTTTGAGGCATTGGTCCATCAGCAGCATTAACAACTAAGATTGCTCCATCCATCTGAGCAGCACCTGTAATCATATTTTTAACATAGTCGGCGTGGCCTGGACAATCCACGTGTGCATAGTGCCTTTTTTCAGTTTCATATTCAACGTGAGCTGTTGAAATTGTTATACCTCTCTCTTTTTCCTCAGGTGCTTTATCAATTTGATCATAAGCAACTGCTGTTCCTCCACCGGCTTGCGCTAATACATTTGTAATTGCGGCAGTAAGAGTTGTTTTACCATGATCGACATGACCAATAGTCCCAATGTTACAGTGGGGTTTATTTCTTACAAATTTTTCTTTTGACATTACGTTTTTACCTCAGTTTTTTTTTCTTTAATTTTAATTTCTTGGAGCGGGTAAAGGGAATCGAACCCTTACATCCAGCTTGGAAGGCTAGCGTTCTACCATTGAACTACACCCGCACAACCCCAAGAGTAACACTCCATGTTATTAAAAAATTTATTAAATGGTGGAGGGGGAAAGATTCGAACTTTCGAAGACCGAAGTCAACGGGTTTACAGCCCGCCCCATTTGACCGCTCTGGAACCCCTCCTTTGGGGAAGTGTCCCCTTGTTCAATAAAGCTTCAAATAACAAGCGTTTTATATATTTTATTTGTGCAAATGCAATATGTGATTTAATAGGAAAATATTCAAAAAACGTTGTAAAATTTATAATAATTTATGAGTAAATCGTCTTTTTTCATTGTTGGTCAACATGCGGTGATGGAGGCTCTAAGAAACCCTAAAAGAAAAGTTTTGAAAGTTTTTTTAACGGAAGAGTCTAAAAAAAATATTCATAGAAAAAATCCAAATAAAAATATCTTAGCAGACGTAAAGGTTTACTTTAAATCTAAAAAAGAATTAGACAAATATACTGCAAGAGATCAATTAATGCATAATGGTTATGTTGCAGAGATTGAACACTTAGATCAACCAGATCTAAAACAATTTGTTAAAGGTAAAAATAATTTAACTTTTGTTTGTCTAGATGAAGTTACGGATCCTAGAAACATTGGTTCATTAATAAGAAGTGCAGTTTCATTTAATATAAATGGATTGATAATAAAAGAAAGACATTTCCCTCGTGATAGTAAACTAATGTATAAGTCAGCGAGTGGGTGCATGGAACATATGAATATTTTTCAAGTATCTAATATCAACTCTACATTAAAGAATTTAAGAGAAAAAAACTTTTGGATTTATAGTTTTGACGCCAAAGGTCAAAAAGATTTTACTGAAATAAAATGGGAGGGAAATAATATTCTTTTGTTTGGATCTGAAGGATTTGGTATTAAGCATCATACAAGTAAATATGCAGATTTTTTTCTTAAAATTGATATCAACGAAAATATAGAAAGTTTAAATATCTCAAATAGCGCAGCAATAGTGTTTCACCATCTAAGATATTTAAAAAAAAAGAGTTGATTATTTAATAAATACTTAATAGTTATTGCGCATGCCCTTGTAGCTCAGCTGGTAGAGCAATTGATTTGTAATCAATAGGTCCGCGGTTCGAATCCGTGCGGGGGCACCATCATTTAGTAACTTCAACAATTATTTTTTTGAATCTCTTAAATCTTAATTACGGAGTTAAATTTTTAATTTCGTGATCAACCATGTCATTAATTAGTGGATTAATATTTTTACTTGGTTTCCATTTAAGATTTTTTTTAGCCTTAGAGCTATCTCCAAGCAGATAAACAACATCAAGTGGTCGAAATAATTTTTTTGAAATTTCTATAATAACTTTATTTTTATTATTAAAAGCTCTTTCCTTTAAGCCTTTGCCACGCCATTTAATTTGCATATTTAATTTTTTACAAACCAAATTTATAAATTCTTTGATAGAAAATTGTTTTCCAGAGGATATAACAAAGTCATCAGCTTTCTTATAATTTAAAATTCTATACATCATTTCAACATAATCTTTTGCGTGTCCCCAATCTCTTCTTGAATATATATTCCCAAGTTTTAAGGGATCTTTCTTTTTATTAAATTTAATTTCTGTTAATCCTTTTACAATTTTTTTTGTGACAAATTGCTCACCTCTTAATGGACTTTCATGGTTAAATAAAATTCCATTAGATGCAAACATATTAAAGGAGTTCCTATACATTCTTACATAATAATATGAGGAAAGTTTTGCAATAGAATAAGGTGATATTGGATTAAAATGAGACTTCTCGTTTAACTTTTTTAGATTTCTGTCATTTATACCATACATCTCTGAAGATGAAGCTTGGTAAAATTTTGTTTTTTTACTAAACTGACGAATAGCCTCAAGTATATTAATAACTGATTGATTATTGATTTGATCTGTATAGATAGGATTATCGTAAGCATATGTTACAAATGACTGTGCCGCTAAATTAAAAAAATATTTAGGTTTTATTTTTCTTATAATTTCAATAATCTTTAAGTGTTCTGATAAATCTAAATTTATATAATTCACTTTATTTTTTATATTTAAGAACTCTAAACGAGATAAGGGATCTGATGAACTTCTTCTAATAACCCCGTATACTTTATATTTTTTCCTTAAAAGTAATTGTGCTAAATAAGCACCATCTTGTCCAGATACACCAGTAATTATAGCTGTGTTTTTCATTAGAGTTCTATACCATAAATTTCTTTTAATCAGGTATTTAAATTATTGCATGTTATTTTTTTTTAAATATTTAAAAAATATTTCATAACCTGAGAAACAAAGTGGAATAATAAAGATTAGTCCATAAAAAACCGGTTTTTGATCTCCCCTAGTTAGGTATGGAAGAAGCATCACACTTGTAAGTAAATATGAGGATATAAGAAGAAATTTAAATTTTGTAAATTTTGTAGTAAATAAATCCATAAACAATCCAAAGTATATGAAAGTCATCATACCAACAGCAAAAAAATTATATTTGAGAGATAAATAAGGATTAATCCAAGTTAGCAACATAAACAATCGTGTTGCATAAACCTTAATCGAATATAAAGGATTTTCCAATAGGGCACAAAAATGATTTCTAAGCGAGTTAAATTCACTAAATGAACATTTATCAAAAGTTTTCATTACTCTATCGTCAATTTTAATAAAATCATAGCCGTTAGCAATCAGGTCAGACTGAAAATAAATAACGGAGAATGGTTCAAGAGTAACTGCATAGTGACTTAAATATGATAAATACAGTATAAAAAATGTAGATAAGATAAGAAAATTAATCAAAGGTCGCTTTTTTTCAATTAAATAAAATTGATAAAATAACATCATAAAAGCAGTAAAAAAAACTTTTCCATCAACCTTTAATGTAAGAAATAAGGATATAAAAAAAATTATTTTATATATTATTCCTTCTTTATATTTTGATAAGAAAAAAAAAGTAACCATAAATAGGCCAATTGTAATACCAGCATGATTAAATACATGAATCCAAAAAACCAAAAAGGGATTACATACAATAAAAGCTGTTGATAAAATTGAAGTTGTTTTAGAAAAATTAAAATTTATCAGTGATTTATAAAATAAAATTGATGATAAGTAATAAATTAAATATTGCGCTTCTACATAATAATTTATTAAATTTATTTTTTCTAAAATTCTAACAAATAAAGTGTATGTAAAAAATAAATGCCAAGCAGTTGTTTGTCCACTAACCCGACCATCAAAAAAGCTCGGCAGATTTAAATATCTTCCAGAATCATACATAGTTGCTAGTAAATTTGGGTCATGCCGATTATAAAAATAATTCGACGAAATATAGTAAAGGATCAAATAGCAAAATATTAATATTAATTTTTTGGTAGTATCGTTAATGTTCAAGAAATTCATAAGCATCGTACAATTTTAATTTTTGATATTGCTTAATTGTTCATATCAATATTTAATACATTATTCTATCAGGTGAAAGAACTATGATATATTTATTACTTATATAATTTATGCAACAAAGTAAAACTCAAATAGGATTTTTAGGTTTAATTGAAAAATATGTAAGAAAATTTGTAACTATTTACTACTTTATAAGATCTATTGCTATCAAATTTGATATTTTTGAGGAAGATTTTAAAATCCTTAAAAAAATTTATAAAAATAAAAAAATAAATGTTATTGATATTGGTGCCAGTGATGGAATTTCAGCCAATTTTTTTATTAAAAATTTAAATGTAAAAAACATTTATTGTTTTGAGCCCCATATTTTATTTATTGAAAAATTAAAAAAATTGAAAAGAAAATTTCAAAATTTAAAGATTTATGAATATGGAATTAGTACATCAAATCAAAATATTGAAGTTTATATTCCAAAATTTTTTTTTTGGGGTACACCTTTATACTTATACACTTATACTTTTTATAATTTAGAGGAATTAAAAAAACAAATAAAATTAGATTTTGCAAATTATAAAAAAATATTTATAGAAAAAACTATCCTAAAACTTAAAAAATTTAGAGTCATTAATAGCAACATTCATCTAATTAAAATTGACGTTAATGGATATGAATTTGAGATAGTGAAATGTCTTAAGAAGCAAATTGTCAAAAACCTTCCTTTAATGGTTATTGAAAATAACAAAAACATACACAAAATTGAAAAATATTTAAAAATATATGGTTATAAGAGTTATTATAATAATAATGGTAAATTGATAAAGTATAAAAATCAAAAAATTTTAGATATTTTTTTTATTGCTAAAAAATGAAATTATTAATTATACCAACATTAAATGAAAGAAAAAATATAACTTTACTTTGTAAAAAAATTAGAAAAATAAATAGTAAAATCAATATTCTTTTTGTTGATGATAATTCAACGGATGGAACAAGAGAAGAAATATTATATTTAAGAAAAAAAAATAAATCGATCTCATATATTTTTAGACCAAAAAAATTAGGTATTGGATCAGCACACAAGGATGGATTAAAATTTGCATATAAAAGAAAATATAAAATAATTTTAACCATGGATGCTGATGGGACACACAATCCTCTATATATAAGGAAATTACTTAAATATTCCTCACATTACGATTTAATTTCAACTAATAGATTTAGCCAAAAAAACTCTTTGATTGAATGGCCTATTCAAAGAAGATTCCTAACAAAAGTCAGATATTACTTAATTAATATTCTTTTGAATATTAACTATGACTCATCAGGAGCATACAGATGTTACAATGCAAAAAATATTAAATTAAGAGATATTTTAGATGCAAAAAATGATGGTTATTCTTTTTTTTGGGAAAGTTTATATTTGTTGAATAAAAAAAAATATTCAATTAAAGAAATACCTATTTATCTACCTTACAGAAAAGTTGGAAGCTCCAAAATGACAATCAGAGATATTATTGGATCTTTATTTTACTTATTTAAATATTCTCTAAAAAACTTAATTAATTAAATTATTTTTATTTCTGGCAAAGGAAATATTAACTTTCCTCCATTATCTAAAAATTTTTTTTCCTTTTTAACTATATGGTCTTTAAAATGCCAAGGTAAAACTAAAAGATAGTCTGGTTTCCTTTTTTTTAAATATTTTTCAGAAACAATTTTAATCTTAGAACCTGGAGTATATCTATTATATTTAAAATTATTAACTTCAATTATACAATCTAGTAAGGTTTTATCGATTTTGCAGTATTGCAGAATAACATTACCTTTCGTAGAAGCTCCATAACCATAAATTTTTTTTCCTTGTGTCTTAATTTTTTTTAATAAATCATTTAATAAATATTTATGTTTTTTACATTTATTAAAAAAATTTTTTTGAATTTTTAAACTATTATATCCATTAGATTTTTCTGTTAAAAGTAACCTATTTATCTGAACTTTATTCTCACGAAATTTTGATTTTTTTTTAGCTACATCTAATGAAATACTTCCGCCATTTGTTTGATTAAATGAAATATTTATAATTTTTAAATTTGCTAGATCCATCAAAAATTTTAAAGATCTTACTGAATAATATTCTAAATGTTCATGACAAATCGTATCATACGAACAATTGTTTATCATTGAAGGCATATAGCTCATTTCAATGTGCCATATGCCATTATCTGATAAAACATTTTTAATATCATTAGCAAATTTTAAAGGATCTGGAAGATCGTAAAACATTGCTATCGAAGTAATTAATTCAAACTTTTGATTGATAAAATTTTCTTTAGAAAAAAAATCAGGTATTAAATTAATATCTTTTCTATAATGTTTTTTAAATTTCTTTATGGTTGGATCACAACCAAACAATCTTAAATTTTTTTTAAAAAAACCTAAAAACGTTCCATCGTTACTTCCTATATCTAAAACAGAATTTCCTTTTTTTAATTTATAAGTATCTAACAAATATTTTGATTTTGATTTTAAATGAAATTTCATAGATTTATTCAATGAAGACATATAGCCGTAATTTTCTCCATACATTAAATTTAAATCAAAATTATTCCCCAACTGTAAAAGAGTGCATCTCTTACATCTAACTATCTTTAAATATCCTTTTGGAACTTTGTCTTTAATTTTATAAGGAAAAATACCCGTAAAAGACATAACACCTAAATTATATACCCTTTCTAAATTATTTGATTTACAGATTCTACAAAATTTGATTTTCAATTATATGTCTTTCCAAGTATTACTTTGTTTCTTTTCTAATTTGCTCAATTTTAATTTTTTTTTGTAGACTTCTATTTTTATCATAAAGAAGATTAAATTTAATTTTGTTGTTTATTCTCACAATAATTGACTTTGCGTTTCTTACCTCTAAATTATCTGCTACAGCACTTATCGGTCTTTTCAATGGACTCAAATTCGTTATAGTAATTTTAGTTTTATCCTGAACAATTTTACCTTTCCATCTTCTTGGTCTAAATGCACTTATTGGTGATATAGATAATTTTTTTGAATTCAAACTTAATATAGGTCCATGAACGGAGAGATTATAAGCAGTGCTGCCTGCTGGTGTAGATATTAATACACCATCAGAAACTAATTTTTTAATAATTTGACGAGATCCTTGTTTAATTGATAATGAAGCTGCTTGTCTGCTTTGTCTAAGAACTGATACCTCATTTATTGCTATTGATTTCCTAATTTGATTTTTTTTATTTTTAACTATCATTTCCAAAGGGCAAATAGAAACTAAATTAGCTTTTGATAAGTTCTTTATAATATCTTTTGAAGAAAATTTATTCATAAGAAAGCCATAATTGC
>CACOMZ010000015.1 GCA_902628525.1 uncultured Pelagibacteraceae bacterium
CATTTGAAATAGCATTTAAAGTAATTAAAAAAGAAAAAATAATTAATTTTATTAATGGACCAATTTCAAAAAAATATTTTTTAAATAGAAAGTATTTAGGAATAACTGAATATATTTCTGACTATTTAAAAATTAAAAATACGTGTATGTTAATATATAACAAGAATCTATCTGTTAGTCCTGTTACAACTCACTTACCACTTAAATTGGTTTCAAAAAAAATAAATAAAATGAATATAAAAAATAAAATTGTTTTAATTCAAAAATTTTATAAAAAAAATTTTAATAAAGTTCCTAGAATCGGTATATTGGGTCTCAATCCACACTGTGAAAGTATACTTAATTATAATGAGGATGATAAAATTATTAAACCATTGGTTTTAAAAATGAGGAAAATTGGTTTTAAAATTAAAGGTCCATTACCTGCTGACACTATTTTTTTAAAAGATAACAGAAAAAATTATGATGTCATAATTGGCATGTATCATGACCAAGTTTTAACACCTATTAAGACACTTTTCGAATATGATGCTATAAATATTACTCTGGGCTTACCCTTTTTAAGAGTATCTCCCGATCATGGTCCTAATGAAAGAATGATGGGAAAAAAATTATCAAATCCATCAAGTTTAATTAAAGCTTTACAATTTTTAGATAAACATTGATTAAAGCAAAAAAAAGTTTAGGTCAAAATTTCTTAATCGACAAAAATATTTTAAAAAAAATAGTAAACAGCACTAAAATAGAAAATAAAAGTATTTTAGAAATAGGACCTGGTACCGGAAATCTAACCTCATATATTTTAAGCCAAAAACCAAGAGAAATCACTGTAATTGAAAAAGATAGTAATTTAATAAAATATCTTAGAGATATCTTTGGCGAAAAAATAAATATAATAAATAAAGATATACTTAAAGTTGATGAAACTTTGTTATCTAAAGAAAAATTAACTGTTTTTGGAAATTTACCTTATAATATTTCAACAGAAATTCTCTGTAAATGGATTTTGTCTTTAAAAGATAATTTTTGGTTTGATTATTTAATTTTAATGTTTCAGAAAGAGGTTGCTGATAGAATTATTTCAAAATCAAATTCTACTAACTATGGTCGTATATCTATTTTAGCAAATTGGAAACTCAAAATTAAAAAGATTTGTGACATAAAACCTAGCTCTTTTTCACCAAGACCTAAAATTGATAGTAGTTTATTAATTTTTACACCAAAATATAATTTTTATAAAATAAACGCGCATAATTTAGAATTTATTACAAGAACTTTTTTTAGTCATAGGAGAAAAATGTTAAAAAAGCCTTACAATAAAATTTTTAACGGCAATCTAGATATCTCAAAAAAATATAAAATTGACTTAAATCTAAGACCACAAAATTTAGATTTTGATACATATTATAAATTAACAAAAGAATATGAAAATTTAATTAAGTAACTTTTCAACATGGTTCCTAATAAATTTCTCATCGTAGTCTTTTGAGCCATTATTTATTTCAGCTTGAATTAAGTTTTTTATTCTCAAATAACAAGAATCTAAATTATCATTAATAACAACGTAATCATAATTTATCCAATGTAATACATCTCTTTCAAACTGGTTTATCCTCTCTTCTGCAATAGATTTATCATTCGTGTGTCTTTTGTATAACCTATCAAACAAAACCTCTTTGCTTGGTGGCAAAATAAAAAATGTTATTAATTTATAATCTAATTTTTTATTTTTTATTTGATCTGCTCCCTGCCAATCAATATCAAACAGTACATTTTTACCTTTATTTAATTTATCAATTACTGGTGTTCTAGTGGTTCCATAAAAGTTATTAAAAACTTTAGCATATTCCAAAAATTCTCCATTATTTATTAATCTCTGGAATTCATTATCTTTTACAAAAAAATAATGTTTGTCTTGCGTCTCATTTGATCTCGGTTTTCGTGTTGTGTGTGATATAGAAATTTCGTAATCTTCTAATCTTGACAACTCATTTACTAAGGTAGTTTTACCTGCTCCAGACGGAGAAGACAGAATTATCATTACCCCATCATTTTGCGAGGGCATTATTTTTTTAGTTTGCTTTACCTTCGATAAACTTAACTGCATCTCCCACAGTTAAGATCTTCTCTGCTTCACTATCTGAAATTTCTGAGCCAAACTCTTCCTCAAAGGCCATTACTAATTCAACCGTATCTAAACTATCTGCTCCTAAATCGTCAATGAAACTTGAATCCTCAGTCACTTTTGCCTCGTCAATACCTAAGTGATCAGCTACAATTTTTTTTACTTTGCTTGAAACGTCTTCTGACATATTGATCCTTTTTGTTATAAAATTCTTATTAGTTTAAAAACTTGTTTTGTCAAGCCATATACATTCCACCATTTACGTGTAATGTTTCACCGTTTATATAGCTAGATTGATCTGAGCACAAAAAAACTACAGCATTTGCAACATCATTTGGCTCTCCTAGACGTGCTGATGGAATCTTAGATATTATTACCTCTTTAAATTTTTCATCCAGTTTATCTGTCATATTAGTTTTTATAAAACCAGGAGATATACAATTTATATTGATATTTTTTTTTGCATATTCAATTGCTAAACTTTTCGACATTGCAACAATCCCAGCTTTTGAAGCAGTATAATTAGCTTGTCCAACATTTCCCGTGTGACCTACGACCGACGTAATATTTACAATTTTACCAGATTTATTTTTTAACATTTTTTTTATTGCAAACTTACTTAATAAAAATACTGAGCTTAAATTAACATCTATAACTTTTTTCCACTCCTCAAAGCTCATCCTAATCGCCAAATTGTCTTGGGTTACACCAGCGTTATTTACTAAACAATCTAAACTACCACCAAGTTCATTAGTTGCATTTTCGATAAAATCATCAATTTTATCACTTTCAGAAATGTCAAACTTTAATATTTTTATATTTTCAAATTTTTTTTTTAAATCTTCTAATTTCTCAATTTTTGTTCCTGTTGCTAAGATATTCACACCATTATTATTTAATTTTTCAATTATTGAAAATCCAATTCCACCTGATGCTCCAGTAACTATAATATTTTTATTTCTTAGATCATTCATAAATTTAAACGTTCAATATCACTTTGATTGTTAATTGTATCTATTTTTACTTCTCTATTAATTCTTTTTATTAAACCTGATAAAACTTTACCCGGACCAATTTCAATAAAATGATTTACATCATTTTTAATCATATTCAAAACACTTTCTCTCCATCTAACTCTATTTTCTATTTGTAAAATTAAAAGTTCTTTCAAATGCTTTTCATTATTAATTTCTGCAGCTGTGACATTAGATATTAATTTATTTTCTGAATTACTAAAATTTAACTTATTTAGTTCCTCTTTCATTATTTTTGTTGCACCATTCATTAAAGAACAATGAAATGGAGCGCTTACTGGTAGTTTTAAATGTTTAATTGATTTCTCTTTTAAAATTTTATTCAATTTTTCTAAATCCTCATTTTTCCCACTTATAACAATTTGACCCACAGAATTATCATTTGCAATTTGTGCTTTAAAATTTTCATTATTATTTTTAAGTATTTCTTCTATAACTTCCACTGTTGAGCCTAAAATTGCAACCATTCCTCCCTTCCCTTTTGGGACAGCATTTTGCATAGCCTCTCCCCTTACTCTTAAAATTTTTATTGTGTCTGAAAAATTTAAGTAACCTGCACAAGATAGTGCTGAATATTCTCCTAAAGAGTGTCCCGCAAAATATTTAGCTTTTTTTAAATCTATGCTAAACTCGTTTTGAATTATTTCAAAAATAGAATAACTAATAAGAAATATTGCTGGCTGAGTATTAGATGTTAAATCTAATTCTTCCTTTGGGCCGTCAAAAATAAGCTTTGAAAGTGAAAAATTCAGTATTTCATCTGCTTCTTTAAAAAGGTTTTTTACCGTTTCAAATTTATCATAAAATTCTTTTCCCATTCCAATTATCTGAGAGCCTTGCCCTGGAAATACTACTGAAAACATATAAAAAACTAATTATTTTGTCTTTTTAACTGTTGTAATTGAACTTTTATAATAGTATATCCTCACATTTTATTAAAGAACTATAATGAACTTATACGAACACACTATAATTGCTAGACAAGATACTTCACCTAGTGAGTTAAAGCAATTAACTGAGAAATATTCAAAAATTATAGAAAAAAACGATGGTGAAGTTGTTAAAACTGAAAATTGGGGATTAATTAATTTATCATATCTAATTAAAAAAAATAGAAAAGGGAGCTACATTCATTTTAAAATAAAAGGTAGTGGCAATGTGATTGATGAACTAGAAAAAAACGAAGCTCTTGATAAAAAATTATTAAGATACTTAACTGTAAAGGTTAAAAAGTTTGACCTAGAAAAAAACTATTTTGGAAAAAAAGAAGATAACGAAAAAAAAGAAGGTGCTAAAAACTAATGCCAAAAAAACAAAGTGGAAATAAAAAAGGAAAGCAAAGTAACTTTGCGAAGTTAAGCATTTTTCAACCAAACAAATATAAATTTAAAAAAACATGCCCACTTTCGATTAAAGGCGCTCCAGAGGTAGATTACAAAAATATAAAATTATTAAAAAAATATGTATCCGAAAATGGTAAAATTTTACCTTCAAGAGTTACTAACGTGTCACAAAAGAAACAAAGAGAATTATCTGTCTCAATAAAAAGAGCTAGAAACTTAGCGTTAATATAAATGAAAGTAATATTGCTAGAAAATGTGAAGCGAGTTGGATCAATTGGTGAAATAATTGACGTTAAAAGAGGGTTTGCTAGAAATTTTTTGATTGCAAATAAGAAGGCTCTTTATGCATCAAAAGAAAATATAAAAGAAGTCGAAAAAATTAAATCTGAACTTTCAAAAAAAGATGACGAGAAAAAGAAAGATGCTTTAGAAATAGCTGAGCAAATTGGTAAAAAAACATTTTCTGTTAAAAAATTAAGTACAGAAAATAACGAACTTTATGGGTCGGTAAAGCCAACAGAAATTTCAAAGCTTATACTGGAAGAAAATAAAATTGATATTAAACCATCAATGATTCAACCTGTTGAAGAAATAAAATCTCTGGGAAAATTTAAAGTAAAAATATTTTTACACTCTGAAGTTGATGCGGAGATTACAATTAATGTATCCTCTTCAGAATCAATTCAATAATTATACATTTTTTTCCCCAGCAATTATTTTAAATTTTAATTAAAATTAATCTCTATAATATTAATTTATGGAAAATAGTCTAAGTATTGTTAAAAACCAATTCAAAGAATTGCCAAATAATATCGAAGCTGAGCAAGCTGTAATTGGATCTATTCTTGTAAGTAATGATATATTTGATGAAATTAATACAATCATTTCAAGTATAAATTTTTATGACCCTATGCATCAAAAAATTTTTGAAGCAATTGAGAGTCTTGTTTATAAAGGTATGCTTGCGAACCCCATTACATTAAAAAATTATTTTGAAGATGAAAAGGACGATATTAATATTCCAGAATATCTAGTAAAGGTTACTAAATTTTCTACCTCCGTTAGACAAGCTATAGAATATTCAAAAATTATTTACGACATGTTTGTTAGAAGAGAATTAATTAAAATTTCTGAACAAACTATTGATAGTGCAAAGTTAAATGATTTAGAAACCAATGGCCAAACGATAATAGAAAATTCTGAGAGATTATTATTTGATTTAGCAGAAAGAGGTTCTTTTAATTCTTCATTAATTAAATTTGATGAAGCAATGAAACAAACAATAGAAATGGCCTCTGCTGCTTATAAAAACGAGGAAGGTATTGTTGGTGTTCCAACTGGTTTAAGAGATTTGGATGACCGACTTGGTGGTCTTCATCAATCAGATTTAATTATTATTGCAGGTCGACCTTCTATGGGTAAAACTTCACTTGCCACAAACATAGCTTTTAACGCAGCTTCAAAATTACAAGATAGTGGAAAAAAATCTACAATAGCATTTTTTTCATTAGAAATGTCGTCTGAACAACTCTCTACACGAATTTTAGCTGAGCAAGCAAGAATAAGGTCAAATGATATAAGGCGTGGAAGAATTTCAGATGAACAATTTGATAAATTTTTAGAAACATCAAAGAATATTTCTGAACTACCACTTTATATAGATGAAACACCAGCAATTAGCATTGCCGCTTTAAGCAATAGAGCAAGAAGAATAAAAAGATTATTTGGTCTAGATATGATAATTGTTGACTATATTCAATTAATGAGAGGAGCTACTATAAATAAAGATGGTAGAGTGCAGGAGATTTCACAAATAACTCAAGGTTTAAAAGCAATTGCTAAAGAATTGTCAATTCCTGTTGTCGCTCTATCTCAATTATCTAGACAAGTTGAACAAAGAGATGATCATAAGCCTCAGCTTTCAGATCTGAGAGAATCAGGGTCAATTGAACAAGACGCTGATGTTGTAATGTTTGTTTATAGGGAGGGCTATTACTTGCAAAGAAAAGAGCCTAGAGAGGCTACTGTCGAACATGCCGAATGGCAAGCAAAAATGAATGAGGTTGCACATTTGGCAGAAATAATAATTGGTAAACAAAGACATGGACCTGTTGGTAAAGTAACTCTTGAATTTGAGGAGCAATTTACCAAATTTAAGGATACTCAATTAGGTTAAATTCAAATATAAAGAGCTTGAATGATGGCTCATTTATACCAAAGTATTATTTTAAAAAATCCAAAATTAGTATTTGTATTTTTAATTTTCTCAATATTGTTTTTTGGCTACTATTCAAAAGATTTTAGATTAGATGCTTCATCAGAGACCTTGCTTATTGATGGTGACCCCGATTTGGTATACTTAAATGAAGTTAATGAAAGATATGGATCAAAGGAATTTTTAATTCTTACTTATACGCCGAATGAGGGAATGGTAACCGATACCTCAATCAACAATTTATTAAGTTTAAAATATAAAATTCAAAGCCTCAATTGGGTTCATAGTGTAATTACTTTATTAGACGTTCCATTATTAAACAGTACAGATATTCCTCTCCAAGAAAGATTGCAAAGTTTTAAAACTTTAAAAGATGAAGACATTGACAAAGAAAGAGGCTTTAAAGAAATATTAAATAGTCCAGTATTTAGAAATTTTGTAATAAGTGAAGATGGTAAAACAAGTGGAATTATAATTAATATAAAAGAAAAAGAACTACTAAAAGATATTAATAATAAATCAAAAAAAGAAATTGAGAGTTACAGAGACAAAATAAAAAAACAAAATCATCAAAATATTTTAGAAATTAGACAAGTAATCAAGAGCTATGGTGATGTTGGAAAAATTTATCTAGGTGGAATACCCATGATAGCAGATGATATGATGACATTTATTAAAAGTGATATTGTAGTTTTTGGCCTAGGTGTTCTTATATTTATAGTCGCAACTCTATGGTTTGTTTTTAGAAATCTACTTTGGATAATTGTTCCAATTAGTAGCTGTTTATTTTCTGTTATTATAATGATGGGGCTTCTTGGACTTCTCGGATGGAAAGTAACAGTTATTTCATCAAATTTTATTGCTCTAATGTTAATTTTAACAATGGCAATGAATATTCATATGAGCACAAGATTTCTCCAATTGAAGAAGAGTTATCCATCAAAAAATATCTCTAAAATAATTTATTTGACAACAAGTAAAATGTTTTGGCCAATTCTCTACACTGTCTTAACTACAATTTTTGCTTTTTTATCTTTAATATTTAGCGAGATTAAACCTGTAATAGACTTTGGTTGGATGATGACTTTTGGCTTGATTACATCTTTTATTATTACATTCACTTTACTACCTACCCTCTTAATGTATTTTGTGTTAACATTACTAAAGCATAACCACCCTGTATTTGAAAAATTGCATCAATAATTCTGTCGATAGTTTTTGATCTTTTTGATCTAGCAATTAATTGAACTATCGTTTCTGTATCTGACGTAGTGTAAAATATGGCTCCCTCATTAACTAATTTTTTTCTCAGAGATATAGAATTTGTTAGATTTCCATTATGCGCAACACCGATTCCACCCGCATTCGTATCAGCAAAAAAGGGCTGTATATTTCTTATAATATTATTTCCTGTTGTGCTATACCTGTTATGACCTATAGCATAATTTCCTTTAAGATTATTTAGTACTTTTTCTTTATTAAAATTATCACCCACTAAACCAAATCGTTTTTCAGAGTAATATTTTTCACCATCAAATGAGACAATACCACAACCCTCTTGTCCTCTATGTTGAAGAGCATGTAATCCTAGAGCCGTAAGAGCTGATGCATCTTTGATATTACTTATACCAAAGACACCACATTCCTCTTTCAATTTAGGATCAAAGTTCTTCAATCTTTTCTTTAGAATCTTGATATGTTTTTTCATTAGGAAATTCTTTTATCAGATAATTACTACCTTTTTGCAAATATGGGAAGGTGTATGATTTATCAAAATTTATTGGCCATTTGTCATAGTTATAAACAATATGGACTCCTGAAAATATACAAACAGAAATAATATACGCTCTTAAAAAGCCAAAAAAGAATCCAAACGTTGTATCCAATCCTCCAATTCCTGTATATCTAACAGCTTTGCCAATACCTTTGTTTATTAATAGAACTAAAAAAATAACAACCACAAATATTGCAATACCCAAACTAATATCGAGTACATATTCATTATCTATTATATTACTCACATAAGGTTTTATTTTTGGAAACAAAATTAAGGTAATAATATAAGCAAGTAACCACTTTGCCATTGAAAGAACACTTAATATGAAGCCTTTTTTATAGCAGCTAATTAAAGATAAAATTGTTAAAATCATATAAATTAGATCAATTAAAGATATCGCCCGATAGAAGCTATTTAGAAACTCAAACATTAAATAGATTTTCCAAATGGTTTAATGATCAAAATCAAAGAAGGTAATAGAGTTAACACAGATATCATTGCCAACAACATTGCTATTCCAGTAAATATTCCAAAATAGATCGTTGGTATAAACTTTGACAATACTAATATCGAAAATCCAAAAACTATAGTTATTGAAGTATTTAATATTGCCACCCCCACAGTTGAATGGCAAACTTTTAATGTTTGGTTATAATTTTTAATTTTTTTAAACTCTTCTTTAAATCTGTAAATATAATGAATACTATTATCTACTGCTATACCTATTGTAATAGCTGCAATAGTTATAGTCATCATATCCAAAGGAATTTCTAATAAACCAATTATTCCTAAAATAAAAAATGCAGCAATAAAGTTTGGAACAACTCCAATTAGTGAAAGTTTGATATTTCTAAATAAGATCATAAACATTGAAAATATTCCAATCATTACAATTCCCAAAGTTAAAATTTGAGATTTAAATAAGCTTTGTAATAAATTATTAAATAGTATTAAAACACCTGTTAACTTAAACTCACTTTCCTTAAGTCCAATTTTATTTTTAAGATCAAAATTAATTTTTTTTATTAAATCGTTTCTCCTTAAATTTTCTTGTGAGTCTATTATCCTCAAGCTTATTCGAGCTTCATTATTCTCAATTGAAAGATAAGGATCAATTATTTCACTTTTAATACTATCTGGAATTTTTGAATAAAGAACACCCATTTCTAAAGTGCCTAAAGGTTTGTTGTTGTTTAATTGTGTAGCCACCTCAATAATAGACGAAAAAGACAATACTTTTCCTATTTGAGGCAGACTATCTAGATAGTTATGAACAGCAGATATTAAGTCAATTTTATCTTTGGTAAACCAATAATTTTCCTCATTAGACAATTCCTCATCACCCCAGTCTTCAAATTCTTCATCTTCAATATTTTTTACCTCCTCTTCATTTTTTGGAAATTTTAATATAATCTCTAAAGGTGTAGTTCCACCCAGCTTTTGATCTATAAGTCTCATACCTTTATAAATTTCTGTATTTTTACTAAAGTAATTTATGAAACTATTTTCAACTTCTAGCTTGCTGATTCCAAAAATACTTAAAATAATTACAACTCCTGTTACTAAAAAAATTTTATTTTTATTGTTCAAGGAAATT
>CACOMZ010000016.1 GCA_902628525.1 uncultured Pelagibacteraceae bacterium
ATTATAATGTTTTTTATTAACAAGTTTCGTTATTAACTTTACAATAGTTCCATAATTAACAATAGATTTTATATCTTTATCACTTGATGGCTTTTTATCTTCATAATCTATTTCTAAACTAAATTTTACTTTTTGTGCTTTTTCCTTTTCAAAATCGTAATAGCCAAGCTTCAAATCTAGTATTAAATCATTGATGAGAATTTTTTTTTCATAGTTAAATAAGGTTTTAATTTTATCTATTTTAACTATTCTAAGATTATTTTTTTTCATTCTTTACCACCCATAATATCTGGTGTTTGCCAATTCAAACTTTGTCCACTGTCTATAGATATTACCTGGCCGGTAATAGATCTATTTTTAATAAAAAAGTCAACAGCATTACATATTTGATCAACATCAACCTGTCTTTTAAGTGGAGTTGCCATGTATTGTTTTTTAAAATGTTTTTCAGACTGTCTGCTATTTTTAATGGTAGGTCCAGGCGCAATACCATTTACTCTTATATAAGGGGCTAAACTCATGGCACTAGTCTTTGTTAAAGTATATAGCCCAGTCTTGCTTATAGTATAAGAAAAGAAGTGAGGTGTAAGTTTAAATACCCTTTGATCTATAAGATTTATAATATTATTATTTTTACCTCTAATATTTTTTGCAAATTCTTTTGATAATAAAGCTGGTGTTCTAAGATTAGTTCTCAAATGATGCCCCCAGCTATCAGTTGTAAAATTTTCAAGTTTGTCATTTTCAAATAGTGAAGCATTATTGATAAGACAATCAAAATATTTTAATTTTATTTTTGCAAATTTTATTATTTTATTTACATCTTTTTCTTTACTTAAATCTCCTTTTACCAAATAAACCTTCGTTCCACTTTCAGACAGATCTTGTTTTAATTTTTCTGCTTTTGATTTTGATTTATTATAATGAATTAATATTTCTTTATTTAGACCAGATAATTTTTTAGCGATAGCAGCTCCAATACGCGTTGCACCTCCAGTTATTATTATCTTCCGTGCTTCCATTTTTTATCTCTTTTTTTTGTAACCTTTGTTCCTGGCATTCCCATTGTTGATCGACCTTTAGGATAAAGTTTATTTTTTATATCATACTGCCTTATTTTTGGATTTAATGTAATTTCTAGCTCTGTACTTTCTAGTTTTCGTATTTCATCCCTTATTTTAGCTGCTTCCTCAAATTCCAGGTTCGATGCTGCTTCTTTCATTTTTTTATCAAGACCCTTTAAATGTTTTTTTAAATTTCCACCTATATTTGAACCTTCACTAATTTTTACATAATCTTTTTCATAAACACTTTCTAGGATATCACTAATTTCTTTTTTAACTGACTTAGCATCTATTTTATGTTTTTTATTATATGCAAGCTGAATGTTTCTTCTCCGATCAGTCTCAGCAATTGCTTTTTTGATACTCTTTGTTTCTTTGTCCGCATATAGTATTACTTTACCATCAACATTTCTCGCAGCTCTACCAATTGTTTGGATTAATGAAGTCTCGGATCTTAAAAATCCCTCCTTATCAGCATCTAAAATTCCAACCAGTGCACATTCTGGAATATCTAATCCTTCTCTTAAAAGGTTTATTCCAACTAAAACATCAAATACTCCCATCCTTAAGTCCCTCATAATTTCAATTCTTTCCAAAGTATCGATGTCCGAGTGTAGATATCTAACCTTCACACCATTTTCATGAAGGTATTCTGTTAAATCTTCAGCCATTTTTTTTGTTAAGGTAGTTACAAGTACTCTGTGATTATTTTCCACAACCCTTTTACATTCATGCATTAAATCATCCACTTGATTTTTAGCAGGCCTAATTTCAACCACTGGATCAATTAATCCTGTAGGTCTAATAACTTGATCAATAAATTTACCTTTTGTTTGCTCCAACTCCCATGGACCTGGAGTTGCTGATACAAATACGGTTTGAGTTCTCATAAGATCCCACTCTTCAAATTTTAATGGCCTATTATCCATACAAGACGGTAATCTAAATCCATATTCAGCTAGAGTACTTTTTCTAGATCTATCTCCTTTATACATACCATTTAATTGAGGCACTGTTACATGACACTCATCAACAAAAATTAACGTGTTATCTGGAAAATATTCAAAAAGAGTAGGAGGGGGTTCGCCTGGTTTTCTACCTGATAAAAATCTAGAATAATTTTCAATTCCCGCACAAGAGCCTGTAGCCTCAATCATTTCAAGATCAAACTTTGTTCTTTCCTCTAACCTTTGTGCCTCTAATAATTTATTTTCTTCTCGATGTTTTTTTAACGTAATTTCTAACTCTTTTTTAATATTTATTATTGCCTGCTCTACAGTGGGTTTTGGAGTTATGTAGTGACTATTCGCATAAACTTTCACTAAACTTAAATCCCTGACTTGATCTCCTGTTAAAGGATCAAATTCTTCTATTTGCTCAAGTTTATCTCCAAACAAACTTAATCTCCAAGCGCGGTCCTCCAAATGAGATGGAAATATTTCTAAATATTCACCTCTGGCTCTAAACGTTCCTCGTACAAAGTTTTGGTCATTTCGCTTGTATTGTAACGCGACTAAAGATTTAATAATTTCCTCTCTATTGTAATCATAATTTTTTTGAAGGGTTAAAGTCATTTTGCTGTAAGCTTCAACTGAGCCAAGACCATAAATGCAAGATACACTTGCAACAATTAAAACGTCATCTCTCTCAAGAAGAGACCTTGTAGCTGAGTGCCTCATCCGATCTATCTGTTCGTTAATTGATGCTTCTTTTTCTATATAAGTGTCTGATCTAGGAACGTAGGCTTCTGGTGTATAATAGTCATAGTAAGACACAAAATACTCAACCGCATTATCAGGAAAGAAGCTTTTCATTTCCCCATAAAGTTGCGCCGCTAATGTTTTGTTTGGTGCTAATATCAAAGCTGGTCTATTTGTTGCTTCAATCACCTTTGCCATTGTAAAAGTCTTTCCTGATCCTGTAACTCCAAGTAATACTTGGTTAAATTGATCTTTTTTTGCACCGTCAACTAATTTTTTGATTGCCGCAGGTTGATCTCCAGCTGGTTTAAAATCAGATTTAATTTTAAATTTTTTTCCTCCCTCGAGTTTTCCAGCTATTTTTGGATTTTTACTCTGTATATCTGTAATTAAATCTTGATAAGTATTTTCCATATATTAAACAACGTAGTAGAATTTAATTATATTTCAATGAGCATAATATCAGAAAGTTTAAAAAGAATTAAACCATCACCAACAATTGCTGTGACACAAAAAGCTAGAGAACTTAGAGCTGCCGGTAAAGATGTAATAGGTCTTGGAGCAGGGGAGCCTGATTTTGATACTCCAGATAATATAAAAAAGGCGGCGATTAAAGCAATTAAAAGTGGAGATACAAAGTATACAGCCGTGGATGGCACTCCTGATTTGAAAAAAGCAATAGTAAATAAATTTAAAAGGGAAAATAAATTAAATTACTCAGCCGACCAAATAACAGTTGGAACTGGAGGCAAGCAAGTTCTTTATAATGCTTTTATGGCAACTTTGAATAAAGGTGACGAAGTAATTATCCCAGCGCCTTTTTGGGTATCTTATCCAGATATGGTTTTATTAGCTGGAGGAAAACCAAAAATAGTTAAGTGTACTGAAGAAGAAGGTTTTAAACTTACTGCAAAAAAATTAAAAAATGCTATTTCAAAAAAAACTAAATGGGTAATACTTAATTCACCTTCAAATCCAACTGGTGCAGGATATTCGAAAAAAGAAATTCAAGATTTAGCAAAAATTTTAATTAAAAATAAAAATGTCTATATTTTAAGTGATGATATTTATGAACATGTGAAATATGATAATTTTAATTTTTTTACGATAGCTCAAATATCAAAACTAAAAAACAGAACTCTTACTATGAATGGCGTAAGTAAATCATATGCTATGACAGGTTGGAGAATAGGATATGCAGCAGGTCCTGAGGATATAATTAAAGCTATAAGAAAAATTCAGTCTCAATCTACTTCTAATCCCTCATCAATAAGCCAGGCAGCAGCAGTTGAAGCTCTGAATGGTGCTCAAGGGTTCATTAAAAAAAGATCTAACGCTTTTAAACAAAGAAGAGATTTTGTTGTTAAAAGTTTAAATAGTATTAAAGGAATTAGTTGTTTAACTCCAAATGGTGCTTTTTATGTGTTTCCTAGTTGCAAAGGTTTTTTAAATAAAAAAACAAAATTAAAAACTGATACAGATTTTGTTCAAAAATTACTTGAAAAATCAAATGTTGCAGTTGTGCAAGGATCAGCATTTGGTCTCGATGGATATTTCAGAATTTCTTACGCAACATCAATGAAAAATTTGAAAAAAGCAATGGAGAGAATTAAATCTTTCTGCGAAAGCTTATAATTAAGAGTGAAAACTGCTTTATTATTTGGTTCAACAGGCCTAGTTGGGGGACATGTTCTTAATTATCTAATTCAAAATTCAAATTATTCAAAAATAAAATTATTTGTTCGTTCATTCATAGAAATTAATGATCCAAAGATTGAAATAATAAAGATAGATTTTAATAATTTAAACGAACACGCTGAAGATATTAAAGGAGATGAATGTTTTTGTTGCATTGGTACTACCAAAAAAAAATCACCTAATATAAATGAATATCAAAAAATTGAGCTGGATATTCCCAAAAAAATTGCTCAAATAGCAAAATCTAATTCAGTTAAATCATTTTTTTTTGTTTCCTCAGGATATGCAAATCCAAAAAGTTCTGGTGAATATTTAAAATTTAAAGGTCTGGTCGAAGAAGAAATTAAAAACTTAAATTTTGATAAAATTGGGATTATGAGACCATCTTTTTTATTAGGAGAAAGACAAGAAGAGAGGTTTGGTGAAAAATTTGGAATAATAGTATTTAAACTTTTAACTCCAATATTAATTGGACCTTTTAGGAAAATGAGACCAATTCATTCAGAAATAGTAGCTAAGGCGATGATAAAATTAGCAAACGAAAATATTAATCAAAGTGTATTAGAATCTAACGAAATTTCTGATTTAGTGGGATAAAAATTTTTCAGCTTCAAGCGCAGCCATACAACCCATACCAGCAGCAGTTACTGCTTGTCTAAACGTTTTATCCTTAACATCTCCAGCAGCGTAAACACCAGGAACATTTGTTTCAGTAGAGTCAGGTTTTGTAATTAAATAACCTTCGGTGTCCATTTCTAATTGATCTTTAAAAAGTTTTGTTGCAGGGTCATGACCAATCGCTATAAAAACTCCATCTAGTTTTAATTCTTCTACATTATTTGTTTTTACATTTTTAATTTTTAAACCTTTAACATTTTTAGGATCTTTATCGCCAATTACATCCTCAACTACCGAATCCCAAATAATTTCTATTTTTTTATTCTCCATTAATTTTTTTTGAAGCATTTTTTCTGCTCTTAAACTATCTCTTCTATGAATTAATTTTACTTTTGAGGCAAACTTTGTTAGGAACATTGCCTCTTCAACTGCAGCATTTCCACCACCTACCACAGCCACTTCTTTATCTTTAAAAAAGAAACCATCACATGTTGCACAAGCTGAAACTCCAAAACCTCTAAACTCTTGTTCTGAATCTAAATTTAACCATCTAGCCTGAGCCCCAGTAGATATAATAATACTGTCAGCAGTATATTTCTGACCACTATCTCCAATTGCTTCAAAGGGTGAAGTTTTTAAATTTACAGATCCAATATGGTCTTCAATCATTTCAGTTCCAACTGCTTTTGCTTGTTCTTTCATTTGATCCATTAACCATGGACCTTGAATTACTTCCGAAAATCCAGGATAATTCTCAACATCAGTTGTCGTAGTTAATTGGCCGCCTGGTTCAGATCCATAAACTAAAATAGGGTTCAGCATTGCTCTAGCAGCATATACGGCAGCAGTATATCCAGCTGGACCGGATCCAATAATTAACACTTTTGTGTGTTTAGTTGGATTTTGACTCATATGAAAGCTATATAGTGATTAATGTCTAAATTAAAAGGTATTTTATTAACCCAAGGAATGCATGGCATGATAAGCCAAGTAGAAGGTTTAGCTAAAGCTTTAGATTTAGATTTCACACACCATACAGTTGAACTAAAAAGTTTTTGGAGAGCAATTCCTCCAAAGTTAACTCCTATTTCTCAATATGTTTATAAAAAAATTATTCTAGATGAGTTTGATATAATTATATCTTGTGGAAGAAAAAGTGTAATACCATCAATTCATTTAAAAAAAAATTCAAATAAAAAAATATTTAATATTCACATTCAGGATCCAAAAGTAAAATTAAATCATTTTGATTTTATTGTTGCTCCAGAACACGACAATTTAGAAGGTCAAAACGTAATTAAAACAAAAGGCGCCATTCATTATCTCACACAAACTGAAATTGAGGAGAATAGAAATTATTTAGATTCGTTTATTAAAAATGATGGAAGAAAAATTTGGACTTTAATTATGGGCGGACCGACTAAGTATTACGATTATTCAAATAAGAATATCAAACATATTTTTTCTGATCTTTATAAATTGATAAAAAAACTTGACTTTCAATTAGTTGTAATTCCCTCAATTAGAACTCCAATAAATACTATTCATTACGCTAAAGAATTTTTTGGCGAAAATCACACCATTTTTATGGAGGTTGACAAAAAAGCATATTTATCAGCCCTTGGAATTGCAGAAAATATAGTAGTAACTTGTGATTCAAGTTCTATGATTTCAGAAGCAGCTTTAACGGGTAAACCTATTTACGTAGCAAATATTTTACCAAGAAAAAATGATATCAGATTTCAAAGATTTAGAAATTTATTTAGAGAGTTAAAAATTATAAGAAATTTAGGTGAAGAAGTGGAAAATTGGAACTATGAAAAGTTAGATGAAACTAATAGAGTAGCAGGAATTATAAAAAACAAAATTTTTTCATAATGTCATTTTTAAATTCTATATTAAATAACTCTAAAAAATTTGAATTTCCTTTTGATCATTGGGAATATAAAAATGCTTTGACAGATGAAGCAATAGAGGAAATAATTAAAGCGGATATTCCAGATGTCAGTAAACATAACCTTTCTTACGATGGAACAAGAGCTATCGATGGTGGTGCTGCAGAGTTTAGAGAGGGCATAGCATCTGGCGGAGAGGCAATAAAATTTAGGTGTTTTGTTAATAAAGATAATGCAAGAAACTTTCCACATTTAGTAAAATTTATAAACGAACTTCAATCTAAAGAAACATATGAAACTATTTCAAAAATGATTAATAGAGATTTATCTAATTCCTTTGTTAGGCTAGAGGTAATCTGTGACCGAAAGGGTTTTTGGCTCAAACCACATTGTGATATTAAGGAAAAACTTATGTCTGGTTTAATCTTTGTTAATAATGCAAATGAATCTGAAGATTTGGGTACTGATTTTTACAATGATAAATTAGAAAAAGTAAAAACAGTTCCCTACAAAAATAATTATGGTTATTTTTTTACTAGTGGACCTGGAACTTGGCATGGAATGGAAAAGAAAACTATTGTTAAAGAAAGACGATGTATTCAAGTAAATTATGTAACTTTTGAAACTGATTGGAAAGTAAACTCTTAAATATCTTGAAGAGAGTTAACTTCTAATTTATTTGTTTTCAAAGATTTAATTGCCTCTAAACACGCATAAGCAGTTGACATATTTGTACAATATGGAACTTTATTTTTTAATGTAGCTCTTCTTAAAGCGATTGCATCGCTTATTCTATAAGCTTTATTTCCACCTCCTGTATTTATTACTAATGCAATTTTTTTTGCATCTAAAACATCAACTATATGAGGAGAACCAGTGCTTACTTTATTAATGACCTTACATTTCATACCATGCTTTCTAATATAATCAGCAGTTCCTTTAGTTGCACATAAGGTAAATTTTAATCTAATAAGTTCTTTGGCTAAATATATTCCCTCATCTTTGTGTGAGTTTTTAAGAGAAATAAAAGCCAAACCATCTTTAGGTAACGAATTTGATGCTGCTATTTGACTTTTGGCAAATGCCATTCCAAAATTTTTATCAAAGCCCATTACCTCACCAGTGGACTTCATTTCTGGACCTAAAAGCAGATCACTATTTGGAAATTTATTAAAAGGAAATACAGCTTCTTTAACTGCGTACATTCCCTTAGATTTGTCTTTCAAATTAAATTTTGATAATTTTTCACCTGCCATTACTCGTGATGCAATTTTTGCTAGTGGTAAACCTTTTGCTTTAGAAACAAATGGTACTGTTCTACTTGCTCTTGGGTTAACTTCAATTACATAAATTTTATCTTTTTTTATTGCATATTGAACATTCATGAAACCTTTTACTTTAAGAGCAAGTGCAAGTTTTTTGGTTTGATTTTCAATTTCTTTAATTAAGTAGGGTTTTATAGACACTGGCGGTAAACTACATGCAGAGTCTCCTGAATGAATACCAGCTTCCTCTATATGTTGCATGATACCAGCAACATGCACTTGTTTTCCATCAGAGATCGCGTCAACATCAACCTCCATTGCATGGTTAATAAATTTATCTATTAAAACAGGATTATCATCGGCTGCTTTAAAAGCCTCCTCTACAAATTTTTTAAGTTGATTTTTTTCATATACAATTTCCATGGCTCTTCCTCCAAGCACATAAGATGGTCTCACCATTAGTGGTAAGCCAATTTTTTCTGAGATATTAATTGCTTGTTTAAATGTTTTAGCAATTCCACTTTCAGCTTGTTTTAATTTAAGTTTATTTAATAAATTTCGAAATCGATCTCTATCTTCAGCTAAATCAATTGAGGTATATTGCGTTCCTAAAATAGGAAGATTGTTATCATGTAAAAATTTTGCAAGTCTTATAGGAGTTTGCCCGCCAAATTGAGCAATAATTCCAAGGAGATTCCCTTTTTCTTGTTCTTTTTTAATTATATTAAAAACGTATTCCTCAATTAGTGGTTCAAAATAAAGTCTATCACTTGTGTCATAATCTGTTGAAACAGTTTCAGGGTTGCAGTTAACCATTATGGTCTCAAAACCTGCTTTTTTTAGGGAAAAACTTGCCTGACAACAACAATAGTCAAACTCAATACCTTGACCGATTCTATTAGGACCACCACCTAAAATAATAATTTTTTTTCTTATAGACGGGTTTGCTTCACACTCTGAATTAATTGAGAAATTTCGTTGATATG
>CACOMZ010000017.1 GCA_902628525.1 uncultured Pelagibacteraceae bacterium
AATTTACCTATCAAAATTAAACAAACCGGTGAGTATTAATGAGTTACAAGAAAATGTATGGAGTTATCAGACGAGCATTGAAACTCATACAGTAGAGACGCATATATATAGACTAAGAAAAAAAATTTTTAGTACCTTTAATGATAATAACTTCATAGTAAGTACAAAAAATGGATATCAGATCAAATAAAAAAAATATAATTGCAAAAGATCTTTTCACAAGGAAATATAAACAAAAAATAGTTAGACCTAAAAAAGGTAAGGGTAGTTTTAAGAGAAAAAAAAAATAATTTAAAGTCTTGCTCCAATCTGCTGTATTACTTTTGAAGACATTTCAGTTCCTTTAACTAAACTTTCTTTAATTGAAAGTTTATTTACGTAACCGTGTAAAAAACCAGCAGCAAAAAGATCACCTGCACCTGTAAGGTCTACAATTTTTAGATTTTTTTGTATGTCACACTCAACAATTTCTTTACCTTTAATTCCAACTGCTCCTCTTTCACCTCTTGTAATTACAACCAACTTGTTAAGCTGTTTTGAAAAGTCAATCACTTCATTAAAATTTTTTGCTTGAATTAAAGAAGTAATTTCTTGTTCATTTGCAAATGTTATATCAAGCTTATTTTTTACTAATTCTAAAAAATGAGATTTATGTCTATCTACACAAAAAAGATCTGAAAGAGACATAGCAACTTTATTTGCATTATTAATAGCCTTATCAAAAGCTTTTTTAGGATCTCCTTCATCCCATAAATATCCTTCTAAAAATATTATTTCACTTTTTTTTATTGCATCAGAACTTACATCATTTTCATTAATTTTTCCTGCTGTTCCTAAAAACGTACACATTGTTCTTTCTGCGTCAGGTGTCACTAATATTAAACATGTTCCAGTTGGCAACTCTTCTTTTTTTTTAGAGTAAAAATATTCAACGTTTTCTGTCTTTAATCCCTGCTCGTATTTAGTACCAAATTCATCATCAGAAACTTTACCAATAAAACCAACCCTATCACCAAGTTGAGAAATGCCGACTATAGAGTTTGCAACAGATCCACCGGAAACAGTTTTCTCAATTTTAAGATTATTTAATAAATTTTTAAATTCATCTTTATCAAAAAATAATTTCATCGTGCTCTTTGTAAGTTTATTTTTTATAATAAAATTATCATCTACTTTGCAAATAACATCTACAATTGCATTTCCTATTCCAAGAATTTTCATATTAGGCTTTTATGGTAATAACAGGTTTTTTTCTATTTGGGTAGCATGTAGTGCATATTTTACAATTTAGCCCGTAACAATCTCTAGCTTTACAGTATTCCCTGCCGTAAAAAATTATTTGTAAATGAAGTTTTGACCAAGTTTTTTTGGGAAATATTCTTTTTAAATCTTTTTCAGTTTGAATAACATTTTTTCCATTTGTTAAACCCCATCTTTGTGCAAGTCTATGAATGTGAGTATCAACTGCAAAAGCTGGATATCCAAAACCTTGAGACATCACTACACTAGCTGTTTTATGGCCTACACCAGGTAGTTTTTCGAGCTCTTCAAAACTTTTAGGTACTTTTCCGTTATGTTTTTCTAAAATTTTTTTTGACATTAGATAAATACTCTTTGCTTTAATTCTAAAAATCCCAATTTTTTTTATTAATTTTTCAATTTTTTTTCTTCCTAATTTTACAAAGTGTTCTGGTTTGAAATATTTTGGGTAGATATCTTTTGTTACATTATTAACGTTTACATCTGTACATTGTGCTGAAAGAAGAACCGAAATTAACAGCGTAAAAGTATTTTTGCTTTTTAAAGGAACTGGTGCCTTAGGATAAATTTTATTTAAGGTTTTAATTATAATTTTTGCTTTTTGTTTTTCATTCATTATGAAAAGTTAAGCAAATCTCTCATAGAGTATAATCCTGGTCTTTTTTTCATCAACCATTTAGAAGCAGTTAAAGCTCCATCCGAGTAAAGTGCTCTATCAAAAGCTTCGTGGTTCAATGTAATAATTTCTTTACCACTTGAGAACCTTACTTCGTGTTCACCAATAATCTCACCTTTTCTGACTGAGTTAAAATTAATCTTTTTCCCATAAGGAAAAGATTTTTTATTTAAGAATTTTTTGCCCATAAGATTATATAAATTTTTATTTTTTCCATCTGCAATCCCTTTACCAAGCATTAACGCAGTCCCAGAGGGATAGTCTTTTTTATGTTTGTGATGTACTTCAAATATTTTGCTTAAGTAATCATCATTTAATGATTTTGATGCTATCTCTGTTAAATACATTAATAGATTTACACCTAAACTCATATTACCAGCTTTTAAAATAGGTATCTTTTTTGAATATTTTTTAATTTGATTTTCTTGGCTCCTGTTAAATCCTGTAGTACCAATTACTACTTTTTTTCTAAGTTTTGACGCTATTTTTAAGATTTCAAGCGAGCAATTTGGTGCTGTGAAATCAATAATTACATCAGTTTTTTTAAACGCATTAGCAGAATTTAATTCAGGTTTAATTCCATTTATTTTTTTATTTATCAATATATTTTCTGTAAGTGCAACTAATTCAAAATTTTTATTTTTCTTTGAAGATTTGATGAGTTGTTGACCCATCCTTCCCATGCAACCAGAAATAGCTAAGTTAATTTTTTTCATTAAAAGATAAAATAAAGAAATATCATAAGAACTAAAACAATAATACCCCAAATACTTAAGTTTTTAAAAAATACTTTTTTCTTCAGGTTTGATTTTATAAAGCCCGGTAGCACAAGAATTAATACTAATATTAAAGCTATTGATGGAACTATTTCTTCTAATCCCATATTTTAATTTTTCCAAAAGTCTTTTGCTTTTTGGAAAAACTTTTTGATACTTGGATTTGACTTATCATTTTCAATTTCTCTAAACTGCTCCAATAATTCTTTTTGTTTTTTATTTAAATATACAGGTACTTCTGTTTTAACCTGAACATATAAGTCACCAAAATCACCCCTTCTCATAAATGGCATACCTTTACCTTTTAATCTAAATTGCTTACCATTTTGAGTTCCATCAGGAATTTTAATTTTTGCTTTTCCACCATCAATAGTTGGAATTTCTATTGTGGTCCCCAATGCTGCATCTGCAAGAGAAAGTGGAAATTCAAAAAATAAATTTTCATCAGATCTTTTAAATAGGTTGTGAGAATTTACATTAACAAATAGATAAAGATCACCTGTTGCCCCACCTCTTGTACCTGCCTCACCTTTTCCTGCAAGCCTAATTCTCGTTCCATCATCAACACCTTTTGGAATTGTTACAGATATTTTCTTTGATGCTTGTTTTTTACCTTGACCATTGCAATCATTACAAGGGTTGGTAATTTCTTCGCCATTACCATTACATTGAGGACATGTTTGTTGTACAGTAAAAAAACCTTGATTAGATCTTATTCTACCATTACCACCACAATATGAGCATCTATCAGGAGAGTAGCCTGGTTTAGATCCATTTCCTCTGCATGTTCCACACTGTTCTGTTGTTGAAAATTTAATGTCTTGTTTCTTTCCATGGTAAGCCTCTTCCAATGAAATTGATAAATCATATCTTAAGTCAGAACCTCTATTATTTGATTTTCTACTTCTTGATCTTCCACCTCCACCAAAATCTCCAAAAAAATCCTCAAAAATATCTGAAAAGTCTGCTCCACTAAAACCACCAAAACCTCCACCTGGTCTGCCACCACCATTTTCAAAAGCTGCATGACCAAAGTTATCGTAGTTTTGTTTTTTCTCTTTGTCTGAAAGTATTCCGTAAGCCTCACTGGCCTCTTTGAATTTTTCTTCTGCTTTTGAGTCCCCAGGATTTTTATCAGGATGATATTTAACGGCTAATTTTCTATACGCGGATTTTAATTCGTCAGGACTTGCGCTTTTACTAACGCCTAGGACATCGTAATAGTCTCTTTTAGCCATCAAATTACCCCAGACAATTAGATGTCAGTTTAAGCGCTTTTTTCTTTGTTCTCGTCTTTTACTTCTTCGAAATCAGCATCGACAACATTCTCGTCTTTTTTGCCTGCATCATCTCCACCATCATCTTTACCAGATTCTGGTTTTGCAGTTTGTTGTGATTTATAGATTGCTTCTCCAAGTTTCATTGAAGCTTGAACTAAAGCTTCAGTTTTCTTCTTGATATCTTCAATATCTTCACCTTTTAGAGCTTCTTTTACAGCATTTGATGCATCTTCAATTGCTTTTTTCTCAGCATCAGAAATTTTTGATCCATGCTCTTTTAAATTTTTTTCAGTCGAGTGAATTAATGTATCTGCTTGATTTCTAACATCAACTGACTCTCTTTTCTTTTTATCAGCTTCTTTATTGGCTTCTGCATCTTTAACCATTTTTTCAATCTCGTCATCACTTAGTCCACCAGAGGCTTGAATTTGAATTTTTTGCTCTTTACCAGTTCCTTTATCTTTTGCAGAAACATTTACAATACCATTTGCATCAATATCAAAAGTAACTTCAATTTGGGGAACGCCTCTTGGAGCTGGTGCGATGCCTACTAATTCAAAGTTACCTAAAGCTTTATTATCTGCTGCCATTTCTCTTTCCCCTTGAAGAACTCTAATAGATACAGCTGGTTGATTATCTTCTGCTGTTGAAAATACCTGACTTTTTTTAGTTGGTATTGTAGTGTTTTTATCAATTAACTTAGTTGAGACTCCCCCAAGTGTTTCTATACCAAGTGACAGTGGAGTTACATCTAGTAGAAGCACATCTTTAACATCACCTTGCAGTACACCGGCTTGAATTGCTGCTCCCATAGCAACTACTTCATCAGGGTTAACACTTTTGTTAGGATCTTTACCAAAAAAATTTTTGACTTCTTCAATTACCTTAGGCATTCTAGTCATACCACCAACCATAACAACTTCGTCAATTTCACTGGCATTTACTCCTGCGTCTTTTAATGCAGTTTTGCAAGGGGGCATGGTTCTAGCAATTAAGTCTTCAACTAAAGCCTCAAGTTTTGCTCTAGTCATTTTTAGATTAATATGTTTTGGACCTGTTTTATCAGCTGTGATAAAAGGTAAATTTATGTCTGTTTGTTCGGCAGAAGATAATTCTATTTTGGCTTTTTCGGCTGCCTCTTTTAATCTTTGTAAAGCAAGTTTATCTGACTTAAGGTCAATTCCATTATCTTTTTTAAACTCGGAAATTAAGTAGTCAACAATATTATTATCAAAATCTTCACCACCTAAAAAAGTATCACCATTAGTTGATTTAACTTCAAAAACTCCATCTCCAAGTTCTAAAATAGAAACATCAAATGTTCCTCCACCTAGGTCATAAACAGCGATTTTTTTATTTTGTTTTTTATCTAAACCATAAGCTAGAGAAGCAGCTGTTGGTTCATTTATAATTCTTAAAACTTCTAAACCGGCAATTTTTCCTGCATCTTTAGTTGCTTGTCTTTGTGCATCGTTAAAATAAGCAGGAACAGTAATTACTGCTTTTGTTACGGCTTGACCTAAATATTTCTCCGCTGTTTCTTTCATTTTCTGTAAAATAAATGCAGAAATTTGTGAGGGAGAATATTTTTCACCTTTTGCTTCAATCCAAGCATCACCTTTCTCTGAATTAACTATCTTAAATGGTGCGGCCTCAACATCTTTTTTTACAGTTGGATCCTCAAAATTTCTTCCAATTAGCCTTTTAACCGCAAAGATGGTGTTTTCAGGATTCGTAACAGCTTGTCTTTTTGCTGGTTGGCCAATTAATTTTTCGCTTTCATCTGTAAATGCTACAACTGATGGAGTAGTTCTAGCTCCCTCAGCATTTTCTAAAACCTTAGCTTGTGTTCCCTCCATGATGGCAACACATGAATTTGTTGTCCCTAAATCTATTCCAATAATTTTACTCATAATATTAATCTCTCTCTTTCGTCATATAGGGTTTAAATGTGAAACTACAAGTTGATCTCATAATTATTTATTTTCTGTTTTTTCCTGATTTTCTTTGGTTTTTTCATCTTTTATTGTAATTTTTTTTGATACTCCTACTAATGAGGGTCTAAGCAATCTGTCTTTAATAGTAAAGCCTTTTTGAATTTCTTGGATTATTGTTCCAGGCTCTTTCGTATCATCCTCTATTTCCATCATCGCTTGATGAAAGTTTGGATCTAGTTTTTTGTTAAGGCTATCAATTGCTTTGATATTATTTTTTTCAAATATTGAGATCAGGTCTTTCTTAATAATGTCTAAATGTTCTAAGGTCTTTTTTAATGCATCAGTTTCTTTTAACTTGTCGTCACTTTGAAGCACATGTTTTGATCGATCTAAGTTATCAATCAAATTTAATGCTTCTTTAGCAAAACTATAACCACCATATTCAAATGCATCCTCTTTTTCTTTTTCAAATCTTCTTCTTTGATTTTCCATTTCAGCAAAAGTTCTTGCTAATTTATCTTCTAATTCAGCAATTTTTTCTTCTGGAGTTGGTTCTTTAATTTCCTGTTTAGGTTCTTGATCTGTTTCTTGTTTATTTTCCTCGGCTAAGATTTCTTCAGGTTTCGTAGTTTCTTTTACTGTTTCCTGATTTTGATCTGCGGAAGTGCTATTTTGGTTTTCCTCTTTTTCCATAGCCTTTTATATGGTAAGGATTTTTATAATTTCTAGATGTCTAAACAAAAAATTAATAAATTACTCATTGGCACTAATAATAAGGGAAAATTACGTGAAATCAGGAGTTTGTTGCCAAAAAGCATTAAAATTCATTCCACATCTGAATTTAATCTCAAGAGTCCAGTTGAAAATGGAAATACATTTAAAGAAAATTCATTAATCAAATCTAAATATTTTTCAAAGAAAACAGGTTTAGTTTGCTTAGCTGATGATTCTGGTTTGGAGATAGATTTTTTAGATAAAAAGCCTGGAATTTACTCTGCGAGATGGGGAGGAAGAGATTTAGACTTCAATAAAGCTATCAAAAGGGTGTATAGAGAGTTAAGTAAAAAAGATGATGGTTGGAAGAAAAAAAAAATTAAAGCTAGATTTATTTGTGCACTTTCGATTTCACACTTAGATAAAACAATCGCTTGTGTCATTGGAAAAATTGAAGGTTATATTTCAATAGAACCGAAAGGAAAAAATGGATTTGGTTATGACCCAATTTTTGTTCCCTCAAATAAAACTTTAACTTTTGGGGAAATGAAGCCATCTCAAAAATACAAGATGGATCACAGATATCAAGCCTTCAAAAAAATCAGAAAATTTCTATAAGTTTTTGATCCTCAATTTTATAAAAATTTAGCCTGTGGTTAATTTTGTTATCTTTAATATCGAAAATACCAATTTTGCCCTTAAATGAATTTTTTTTCTTAAATATTTTATCTAAATTTTTTAAATTTGTATTTAAAGATAAATAATACACAAGACCCACAAGATCATAACTTAATAAAGATAAATGACTAGGATCTTCACTAAATGCATTAAAGTACTTAATTTTGTATTCATCAAAATTATTTTTATTAATTGATGGAAAATATAATGGTTGAATATCTGTTTGATTTAATAAACTTTCATTAAACCATTGGTTTAATGTTATAAAGAATTTATCTTGTGGTAACACATCAGTATATAAGAGTGAGGTGGTGACACTTTTTAAACTTTCATCAAAATCTGCAATTATTACAGCATCAAAATTTACTTTACCTAAAGTATATTTTTTTTCTAACTTTTTAATTTTTGCCTCTTTATTCAGTTCATTTGATTTTTTTATTCTCTTAATTTCATTTTTTAGATTCTGTTTTCTAGTTTTATAATTTGTTATTTCCTCAATTTGTTCAGTTAATTTTGTTGGTTCAGTATTATAATCATAATATTTATAAATTTTAATTTTTGAATTTTTAATTCCTTTTTTAATTTCAAATTCATAATTTTTAATAGGTGTTAAAAAAATTGTTTTTTTAACTTCATTAGTTTCTAAAAATTTTTTAATCGTACTTATTTGAGAGGTAGAATTTATACCTGCAGAGATAACATTTTTGGGAAGCTCTAATGTTTTATTTGTTAAAGATAGAAAAGTAATATTTTTCATTTCATCCAAATAGGTTGTGCTTTCATGAAAAACGGGACCGATTACAACCTTTATACCCATCTGACTTAATTCAAATGCAGATTTAAGTGTTTGATTTGGTTTCGAACCAGTATCTTTGGGAAAAATTTCAATATTACTATTATTAATATCCTTAACAGCTAAACTAACAGCTCTGATAATTGATTTTCCAATTTCTTTGTTTTCTCCAGTCATAGGCACTAATAAACCTATTTTGATTTTTTCAGCAGCACTAAGTGCTTGAAGAGATAGAAGAGAACAATTTAAAACAATAAAAAAAATAATTTTAATTAATTTAATCATTTTGGTGTTAGTATTATATTTTTTGAGCCAAATTATGATATTAAAAACACAATTTAAAATAAATGAATACAAAAATGGTCTTTATCTAGTATCAACACCATTGGGTAACTTAAAAGATATTACTTTAAGAGCTTTAGAAGTCCTAGAAAAATCTAATTATATTTTATGTGAGGACACACGTATTTCAAAAAAACTATTAGATAAATATCAGATAAAATCAAAATTAATTTCAAATCACAAATTCAATGAAAAACAAAATATCGCTAAAATTATTGAAAATCTCAAATCTGGAAAAATAATTTCTTTAATCTCTGATGCAGGTACTCCGTGTATTTCTGATCCAGGTTCTATATTAATTAATGAGTGTATAAATAATGGTATCGAAATATATCCTGTGCCTGGACCTTCTGCTGTTGCTACGGCAGTATCAATGAGTGGATTTTCGGATAAATTTTTATTTTATGGTTTTTTTCCAGAAAAAAAAAAGCTTCTATCAAGTGAACTAAAAAGACTTTCTGAATTAGAGAATACTTTAGTTTTTTTTGTATCACCAAAAAAAATCAATAAATTGATACCAGAAATTAGAAGTAATTTTACAGGAAGAAAGATTGTTATATGTAGGGAAATTACAAAAATTTATGAAGAATTTATTAGAAAA
>CACOMZ010000018.1 GCA_902628525.1 uncultured Pelagibacteraceae bacterium
CTCTATTCTCATATGCAACTATCCCTGAAAAATAATTTGATAAATCTCTTGAATTGAATTCATCAAAACTAGTACTTTTAGAATGCAAATGGGTCTGATAAGATAAAACCATAATTAGCACTAATTTAGTTAATTTTAAAAACATAAAATCATTGTATGCCTAAAAAAGTGATAAATCAAAACAGCAAATTCAACGAAGATCTAATAAGTACAATTGAATCTAAATTTGTTTTTGCTGATAAGCCTATAAATAGATTTAACTTAATTCAAAGTAATGAGGAATTGACTAATGATAAAAAAATTAATCAAATCGAAAATTTAAAAAATCGATTAAATTCAATTGAAAATTGTAAATTAAAGGAAAACTCCAATAAGATTATCTTAGGAGAAGGTAATTTAAATAGTGCAATTATGTTAATAGGAGAAGCTCCTGGAATTGAGGAAGAAAATTCTGGTCTTCCATTTAGGGGTGCAGTTGGGGAACTTTTAGATAAAATGCTGATAGCTATAAATATTAAGAGACAAAATATTTACACTGGTTATGCTATAAACTTTAGACCTCCTGAAGATCGTAAACCAACATCATCAGAAATAAAAAGATACTCTGTTTTTCTAAAAGAACATATATCAATAATAAATCCAAAAATTATAGTTTTAATGGGAGCCTCAGCAATGGAAGCTTTAACGGGTATAAATGGAAAAATATCCTCAGAAAGAGGAAAATGGAAAGAAATGATATTAAATAACAAAACCTATCCTTTAATGGTTACTCTCAATCCATCTTATTTAATTCGATTTCCTGAAAATAAAAAATATTCATGGGCAGATTTAAAAGAAATAAGAAAAAAAATTGATGAATTAAATTTAAAATTATAAATTATTTTAATGTTTGAATGGCATAAAAATAGAGTGGAATGGTTTAAAGATAAAACCGGTATATCTAATTATGGAATAGCGTGGTTATCTTTTGTCAAGGGATTAATAATCGGCTTGCTAATTTACCATTTCTTCTTAATTTAATTAAATGAAAAGAATCGTAGCTGGTGTAGATGAAGTTGGTAGAGGTAGTTTAATTGGCCCTGTTTATGCAGCAGCAGTAATTCTAAAAAAATCTATTGATCCAAAATTATTGAAAGACTCTAAATCAGTAAGTAAAAAAAAAAGAGAGTATTTATGCAAGTATATAAAAGAAAATTCAATATGGTCCTTAGGAAAAGCCTCTGTCAGTGAAATAGAAAGCCTTAATATATTACAAGCAAGTTTACTAGCTATGAGAAGAGCCATCAAAAAACTTAAGAAAAAACCAACTCACGTCCTCATAGATGGAAATAAAACTCCAGAATTAGATAATTATAATTTAAAATCAGTTATTAAAGGAGATAAAAAAGTTCCCTCTATTTCTGCAGCATCAATAATAGCAAAAGTATCAAGAGATAAAATTATAACTGCCTTATCAAAAAAAAATAAAGGTTACGATTGGGATAAAAACTTTGGGTACGGAACAAGACAGCATTTAAAAGCTTTGAAAAAATTAGGCATTACTAAACATCACAGAAGATCATTTTCACCTGTCTCTCGTTTATTAGTACACAACATATAGTTATCATTTTAATTTAAAACACTAATTGAATCCAAATTTTTCAATCTCAGGTTGACCGTAGAATCCCTTTGGAGTCTAATTAATTTTTACAAATGAAAACAGATTTCAAAAATAAAATTATTAATGGAGATAGTCTAAAAGAATTAAAAAAAATTCCGTGTGAAACTTTCGATTTAATTTTTGCTGATCCTCCTTACAATTTACAATTAAAAAATGAATTAACAAGACCAGATAGATCAAAAGTTAGCGCGGTTAATGACAAATGGGATCAATTTGAAAATTTTAAAAAATATGATGATTTTACTTATGAATGGCTTAGTGAATGCAAAAGAATTTTGAAAAAAGATGGAGCTATTTGGGTTATAGGAAGCTACCATAATATTTTTAGAGTTGGCACAGCGATCCAAAATTTGGGTTTTTGGATTTTAAACGATGTAATTTGGAATAAAAACAATCCAATGCCAAACTTTAGAGGAACACGTTTTACAAATGCCCATGAAACTTTAATTTGGGCATCTAAGAGTGAAAAATCAAAATATACATTCAATTATCAATCATTAAAATGTTTAAATGATGATCTTCAGATGAGATCTAATTGGGATCTTCCAATTTGTAATGGTTCTGAAAGACTTAAAAGGGATGGAAAAAAAATTCACTCTACACAAAAACCAGAGGCACTGCTGCATAGAATACTACTAGCTACATCTAAAAAAAATGACTTGATACTTGATCCTTTTTTAGGAACTGGAACAACAGCTAAAGTTGCAAAAAAACTGGGTAGAAATTATTTTGGTATTGAAAAAGAAAAACAGTATTTCAAAGCAGCTGATCAAAGAATAAAAAATACAAAACCAATTGAAGACGATTTGTTAGATACACTTAAAAGTAATAGATCAAAACCAAGAATACCATTTGGATCATTAGTTGAACTTGGAATTATTAAACCAGGAACTAATATTTTTGATAACAAAAAGCGGATAATGGCAAAAATAATGGCTGATGGCAGTATTAAACATAACCAGGCAGAAGGATCTATACATAAAGTTGCAGCAACTATTTTAGGTACTGAAAGTTGTAATGGTTGGACGTTCTGGCATTGTGATATAAATGGACAAAGTTATCCAATAGATTATTTAAGGCAAAAATTTATTTCTAATAATTAATTTTTATAAATTTTACCCAAATAACTATCTAGAAAATTTTTGTTTTTTGATAAAAATTTCATTAAAATATTTCTTAAAAAGATCATTAATGGATTAGATAAATGAAAGACAAATTGATTAAAATTAGATCTATTATTAATCATTTTAACTCTTTTGGATCTCTTGTTAAAAAAGTCTTTATTGTTCAATATACTTTCATATAACTCATAAGCCCCTTCAATTGATTGAGAAGCACCCTGAGCAAAAGAAGGAGAAAATGCGAAAAAAGCATCTCCAACTAAAAATATATTATTTGTTGGTTTAAAAAATTTTTTACTCACAAATACTGGAAATATTTTTAAATTTTGAATTTTTTCAATAAACATTTTAGATATTTTTTGAGATAATCTATTTTTAATTTTTTCTATATAAAAATTTTCCTCAAAAAGTTCATGACTTTTTTGCTCATTTAAAGTTAATTCATGTTTTAATATTCCAATAAAATTATAGTTTACATCTTTGTTTAAAGGATAAACTACATAGTGAAACCCTGATCCTAAAAACAATGAAATGTTTTCATCATTAATATTTTTAAAATTTTCTTTTGAAATATTACCTCTAATAGCAATAGAGTTATTATAGATTGCATTTGACTCATTACTTGAAATTAATGACTTACCTTTGGAAAATACTCCATCAGAAATGATTAAGTAGTCACAAGTTATTTTCTCACCATTGTCAAATTCAAGTTTTATTAATTCCGGATCACATTCTATTTTTTGAATATTATAGTTATATTTAATTATCTCATTTTTCAGACCCTGTATTAAAAACTGAAGTAATTTAGACCTTTTTAATGTTGTGTATTTACAATGATCATTGTTAAATTTTGAGATTTCTAAATCACAGATTTTTTTTGAGTTTTTAAGCTCATAAAAATCAATTTTTTTTGGATTAAACTTTTCATCTTCTGTTAAAGAATTAAAACCTATTTTATTTAAAAGTTCTACACAATTAACTGATAACTGTATTCCATAACCTTCACTAATTTTTACAGAATTTTTTTTTTCAAATATTGACACTTGATAATCTTTGTTATCTTTAAATAAATTTGATAAATATAAACCTGAGATTCCTGCTCCAATAATTGCAATTTTTTTCATTTATGATTTTCTAAATAATTTACAATTTTTTTTGTGAAAGAAGGTAAAGTATAATTTTGTAAATTTTTGGGATCTATCCAATTTGGTTTAGTGACTGATCTGAATATATTATCATATTCTATTTGTATATTCATATTCATATTTGATAATTTAATATTAAGGTCCTTATTAAAATTTTTTGTTTCAGCTACTTCATGCATAGGAAAAATGTCAAAATTTTTTAAAAAATTGAATTGAGTATTTTTAATCAGTAAGTATTTTTGATTTTTTTTAAAAACTTTTAGTAGATAATACTTATCTTTATTTTTTTTCTTAATTTTATTTAAAACAAAATCTTTTTTATTAAACGATATACACTTTGATGATAGTGGACATTGATCGCAGTTAGGGTTATTTGGTTTACAAATTAATGCCCCTAATTCCATCAATGCTTGAGCATAATCACTGGATCTAGATGAGTGACCAAATATTTTCTTTTCTAAATGCAAATTTTCTTTTGTTATTTGATATTCTTTTTTTAAATACAAATATCTTTTAAGAACTCTTTCAATATTTCCATCTAAAGGAATATAAGGTTTATTAAAGGCAATAGCTGAAATTGCACTTGCTGTATAATCGCCAATACCTGGTAGAGATTTTAATTCTAAAAAATTGCTTGGTATTTTTTTGTTAAAGTCTTTAATTATAACTTGAGCTGTTTTTTTTAAGTTCCTTGCCCTAGAATAATAACCTAGCCCCTCCCAAAACTTTACTAATTTTTGATCGTCAAAATTTGCAAGTGTCTCTAAATCTGGAATATTTTTTATAAATCTTATAAAATAAGGAATTACCGTAGCAACTTGAGTTTGCTGTAACATAAACTCGCTTACTAAAGTGTAGTATTGTTTTTTTCTATTAGAAACCCTTTTTCTCCAAGGCAACTTTCGCTTATTTATATCGTACCAATTAAGAATTTTATTTGCTATTATTAGATCTTTCATATGCAATTTAAAAATAATACTAAGCAGAGAAGCCAAACCATTCAAGGCCTAAGATCCTTTAAAGACACTTTGCCAAAAAATGTTAAAAAAATTATCAATAAAAAAGGTCATATTTATTCAGAAACGCTGAGTAATTGGAAATACATAGTAGGAGTTGAACTTTTTAAAGTTTGTTATCCAAAATCTTTCAAAAATTCTAATAGATTTGGTGTAAGTACTTTAATAATAATGGTTAGAAGAGGACATGAGGTTGAAGCTGAATATTCTAAAAAAGATATAATAAATAATATGAACAATTTTTTTGGTTATTCTGTTGTAGAAAAATTAAAATTCATCAGTTTTGATGATGAACAAGAAATGGGTATAGATAAAGATATGTCATATAAGAATGTGGCAATTAATAAATATAAAAGTAGAATTAATGATGTTACAAATGAAAAAATAAAAAAATCACTGATAGAGTTAACAAAAGTATTTAAACAAAAATGAAAAAAATTGTATTAATTTTTGTCCTATTTTTTGGCATAATTTCAAATATTAATTCAGAAGAGATAAAAAGAATAATTGTTGGAAATTTAGATGCCAAAATATCAATTATTGCTTTTGAATCTATGACATGTAGTCATTGCGCAGATTTTCATAAAAACGTATTTCCAAAGCTAAAAGAAGAATATATAAATACTGGAATCGCTAAAATTGAGTTTAGACATTTTCCGTTGGATATGGCGGCTCTGAATGCTTCAAAAATTTCACAGTGTAAGAATGATGGAAGTTCGAAAATTCTTGAAAGTTTATATGCGAATCAGCAAAAATGGGTAAAGGGAAGTTCAATAAAAGAAGCAAATAAGAATCTTCAAAAATTTTTGAAAAATGAAGGTTTTAAAATCGATTTTGATATGTGTTTAAATAGTAAGAAAATTGAAGATTTTGTTCTAAATGACCGAATCGATGGTGTAAAAAACTTCAAAGTAAATGCTACTCCTACGATAATAATAAATAACGAAAAGTTTGAGAAAACTCTTAATTATAAAAATTTGAAAAAAGCTCTTGAAAAACTGATATAACTTAAAGCATGGAGTTTAAAAAAATCCAATTAAATGGATTTAAATCATTTGCTGAAAAAACAAATTTTTTAATCGAGGATGGTCTCACAGGTATAGTGGGTCCCAACGGTTGTGGAAAGTCTAACATTGTAGAGTCCTTGAGATGGGTCATGGGTGAAACATCGGCAAAAAGTATGCGTGGCTCAGGCATGGAAGATGTTATTTTTTCAGGTACATCAAACAAAGCGTCAAAAAATATAGCTGAAGTTTCTATAGAAGTTGAAAATAAAGATAAAGAAGGTCCTATTCAATACCGTGAGTTAGAGCAAATAAATGTAAGACGAAAAATAGAAAAAGACAAAGGCTCTAAGTTTTATATAAATGATAAGGAAGTAAGAGCAAGAGATGCTCAGATGTTTTTTGCTGATTTATCTACTGGCGCGCACTCGCCATCTATGATCAGTCAAGGAAGAATAGGTGCATTAGTGACAGCAAAACCAACCGATCGAAGAGCTATTTTGGAGGAAGCTGCAGGAATTTCTGGTTTACACGTTAGAAGACACGAAGCTGAATTAAGATTAGGTGCGGCTGAAAACAACTTAAAAAGAGCGGATGAGCTCAGACGTCAACAAGAAAAGCAACTAGCTAATCTGCAAAAACAAGCAGAGGAAGCAACAAAATATAAATTAATTTCTGAGGAAATTAAGAGGATAGAGGCTGGGCTATATTACTTGAGATTAATTGAAATCGATAAGGAAA
>CACOMZ010000019.1 GCA_902628525.1 uncultured Pelagibacteraceae bacterium
CATAATATAGAAAAATTAATTGTCATTAATCATAAAGATTGTGGTGCAGCTAAAATAGCTAACGGAAAAAAAGAATTTAGTCCAGAGAATGAAAAAAAAATTCATAAAGAGTCATTCTCTAAAATTAAAAAACAAATAAAAAAAAGATTTCCAAAATTGAAAGTAGAATTAAATCTAATTACTTTGAATAGTAAAATTATTAAATTATAATTATTGATTTCTTATTAGAGGATAAACTTTAGGATTAAGATATTTTAAGTTTGTTATCAATATTAAAATTAAAGTAACAAAGCCAATTGAAAATCCTAAATAAATTAAAACCTTAAAGTCAAACATCCATACTAACTCAAAAATATTTTCCATAATAAATTTTGAACCAATCACTGCAAAGAATATTGCAATTAAAATTACAGATTTAAAAATTATGATGAACTCAATTAACGATGAAAAAACAATTTGCTTTTTTGAAAAACCTAAAATTTTAAAGACTAAATTCTGATATTCTTTAACTTTTCCTTGAACCATAATTGCACTCGAAATTACGATTAACCCTATAATTATAGTAACCGCCGAAATTAAAGTTACCGCAATAAATACTTTATTCAAAACAGCTGTAACTTTAGATAAATAATCTGCAATTTTTATCATTGATAAACTTGGCATAATTTCAAGCATTTCAGTTTCATCAAATTTATTTGTATTAAATTTTGCAGTAGCTAAATACTCGTGAGGAATATTTTTTGCAAATTGAGGATTAAATAACATTGCAAAATTGATGCTTAAATCACGATAATCCACCTCTCTAAAATTAATGACCTCTCCTTCAATTTCACGTCCATAAACATTTAAAGTGAAAATATCACCTAGCTGAATGTTAAAATCTCTAGCAACTTTTGCATCTAGAGATATTTGAAGTTGATCTGGGTTTGATAGATCCCACCATTTACCTTCTAAAATTGGATTATCTTCAGGAATATTTTCCACCCACGAAGATCTTCGTTCGCTACCAATTACCCAGTAACTATCATTATCTTGTTTAATATAAGTGTTAGGATCCACACCATTAATTTTTACAATTCCAGAGGATACCATTGGCACAATTTCAATAGATGCATTGGAATCCATATTTAAAATTCCTTGTTCAAATTTCTCTCTTTCTCCTTTTTGAATGCCTACGAAGAAATAATCAGGTGCAATATCAGGAATAGATTTAGCAATTTCTCTTTGAAAATTTGTACCAACTAAAGCCAACGTTAATAACAAAGTAACCCCTAAGCCAAGAGACATAACTGTAATAGGAGTTATACTTTTTGTTTGAGTAATATTTTTTATTGAAACCTTTAAAGAAATTATTGGACTAGATCTGAATTTTTTTAGAAAAAAAATGATTAATTTTGAAAGTAAAAAAAATACAATTAAACACACAAAAAAAGCAGCAAAGTAACCTAAGCTATATGAGGGTTGTTCAGATCCAATCGTGAATAACAAAATTAAGATAGATAACAAAACAAAGCTTAGAACAATTGATCTCTTAGAATAATAAAATTGAAGGTTTTGAAATACGTTTCTAAATAAATTGGACGCTTTAACTTGATCAATAGAACTTATTGTTGGAATAGAAAAAATTATAAGTACCAATAATCCTACTAAAAATATTTTAAAAAAATTAAGTAACGAAAATACTGGATAAACATTTAATCCCAATCCATCAGATAAATATTTATCTGCTATGGGTACAATTAAAAAACTCGATCCATAAGCAACAACAGTGATGATAAATAAAAGTATAAATAACTGCAGATAATATAGTGTTTTTATATTACCTGCATAAAAGCCAACCGCTTTTCGTACAGCTATCGACATGTTGTTTTGATTAATAAAAGAAAGCAAAGTATTTGCTATACCGATACCTGCTATCAACATTGCACTGATAGATACAAGGGATAAAAATTGAGAAAAATTATTAATAATTCTCTTTATACCACTTGCAGAATTTTCAGGATATCTAAGTTTAACTTTTTGATCGTCTTTAAATATTTCTTCAATTCGTTTTTCAATTTCTTCTGGCTTATCATTTTCATTAAATTTGACTTTATACTCATAGTTTAAAAAACTTCCAATGCCATTTAGTTTTAAAATATCTAAAGTTTGTTTTCCTGCTAAAGCCCAATCGCCAAATGCAACAAATCCACTTACATCTGGTACTGATTTAATAATTCCAATTACTGTAAAATTTTGATCTTGAACTTTTACTACTTCATCAATTTTAATTTTTAGAGTTTTTGATAAACTTTCATTAATAAGGATAGTGTTGGGTTCTTTTTGCATTCTTTCATAAGAACCTATTGGTTGATAAACAACATTTCCATATAAAGGATATTTTTCATCCACGGTTTTAATTCTAGTAAATAATGATTTATTTTTTTCTCTTCCAGTAGTTGAAAGCATGGTACTGAACTCAATCATTTGAGAAACCGTTGCAAATTCTTTTACTTGGTTCACTAGATCTAAATTTCCTTGATTACGATTGTAATCAATTTCTAAATCTCCACCTAAAAGTGCTTTGGCATTATCATTTAGTTCTTTTTTAAGACTATCTTCAATTGTGAAAATAGCACTTAGGATAAATAAACTTATAAAGAGGGTAACAATGATACTGGAAATTTTATGATAATTTCTGCTTAAGTCTTTTAAAGCGTATTTAAAGATCAAACTAAATTCCGAAGGATTATTTAATTTTTCCATCTTTAATTTTTATTTTTCTTTTAGCTTTGTCAGCAAGTTTAGGGTCATGAGTTACTATGATTAAAGAAGAACCTTCTTCTTTGACGTACTTAAATAAAATATTTGCAATCATGATAGAATTTTCAGTATCTAAGTTTCCTGTTGGTTCATCTGCTAAAATTAGTTTTGGTTTCATTGCAATTGCTCTAGCGATAGCAACCCTTTGTTGTTCACCACCTGACAATTGACTTGGTAGATTGTTAAAACGATGTTTCAAACCAAAACGATCTAATAAAATTTTTGCCTCTTTTTCTGGATTTTTAAAATTATTAAGTTCAAGCGTTAAAGCAACATTTTCAACAGCTGTGTAATTAGGAATTAAATAAAACGACTGAAATATAATTCCAATATTTTTCTTTCTTATCTCAGATACCTCATCTTCACTAAGGCCTGTTATTTCTTGATCATTAAAAGTTATTTTGCCAGAGGTAGGTTTCTCTAATCCTCCAATTAACATTATTAAACTTGTTTTTCCTGAGCCACTTTCTCCAACTACTGAAGCAGTTTCTTTTTTCTTAATATTTAAATTAATATTCTTCAAAACACTGATACTATCTTTACCAGTTTGGTATTTAAGATTTATATTTTTTAATTTAAGAAGAGTACTCATGAATAAGATTATATTTATTAAAATTTTGCTAATCTTTCTAGTGCACATAAACGCAAGTGCAATAGAAAAGGTGGTTTTATTTGGTGATAGTTTGATGGCTGGATATGGATTACCTAAAGAACATCATTTATCAATAGTTTTAGAAAACAACCTTAAGCAGGCTGGTTTAAAAATCAAAGTTATTAATGGAAGTGTCTCTGGAAGCACATCATCAGGTGGATTAAATAGAGTTGATTGGAGTTTATCTGAACCAGGAATAGATTTAATTATTTTAGGATTAGGAGCCAATGATATGCTAAGAGGAATTCAACCAGAAGAAACGGAAAAAAATTTAGAACAAATTATAAAAGTTGTTCAGAATAAAAAAATTAAAATTATTTTAGCTGGAATGATGGCGCCAGATACTCACGGGGAAAAATATAAAAAAGAGTTTGATGCTATTTATCCAAAGTTATCAAAAAAGTATAATTTAGCATTAATCCCATTTCTTCTTGAAGGTGTGGCACTTAATCCAAGTTTGAATCAACAAGACGGTATACACCCCAACAAAGATGGTACAATTAAAGTAAGTGAAACAATAAAAAAAAGTATTATTAATATGATTAATTAAATGAAAATCTTTCTATCAATATTTAGTTTATTATGTTGCCTTAGTTTTGCTCAAGCTCAAAATATAAATATTACACTAAATTCAGATTTGAGTTTAAATTGTAAATTTGAAAAAGTAATTTTAAAAAATCCAGACCACAATTTTGAATCTTTCACAAAAGATCAAATTAAAAGAAAAGATATTAACAAGTTAATAATCAAATCTAAAATACCAGACGTTCTAAATGTTAAAAATTTATCAGAATTTTTTAATAAGATTGATTTAGAGGTTAAAATTTCAAATAAGGATATATTCTTAATTCAAGCATTCGATAAAGAGAGGAATTATTCTGAGTCTGCAGTCTATACTAGAAAAACAGGTGAACTTATTCACGAAATCACAACTAATATAAAACAAGAGGAAAAAGAAAAAGATATTTCTTTTTATAGTTGTAAAAATAATAACAAAGACACTTAAGACCAAAGACTCTAATTCTAATATTTGATAACATCTAACTATGAAAAAGGTATTCCTATTAATTTTGCTTTATTTATTTTCACAGGTTAGCTCTTTAGCAAATGAAAGAGATACGAGACTTAACCAATTATTTAATGAGTTAAAAGCAAATAAATCGAAAGTAGCTTTTACAATTGAACAAGAAATTTGGACTTTATGGAGTACCCATCCAACAGATGAAAAACTTACAGCAAGATTAGAGGAGGGCTCTCAATTTATAAGAGATCAAAACTATATAAAAGCAAAAGATATCTTTACTGAAGTTATTAATCTAGATCAAAGTTGGGCTGAGGCTTGGAATAAAAGAGCAACTGTACTCTATATGCTAGGAGAATTTCAAAAATCTCAAGATGATATAGATCAAGTATTAGCCTTAGAACAAAGACACTTTGGAGCTTTAGCGGGACAAGGCTTAGTAAATATCCAACTTAAAAATTATGAAAAAGCGATTAGAAGTTATGAACAAGCGCAAGAAATTTATCCTGCCATGAGATCACCGAAAATAATGATCAAGCAAATAGAAGAATTAATGAAACAACAAACGATATAATGTGTGGAAGATACGTAGTAAAAAACCCTGTAACAAAAACAAATAAATTAGTTAAATCTTCAATTCAGGTTGAGGATACAGAAAATTATAATGCTCATCCATATCAAAAACTGCCAGTAATAAAAAAATATAAAAATGGAAATACTTTAGAAAATCTACAATGGGGTTTGGTTCCGGGATGGGCTAAAGACAAAGATTTTAAAGCTTTGATTAATGCAAGGTTAGAGACCATTGATGAAAAGGTTTCATTTAAAAAATTGATTAAAAACAACCGATGTGTTGCTGTAGCAGATGGTTTTTATGAATGGAAAAGGGAAGAGAAAGAAAAAACCCCACATTATTTTACTCGTGAAGACACAAATCCAATTTTTTTTGCTGGCATCTTTGAAAACGATCAGTTTTGCTTGATTACAGAGGAAGCAAAAGAAAATATAAATGAAATTCATCATAGACAACCAGTTATTTTAAATCAAGCTGATATCAATCGTTATTTAAATATAGAATTACAAGGTTCTGCATTTTT
>CACOMZ010000020.1 GCA_902628525.1 uncultured Pelagibacteraceae bacterium
ATTAGAATTACTCAAAATATTAGGATATGATCTCGAGCTTGAGAGTTTAGTGGAAAAAAGTTTGGAGGACAATAAAGTAGTTTATTATGCAAACTCCTCTAATTCTAAAAAATATGTTCCAAATTTTTTAATTGATAAAAATTTAGAAGTTGATGACCTTGATACTTTGTTAAAAGGCTTAAAATTAGTAAGTGATTATCTTGAAAAAACAATATTAAAACCAAATAATATAATTTATCCAAATAGTAGAATATTATTTCTTAATACATTGAAGTGATTAAATAATTTGATCTAATCTGTCCGCGTAGTAACTAACTATTGCATTTGCTCCAGCTCTCTTAAAAGCAACTAAACTTTCATATACAGCATCTTTATTTATTAATTTTTTCGATATTGCTGTTTCAATCAGACTGTATTCTCCAGAAACTTGATAAGCAAGAACAGGTAATTTAAATTTGTCTTTAATTGATTTGATAATATCTAAGTAAGGCATGCCTGGCTTAACCATAACCATATCGGCACCTTCTTTTATATCTAATGCAATTTCTCTAAGAGCCTCATTTGAATTTCTAAAGTCCATTTGATAGGTTTTTTTGTCTCCTTTTAGTAAACTATTTGATCCAACAGCATCTCTAAATGGACCATAGAAACTAGATGCATATTTTGCAGCATAAGATAATATTTGGACATCTTGATATTTATTTCTATCCAACGCTTTTCTAATTTTTCCAATTCTTCCATCCATCATGTCTGACGGCGCTAATACATCACAACCCATTTCAGCCTGAAGTAAAGATTGATTTATTAATACTTCAATAGTCTCATCATTTAATATTTTACTTGATTTTATCAAACCATCATGTCCATGAGACGTGTATGGGTCTAACGCCACGTCACACATTATTCCAATTTTATTTTTATACTTTTTTTTGATTTCTAATATTGCTTTACAGACTAAATTATTTTCATTTAGAGACTCTGAGCCAAGTTCATCTTTAAGGATATTTGGGGTCTTTGGAAATAAAGCAACCATAGGTATACCTTTTTTGATAGCCTTATCTACAATTTGACTTAATCTATCAATTGAATATCTATAAACACCAGGCATAGATTTAATTACTTGTTTTTTATTTTTTCCGTCAATTAAAAATATGGGCAATATGAAGTCATTTGGACTTAAATCATTTTCTTGAATCAGTCTTCTTGACCACATCTCTTTTCTGCTTCTTCTTAGCCTTAAATTAGGATATTTCCCTGTAATCATGCTTTAATTATACTTTTAAATTGCGACAAATGTAATATACACATATACAAAAAAAAGGGTAGAAAGCAATCACATGATTACAGAATCAAATAAAGTTATAAATCTTAATGCAAAGAAAGAGGATAGAGTCTTAGACTTTAGTGACTTTCAAAAACAATCAATAAAATTTGATATCGATAAATTGCAAGAAGCATATAATCAGATAGTTAAAATAAAAAAATTTGAGGATGCTGGTGTAACACACTTTGGTGCTATTTCTCTCACGCAAATACCAGGTGATCCAGATTCTATAAAAGGAAATAAAGCTAGAGGAATATTTTGGACAAAACCAAATAAAACTGGAAAAGAAGTTGTAAGGGATCAAGCTATAGATGAGTCATCTTATTCTGAATTTGTTAAAGATTATGAAAATACATATTTTAAAGAGGTTCATGATATCTTGTCAAAAAAATATAAATTAGGTCGAATGAGGATTTTATTAAAAGAACCAAGATCAACATTAAGTTGGCATAGAGATCCTGAGCCAAGACTTCACATACCAATCATCACAAACCCTGGTTGTATAATGGTTATTGATAATGTTGCAAAACATATGCCTGCGGATGGTTCAGTTTGGATTACAAATAATACAAAATATCACAATGCTTTTAATGGTGGTGAGGAGAATAGAATTCACTTAGTTGCTTGCGTTTTAGATTATAAATTTAATTAATTTGAGAAAAATATTTATTTCATCAGATCATGCAGGATTTGAACTTAAAGAGAATATTAAAAAATATTTAAAAAAAAAAAAGATAGATTTTAAAGATATTGGTCCTATGAATAATAAGAGTGTCGATTATCCTGATTATGCTCATAAAGTTGCTCAAAGAGTAAAAATGAACAAAAAAAATGTAGGTATTTTGGTATGTGGTTCAGGCACTGGAATGAACATAGCGGCAAATAAGCATAAAAATATTAGAGCAGCTCAGTGTTTTAACTTAAAATCAACCAAATTATCCAGATTGCATAATGATGCAAACATCATTACACTAGGATCAAGGTTAACCACAAAAAAAAATGCTTTAAGATTTATTGATGTATTCTTAAGCACTGAATTTGAGGGTGGAAGACACTTAAAAAGAATAAAAAAAATTTAATATGTCTAGTGAAAAAAATTATTTAAACGATAGTTACAAAAGCTTCTTTGAAGACAGTCTTTCTGTGAAAGATCCAGATTTGTATAAAGCTATAAAAGATGAATTAATTAGACAACAACAGCATATAGAATTGATTGCATCTGAAAATATTGTCTCACAAGCTGTTCTTGAGGCTCAAGGATCTGTTTTAACCAATAAGTATGCAGAGGGGTATCCTGGTAAAAGATATTATAATGGATGTGAGCATGTTGATGTTGCTGAGAGTCTTGCGATAGATCGATTGAAAAAATTATTTAATTGTAAATTTGCAAATGCACAACCGCATTCGGGGGCACAAGCAAATGGGGCTGTATTTTTAGCTCTATTAAGTCCAGGAGACACTTTTATGGGAATGAGTTTAAACTCTGGTGGCCATATTACTCATGGGTTAAAAATTTCAATGTCTGGTAAATGGTTTAATGCAATTGGTTATGATGTTGATAAGGAGTCAGAATTAATTGATTATGATAATGTTGAAAAACTAGCTTTAGAACATAAACCAAAGCTTATTATAGCTGGAGGAAGTGCTTATTCAAGAGTGATAGACTTTAAAAGATTTAGAGAAATAGCTGATAAAGTTGGGGCATATTTAATGGTAGATATGGCTCACTTCTCTGGATTAGTAGCCGGTAAAGGATATCCAAATCCATGTGACTACGCACATGTGGTTACTTCAACAACACATAAAGTATTTAGAAGTGCAAGAGGTGGAATTATTTTAACTAATCACGAAGATCTTGCAAAAAAATTTAATACTGCAGTCTTTCCTGGCTATCAGGGTGGACCGTTAATGCATATTATTGCTGCTAAAGCAGCTGGTTTTCTAGAGGCTCTACAGCCTGAATTTCAGGATTATATCAAGTCAGTTCTGGCAAATGCAAAAATGTTGGCTGAAACTTTAAAAAACAATGGCTTTAAAATATATTCAGACGGTACTGATACACATCTAATGTTGGTAGACCTAAGACCCTATAATGTTAAAGGTAATTTAGCTGCTGAAAGCTTATCTAGAGCTAATATTACTTGTAACAAAAATGGAATACCTTTTGATACTGAAAAACCAATGATCACATCTGGAATAAGACTTGGAACTCAAGCGGCTACCACTAGGGGTTTTGGTCTAAGCGAATTTAAGACTGTAGGTGAACTTATTACAAAAACACTTAAAGGATTATCTCAAAATCCTGGTGATAATAGCAAAATAGAAAATGAAGTAAAAAACGAAGTAATTTCTTTAACTTCGTCATTTCCGATATATAAGAACTTATAAGAAATGATTTGTTCAATATGTAAAAAAGGGGAGACCTCTGTTGTCGACTCTAGACCTACAGAAGATGGAACTGCAATAAGAAGAAGAAGATTATGTGTTTGTGGAGCTAGATTTACTACATTTGAAAGAGTTCAATTTAGGGAAATAATGGTCGTTAAAAAAAATGGAAGAAAATCCTCTTTCGACCGTGATAAGTTGTCAAAGTCTGTTTATATTGCACTCAAAAAAAGACCAATAGACACTGAGACTGCAGAAAAATTTATTAGCAAAATTTCAAGAACTCTTGAGGAATTGGGTCAAAGCGAAATATCAACAAATACGATAGGCACAATGGTCATGGAGGGGTTAAAAGAATTAGATCCCGTAGCTTATGTACGTTTTGCCTCCGTTTATAGAAATTTTAGAGAAGAAAAAGATTTCGTACAATTCGTGGACAAACTTGATGTCTACAAAAAAAGATAAATTTACATTAAGAGATAAATTTTACATGGAAATAGCCTTAGACTTGGCTAAATCTCGTCATGGACTGACGGGATCAAATCCTTCTGTAGGCTGCGTAATTGTCAAAAAAGATAAAATTATTTCCATAGGACAAACCTCATTTAATGGAAGACCACATGCTGAATTTAATGCTATTGAAAATAGTTTTGAAGATTTAAAAGGCTCAAAAATGTACGTCACTCTGGAACCATGCTGTCATCATGGTTTAACACCTCCATGTACGGATTCTATAATAAAATCAAAAATTTCAGAGGTTATATATGCTGTTACAGATATAGATAAAAGAGTAAGAAATAAAAGTTTAAAAATTTTAAAGTCAAAAAAAATAATTGTTAAAAAAGGTTTGTTAAAAAGTAAAATTGAAAGTTTTTATTTTCCTTATTTTTTAAATAGAGAGAAAAAATTACCCTTTGTTAGTGGAAAAATTGCTATTTCAAAAAACAATATTATTTACAGCAAGACCCAGAAAAAAATTACAAATACCTATTCTGATCATTTTAC
>CACOMZ010000021.1 GCA_902628525.1 uncultured Pelagibacteraceae bacterium
TTTACTATTTGCATTAGCTGTGGAAAAAAAAATATTTAATAAAGCAAGAACTAAAAAATAACTATATAAGTTATGTAATTTAAAAAATTTTAAAAAAAATTTCATATTATATTTTAATGAATAACAGAAAGTTTACCTATAAAAAAAGTGGGGTTAATATCACTGCAGCTGACAGTTTTGTAAATTTCATTTCTAAAATTTCATCAAAGAAAAAAGGCAAAAAAAAGTTTTCTAATATTGGAGGTTTTGGTTCAATAAATAATATCCCAAATTATATAAAGAACCCCCAAATAGTTGCATGCACGGACGGTGTTGGAACTAAAATCGAAATAGCAAATAGTTTAAACAAATTTGATACTATAGGTATTGATCTAGTTGCTATGAGTGTGAATGATTTAATTGTTCAAGGTGCTAAACCCCTACTTTTCTTAGATTATATCTCTATTAATAAAATTAATTTACATAAACTTAAATCAATCATCAAAGGGATAGTGGACGGTTGCAATCTCTCAGGATGTAGTCTGGTTGGTGGAGAAACTGCTGAGATGCCTGGCACATATGAAAAGGGTAAATTTGATATAGCGGGTTTTGCTGTAGGAATAGTCGATAGAAATAAAATTTTAACTAAGAAAAAAATAAAAAAAAACAATCTTATTCTAGCTGTACCATCTAGCGGACTACATTCTAATGGATATTCTCTTGTAAGATATCTACTAAATCAAAAGGAAATTAATATTAAGAAAGATAAATTTTTAAAATCTGAATTGCTCACTCCAACAAAGATATATGTAAAGGAAGTTACAAATTTAATTGATAAAAACCTAATCAATGGATGTGCTAATATTACTGGAGGTGGATTGTCTGATAATATTAGAAGAATCTTACCAAAAAATCATTTGGCAGAAATCAATTTAAATAAAATCAAAACCAAGGAAATATTCAAATGGCTAAAAAAAAAAGGAATTTCAGATAGAGAAATGCTGAAAACTTTTAATTGTGGGGTTGGTTTTTGCTTGGTAATAAAAGAAAAGAACCTTAAAAGAGTTCAAAAATATTTTAATAAAGATTATAAACCATATGTAATTGGAAAAATTACTAAGGGAAAAAATAAAGTCAAATTAAATGGTTCCATTAACTGGTCCAAATAAAGTTAAGGCAGCAGTATTTATTTCTGGGACAGGAAGTAATTTAAAATCCTTAATTAAATTTTCAAAAACAAAAAAATCACCGATTTCTGTATCACTCATTTTAACTGACAATTCAAAAGCAAAAGGTTTAGATTTTGCTAATATTAATAAAATAAAAAAAAAAACTTTTAACTTTAAAAAAAAGAATTTGGCTGAAAAAAGAATGCTTATTGAATTAAAAAAAAACAAAATTCAAATTATCTGTCTTGCAGGTTTTATGAAAATTTTATCAAAATCATTTATTAAAAATTTTAAAGGTAAGATATTAAATATTCATCCTTCTTTACTCCCTAAATATAAAGGACTGAATACACATCAAAGAGCCATTGATAATAAAGAAAAACACTCTGGATGTACCGTTCATTACGTTACCTCAAAATTAGATTCTGGAAAAATTATTCTTAAGAAAAAGGTTAAAATTAGCAAAAAAGACACCTCTAAAACTCTTGCTAAAAAAATTTTAAAACAAGAGCATATACTTTATCCTAAAGCTTTATTAAAAGTATTTAATCTTTAAAGAAAAAATCTAACTCAATTTTAGCATTTTCAATACTATCAGATCCATGAACAGAATTTTTATCTATGGAGATACCATATTTCTTTCTTATAGTTCCCTCTGCTGCTTCTTGGGGGTTAGTTGCACCCATCAACTCTCTGTTGCCTAATACTGCATTTTCTTTTTCTAGTTTCATTACAACAATTGGACCTGAAGAAAGATATTCACATAAGTCGTTATAAAATGGCTTTGTTTCATGTACCTTATAAAATTTTTCCGCCTCAGACTTTTCTATCTGAATTTTTTTTTCATTTAAAATTGAAAAACCGTTATTTTTAAACATTTCTTTTATTTCATTTTCAAGATTTCTTTCAACCGCATCGGGTTTTATGATTGATAAAGTTTGCTCAATATTACTCATAATTTTCCTCTATTAGTTTATTTAATAATCTTACTCCATACCCAGTAGCTCCACCTGAATTTAAAGCTCCTCCATATTTGGAGAATGCCATTCCAGCTATATCTAGATGTGCCCAAGGTGTTTTATTTAATATAAATCTTTGTAAAAATTGTGCTGCAGTCGTAGATCCTGCGCCACCAACATAATTAATATTTTGCATATCTGCATTCTTTGAGTCAATTAACTTATCAAAATTTTTATTCAAAGGCATTCTCCATACTTTTTCCTCTACTTTTTCACCAGTATCAATCAACTGCTTTGATAGTTTATCATCATTAGAAAATAGACCTGCATACTCAGATCCTAAAGAAACTATTATTGCACCAGTTAAAGTTGCTAAATCAACAATAAATTTTGGTTTGAATTTTTTTTCAGTGTATGTAAGTGCATCTGCAAGTACCAATCTTCCTTCGGCATCTGTGTTTAAAACTTCAACTGTTTTTCCACTATAAGATTTTAAAATATCACCTGGTCTTAATGCATTACCACCCGGCATATTTTCAACAAGTCCAACTACTCCAACAGCATTTATTTTTGCTTTTCTAACAGCCAAAGTCTTCATCAAACCTACTACAACGGCAGAACCAGCCATATCATAAGTCATATCCTCCATAAATTTTGCAGGCTTTAAAGATATTCCTCCTGTATCAAAACAAACTCCTTTACCAACAAAAGCTAAAGGTTTCGAATTATTTTTTAATCCATTCCATTCAATAGTTACAAGATAAGAACCTCTTATACTTCCTTGACCAACACCTAGTAGTGTATTCATACCTAATTTTTTTAATTTTTTTTCATCATAGATTGTAATTTTTAATCCATGTTTCTTTAATGAGGCGATTCTTTTTGTATATTCATCTGGATGTAGCACATTTCCTGGTTCAGACACCAGATCTCTTGTATAAAAAGATCCTTCCTCTATAGCTTTAAATTTTATCTGATCACTTGAGCTAGGTTTGTTTTTCCCTTTGACGAAAATAGTAATATTTTTTTTACTCTTTTTAGTTTTATACTTCTCAAATATATATGATTTTAATTTAATGCCATGCAAAAAATGTCCGACAGCATTTTTTAATTTAATAGGTAATAAATCTGTACTTAAAATATAATTAATCGTTTTAGAGTTCTTAAATGTATCAAAGAATTTTGCTCCTAAATTTTCTACTTCTGAACTGTTTATATTTTTCTTTAATGATATTAAAATAATTTTTTTTTTTGAATTTACATCTAAGTCGATAATTTTTTTTTTAAGATCTTTTGACTTCAATAAATCTGATACAAACAAATATTCCTTTTTTTGAAGATATTTCTTTAGAACTAAAATATTAAAATTTTCGTCTGTAAATAGTACATGATTTACTGATTTTTTTTCAGAAGGTATATTTTTATAATTAATTTGAACATTCATAAATTTAAATTCTATATGTTTGAGATGAGTGGTATATATGAATAAAAATACAATATTTCAATGAAAAAATTAATTTATAGAAAATTACTAAAAGACTATATGAGTTTTTTTTTCATTGCTCTGATCAGTGCAGGTTTAATAATTTGGGTTTTTCAAGCGGTTAACTTTCTTGACATAATGATAGAAGATGGTCGTGAATATACAGTTTATATCAATTATTCACTACTTAACTTTCCAAAAATAATAAGCAGACTTTTTCCTTTTGTATTATTTTTTAGTATTTTTTACGTTTTATCTAAATACGAATTAAATAATGAACTAATAATTTTTTGGAACTTTGGAGAGAATAAAATTAAATTCATAAACTTTATATTATTAATTTCAATTTTTTTATTGCTTATTCAAATATCATTTACAAGTTTTATTGTTCCAAAAAGCCAAGATACCGCAAGATCTTTTTTAAGAAATTCCAATATAAATTTTTTAGGAAATTTTATTAAACCAAAAAGATTTAATGACACAATTGATGGCGTTACTATTTATGCAGAAAATAAGGACATGAATGGAAATCTCTATAATTTGTATATCAAAAAAGATTTAGATATTGGATTTGAAATCACTTATGCAAATAAAGGTAAATTTGAAGAAAATATGGGTGTACCAATTCTAATTTTATATGATGGGGAAACTATAAGAAATAGGGAAAACAAAATAACAAATTTTACATTTTCTAAATCAGATTTTTTATTAAAAAATCTTGAAGCTAACACTATAACACAACAGAAAAATCAAGAGATGGAAACATCAAAGATAATTTCATGTGTCAATTTTCTCTATAAATTAAAATTAAAATTTTTTTCAAAACAGATTAATGAAATTATAAATTGTACCGATAATAACAAAGTAGATATGTTAAAGGAAATTTATAAAAGACTTTTAGTACCATTTTATATTCCAATTTTAATGTTAGTACCTTATTTATTAGTTTTGTCCTCAAAGGAAAAAACAAATTACTCAAAATTAAAAATTATTACTTTTTTATTGGGTACAAGCATAATAATTTTCTCAGAGGGGATAATTAGATTTGTATCTAAAG
>CACOMZ010000022.1 GCA_902628525.1 uncultured Pelagibacteraceae bacterium
ATACCAGTAACAATCTCAAAAAATTTAAAAAAATATGATGGTTTCTTAGCTTTGGGATGTGTAATTAAAGGTCAAACACCGCACTTCGATTTTATTTCTCAAGCATCAACAGATGCCATAATGAAATTGTCTATAGATAGTAAAAAACCTATTGGAAATGGAATAATTACTTGCCTTAATAAGTCTCAAGCACAAGCTAGAAAAAAAAAAGGTGCTGAAGCTGCAAAAGCTGTAATTTCAGTTTTATCTCAAAAATGAGAACTCATTACAATCCAAAAAATAACCCTAGGGTGATCATAATTCAAAAATTATATGGGAAATTTTATAATGAAGATGATGATATAGATTTCCCAAAACATAGATTTAAAAAATTTATTAAGGACATTGTTTTAGGTACAATAGAAAGAAACGACATTATTTTAGATGAATTACATAATAAATTAGGTAATCAATTTGTATTTGAAAAACTAGATAAGGTTTTTCAAACTATTTTAAAAGCAGCCACATATGAGTTTATGTATAAACCAAATTTATCGATTAATATAATTATTAAAGAATATCTAAATTCATCTAATTTTTTTCTTGAAGATTCACAAACAAAATATCTTAATGCTTTATTAGATAATATTGGAAAAAAATTAAGATCTGTCAATGCATGAATTTGAGCTAATAAAAAATTATTTTTCAAAAATAGCAAAAAAAAATAAGTCTGCTCTTGATTTAAATGATGATGTTTTTTTTGATAAAACTAAAGGTTTAGTTGTATCTGTAGATACCTATAATATTGGTACACACTTTTTAAATTTTAAGTATCCTGATTTGGTTATAAAAAAAATATTAAGATCTTCAATTTCTGATTTAATTTGTAAAGGTGTAAAACCTAAGTTTTATTTTATTTCTGGTTCGGGAAACAAAAAAACATTTTCAAAAAAAAATTTATTAAAAATCTCAAAATCACTGAAATCTGAACAAAATATATTTAATATAGAGTTATGTGGTGGTGACACAACACATTCAAAAAAACTTAGTTTTACAATTACATCTGTGGGATACTCAAATAAAATAATATACCGTAATAAAGCTAAATCAAACGATGATATTTACGTTACTGGAAATTTAGGCGATAGTTATTTAGGCCTAAGACAATTAAAAAATAAAGTAAATCTCAAAAAAAATGATAAATTATTTTTTATTAACAAATATTATAAACCACAACTACCTTTAAATTTTACAAACTATTTATTAAAATATGCTAACAGCTCTATAGATATTTCAGATGGTTTAATTGATGATTTGTCAAAAATGATTAATAGACAAAATTTGTCATTTAATCTCTTTGAAAATGAAATTCCTGTTTCAAAAAAATTAAATAATTTAATTAAAAAAAAAAAATTAAATAAAATTAATGTCACTTCCCAAGGAGACGACTATCAGGTGTTATTTACAGCAGATTATAATAAAATTAGAATCATTCAAAATGCATCCAAATCAACAGGAATTAAAATTACTAAAATTGGTAAAATTGTATATGGTAAGAATAGATCCGTAATAATTGATGTAAAAGGCAAGCAAATACGAGCTAAATCTAAAGGTTATATTCATCAGTTTTAAAAGTTAACCATTGTCTTTTCCATCTTTTTTTGTATTGTGCGGGCTTAAAAATTAACAACCAACAACTTAAGGTTAATATGAGCGAAACAGTCGAAACAATTTTATTATATACAATCGGAGCTGGTTTATTATCAATCGTCTATGGATTTTTAACTGGTAAAAATATTCTTAATTCAAGTCCAGGAAATGCAAAAATGCAAGATATTGCGTCTGCTATTCAAATTGGTGCAAAAGCTTATTTAGCTAGGCAATATAAAACTATTGCTATTGTTGGTGCAGTAGTTTTGGTCATAGTAAGTATTGCTTTTAGTCCATTAGTTGGTCTTGGTTATTTAATTGGTGCAGCTCTATCAGGAATTGCAGGATATGTTGGTATGTTGGTATCAGTTGAAGCTAATGTTAGGACTGCTGAGGCATCAAGAAAAGGTTTGGCTCAAGGTCTTTCAGTAGCTTTTAAATCAGGTGCCGTAACTGGTATGTTAGTTGCTGGACTAGCACTTTTGTCTATAGCTGTATATTATTTTTTATTATTAAAGTTTAACGTTGAGGAGAGAGAAATAGTTAATGCGCTAGTTGCTCTTGGTTTTGGCGCATCTTTAATTTCAATTTTTGCTAGACTAGGAGGTGGAATTTTTACTAAAGGTGCAGATGTCGGTGCGGACTTAGTTGGTAAAGTTGAAGCAGGTATACCCGAGGACGATCCAAGAAATCCTGCTGTAATTGCTGATAACGTTGGAGATAATGTTGGAGACTGCGCAGGTATGGCAGCTGATTTATTTGAAACTTATGCTGTTACTATTGTTGCCACGATGGTTTTATCATCGATCTTCTTTGTTGGAGATTTAAATATGATGATTTACCCATTAACAATTGGCGCTGCCTGTATCCTAACATCTATAGTCGGGACCTTTTTTGTTAAATTAGGTAATAACAAAAATGTTATGAATGCTTTATATAAGGGATTCATCGTATCTGCTGTAGCATCTTTGGTAATTTTATGGCCTGTAACAGACTATGTTATTGGCTTTACAAACGAATATACTGTTAACGGTAAAACTTTTAACGGAATGAATTTATATTATTGTGGTGTTATCGGATTAGTTATAACAGGTTTATTAATTTGGATAACAGAATACTACACAGGAACTGGTTATAGACCAGTTAAATCAGTTGCTTTGTCTTCAACGACTGGACATGGAACAAACGTAATTCAGGGATTAGCCGTATCTATGGAGGCAACCGCAGTCCCAGCATTGATTATTGTGGCTGGTATTTTAATTACTAATTCGATCGCTGGACTTTTTGGTATAGCAATTGCTGTCACAACTATGCTTGCATTAGCAGGAATGGTTGTTGCATTAGACGCTTATGGTCCTGTCACTGACAACGCAGGTGGTATTGCTGAAATGTCTAATTTAGATAAGAAAGTTAGAAAGACTACTGATGCCCTTGATGCTGTTGGAAACACAACAAAAGCTGTAACTAAAGGCTATGCGATAGGTTCTGCTGGTCTCGGTGCATTAGTATTATTTGCAGCTTACACAGAGGATATTAAACATTTTTCTAAAGAGGCTGGTTCTGCACTCGAAGGTATTGTGGTTACTTTTGATTTATCAAACCCTTATGTGGTTGTTGGACTATTAATTGGTGGAATGTTGCCTTATCTATTTGGTTCTATGGGGATGCAGGCTGTAGGTAGAGCTGGAGGAGCTGTTGTTGTTGAGGTAAGGAGGCAATTTAAAAAATTTCCCGGGATAATGAAAAGAAAACAGAAACCTGATTATGCTAAATTGGTAGATTTGCTTACAGTAGCGGCTATTAAAGAAATGATTATACCTTCTTTGTTGCCAGTTCTTTCTCCTGTGGTTTTGTATTTTGTAATATTCTCAATTGGAGGACAAGTTGCTGCTTTGGCATCTGTTGGTGCAATGCTGTTGGGTGTAATCATTACAGGTCTATTCGTTGCTGTTTCAATGACAGCAGGTGGTGGTGCTTGGGATAATGCAAAAAAATATATTGAAGATGGTAATCACGGAGGCAAAGGTTCTGAAGCTCATAAAGCTGCAGTAACTGGAGATACTGTTGGCGATCCATATAAAGATACTGCTGGTCCAGCTGTTAATCCAATGATAAAAATTACAAATATTGTAGCTTTATTATTATTAGCGGTTATCGCTTCATAATTTGTTTTCGTTTTTCGGCCCTCTGACCTAGAGGGTCGTCAATTTTTTGTCTCATACTGCTCATAAATTCGTATATAAATGAGTTCTTTTGAAAGCCTGATTGAGTAGTGGCTTTACTGATTTTGATATTTTCCATGTCATCCTGATTATAAAATTCTTTGCTTTTTAAAATACCATATTTGTTAATCTCTAAAACAAGCACATCGTTTTTAAATATTTTCATTTTTCCAAAATTCTTTAATTTTGATTGTGTTTGCTTTCTTTCTATATAAATCCAAACATCATTATCAAATTTACTTTTGGTAGATGGAGACCCTAAAAATTTAATAATTTCATTTTTATTAGTTTTATTTACTATGAGAGTATCCTTTTTTTTTTCTAATGAGGGTACTCCGTGATGTTTAACGACAGGTTTTAATGAACAATTTGAAAGTATTATAAATATAAAAAAAGTATATAATAGTTTGAACATGACAAATAAATATATAAATGTTTATAACAATTTAATTAAATTCACTAGAAATAAAGATTTATATAAAAATCTAAATAGAGAAGATAATTTCTCAGATAGATTAACCCTTTTTTTACTTCATTTTTCATTTTTTCTTAAAAATTTTAAAAACGATGAAAATAAGATCATTTTACAAGAGATATATGATTTTAACTTTAGACAATTAGAGCTTAGCATACGAGAGATTGGATACGGCGATCAGTCAATAAATAAGAAAATGAAGATTTATATTAACTTGTT
>CACOMZ010000023.1 GCA_902628525.1 uncultured Pelagibacteraceae bacterium
GATGAATTATTAGGATCTAAATTTAAACTTTTATTTAAATACTCTTTTGACAACTTAACCTCATTTTTTTGGAGATAAAGTGTCCCAACTAGCTGAAGGATACCTGGATCATTTGGAGAATTAGATAAAATATTTAAATATAATTTTTCTGCTTCATTAAGTTTGCCTTGTTGGTGAAATGATAATGCTTTCTTAATTTCTGCATTCATTAATTAGTGGTGCCCTCGGCCAGACTCGAACTGGCACTCCGCAAGCGGCAAGGATTTTAAGTCCTTTGTGTCTACCAATTTCACCACGAGGGCATTAATGAATTTCATGAGTATTTATGCTAATATTTATAATTGAACAAGTCTTATAAGTAAAATTTTTTTATTTTATCTCCCTGGCTACTAGTCTCCTACTAGTTATCCTATAAAGTCCTATACAAGTGGTTTATAAAATAATTGCTTTATATCTTTAACATTATCACTTTCGTGAGTTGATATATTTAATAAAAATCTTGCTAATAAAAACCATCCAAAAATAGGTCCCATGAGTGTAAGCATTATTATTCTATTTAAAGTTTTGGTAGTAACATCTGGTACAAATTTCTTAACAGCTAACATAAATTGTTCTCTATCAATATTTTCTTTGAAATAATGCACAAAAAATGGAAATAAGTGAATTGATAACACTATAACACCTGCTGCCGCAGCCCCCTCTTGCAAATAAAGTGAATGTTTTGAATTTAATAATTTCATAAAATTATCATCTGATAATTTAATAACTTCTTTAGTTTCATACTGCCCTCCAGTAACTAATGGATTATTCATTTTCTCGGCTGTTTCAGGTGAAGTTACAACTGGTGTATCAGGATATTTTTCTAAATGATGCTCAATGTATTCAGTGTCATCAGTTAGTTTGTAGTTTACTTCATAAGTTTGATTAGTCTCAGAGTTATAAAACCTTACATCTGTAGCAGGATGTGATGGATCAGTAAAAAGTTTTGCTGACCAATTATCTCCATCCATATTTTCATAGTTTTCCTCCAAAATTTCATAAAACTTTGATTGTACCAAATTCTCAACGCCGGGCATTTGCTCAGGCTGATACTGTTGTGCTAGATTTTTAATATCTTCAATCGAGGCATCAGGGCCTAATTTATTAGTATACGACATTCTCCAAGCATCCAGCCACATTTGACTTATTGGACCATCAAAACTTTGTGTCTTTCCGTCTAGTAAATAAGCCATACTTGCAGCAAAAAAAAATTCTCCCTTAATTTTTTTTTTATAGTCAATGTTTAGCTGCATAAAAGATTTTACATTTTCTTTCACTTGATTGAATAGTCCTGGCATATCTTTAAATAACAAAGTCATTAGATTTTTACCGATTTTATAAGTAAAGGTAGATGCGTTTTTTGCTATTTTTCCAATAGATAATATTTTAAGTTTTTTGTTACCACTATTTTTAATTTCAGTAAAAGCAAGGTAACAAAAAAAACCCAAAAACAATGAAGTTATTGTAGTAGAAACAAATGAAGCTGGTGCCGCAATTGGTAAATTCGCTACGAATTTAAATATAATATTTAAAACTTTTTCAAATGCATAAAGCACAGCAACTGCAGAAAGACTTGCAGCTCCTAACAACTTAAAAATATTTTCTTTTTTAAAATCTAAACCAACTAGTCTTGCTATATTGGCTGCCATTGCAAAATCAATAGCTTGAGCAATATATAACCCAACAGCTACATCTCCAGGAATTGCAATAAGTATTCCTCTAACTATTGCACACCCTATTATAAATCTAAATATTTGGTCTTCTGATTTGTTACTTGCTACTGTTTTTGCTGTATCAATAATATCTGTAGGAATGATTGCATCAATTAAAAATCTTGGGTTAAAATATGATTTAATTTCATCATAATATTTAATCCACTTATTGTTTTTAAGAAAATCAAACATATAAAATTTTATCTCTCTGGCTACTAGTTTGCTACTAGTTTAACAGAATTTATTATTCATATTTTCCAATAAAAATAATCCAACGATTTAAAAAGTTATAGGATTATAAGGGATTAAGACCATTAGAGACTATTAGAGACTCTGAAATTCCTCAACTGAAACTATTTTAAGTCCTTTGTGTCTACCAATTTCACCACGAGGGCATTAATGAATTTCATGAGTGTTTATGCTAATATTTATAATTGAACAAGTCTAATAAGTAAAATTTTTTTATTTTATCGCTCTCACATATTAACTTCGTCTAGTTATGTTTTAAAAATTTGTGTCTCTTGATTTTATATACTCTGTCACATCTAAAGAAATATAGTATAAATCCTTAATTACGTAGGTATAAATTTACATCTGTAGAGAGATTTTGGTTAAAAGAGTATGTCAACATTTTTTTTAAACAGTTTTTCTCAAATTCTAAAAGTTTATCACCTACAAATATAAGTGATGGACCATATTGGTTTAATGCTAAACAGTACTCTTCTGAGTTTGTAGGATGCTTAAAATAATCTGGCATATTTGCGTCTTTCCACCAGCCAAATTTTACAATATGACGTGTATTTGCTGCTTGTGGAAAACCATGTCTAGACTCTTTTAAAAAAAAATGTGGGCGCATGTCATCAAGAAAAATAAAATCACGTTTTTCTTCTGGTAAAGATAGTAATACTTTTGAAATTTCCTCAATACGTATATCACCCTTATTTAATTTTAATTTATTATTGTTTAGATTGTCATAAATATTTCTTAAGTTATATGTTAAGTTTGGAATTATAGTGAATAGAACCAAAGATATTACTAATGCCGAAATAATATTAGAGTCTTTTAAAGTCTTTATACCTAAACTAGAAACAACTATAGCGAAAAAAAAACCTAATCCCATACCCCAAAATGGTGCGAACATTTGTAAATAGTGGCTCCAATAATGTCTATTTAAAATCATAAGTATTAATAGTAATGGTAAGACCAATGTTATAATAATTATACTGTATGTCATTTTGTCTAAAGCAATAATACTTTGTCTAGATCTCACAAAAGTTATCATTGCAAAAATAGATGATGCGGTTGATGAAACAATGATCAAAATTATCAATGCAGGCTGTTTAAAAATATCTATAAGTATATTATATAATATTTTTATAATCGCACTAGAAGGTGGGACTTGAGACAACATAGATATTCCTGCAAAAAAGGCCTCCATTTTTCCAATTATTATATATGGAACCATATTAGTTAAGAGTCCAAGTATACCGACCAATAAGACCCAAAATAATGAAATAAATAATGTTTTTTTTATTCCTAGCAAATTTTTTAAAAGTGGTAAAAACAATAAGATTGCAGAAATAATTAATGCAAAAAGGTAATATGGTCTAATCCCAATACATATACTGGCAAATAAAGCCGATAAAAAAAAAGGTAACAAAGATATTTTTCTATCTTCAACTTTAAAAGATGATTTCAAAAGTAAAGCCAGCGATATAGCGCCACTAGAAGCAGAAGCAGCATTAAGATGCAGTAATTGACCAGGTAATACAGAAAATAAATATAAAGTAGATAAAGCTGCAATAATTGCTGCAATTTTTCTATTTTGAACTGATATATTTGAATTGTATGATAAAATATGATTAACCAAAACAAAACAAGCGTATGAACCAAAGATAGCGAAAGCAGCTGATATCAAAAACCAAACTTTTAAAGTTCCAAAATATGCTGGCAGGATAAACAAAAACTGAGATATCAAAAGTTTATCAACATATTCAACAGTCCAAGCCAATTCTCCTTCTAGGAATCTCTGACCTGTATCCATTAAATGATAAATATCCCAACCCTGTGTAATTGTTAATTCGGATAGCCAATCAGATACCAATAAAAAAAAGAAACATATTCCAAGAAAAACTAATGCTTTCATATAATGATTAATACTTTAAAAAGAGACATTATATAACAAAATATTTTGAATGTTGAATAAATTACTAAAAATATAGAAATTTTAATCTTTATTTAAAAATTGAATGATCAAATCTTTATCAATTGTTTTTCCACTTTTTAATGAAGAAAAAAGACTCACAAAATTACTTCAACAAATAAAAAAATTTTCATTTAAAAATAAATTAGATGTTGAATTTATTTTTGTTAACGATGGTAGTACTGATAATTCTCTTGAATTACTTAAAAATTTTAAAAAGATAATTCAAAAAAAAATAAAAATTAAAATTGTTTCTTATAAAAATAATAAAGGTAAGGGATATGCATTAAAAAAAGGTGTATTAAAAGCAAGTAGAAAATGGATTTTAACAATGGATATTGATTTATCTGTTTCATTTAAACAAATA
>CACOMZ010000024.1 GCA_902628525.1 uncultured Pelagibacteraceae bacterium
CTACTAAAGAAATTACAGATATTATAAGTCAAATTAATGGTATGTCTAAGAATGAAATATACAATTATTGTTTAAAATTAAAAAATGAAAAGTAAAATTTTAGCATTTATACTAATCAGTTTAATTTTGCTTGGATGTACTGGTGTTGGGTCAAAAGGTCTCTTTGGTACAGGTGTTTCAGTTGCATTAGATCCCAGAACTGTAGGGACTCAAATCGATGATTCAATAATGGAAAAAAGCATCAGTACAAAAATATTAGCTAAAGATAAAAAGTATTTTTTAGCAGTAAAAACAAAAGTTTTAGATGGTAGAATTTTTATAACCGGAAAAGTAGATAGTCCAGAGGAAAAATTATTAATTACAAAATTAGCCTGGGAAACAAAAGGTGCTAGATCAGTAAGAAACGATATTAAAATTAAAGAGGAATTTAATTTTAAACAATCTGCTAAAGATTTGTTGATTACATCTCAATTGAGGACGGCATTAATTGTTAATAAAAATATTAAGGCTACTAACTACCAAATTGATACATATAAAAAGAAAATATATATTTATGGTATAGCACTTACCACTGATGAAAAAGATTTAGTAATTAGCGAGGCTAAAGAAATACTTGATGTAGAAGATGTAATCGCAAGTATAATACTTGTTGAAGATTTAAGAATTCAAAGAGAATAATTATTTTTTATAATCAATAACTTCAGCTGAGTAAGCTGCAATCGAAGCTAAGTTAATTATTTCTGATGTTGAGGATCTCAATGGCGCAATTTCTATAGGTAGACCTAATCCAATTAACAAAGGTCCAATAACTTTTGTATCTCCTATTGTTTTGATTAACTTGTATGATATTGCTGCACTATGTTGTCCTGGCATGATTAATATATTTGCTTTACCTACGATGCTTGCAAATGGATAGAGCTCCTCATACTCAGGATTTAAGGCAACATCTGGTTGCATGTCACCATCAAATTCAAAGTCAACATTTTTATTTTTTAATATGTCAACAGCATCTCGAATATGCTTAGTTCTACTGGTCAATGGTTGACCAAAGGTAGAGTGAGATACGAATGCAACTTTTGGTTCAAAACCGAAAAGTCTGACTACTCTAGCGGCAGAAATTGCAATTTTTGCCATTTCTTCTGAACTTGGATATTCATGTACACTAGTATCACCAATAAAAATAGTTCGACCTTTATTAACTATCATGTTGAGCCCAAACATTATTTCTCCTTGCCTGACGTCAACAACTTGTTTAATTTTCTCGAAAGACGCACCAAAACGTCTTGTATTACCAGTGACTGCGCCATCTGCATCACCACATGCTACCATACTAGTTGCCCAAATAACTCTATCATTTCTTACCATTCTATCACAATCTCTCTCTAATAAACCTTGCTCCCTTTGTAGTTTTTTAAACAAATGTTTAACATATCTTTTTCTTTTTCCTTCATCTTTAGAATTTGTAATTTCAATATCAAAGTTATCACTGTAACCAATATTTTTAATTTGCTCTTTAATTTTATTTTCTTTTCCTACTAAAATAGGAGTCCCTAATTTTGAATTTTTAAATGCGATAGCTGCTTTAAGTGTATTTTCATCTTCACCATCTGCAAATACAATTCTTTTTTGATTTTTTTTTATAAAAGAATTTATTCCTTGCATAATTGTAACAGTCGGATCTAGTCTTTGCTTTAACTGTTCTTTATAATTTTCAAAGTTATCAATTTTTTTTCTTGCAACTCCACTTTCTATTGCAGCTTTTGCAACAGCTGCTGGAATAACACTAATCAATCTTGGGTCAAATGTTGATGGAATTATATAATCTTTTCCATAATGCGGTCTTTCCCCACCCATTGCAGCAACAACTTCATCTGGAACATCCTCTCTTGCTAGTTCTGCAATCGCTTTAGCAGCTGCAACTTTCATTTTTTCATTTATTGTCTTTGCTCTTACATCTAAAGCTCCTCTAAATATATATGGAAATCCAATTAAATTATTCACTTGATTTGGATAGTCCGATCGTCCTGTAGCAATAATTGCATCATCACGTATTTCATTGACCTCTTCTGGGGTAATTTCTGGATCTGGATTAGCGCAAGCAAATATAATAGGTATTTTAGACATTGATTTTATCATATCTTTTTTTAGAGCACCTTTTACTGATAAACCTAAGAAAACATCTGCGCCTTTCATCGCTTGTTGAAGTGTTCTTTTTTTTGTTTTTACCGCAAATCTTGATTTCCATTTATCTACCCCCTCAGATCTCCCTTTGTAAATTACACCTTTTCTATCAAGCATAATTATATTTTCTGATTTTACCCCTGACTTAATAAATAATTCAGTACACGCTTGGGCTGAGGCTCCAGCTCCATTAATCACCACTTTAATTTTGTTTATTGATTTACCAGAAATATCCAGAGCATTGATTAATGCTGCGGTTGTGATTATGGCTGTACCGTGCTGATCATCATGAAATACTGGAATGTCCAAAATTTCTTTTAGTTTTTTTTCTATTATAAAACAATCAGGGGCAGCAATATCTTCTAGGTTTATTCCACCAAAACTTGGTGCAAAATTTTTTATAGAGTTAATGATTTCATTTGAGTCTCTGCTGTCTATTTCTAGGTCGATGGAGTCTATATCAGCAAATCGTTTGAATAAAACTGCTTTTCCTTCCATAACAGGCTTTGATGCAAGTGCACCTAAATTACCCATTCCTAGTATTGCTGAACCATTGCTTATTACAGCTACTAAGTTCCCTTTGCTAGTGTAATCATAAGCCGCTAGAGGGTTTTGGCTTATCATTTTGACTGGAGCAGCTACACCAGGAGAATATGCTAAGGCAAGATCTCTTTTAGTGGTCATATTTTTTGAGGAAATGATCTCAATCTTGCCAGGTTTTTTGTCTTTATGAAAATCCAATGCTTCTTTGTCAGTGTAATGATCAATCTTTGTTTTTTTCATATTTGATAATAATTGTACAATTAGGGTAAAATTAAGACTAATATGATTTATGAACTTACTTAAGTCAACAGGTACATTTGGTTTCTATACGATCATCAGTAGGCTCCTTGGTTATTTAAGAGATATATTAATAGCAATTTTTCTTGGAACAGGAATGCTAGCCGACGCTTTTTTTGTAGCATTTAGAATTCCCAATACTTTTAGAAGATTATTTGCTGAAGGCACTTTTAATGCAGCATTTGTACCTAGTTATTCATCAGAAATTATTAAGGGACAAAAACAATCAAATAATTTTGCTAATGATATTTTTAATCTTCTTTTTTTTGGGTTGTTACTTTTAACGGTAATTATTGAAATATTTATGCCTGTATTTGTTTCAATTATAGCACCTGGATTTGTAGGAGATTTAGAAAAAATGGAACTTGCAATAAATCTAACACGGATTACTTTCCCTTTTTTATTTTTTATCTGTTTAGCTTCATTTTTTTCTGCAATCTTAAATTCACATAATAAATTTGCTGCTGCAGCTGCAGCCCCAATAATTTTGAATATTGTTTTGATATCATTATTAATGTTTTCTACTAATTTGGGTGATCAGTTAGTTTTTTATTTATCTTATGGTGTTTCTTTTGGTGGTTTTTTACAATTAATATTTTTATATAAATATGTCTCGAAATATTACTCATTAAATTTAAATTTTAAAATAAAAATGAGTGCCAAAGTTAAATTTTTTTTTAAAAAACTTTTACCAAGCATTTTCTCCTCTGGAGTTACTCAAATTAATATTTTGATTGGAACAATAATTGCATCATTTCAGGCAAGTGCAGTTTCTTATTTATATTATGCTGATAGAATTTATCAAATTAACTTAGCTATAGCGGGTATTGCAATTGGTGTTGTCATTCTTCCACAACTTTCAAAACATATACAATTTGCAAAAAAGAATAAGATTATGTTGATACAAAATAAAGCTCTTGAATTAAGCTTATTTTTAAGTCTTCCAGCTACTATTGCGTTAATCATTGGATCAGAGCAAATCATATCAGCTTTATTTGGTTATGGTTCTTTTGACCAAAATTCAGTGAATAACTCAAGTTTAGCTTTATACTATTTTGCTATCGGTTTACCTGCTTTTGCTTTAATAAAAGTTTTTTCAAGCTTTTTCTTTGCAAACCATGACACCAAAACACCATTTTATATCTCTTTAATATCAGTAATACTAAATATTTGTATTAGTGTTTATTACTTTAATAAAATCGGTTTTATAATAATTCCAATAGCAACATCTAT
>CACOMZ010000025.1 GCA_902628525.1 uncultured Pelagibacteraceae bacterium
GTCCTACTACCTGGAAATAAAGATATAATTTTTTTATCTTTGGGTATCATACTATCTATAATCATTTTGTTACTTTGTTTATTTTCAATAAGTGGATGACCAACAAACGTATTGTTAATATTTTCTTCATCGAAATATTTTTTTTCAAAATTGAATAATAAAAGCATATGATCAATAAAGTTTTTAATTTTTTTAACTCTATTTTTTCGCCATATCCAAACCTGAGGAGCAACATAATGAATTATTTTAATATTTTGGTTAATTTTTTTAACTCTTTCAGCAACTCTCAAAGTGAAATCAGGACTATCTACAGTAAATAAAATATCAGGATTAAATTTTATAATTTCATCAACAGTTTTATTAATTTTTGCTCTTATTTTAAAAATATTAAGTAAAACACTTGTAAAACCAAGGTACGTAATTTCCTTTAAATCAAAAATAGTATTAATTCCTAAATTCTTTAAATGACTTCCCCCAACAGACAAATATTCGATTTTACTATTTTCTAATTTTAATCTTGAGATAACTGTTGAGGCAAGTTTGTCACCTGAAGGTTCACCAGTCAGTATAAAAATTTTTTTCATATAATATTAATAAAAATTTTATTTTTGTTAGCAAAATTAATTACTTTTTTTTTATCTAAAACAATGTTTTTTTTTGATTTCAATACAATGCCTCTTAAACTATACTTTTTAATATCTTTTAATGTTTGAAGACCAATTGTTGGTAAATCCATTCTTAGATCCTGTTTAGTTTTAGGTAATTTAATCAAAATTCCATTTGAATTTTTCTTCAATTTAGACAGCATTTTTTTTGTGCCATCTCTATCTTCCCTAGCAATAATTTTACCATCTGCAACAACCAACGCTTGAATATGATCAAATTTATTTAATTTATTAAAGTAGGCTTTACCTTTTTTTATAGAAATAACGTCTTCTTTGGAAGGTTTTACTTTTGAAAAATTTCCCTTTTTTAATGTAAGTTCTGGATTAAAGAATATAGAGCTAATTACTTTAATGCCTTCATTTGATAAAATTTTTATTATTGACTTGATTATAGCAGCATCACCTAGTTTAGATGCTTTAATTACACTTGGCATATAATAGATACCTTTTAAATCTAATTTCAAGGATGAAAGGTTTGGTTTAGCTATTTTTCCAGCAAATAAAACTTTCTTAGATTTTTTTTTTTTAATTAACCTTATGATTTCACCAAACTTTCCAATGCTTATTTTATGTGAGTTTATATCTGTTTTGAACTTATTATTTTTTGAAAAATCAATAATAAAATACTTTTTTTTTAACTTCTTAATTTTTTTAAGAACTTGTTCAGAGAAATCTGTATCACCTAAAAACAATCCAATCATTTTACTTAGAAAAAGGTGTACAAATTGGTCTTTTTTTATCTTTTTCTATAAAACTTACAACTTCCATAACAAGTTTATTTTCTTTTAAATCATTTGATAAATTATTTAAATTATCTGTTAATTTTTCATTTTTAAATATTTCTTTATAAGCATCATTTAGTTTCATTATTTCTTTATTAGAAATATTTTTTCTCCTTAAACCTATCAAGTTTAAACCTTGTAATACGCTTCTATTACCATGAGCTATTCCGTAAGGTATAACGTCCCTAACAACTCCACACATGCCACCAATCATGGCAAATTTACCTACCCTTGTAAATTGTTGTACCGCTGAATTTCCACCTATAATAGCATTATCATCAATATGTGCATGTCCACCCAATGGTACATTGTTTGCCAATATTACATTATTACCAACTATACAATCATGAGCAATGTGAGCAGAAACCATGAACAAACAGTTATTACCAACTTTTGTTAGTCCACCACCCCCTTCGGTTCCAGGATTAATAGTAACATACTCTCTTATTTTATTATTATCACCTATTTCTAATTTTGTTTTTTCTCCCTTAAATTTTAAATCCTGAGGATCATTTCCAATTGAGGCAAAAGGATAAATTATATTATTCAATCCTATTTTTGTATCACCAGTTATGTTGACGTGTGATTGTACTACTGTACCTTCGCCAATTTCCACATTAGGACCAACAATAGAGTAAGGTCCAATTTTAACATTATCTGATATTTTTGCTTTAGTATCTATAATAGCTGTTTTATGTATCATTTTTTTTCTTTTAAAAATTCTCTTATACTTTTTGCAGGATAGCCCATAACTTTTGTATTATCAGGGATATCTTTAATTACCCCAGAACCTCCCCCTATTTCGACATTATTTCCTATCTTAAGATGACCTGAAATTCCTGCTTGACCACCAATTTTAACATTACTACCTATTACAGAGCTACCCGCAATTCCTACCTGACCAGCTATTATGGAATTTTCTCCGATTTTTACATTATGAGCAATATGAATTTGATTGTCTAAAAAAGTGTTTCTTCCTATTACTGTGTTAGACATAGATCCTCTATCAATAGTAGATCCACAACCAATCTCACAATCATCTTCTATTATAACTATACCAATATGCGGATATCTGAGATTTTTAATATTATTTGGAAAAAAACCAAATCCGTGTTTACCAATTACACAATTATCCAAAATTTTTACATTATTATTTATTATTGTATTTCTAATTATAGTATTAGATCCAATAGAACAATTATCTCCAATAATAACATTCTTTTCAATTATAGAATTATGACCGATCGAACAATTTGATCCTACAGATACATTATTGCCTATTAATACACTTTTTCCGTATCGTACTTTTTCTTTAAATTCTGTTTCATGTATATTAATTGCAGAAACATCAAAGTCATCATTTACAGAATCTGGATAAAATTTTGATGTAACTATTGAAGTAGCAACTAAAACATTTTCAACAATTATAGGAACACATCCTGTTGGTAAATTATGTTTTAAAGAATTGGTTGTAATACAAAATGATGCTTTGGTTTTTTTTGCAACCTCACTATACTTTTTGGAATGAAAAAAAGTAATCTCAGCATTATGTGCATTAACTAAATCCTTTATATCTAAAACATCTATATCTAAATTATCATAGCTAAACTGTAATTTTAAAGATTTAAAAATTTCAGAAATTTTAAATGGTGAATAATTTTTGTAAAAAGGGTTAGACATAATTGCTTTTAACAGAGCAATCCTAAAGGCGTTATCAATAATTATTGCTGTTTATTTCTTATCTACAATTGTAGCTGACCAAATTGCATCTGCCATTTTATTTTCATTAACAAATGCCTCCCCCTTATATTTCCAGACTCTGCCATGTGACCTGATTGCTTCAATTTTTAAAATTAATTTACAATCAGGTATTACAGGGTTTCTGAAACGTGCTTTTTCTACACCCATTAAAAAAACTAATTTATTTTCATAAGTAGATTTGTCTAAACCATGTGCCGTAAGAGCAGCTGCTGCTTGACCAAATGACTCAACAATTAATACACCGGGCATAACTGGTTGTCCTGGAAAATGACCTTGTACAAAAAAGCTATCTTTTTTTACATTTACAACTGCTGTTGCTGAATGAAGCTTTTTAATATCATAAAGCTCATCTATTAATAACATAGGATGTCTATGTGGTAATAAATCAATTATTTCTTTTTTATTTAATTTTGTCATAATTTATTCTTGTATATTTTTATTAATTTCTTCAATTAACACATTTGTTAAATCTGATTTTTTATTTCCGATATAAATATTTTTACTGTTAAATATAATATCTATAGAGTTTTTATCCATATAGTTTTGAACAATTGGATTTATTCT
>CACOMZ010000026.1 GCA_902628525.1 uncultured Pelagibacteraceae bacterium
AAATAGCTGTTGCAAAGGGTAAGAAAAAATATGACAAAAGAGCAACAAAAAAAACAAGAGATTGGAATCGTGAAAAAGCAAGGTTTATCAGAAAATCTAGCTAAAACAGTTTTTTTAGGCATTGGTTCTAATATTGGAAATAGAATAAAAAATATAGAAAAAGCGAAATATTTTTTATCTAGGCAGAAATTACGTTTAATTTCAGTATCAAGCTTCTATGAAACGCCATCTTGGCCAAATCCGAAAAATCCAAGATTTCTAAATATTATTATAAAATTAAAATGCAACCATTCGCCATTAGAATTCCTAAAAATTTGTAAAGATATAGAAATTATATTGGGTAGAAAAAAAACAAAAAGAAACGCTCCAAGAGTTTGTGATATTGATATAATTGATTTTAATGGATTATCGTCAAAAGTAGGAAATATGATGAATTTACCACATAAATCAATGCACAAAAGAAATTTTGTATTATTCCCATTATTTGAAGTTCAAAAAAACTGGGTTCATCCAATAAAGCAAAATAATGTTAAAAAATTGATTTATGGTCTACCTGATAAAGATATTAGATCTATTAAAAAAATTTAAATTAGTGTTATAATATTCATCATGCTTAATTCTCACGAACTGATAAATAAAGTTAAAAATTATAATAAATTTTTAAATCCAGAAAAATTAGATAAGGCTTATAATTTTGCTGTAAAAGCTCACAAAAGCCAAAAAAGAGCATCAGGCGATCCTTATTCGGTTCACCCAATAGAAGTAGCAAATATATTATCCGACTTAAAATTAGATAGCGCAACTATAACGACAGGTTTGTTGCATGATACTATAGAGGATACTTTTGCAACTTATGAGACTATAAAGCAAGAATTTGGAGATGAAGTAGCAGATTTAGTAGACGGTGTAACTAAAATATCTGTTTTTGAAAATTCAGCTGGTTCTAATTCAAAGGTTGAAAATTTTAGGAAATTAATTTTAGCAACATCTAAAGATATCAGAGTGTTGTTGGTAAAAATTGCTGACCGTTTACATAATATGAGAACTATAAAAGCAATTTCCAAAGAAGAAAAAAGAAAAAGAATAGCACAAGAAACCATGGAAATCTATGCTCCGCTAGCAGACAGAATGGGCATGCACAGAATAAGAGATGAGCTTGAGGACCTATCATTTGAAATTTTGAATAATGATGCGAGAAAATTAATTAAAAAAAGACTTGATGAAATAAAATTGGACAAAAAAGATTTGTTTGAAGAACAATCTTTTGAATTAAGTAAAATATTGAACGATCAAGAAATAAATGCCGAAATATATGGAAGAGAGAAAACTCCCTTTTCAATATGGAGAAAAGTACAAAAAAAAAGAGTTTCTCTCGAACAAATAACTGACATCATTGGATTTAGAATAATTTTGAATAACGTAGATGATTGCTACAAAACCTTGGGTATTTTTCATAAGAAATGGAATTGTATACCAGGTAAATTTAAAGACTATATTTCTTCACCTAAAATTAATGGATATAAATCAATACATACATCAGTGATTGGATCAAACAAGAAACCCATTGAAATTCAAATAAGAACTCATGAAATGCATGAATTTGCTGAGAGAGGTGTAGCTTCCCATTGGCAATACAAATCATCTGAAAAATTTAATTCGTTAAGTTGGAAAGAATATGACTGGCTTAAAGATCTTGTTGAAATTATTGAAAAAAATGAAAATCCCGAGGATTCTTACGAATATACTAAACTTCAAATGTTCCAAGAAAACGTTTTTTGTTTCACTCCTAAAGGATCTGTTATTAAATTACCCAAAGATGCTACAGCTATAGATTTTGCATATGCTGTTCACACAAAAATTGGAAATTCAGCCGTAGCTTGTGAAATCAATGGTAATAAAAGCGAGTTACAAACTATTTTAAGAAACGGTGATCGTGTAAAAATTATTACCTCAAAAAATAATTCACCTTCACTTCATTGGATACCTACAACAAAAACTGGAAAAGCTAGAGCCGCTATCAGAAGGTATTGGCACGATAAAGGTGAGCAAAAAGAGGAAAAAACCAAAAAATATAATACTACTTTATGGATTTCTTTACCTGATAAACCGGGCCAATTAGGAGATATTAGTTCATTAATTGGAAGCCATAAATTGAATATTTCAAGTTTAGAAATGGTTGGTAAGAACCCGAACTACATTAATTTTAAATTTAAGCTAATTATAAGGAATCTCAAAAATTTCACAAATTTTATTGCAGAGCTAAAGCAAAAGAGTATAAAATTTAAGATAATCCGACACGAAGAAAAAAGAAATGCTTTCACACAAAAAATCCTTAAATATTTTAAAAAAAACTAATGCATTGTTAGAAGGTCATTTTGTTTTATCGTCAGGATTACATTCATCTAAATATATACAATGCGCAAAGTTATTAAGTTTTCCAAATATAGCTGATAAAATTTGTAAATCTTTAGCCAGTAAAATAAAAAAAAAACACAAAAATATAGATTTAATTTTAGCTCCAGCTATGGGGGGTATAATAATTGGGTACGAAATTGGTAAACTTTTAAAAAAAGAGACAATATTTTGTGAGAGAGTTAATGGTAAATTTGCACTAAGAAGGGGATTCAATATAAAAAAAGGAACCAAAGTTTTAATTATAGAAGATGTAATCACAACAGGTAAATCAAGTTTAGAGTGTGTAAAGTTAATAAAAAAGGCAAATGCTAAATTATTAGGTTTTGCTTCAATTATAGACAGATCCACAAAAAAATCTTTAAAAATTAAAACAAAAATTATCTCGCATCTAAGATTAGACGTTCCAACTTACAGTGCAAAAAATTTACCAGATAGTCTTAAGTCAATACCTATTACTACCCCAGGAAGCAGATTTATAAAGTGAAAAGATTAGGTGTAAATATCGATCATGTTGCTACTTTGCGCAATGCGCGTGGAGAAAAACACCCAGACCCTATCTATGCAGCTAAACACGTTTCCAAATGTGGTGCAGACTCAGTTACTATTCATTTAAGAGAAGATAGACGCCATATCAACGACCATGATGCTCAAAAAATATGTGA
>CACOMZ010000027.1 GCA_902628525.1 uncultured Pelagibacteraceae bacterium
TGGAAAAACCACAATGTTAAATATTGTTTCAGGTCTTGTTAAACCCTCAAAGGGGAATGTTTTATTTGATGATAATGATGTTACTAATCTTATAACCGAAGAAAGAAATATTGCACAGGTTTTTCAATTTCCTGTGATTTATAGCACGATGACTGTTTTTGATAATTTAGCTTTTCCTTTAAGGTGTAGAAATTTTTCTGAAGAGAAAATTCAGGAAAGAGTTCAGTCAGTTTCAGACACTTTAAGACTCTCGACCTTTTTAAATATGCCTGCGAGGAAACTTACAGCAGATCAAAAACAGCTAATTTCATTAGGAAGAGGATTAGTAAGAGAGGATGTAGCTGCTGTGTTAATGGATGAACCATTAACAGTAATAGATCCAGATTTAAAATTTAGATTGAGACGAAATTTAAAAGAAATTAATGAGGAATATAAGACGACATTAGTTTATGTAACTCATGATCAGAATGAAGCAATGACATTTGCTGATAATATTATTGTAATGGATCAAGGTGAAATAGTTCAAGTTGGTCTTCCCAAAGATCTATTTGAAAGACCTAAAACTACTTTTGTAGGTTATTTTATTGGCTCTCCTGCAATGAATTTATTTGAAACTCAATTATATTCTAATAACAGTGTAAAAATTAATGATACGATAATAAAAACCAATACAAATCTATCTAATTTGAAAAAAAATGACATTAAATTAGGTATTAGGTCAGAATTTGTAAAAGTGGCCAAAGATGAGGTAGAAAATGTGATTAAAGTTAACGTAAAAAAAATTGAAGATTTTGGTAATTTCAAATTATTAACTGCAAAAATGGGTCAATTAACAATAAAATCAAAAATTAATAGAGAAACTGCAGTTCCTACAAATGACGTAAAATTATATATACCCCCTGAAAAATGCTGCTTATACGAGAATAACAAACTTATTTAAATTAATTATTCTACTCAAGATTGTAAGAAAATAATACTGGGGCATTTTTGTCGTAGACTCCAATGTTTATATATAATTAATTGCGCGAAGTTAATTAACTAAAAGAGGAGAAATTTATGATTAAACATAAAAAATCATTGAAGAGTTCTAAAACTCCTTCAAGAAGAAAGTTCTTCAAAGCCGCAGCAGCGACAGGTGCAGCAGCAGCGACAGCTGTAGCAATGCCAAATGTTGCTTTTGGTGCTCCGCAAACATTAAAGATGCAAGCAGCTTGGCCTTCAGGCGCTAATATCTTTTTTGAAATGGCTGGAGATTATGCCAAAATGGTTGGAGACATGTCAGGTGGAAGTTTAAAAATTGATCTTCAGCCTGTTGGAGCAGTTGTAAAAACTGGAGAAATTGGACAAGCTGTAAGTGATGGTGTACTTGATATGGGTCACTGGGTTACTGCATACTGGTATGGTAAAAATCCAGCTGCATCACTTTTCGGAACAGGTCCATCATATGGTCTATCATCTCAAGAAGTAATGGCTTGGATGGAAGAAGGTGGTGGAAGAGCATTGTATGAAGAGACATTAGCTAAAGTTGGATATGACTATGTTGGTGTTTTTGCTATGCCTATGCCAGCTCAGCCCTTCGGTTGGTTCAAAAAGAACGTAACTAAGGTGAGTGATGTAAAAGGTATGAAGTACAGAACAGTTGGTCTTGCAACTAACGTACTTACTGCAATGGGAATGGTAGTTAGACAATTACCAGGTGGTGAAATTCAGCCAGCAATGAAAACTGGTTTGATTGAAGCAGCTGAGTTTAACAACCCTACTTCAGATTCTCAGTTTGGTATGCAAGATGTATCTAAGCATTATCACTTAGGATCTTTCCATCAATCTCAAGAGATGTTTGAGATACCAATTAACAAAAAAACATTCAATAGCTTATCTCCTGCAAACCAAGCAATCTTAAAAAATGCTTCGTATGCAGCAAATACTGCTAACTACTTTAAAGCTTTGGTAAGATATTCTGCTGATTTATCAAAACTGATGAATGAGCATAAAGTAAATGTTTACCAAACTTCAGATGCAATTCTTGCAGAGCAGTTAAAAGGTTGGGATAAAGTTGTAGGTGATTTCTCTTCTAAAGATCCTTTCTTTAAGAAGATTGTTGATTCACAAAAAGCTTACGCGAAGAGAGTAATGAAATACTTACTAATGAATCAACCTAACTACAGACTTGCTTATGAAAATGAGTTTGGTCCGTTAGCGAAAGTTAAAATCTAAGGTTTAAAGATATAAAAAATTAAGGGGGCTTTTTAGCCCCCTTTTTTTTAATTGAATTTATCAAGAAAATTAAGATAAGTTAGTCGTTTATGCATTCTTATATAAAATTTGCTGACACTCTTAGCTCCTCAATGGGAAAAGCTTTTTCATGGTGTATTGTAATATTAATGGGCGGAACATGTTATGAGGTAATAATGGCCTATGCATTTAACGCCCCAACTTTATGGAATTTTGATTTTAGTCTTCAAATGTATGGAGCTATTTTTATGATGGCTGGAGCATATACTTTAGCAACGGAAGCTCATGTTCGTGGTGACGTTATTTACAGATTATTTCCGACCAAAGTTCAAGGTTGGATAGATTTAGTCTTGTATTTTATTTTCTTTTTTCCTGGTGTAATTGCCCTTGCTTTTTATGGATATGAATACGCAGCCAAAGCTTG
>CACOMZ010000028.1 GCA_902628525.1 uncultured Pelagibacteraceae bacterium
AGGGTGCTTTGATTGGTTTAGCGAAAGTCGAACGTTCGGGTAAATATCCGCCTAATTTAATTCTTTTTTCTTTTATGTATTTTATTTCTGGAGATTTTTCGTCAGGCCTAAAGTATTCAATATTTCTCACCTGTTCATCTGTTAAGGGAACGTCAAATCGATCTCTATAGTACATCAAGTCATCAACATCTAATTTTTTAGTTTGATGAGTAGTATTTACACTCTCTCCTGATTTTCCCATTCCATAACCTTTAATAGTTTTTGCAATTATTACTGTTGGGCTTCCCTGATGTTTGCTGGCTTTATCATATGCAGCAAAAACTTTGTGAGGATCGTGACCACCTCTGTTAAGTCTCCAAATATCTGTATCTGACATACTTGATACTAATTTTAGCGTTTCAGGGTATTTTCCAAAAAATTTTTCCCTCACGTATGCACCATTCCTAGCTTTCATTGCCTGATATTCACCATCGACTGTCTCATTCATTGCTTTTACTAAATGACCAGATTTGTCATTTGCAATTAATGAATCCCAATATGATCCCCAAATAACTTTGATTACATTCCATCCCGATCCTCTGAAACTTCCCTCAAGCTCTTGAATAATTTTTCCATTACCTCTAACTGGACCATCTAATCTTTGAAGATTACAGTTTATTACAAATATTAAGTTATCTAAATTTTCTCTTGCAGCTAATCCAATTGCACCCATTGACTCTGGCTCATCCATTTCTCCATCACCTAAAAAAGCCCATACTTTTCTTCCTTCATCTTTAATCAAACCTCTGTTTATTAAATATTTCATGTACCTTGCTTGATATATAGCAAGCATAGGACCTAACCCCATAGATACCGTAGGGAACTGCCAAAATTTTGGCATTAACCAAGGGTGTGGATATGAAGATAGACCTCCAGGCTTTACTTCTTGTCTAAAACTATCTAGTTGTTTTTCAGTTAATCTGCCTTCCAAGAATGCCCTTGCATACATTCCTGGAGCACTATGTCCTTGAAAATAAATTAAATCTCCACCAAATTTGTTATTTTTTGCTCTCCAAAAATGATTCATTCCAACATCATATAATGTTGCTGCAGAAGCAAATGTACCAATGTGTCCGCCAAGCTCAGGATATTTTTTATTTGCACGTACCACCATCGCAGCTGCATTCCATCTAATTAACGATCTAATTCTTCTTTCAATATTTTGATCACCACTAGACTTTACTTCAGCCTCAGGAGGTATTGTATTAATGTATGGTGTATTTTGAGTATATGGAATATTTGCTCCTTCACGATAAGCTTTATTAATTAATTCTTTTATTAAAAAATGGGCCCTGTGATTTCCATCTTTGGAAATTACCGCAGATAAAGACTCCAACCAATCTTGAGTTTCAAGTGGATCGATATCAGAACCATTAACAACTTGAATTGTAGATTGTTTTTTCTCTATTACTGGTTCTATAATGATTTTTTTTTCCTCTTTTTTTTCAGCCATTACTTCTTCAGCTTGTTTAATTATATTTTCTGTATCTTTTGGAAGAGTGCTTTCAGATGATGTTTTTGATGATGATGTAAGATTGACCAATAAATCTCCCTTAGAAACTTTATCACCAACTTTGACTGCTATATTATCTACTTTTCCAGCAACAGTAGATGGAATTTCAACGCTTGATTTATCACTTTCAATTGTAACTATCGGATCATTTTCTTTAATTTGATCACCAGGTTTTACAAGTATCTCTATAACCTCAACATTTTCAAAGTCACCAATGTCAGGAACAAATAGTTTTTCGCTCATTATTTAAAGAGGCTTATACACCCAAATAAATTATATTTTTATGTTATTTTACCACATTAATTAGTCTTTTTATGCATAGGTGTGTTTTAATTAGACAAAATTTGTTAATAAAAACAGAAAAAAACAGTAACTTTGAGTTATTTTATAATAAATAATGGACCGCTGGCCAAATTGGATAAGGCACTCGGCTACGAACCGAGAGATTCCAGATTCGAGTTCTGGGCGGTCCACCAAAAAAGGTATTGTCCGTGCTAGATAATTTTAAAATTTATGTAATTAATTTAAAAAGAGAAACAAAAAGACGAGAAAACATAATTGAGGAACTTAAAAAACAAAACATACTAAATTTTGAAATAATAGACGCAGTTGATGGAAAAAAAATAAAGAAAAGTGAACTAGATCATCTGATATCAAAAAATAATAAATTTATTAATCCAATTAATACTAATATGAATGCAGCTGAAATTTGTTGTTCACTAAGTCATGTAAACGTCTATAAAAAATTTATTGAAACAAACATAAAATATGCGTTAATTTTTGAAGATGATGCAGTTTTTTTAAATAACTTTTCAGAAGAATTAAAAAAATTTATTATTAAAAATTTTAAATTTAAAAAACAGATAATTTTATTAAGTGAATTATGGCAGTTTTATAAAAAACCTATAGATGAGGAAAATGAATATCAAATAGTTAATGTCAGAAATGCTGTACTAACTCACGCATATTTTATTAATAGGGAGGCA
>CACOMZ010000029.1 GCA_902628525.1 uncultured Pelagibacteraceae bacterium
ATTGTTTTATTTAGCGGTTTGTTATTTTATCAAAGCTTTCCAAATGAGTGATATTAAATTAAAGTATTAATTTTATGAGCAAAAAAATATTTTCAGGTGTACAGCCTACAGGAAATCTCCATTTAGGAAATTATTTAGGGGCTATAAAAAACTTTGTTGATTTAAATGACGATAATAATAATAAATGTATTTTTTGTGTAGTTGATCTTCATGCGATTACTATAAAACAAGATCCGCATGAGTTAAAAAACAATATAAGAGAAACTGTTGCAACTTTTATAGCAAGTGGAATAGATCCAAAAAAAAGTATAATTTTTAATCAATCTCAAGTCCCAGCTCATGCTGAAGGAGCCTGGATATTGGGTTGTGTAGCAAGAATGGGGTGGTTAAATAGAATGACTCAATTTAAGGAGAAAGCTGGTAAAGATAAGGAGCAAGCTAGCATTGGTTTATATTCTTATCCAGTTTTAATGGCTGCGGACATCCTTTTATATGATGCTACGCACGTTCCAGTGGGCAATGATCAAAAGCAACATTTAGAATTATGTAGGGATATAGCTCAAAAATTCAATAATGATTTTAATGCAGATGGTTTTCTTAAAGTACCAGAACCATTAATACAAAAAGAATTTTCAAGAATAATGAGTTTAAAAGATGGTTCAAAAAAAAATGAGTAAATCTGATTTATCAGATTTTAGTCGAATTAATTTGACAGATAATAAAGATCAAATAATTAATAAAATTAAAAAAGCTAGAACTGATGCGTTGCCAATTCCAAACGATGTAAAAGAACTTGATGAAAGGTTAGAGGCAAAAAATCTTTTAGGAATTTATTCAAGCTTAACCAATACTAATTTGAAAAATTCAATTGAAACTTTTGCAGGCAAAAATTTTTCAGAGTTTAAAGAAAAATTATCAGATGAATTGGTAAACAAAATAGATCCTATATCTAGAGAAATTGAGAAACTTTTGGACGATAAAACTTATTTAGATAAGATCCTTCTAGAAGGGGTTGAAAAAGCTGAAACAATTGCCTCAAAAAAGATTGAAAAAATAAAAGAAATCCTTGGTTTTTAGAAAAATTATTATCAAGTTTAAATTTTAGGAATATTCACTATATATGATCTATGTTTATTCAAACCGAAATTACACCGAATCCTAATTCTTTAAAATTTCTACCTGGAAAGAGAGTTTCAAACAGTGGTCCATATGAAATCACCAATAAAGACGATATTGAAAATGAATTAGTGAATAGCATACTTTCCATAAATGGGGTTGAAGGTATATTTCTAGGCGAAGATTTTATATCTGTTAACAAAAATGATGAGACAAAATGGGATGAGATAAAGCACATTGTAATTTCTTTAATAAATGAATTTTATTCAAATGGTAGAACCTTTGTAATAGATGAAAATCAGGAAAAAGAAAGTGAAAATTTAAATGAAATAGAAGCAAAGATAGTAAAAATTTTAGACCAAAAAATAAGACCAGCAGTTGCAAGAGATGGTGGAGATATTAAATTTATGGAATTTAAAAATGGAGTAGTTAAAGTTCAACTACAAGGTAGTTGTTCAGGTTGTCCCAGTTCTACCATGACTCTAAAGCAGGGTGTTCAAAATCTTTTATGTCATTATTTACCAGAGGTTAAAGAGGTTATTTCGATATAAAATATGAAAAAATCAAACAAAATTCTAAATCTTAGAAATAACTCTATAAATGTAATAGTAAGATTTTTATTGAGTGCAATGATTGTAATTTCATTTATTTTATGATAAGCTTGGGGACCAACGACTAAATCTATATAAGGCTCTCTTTTAAGCATTTCTTGATTTTCAGCTTGAGCAACACATCCAGCAATAATTACTAAAGGTTTTTGCTTAAATCTAAAAATTTTTTTTACTCTACCTATTTCAGAGTAAACCTTCTCTTTTGCCTTGTCTCTTATATGGCATGTATTCAATAAATAACAGTTAGCTTCCTCATAATTGTCTGTTTTTTCGAAGCCTATTTTTTTAACTGAGTCGAAGATCCTATTTGAGTCATACTCATTCATTTGACATCCAAATGTTTTAATGAATATTTTTTGACTCATATTTTTAGGGTTTTTTCTTCATCCCATACAACTCAAGCTTATGATCAACTAATGTATATCCATATTTAGCTGCAATTTTTTCTTGCAGCTGATTAATTTCATCATCAACAAATTCTATTATTTCACCAGTTTTAATATCAATTAAATGATTATGATCATCATTCAATTCGTATCTAGCTTTTCCTGTCTTAAAATCATGCTTTGTTAATATTCCAGCTTCTTCAAAAAGTTTTACGGTTCTATATACCGTGGCAATACTGATCTTGGGATCTATCTTCGAAACTCTGTTATATAATTCGTCAACATCAGGATGGTCTGACTCCCCATATTCCT
>CACOMZ010000030.1 GCA_902628525.1 uncultured Pelagibacteraceae bacterium
CTAGTTTATTTATTAATCCTTCTCTTAAGGATATGAGGCTTGCTAGTATGCTTGATGTAGATTGTGTAGAAATACATACAGGAAAATTAGCAAATTTAGTAAAACAAAAAAAAAATCATTTTTCTGAATTAGCAAGAATTAAAAATAGCTCAAAATTAGCATCAAATTTAAAATTAGAAGTTCACGCTGGTCACGGGTTAGATTTTAAAACAACTAAAATGCTTACAAAAATTAAAGAAATTAGAGAATTTAACATTGGTCATTTTATAATAGGAGAGTCTATTTTTTTAGGCATTTCAAATGTAATTAAAGAATTTAAAAAAATTATTAAAAAATAAATGAAAATTCTTGGTATTGGTGTTGATATTATTGAAAATAAAAGAATAGAAAAATCTATTAAAAATCGTAATTTTATAAAAAGAATTTATTCTCCAAAAGAATTAAAAGAGTCAGACAATATTAATAATAAAGTGGCTTTTTTTTCAAAGAGATTTGCTGCAAAAGAAGCTTTTTCAAAAGCTTTAGGAACAGGTTTTCGTATGAATTTAAATTTTAAAGATATAGAGGTGATTAATGATAAAATGGGTAAACCATATTATGTTAAAAATAAAAAAATTACCAAACTCATTCAAAAGAAATATAAAACAAAAAAATTCAATTGTTTTTTATCAATTTCTGATGAAAAAAAATATTCTACAGCATTTGCTATAATTCAAACCTCATGAAATTGAATAAAAATTTTTTCTCAGAAAATATAAAAACTTTATTATACGCTTTAGTTATTGCAGTTGTTATTAGATCTCTGTTTGTTCAGCCGTTTTATATACCATCTTCCTCTATGGAGCCAACCTTGATAGTTGGTGATAGATTATTTGTAACCAAGTATTCATATGGTTATAGCAAACATTCTTTTCCTTTTAGCCCTCCAATATTGAATAAAAGAATTATGTTCAATAGTCCAAAAAGAGGTGATGTAGTTGTTTTTAAAACACCAGTGGATAATCGAACAGATTATATTAAAAGATTGATTGGTTTACCTGGTGACAAAATTCAATTTATTGACGGAAACTTATATTTAAATAATTCTGAACTATTTAAATCTAAAATTCCAAATAAAAGTAAAATTTATTGTGGAGATAAAAGCATAGATGTTTTTAGATTCGAGGAAAATTTATCAAATGGGAAAAAATTTCAAACAGTATATCTAAAAGATTATACTTTTCAAAATTCTGACATATTCACTGTACCTGAAAATCATTATTTTTTTTTAGGCGATAATAGAGATTGCTCGAAAGATAGTAGATTTTTAACGAGTGTTGGTTATGTACATAAAGATAATCTTGTAGGTAAGGCTCAATTTATATTTTTTTCCTCTGATAAAAAAATAGGTAGATTATTTGAATTTTGGAAGTGGCATAAATCAATTAGATTTAATAGAACATTTAACAAGATATATTAATGAAAATTAATTATCAGAATTTAGAAAAAAAAATTAATCTTAAGTTTAAAAATAGAAATTTACTAACTAAATCATTAACTCATAAAAGCTTTAATCCAGAGGAAAATAATGAGAAAATAGAGTTTCTTGGAGATAGAGTTTTAGGTTTAGTTATAGCTAAAAAATTATTAGAAATATATCCAAACGAAAGTGAGGGTATTTTAGATAAAAAATTTGCATCTTTAGTTAACAAAAAAACATGTTTGGAAATTGCGAAAAAGATTAATTTGGCAAATTATATAAAAACATTTAATCCAAATAATAAAAAAATAAAAATAGAGGATAAAATTATTTCTGATAGTTGTGAGGCATTAATTGGGGCTATATATCTCGATAAGGGTTTTAATTTTGTAGAAAAAACAATTTTAACACTTTGGAAAAATCACATCGATAAAAGTGTGATTACAGAAATTGACGCAAAAACAAAATTACAAGAAACAACTTTAAAAAAATTTAAAAAACTTCCTTTATATAAATTAATTTCCAATACAGGACCTAGACACAAGCCTATTTTTAAAGTTGGTGTTAAGTTACCCAACACTAAATACTTTATTGCTACCGGTAAATCCAAAAAAGATGCTGAACAAAATGCTGCAATAGAATGTTTGAAAAACTTAAATAAATCATGAATTGGTCTGACGAAGGGTTTTTGATAAGCAAAAATAGATATAGTGAGAATTCAATTATTGCTGAATTATTTACGAGAGAAAAGGGTAAAGTTTCGGGAATCATATTTGGAGGAACCTCAAAAAAAATTAAAAATTATCTTCAAATCGGAAATAAACTTCATGTTAATTATAATTCTAAAAATGAGAA
>CACOMZ010000031.1 GCA_902628525.1 uncultured Pelagibacteraceae bacterium
GATTTATATAATAAATAAAGAAAAAATCTTAACAAAAGGTTTTACAGAAGCAAATATTGAGTCTGAGTACAATATTAAATCTCAGAATGTAACGTACTTATTAGATACTAAACAACTAATTTCAAAAAATAAGTCAACAATAAAAGATGGCAACAATCAAATTTATTATTTAGATGAGTTTATTTTTTTTGTAAATAATAGTCTAGTGAAGGGGAAAAATATACTTACTATCACGAATTTTAATCTTCCAAAATCTGATAAATATTTTTTTACTGACGGCATGTTTAATCTAAAAAATAAAACTTTTACTGCTAAAGATACTAAGGTAGACGTATATAAAGAGATTTTTAATGATGAAAGAAATGATCCAAGAATATATGGGTCATCATCAAAAGGTGATGAAAGTAGCACTATAGTTAAAAAAGGTGTTTTTACTATCTGTCAAAAGAGAGACGGTTGTCCTCCGTGGTCAATTAAATCCCCAGAGATCAAACATGATAGAATAAAGAAACAAATTGAATACAAACATGCTATTTTAAAAGTTTATGATTTACCTGTATTCTATTTTCCAAAATTTTTTCACCCTGATCCAACTGTAGACAGACAGTCGGGTTTTTTATGGCCTCAAAATAATAACTCAGATGTTCTTGGAACTTCAATAACTCAACCATATTTTAGAGCTATTTCAGATAGCAAAGATTACACTATTACTCCAACTTGGTTTGATAATAAAATTACTTCTATTCAAAATGAATATAGACAAATTAATAAAAGCTCAAGTTTTGTTGCTGATTTTGGATTTGTGAATGGATATAAAAATGATAACAGATCTCATTTCTTAGCAAATTATGATTTAGATCTAAAATTAGACAACTTTATTACAACTAAATTATTTTTTGGAGTCGAGCAGGTCTCAAATGATACATATTTAGGAGTTTTTGGTCCGTATATGTCAAATGCAGCATCTAAATTTGGGAATGCATCTTCGATGAACAATCGGATTAAATTATCATTAAGCAATGACAGCTTTAATTTTAGTTCTGGAGTTAATATATATGAAAATTTAAGAGTATCGAAAAATAGTGATAGATACCAGTACGTGCTTCCACATTATAATTTTGATACTGTTTTAACAGATAAGTATTTAAATGGTTCAATTAGCTTTGGCTCATCAGGTAGTAACAATTTAAACAATACAAATAATTTAACTTCAAATATTACAAATAATATAAATTATACATCAACTAGTTATATTAGTAATTTTGGGCTAAATACAAATTATAATTTATATTTTAAAAATCACAATTCAGTTGGAAAAAAATCTGATACTAAATCAAGTCCTGAGGTTGATTTTGTCGGTTTGTTTGAGGTTAATGGAAGTTTACCATTAATAAAAAAACAAAATAACTATAAAAATTATTTAACCCCAAAAGTATCTTTCAGAGTCAATCCAACTGGGATGAAAGATCAATCAACATTGTCAAGAACAATCGATGTAGGTAATGTTTTTTCATCAAATAGACTAGGAATTGGAAGTACTAGTGAGGGTGGAAGATCATTAACTTTAGGATTAGATTTTAAAATAGAAAAAGAAATTTTAGACAGAGATATTGAAAAAGATCTAGGTGCTGATATTGAAGAAGGTCTAGATGATGTAAATAAATTTTTTGAAGTGAAATTAGCTACAGTATTCAGGGATAAAGAAGAAGAATTCATTCCTAATACAAGTACATTGCATCAAAAAACTTCTAATATATTTGGTTCAATAACTAATCATCTTTATGACAATATAAAATTAGGATATAAATTTTCTTTAGATAACGATTTAAATACATTTGAATACAATCAATTTAATACAATTTTTTTATTCAATAATTTTGAGTCTTCCTTTAGCTTTTTAGAAGAAAATGGTAAGAGAGGCGAAACTAATGTCTTAGAAAGTGAAATTTCATATAATTTTGATGAGAATAACAATTTAACTTTTAAAACAAGAAGAAATAGGAAGATTAATCTCACTGAATATTATGATTTAATTTATGAATATAAAATTGATTGTTTAACAGCGGGTATAAAATATAAAAAGTCATACTATTCAGATAGAGACATCAAACCAAATGAAAATTTGTTA
>CACOMZ010000032.1 GCA_902628525.1 uncultured Pelagibacteraceae bacterium
AAGTTAAAGCAAAACCTAAATGAATTGCTCTTGCTGGTAATCCCTTAAACATTCCAAAATTCAACATAAATGGAAATGGTGAAGCATACCAAAGTTGAAATAATGACCAAATAATAGCGATAGCTGAAACGATTTTTAAATGAAAACCAGTAATATTTCTAGTTGGTGATAAATCTTCGCTTATTTTATTTTTAATTTTACTACTGATTGAGTCACTCATTAAAATTATTCATACCATAAAAAAAAGGCCCGGTAAAAATTACCAGGCCTTTTTTATTAATTAAATTGGATTACATTAACCCAGCTTCTTTATAGTATTTGATTGCTCCTGGATGTAATGGAGCAGATAAACCATCTTTAATCATGTTTTTCTTTTCCAAGAAACCAAACGCTGGATGTTGTTTTTTGAAATCATCAAAATTTTCCATCACAGCTTTTGTAACTAAATAAACAAGCTCTTCAGAAACATCTGCAGATGTAACAACAGTAGCTTTTACACCAAAAGTTGTAGCATCTTTTTTCTGACCTGTGTAAGTTCCTTTAGGTATTATTGCCTGTGCATAATAATCTGCACCATCAATTAAACCTTGAACCTCAGAACCTGTTAAATTAATTGGAGATGCTTTAGCCGCACAAGTTGCTGCTTGCTCCATAGCACCGTTTGGAAATCCAACAGAATAACCAAATGCATCTATTTTTCCGTCACATAGCGCCTTAACTTGTTCAGAAGAAGTAAGCTCGGTTGTTGATTTAAAGAAACTATTATCAACACCCATTGCTTTCATCAGTTCTTCCATAGTTCCTCTTTGACCTGAACCAGGATTACCGATGTTTACTACTTTTCCTTTTAATCCATTGAAGTCTTTGATTTTTGCTTTTTTTCTAGCCCAAATTTGAAAAGGTTCATTGTGAACTGAAAACACTGCTCTTAAGTTGCTAAATTGTTTTCCTTCCCATTTACTAGATCCATTAACAGCGTGATACTGCCAGTCTGATTGTGCTACACCAAATTGGAATTCTCCAGAAGCTATCTGACCAATATTGTAGTTAGATCCGCCAGTTGATGGAGCAGTACATCTATAAGCTTTAGCTGTACCTTTTTTTCTGCCATGTTCAGCACTAATTGCTGACTTATGAAGCATTTTACATATAGCGTTTCCTGTTTGGAAATATACTCCTGTAGGTCCGCCTGTTCCTATCGTAAAGAACTCAGCTGATTTAGCAACAGTTGTCAGAGACAATGATGCAAATAAAATCAGTAAAGCACTTGATAGAGATGTGATTATTTTTTTCATTACTTACCCCTCTTTTTATTTGTGTGTCATTATTTTTATAACTTTATTCTAACAAAAAATAATCGTAGGTGTATAGAGTGATTTTATAAGGTTTCTGACCAATTCTTCAGCTTATTAACGCCTTCAACCACTTTTGGTGCAAACATATTGATTAAATTTTCATCAACTTTTTTAGTTGCATCAATATTATTCATAAACTCTTGCCCATCAAAATCTGTAAAACTTAACCTTGCAAACATTTTATCTGGATTAAATCCAAAATCAGAACCCGGTAATAAAGCAACTCCAGTATTATTTAATATATCGCTACACATATCTGACGAAGTTTTAAATTTATTATTTAAAAATTCTGGCATTAAATAAAACCCTCCATGAGGTTGATTAATCAGGACCTTATTTGATTTTAAATTTGAAAAAACATATTTCCCAACTGCACTTAAAATATTTATTGATTTTGTAATATAATTTGAATGATCATTTTCATAAGCTTTAATTGCTGCATATTGAACAGGCGCGCTTACAGCAGAAAAAGTTTCGCTAGCTAATACGTTGATCATATTCTTTATATCTTTTAATTCATCAGGAATTATAAAATAACCAAGTCTCCATCCTCCCGCACCACACCATTTACTAATTCCTGTACTAATAATAGTATTTTCAGGACAATAACTTGAGATAGATTTAAAATTTTTTGAAAATGTTAACTCAGAATATATTTCATCAGATAAAATTAAGAGATTATATTTTTTAGCAAGTTCTGAAATTTCTTCCAATTTTTCGCAAACTTGTCCAGAAGGATTATTTGGAGAATTT